>JAWBMQ010000001.1:0-54887 GCA_038828875.1 Candidatus Woesearchaeota archaeon
CTAGTATGGTATTTTGTTAATCTTTGCGAAATCGTAAATCTTTTAAGAAAAATTTTTAAGTTTTAAGCTCTATCTCTTCAATATTTCCCAAGGGTTTAACAAGAACTAGTTAGTATGGAAGTCAAATAATTCTCTAAATCTTTCTAATTCAAATTTATCTAAGTTTAACAAGAACTAGTTAGTATGGAAGAAATTAAAATAACTTTAAAAACAAGAATTTTCCATTAATCAGTTTAACAAGAACTAGTTATATGGAAGTGTATTCAATGTTATGTTATAGCTAAGTATTAGATCTGTGATGCTTAATAGGAACTACTTGATATGAAAGATAAGGATGATTAATTATTGTAATTGGTTTAGGGGTTTGATAATAACTTAATTAGAATGTATGGATTATGTTACTTCTTAAGCTATGCTTAACTAGTTTAATAATTGCTATTAGTTTTTCATAAATCAAGAAAAAATATGGACTGGGCGGGATTTGAACCCGCGGTCACCGCCATGCCAAGGCGGCATCTTACCAGCTAGACGACCAGCCCTTAGGTTTTGAAAATAATTTATCTTTTTTAAAATTTTTCTGATTGGACTGGCCGGGATTCGAACCCGGGGTCTTTGCCGTGCGAGGGCAACGCTTTACCAACTAAGCTACCAGCCCAGTAATATATTCATAAAAATATCATCAATTTAAATTTTTTTGCTTATTTGATTCAAAATCAAATGGTGCATTTTTTTAAGGAATTCGTGCTTAGTTTCAGCTTTTAAGAGATCAGAATAAGAATCAAGAATCAAGTTTAATGCAAAAGGAGAGGGATATTTAACTTTTACAATTTCAAAGTTCATTTTTTTCATTAATTGTAGTGCATTTTTTGCATTAGTTAAATCCATGTGTTCTTCGAGAATCTCTCTTCTTGTTTCTTTTATCAAAATAAAATTATGATTTATTGTTTTAATTAAATTATAAATCTGTTTAGCTGAAAGTTGTTGTTTATTTACACTTCTCTTTTTTCCTTTATAATTTTTCAATACTAAAAAGGATCTTGTCGCAACATGTCTAAATCTCCTAAAGAAAAGTTCTGTGTTTTCTATAATCTGTTCTAATCTGTTCAAATCATAATTAAGTAATTCCTGGTATAGAAAATAAACATCTTCTTTGCTAATTGATTCTGGCAAAGATAATGAAAATGCGTTATCGTTTATATTAATCAAAATATCTGAAGAGGTCATCTGACTAAGGATGTCTGCAGCAGCTCTTGAAAGAACATCGTTTACTCTTCTACCAAATAAAGTATGGAATATAATTTTAGTATCGTTATCTCTATATATCTCTATAATCATTTTATCGTAGTTAGGGATCCCGATATATTTTTTTTGCTCATAGAAGTAATCAAATATAATCTTTGAAATTTCTTCAGAAACATTCAATTCTTTTCTTATTTTTTCAATAATTTCTTTTTGATTAAATTTATCTAACCATTCATCCATTTTTTTTCTAAATAAAAGTATTTCTAATGCTAAATCGTAAGATAATGGTAAAGATTCTGAAAACCAGGAAGGAACTGTAGGTGTTAAACCGTCTGCGTTTTCAACAAAACAGGCCATTCCTGAAGATTTCAAAAAACGATAGGTTTTACCGCCTAACACGAAAATATCGTTCTTATTTAATCTTTCTAAGAAAAGCTCATCTATAAAACCAATTGGTTTATTTTTCAAAAGAACAACAACATCACTAGTATCAGGAATAACTCCTGAATTCAGAAGAAAAATCATTCTAGAGCCTTTTCTAGGTAAAATTTTTCCATTTTCTATTTTTATTTTACCATAAACGTTTCTCTCTTCTAAATCACTATAAAATCCTGAGAGAAATCTTAGCATTTCTTCAAAATCTTCTTTGCTTAAAGAATCGAAGTTATAGCTTCTTCTGATTACTTTATAAGCATCTTCAACGCTTATTTCTTCATAAGCCATTGAAACTATGTGTTGAGCAAGAACATCTAGTGGATTTTTTGGAATTTTAATATTATCTATCTTTCTTTTTTCAGCACATCTTTTTAGAATGCAGCATTCTATAAGATCATCATTATCCAAAGAAATAAAAATTCCTTTGCTTTTTTCGTGTAATTTGTGACCACTTCTACCTATTCTTTGCAGAGCTCTTGCTATTGATTTAGGAGAAGATAATAAGATAACTAAATCAATGCTACCAATATCAATACCAAGTTCAAGAGAAGTGGAAGAAACTATTACCTTTAATTTTCCAGATTTCATTCGTTCTTCGATATCTTGCCTTATTTCTTTAGAAAGAGAGCTGTGATGAGCACCTATCTCTAGATCGGAGTAATTAAATTTTTCTTTTAAGTAATAAACAACTCTTTCAGTTGCACTTCTAGTGTTTGTGAATATTAAGGTAGTTTTATGAGTTTGAATTAATTCATGAATTATTTTGTACATATCGTGATGTATTTTTTCGAAAGGAGTGTTTATTAAGTCATTAGTAGGAGTAATTATTTTCATTTCTATCTCTTTTATTGCTTGTACATCAATGATTTTACAACTTCCTTTGCCTACTAAGTATTTAGCTACTTCTTCTAGAGGACTGACAGTAGCACTTAATCCAATTCTAACTAATGATTTTTTCTTTAGGTAATCTAATCTTTCTATGGATAAGCTAAGTAAAGCTCCTCTTTTGTTTTCTGCCAAAGCATGAATTTCATCGACAATAACCCATTCAGCAGCTATAAGCTTTTCTTTAAATCTAGGAGAGGTTAAAGATAGAGTTAAACTTTCTGGTGTAGTTATTAGAATATGTGGCGGTTTTCTTAACATCTTAGATTTTTCGTTGCTAGTTGTGTCTGAATTTCTTACTGCAATTCTTATTCCATGAATTATTCCAGAGAGATTTTCAATTTCTTGTAAAGGTTCTAATAAGTTTCTTTTTATATCATTGTTCAATGCTTTCAATGGAGAAACATATATTGCATATATTTTATCCTCTAATCTATTCTCTTTAGAAAGTTTAAAAAGTTCATTCAAAATTGCAAGAAAAGCGGATAATGTTTTTCCAGAACCAGTAGGAGATGAAATTAAGACATTATTTTTATTGTGAATATTTAATATTGAATATCTTTGAGGAGGCGTAAAGGTTTTATACTTATGTAAAAACCAATCCTTAATTTCATCCTCAAGAATTTCTAGAATTTCAGCATCATTTTTAGGTTCATTGTCATAAACTATCATTAACTTCTTTAATAAGTAGGCTTTTTTTAAATCTTTTGAATTAACAAAAAACGAAAAATTTATTATTATGAAGTGATTACAAAAATATATAATTTTTAGTTGCTAAAGAGTTAATAAATTGTATACTTAGAGGGGAAAAATGTATATTGTTGACGTCCTCGAAAAGATCAATGAAATCCATAAAAAAACGAATTTAGAGGATATTGTTGAGGCAGGAGCAAATATAATAGAAAAATATGTTGGTTTTCTACCTAAAATATTTCTAAAAGATGAGTATAAAAATAATCTATACTTAGCATATCCTAAAGATCTTAAAGTTCCAGAAATACATATTGATCCAGATTCTGGAGTTTTAGCTAATGCAGTTATTCAATTTGAAGAAAATCATTACTTTTATTTGAAAAATGAAGATTCAAAAGAATTGAATAGTTTTTTCAAAGAAAATTATCCATATTACTACATTACCCCAATCAAATCATATAATGGTCATGTTAAGTACCTTGGAGAAATTTGTGTTGGAAGTTTTGAACAGATAACAGAAGAAGAAAGGAAGCTTTTAGATATTATCGCAGATAATTTGGGAACTTCAATTTATAAGAATAAACTTAATTCTGAGATTGAACAATCTCTTTTGCAGTATGAAGAAAAACTTAATCTTTTTGCAGATTATGTAAAAAATAAGTTGATTCCATCGTACTTTATAGTTAATCAATATTTTGAGAAGATGAAGAAATTAAAAGATTTGAATGCTTCTGAGGATCCTGAAAAGCTAAAGGAGTTAAGAGAAATAATAGCTAATTGTAATTTAACTAAACTTGATGTAGCTTTGAATATGCTTTCAAACATAGATTCTTTTGTTAACGTTGTTACAAATTACAGTGATGCATACATAAAAAGAAAATCAATAAATCATGAAGTGATCCCTTTGAATGAATTGATTGAAAAGAAATTAGATAAAAGTAATGTAAGGATTTTAAGAAATGAATGGAACGGAGGAAAAACCTACATTGATAGAAATTATGTAAGTCAATTTTTGAATTTGTTAGTTTCTGGTTCTTTAAAAGAGAATAAGAATCAAGATAATTTAGATGTTTTCTTACTTAAGAAAAAAGATCAATATAGAGGAATAATTAGAATATACAACGGAGGTTTAAAAGTGGAAGAATTTTCTAAATTCTTTGAACCTAAAACAGTTAAAGAATATAAAGAGCAAGGCAATGGTTTGCATTTTGTAGCGGCTAAATATTTAGCAGATCTGTTGAACATTGATATCTGGTTGAATAGCCCAGAGCATTCAGGATATACTGAAATAAATTTCAATTTGCCAAAGTATTCTTGAAGATGAGATATTTGAGTAATAAGGAAATAAGAGTTTTAAAAGAAATTCTTCAAAAATATAGAATTTCTGACGAAAGATTGTTTGAAAAAGATAATCTTATTTTTGACACTAGAAAAAAACCAGTATTGTTTTTTTATGAAGGAAATTATTATCCAACTTTATACTGTGATTTATCTTCTTTAAAAAAAGTTGTGGTAGATATGAATGCTGTTAAATTTATAGCATCTGGTGCTGACATCATGAGACCAGGAATAAAGCATTTGGATGATTTTAACAAAGATGAAGTTGTTAAAATTGTTGATGAAAAAAATAATGTTGCTCTTGCAATAGGTAAAGCTTTGTTTAGCTCAGAAGAAATCAAAGCCATGGATAAAGGAAAAGTTATCAAGAATTTACATCATGTCGGAGATAAAGTATACAAATCATGATAATTCTGAAAAAATTGCGAAATTTCTAAATATTTTGCGAACGATAAATAAAAATCTTTATATACTTTTTAATTCTTTTGTTTAATTTAATGAATAAAATATTGTTTGTTTCAGTAGGCGAACAGGAAGTACCAATATTGAAAACCTTTTCTTCAATTTCAGGTTATGAAACTATCTATTTAATTTCTAGCAATAAGACCAAAAATGTAGCGCAAGAAATTAAGAAAAAGATAAGTCAAATTTATGAGAAAGTTGAGATCGAATTGGTAGATGCTTACGATCTTCATGAAATTCTTTCTAAGATTTTGAAATTATCAAATGGAAAGGTGGTAGAATTTAATTTAACAGGAGGCACTAAAGTGATGACTTTAGCTTTCTACATAGCAGCAATACTGTTAGAATCAAAATGTATTTACTATTCGTTAGAAGATAGATTGATAGAAATTCCTGTGATTAGTAGATCGTGGTTTAATAGGAATTTGAATGGTAAGAAGATACATATTCTTAATTATCTTTTGAAAAAAAATTACGCTGTTAAAGAGTTAAGTGAAATTTTAAAGTTGTCACCACAAACAGTAGAAGGACATCTTAAAACTTTAGAATATTTAAATTTTATAAGAAGAGAAAAAGTAGGAAAAAATACTTGCATATCAATAACAGAAATAGGAAAACTTTATGTTGAAATTGCTGAAATTTTGAATAGGTGAAAATATGAAGAATTATTTTGAAGATGAAAATTACGTAGGAACGATTTTAGCTGCTTTGTTGCATGATATTGGTAAATATGCACAAAAGTTTGGAGTGAAGGGCACTCATGAAGAAATTGGAAAAACAAAAATTAATTGTAGTACTTTAAATTTAAGATATGATTTAAATTCAAAATATTTTATAATCGATAATTCTAATCAAAAAAATTTAGTTGCAAATAAAATTGTTCATCTTGCGGATTGGATTGCAGCAAGTGAACGGCATAATGAAGTTGAAGAAGAGCAAAAAATTATAGAAAAATCAAAGTATCTTATAAATATCCTATCTGAAGTAAACATTTCAGAAGACAGAGATTTAGATGAAAATGAAATTAAAGAAGAGGAAGAAATTTCTAATGATATTAATGTTAAGTTTATAGATTACTTGATTCTTAATTTTTATCTCAATGAAATAGAAAAGTATTCAAAAAGAAAAGAGGAAATATTCCCAAATAAGGAAATATATACTGAATTTCAAAAAAATTTGAATATTATCATTGGAAAAGAACCAAAAGAAAATAAGGAAGAAAATCATCATCAATCTAATGAGCATCCACTTTTGATTATAAAAAAAGTTTCAGATTTTTTGAAAAAATATACTTTATTATCTTCAAGTGCTTGGTACTATTCTAGATCAGATATTAGTTTATATTCACATTCAAAACTTACTGCAGCAATTGCATCATGTCTATATATTCTTAATGATTACGGATTAGTTAATTTAAATAAGTTAGAAGATGAATTGAAGGATATTTTTGATAGAAAAAAAAGATTTTTTGAGGATAGAGATAATAAAGGTTCAAACAAAGTTAAAGAACAAATTTTAGAATTTGTTCAAGATAGTGAACGTAAACTGGAAATAGCTAAAAATAATTTTTTATTAATTCACGGTAATTTTTCAGGAATTCAAAAATTCATATCGAGAGTATACTCAAAAAATGCTCTTAAAATGCTAAAGGCTAGATCTACATATCTTTCTTTACTTAACGAATTAATTCCCTTGAAATTGACGCATGAATTATGTCTTACAGAATTGAATGTTGTTTTTGCAGGAGGAGGTAACTTTGAAATAATATCTCCTAACACAGAAGATGCTAAGAATAAAATAAAAGAATTTGTAAAAAAAATAAATAATGAATTTTGGAAAAGATATCATGGAGATTTATTTTTAGAGATATCTATCGAAGAAATTAGTGCATTAATGTTTGATAGAATTTTTTATTTCTCCATGCTTCAAAATGAAAAAAGAAAAGAACCAGATTTAACAAATAGAGAACGTAAGTTTTACAATAACATAAAAGAAACGATAAATACTTCTTTTTTAGATGAAGGATTAAGGTTAGGAGAGGAAAATGAAAAGTTTATTTGTGATGTATGTAAAAAAATAGATGTTAAAAAATATAAAGATCATAAAGATGACGATGTTAATTATTGTAAAGATTGTTATTCTTTGAAAAAGTTAAGTGATTTCTTGAAAAAAATACAAGCACAAGAAAAAGAAGATTTTGTAGATTTTAACGAAATAAAATATCTTTTTAGTTTTGAAGATCTAGATTTGCTTGATTATTGGAAGTTAATTTTTAATAAAAAAATTAATGTATTTCCTAATGAAATTCCTTTTGAAATCATTCCACTAGGATATCCTATAGATAATAATGGAAAATTACTTACTTTTGAAGAATTATCTAAGAAATCAAAAGGTGTAAAAAAATTAGGTGCATTAAAATTAGATGTCGATAATTTAGGAAAAATTTTTAATAAAGGAGTAAAAGGAATTTCTTTTTCAAGATATTATCAATTAAGTACTCTTTTGAATTATTTTTTTAAAGGGTACGTATATTCTTTAAGAAATAACAATAAATATAAAGATTCAGTATATGTTATTTTTTCAGGAGGGGATGATGCCTTTTTTATAGGGTCATGGGATAAACTATTAGAATTTGCATTTGATTTATATTATTTATTTAAATGTTATTCTGGAAACAATAATTATGTTAATCTTTCAGCATCATTTTTAATTTTCGATGAAATTTATCCTGTTTACAAAGTATACGATGAGTTAGAAGAGATGTTGGATTTAGTTAAAAATAAATACGGAAAAAATAAAATTAATGTATGTGGTTTAATTTTGGATTGGTCTGATATTTTTAATGCAAAAATTTATAGAAATATTTCTGAAGATTTGAATAAGGAATTATTATTTGTTAAAAATGATGAAAAAGGAATTTTAGAATTAATAAGCTCTATAAATTTAGAGTTGAGCAATCATGAAAGAACAAATGAATTAAGATTATTTATAGATTTTTTGAATTTGTTTTATTCATTGCTAAATAAAAATTTAATTTCAAGATCTTATTTACATCAACTCTTATGGATTCTTAATGATCCTAATAATCAAATATCTATAGATAGGAAGTATAGAATTGAAATTCCTAAAATTTATTTAATTAGATACGGGTTTGTTAGAAATCTAAAAAATATTAAAATAATTGATGAATTAGAAGAAAAGGAGATTATTCTTTCTGATTTATTATGGGATATTTTTAAGAAATATACTTCATTAGTAATTCTAAAAAAACTATCTTTTAATTTAATTTCTTATTCCATTATGTTTGCATTATACTCTACAAAAAAAGAGGTGAAAAAAGATGAGTGAAAATACGGGTTTAAATCAAAACAAAGAAAGAAATGTGGATGAAGATCAGGAAAAGAATATTTTATTTAATTTTTTGAATGGCAAGGAAGTAGATTATTTGAATTATTTTTCGTCTTTAGAAAAAAAAGTTAATTCTTGGAATGTTACAAAAAATCAAATTAGAAAGTTGTATGATATTGTAGTAGATTTTAAAGATAATGGACAAAAATCAGATATTGTGAAAGCGCTATATCGTTTGAGAATTCAGTTAGAATATTCCTATAGAAGGAAAGTTATAAAGAAGGAAGATTTTTATAAATTTATGAAAGAAATGATAGAGCTAGTTTTAAAAGATAATCAAGAAATAGAAAAAAAATTTCAAAGATTTATGAATATATTTGAGGGAATAGTTGCATTTTCAAAAGATTAAGGTGAGATGAATGGAAGAAAATGAAAAAAATTTTGAAAATTTTAAAAATATGGAAGATATGTATGTTATATTAGAATATGATATTGAAGTATTAACTGGTCTACATATAGGTACATCAAGAGATAGTATAAGCATAGGAGGAGTAGATAATCCAATTATAAAGGATAAATATGGATTTCCTTATATCCCTGGAAGTAGCTTAAAAGGAAAAATTAGAAGTTTGTTAGAAAAAGCAAACAAGATTAAGGATTTAGCAGAATTTAATGAAAATACTTATAACCATATAGAATCAAAAATAGCGTTTATTTTTGGATCCCCTGGTCAAAATAGAAAAACACCAATTGCAGTTATATTTAGAGATGCAAAATTACTTTTGGATGATTCTAAAAATCACGATCCTAAAGAATTTATAGAGATAAAATTTGAAAATAAAATTAATAGAATTGATGGAACTGCAAAAGATCCAAGAGAAATAGAAAGAGTAGTTCCTAAGACTAAATTTAGGTGGGAAATAGTAATTAAAAGATATTTATTTACAAAAAATGGAGATGAAGAAGAATTTGTTTATAAAGAAAGAGAGAATAGTTCAAATGTTTTTAGAATAACTTTAAAAGAAGTGGAAGAAATAATAAATCAAGGAATAAAACTTTTAGAAAATGATTATTTGGGAGGAAGTGGAACAAGGGGGTATGGAAAAGTAAGATTTATACCTATTTACAAGTAAAAAGGTAATTAATATTTCAATTGTACTAATTAAAATACATATTTAACGAAGAATTTGTTTAAATTAAAAAATAGAAAAAGAAGAAAGGTGAGAAAATGTATTTAATTAAGCTTTTCCCTAAGAAAGATAGTAAATTTGTTTTTGGAAATTCATTTTATGATTCTTCAAAAATAATATTTCATAGTGATTCTTTAGCATCAGCAATAATAAATAATTTAATTTCTATTAATAGAGAGGTTTCAATTGAAAATTTTCCAAAAATTTCTTCTCTTTTTTATGGTGTTTGTGGAAAAAAGGATGTTTTGTTTATTCCTTTAGTTCGAACTAAAGAAATGAAATCAAAGATAGACATTTTAAAAAAACAACATGAAGATCAAAAATTAGCAAAAAAAATAAAATTTCAATCTATTGAATCATTATTTTCAGATGATTTGATTGTAACTTCTAATAAAAAATATTTAGTAACTAGAGAAGAATTTGATTATATTAGTAATATTGATTTTCTATATTTCTTAAACGATCAATTGAAAAATAATATAGACAAGAATTCAGAATCTGTTCTAGAAGAAGGGGGATTATACGATATTGAATACCTAACATTAGAAAAAAATGTTTTCTTTTATTTTATTGCTGAAGAAATAGATTCAATAAAAAAGGGAATAGATTTGATAAAGATTAATGGGTTGGGTGGTAGACGGTCAATAGGATATGGAGAAATTGATCACATTGAATACAGCAAAATAAATTTTTTAGAAGAGGGAGATAAATATTTAAGTTTGTCTGTTATTTTTTTTAAAGATTCTTCAGAGTTTGAAAAAGTCGAATCATATGAAATTTACAAAAGTAGAGGATTTATAGGATATCCAGTTTGGAATCATAGAACTAAAGAGATTTTAGGAGTAATGGAAGGTGCAATTTTAAGTGATAAAATAGAAGGTAAAAATTTTGAAAATGTGGCACCTGAATCTCTTAATGTTAAAATTCCAAGAATCGGAAAACCATTGTTAATAAAGGTGAAATAATGGAAACAATAAGATTAAAATTAAAAATTAAAACACCTTTACTAATCTCTTCAGGGGAGATTTTGTGTCCTTTTGATTATTACATAGAAGAAAGAGATGATCATAAAAATTATTGTTTTGTTTTAGATTTAGAAAATTTTATTGAAGAGATTATGAATGTAGGAGAAGAGATGGATTTAGAATTATTTATGAATCTTTTTTTAGAAGAAATTAGAAATAGTATTAAAAATAATAAATTTACAAAAAATATGAAAGAAATTTTGGAATCTATTGGAAAAAGAAATCTTTTAAGAAAGAATTTTAATTATAATTATATTTTAGAAAAATCAAAAAGATTTTCATTTTCAACAATGAATAAAAAAGAAGATATAAAGACTACATTAGAATTGCCAATTCTTACAAAGGAAAATAGGCCTTATCTTCCAGGAAGTTCTATAAAAGGTGCGATTAAAACAGCTTTATTTTTCAAATATATCTCTGAAAAAAAGGAAAATAATAGTGTTCAAAAATTAAGTTATTTACTTAAAAAGTATCTCCAGATTAAAGCAAAGATAGTAGGTAAAAAAAACAATAACTATTCTAAAGAATTAAAAGAGATTTCTGAAGAAATTAAAAAAATACTAAATATTTTTGAATCAGACATGAAAAATATAAATTTTATAGTCAGAGATGTTCCCCTTGAAAACTTTTCTTTTGAAATCTATAGAATCGAGAGAATGAATAGAAAAAAGTTTGGGGAAAAAAATCTTCGATTGTCTTCAGCTATTTTTATAAACGAAGGAGAAGGGCTCCTAAAGATTTCATGTGATGATGAAATGATTTCAAATTTTAAGAAAATTTATCCTCATTTTACTAGTTTTAAAGAGCTTTTATTTGAATCGATGAAAGAATTTTATAATGAAGTAAGTAAGAGAATTAACGATCAATGGGAAAGATTGATAACTTTTGATTTTTCTGAAGGATCAATTCCAATTCAATTAGGAAAATATGGTAATTTATACACTAAAAGTATTGCAGTTTATCTTTTAGATAAATCATATATCTATCCAAAAACAATTTCATACATAGAGTACAATAATCAGAAAGTACAACCTGGCTGGGTAGAATTGAAAGAGGTGTAGATATGAAAGTTCTAATTTACAATGTGGGAGTTAGTGATTTAAGAATAACTGTTTCTTACAAATACAACGAAGAAGAATGGTTTAGAATAAATAATTTGTATGAAGTTTCTAAAAAAATCTTCAACGAAGGAGAAATAAGTTATGATGATAATAAATTAGTTGTTGAAAATCTTGATTTTACGATAAAAGAAGATTTAAAAGAAAAGAAAGTTAAGATAAAAAAACTTAGATTTGAGATTTTAGATTCTTTTTTGAATTATTTCAATCAAAATGTTAAAATAATCTTAATAGGTACAAATCAAAATCCAAATGATGTAAAAGATACTCTCTTTGTTGCAAAATTAATGTCAAAATATTTAGAAAGTAAGAAAATTCAAAATGAAGTTTTAGCTTTAGATAAAAATCCAACTGAATTAGAAGTATTGATCAATTTCTACAGTGAAATATTAAAAAATCTAAAAAAAGATGAAATTTACGTAAATTTAACAACAGGAACACCAATGCAAGCTTTAGCATTAGCATTACTTTCTAAAAATTATAAAATTAATTATTTGTATAAACCAATGAAAGAAGAAGTTAAAGAAGTGATATTATGAAAATTTTGATATGTACTCTAGGAAATAGGGATATTCAATTCACAGAAAAGTGTGAAGGATTGGAGTGGAAAAGTAATTCTAAAGAGGGTAATTATGTTTTAGAGGATAAAAAATTCTTAGGTGAAAGTAAGAAAGTATTAGATAATTATGAAAAATATGAAAAATATATTTTAGCGCCAATAATAGAAAAAGCTGTCAATGAAATCGAAAATTTAGAGAAAATAATTCTAATAGCTACGAATCAAATAGGACTAGAGAAACCACATGAAAAAGATACGATTTATGAGGCAGAAGTATTGAAAAAATTTTTCGAAAGAAAATACAAAATTTCTGTTGAAATTTTTCCTGTAACTTGTGATATTTATGATTTTTCTTCCTTGAAAGATCTTTTTTTAGAGTTGTTGTTTAGCCATCAGGAGGATGAATTATATTTTGAACTAAGTGGAGGAGTTCCTCAATTTCGACAGGTTTTTTATATTTACATTTTTATGTTTGAAAATATTAAAGAAATTTTTGAAATAAATGAAAATTTAGGACGAGTGGAAAAGATAAAAAATAAAATTATAGAAGGTTATAATTTGCTTAGAATAGAACATTCTTTCCATAAGCTTTTAGAAAGTTACAATTATCAAGGATTACTTGAACTTTTTGATTTTGAAAATTTGTCTAATAATCGGAAAATAAAATTATTAAAAAATTTAATTATTCTGGGAATCAATAAGAAAAATTTCGCATTGGATGGAGATTTGTTGAAAAAAATCTACAAAGGAGATATAGATTATATTAAAAAGATTTTATTAAATAAAAAGATAATTTCTAGATTTTTGTTTGAAAAAACACCAACAGAAAAAATGTATGCATCTTACATAAAAGAATTGGTTGATCTCATTGAAATAGAAACTAATATGAAAAATTTTCAGACTTTAGCTGCTCTTATATTTAGATTTATGGATTCGGTTGGAATTCTTTTACTTTATGATTATCTTTCTAAAAATCGTGAAAAATTTTCTAAAAATGATGTTGATTTTGAAGAATTGTTAAAAGATGAGAAAATTGAAAAAAATAGTGTTATATTTCATATAATTTTAGAATCAAGTGAATTTAAAGAAGCTGAAGAAATATATTCAAAAGAAATGAAACCAAAATATGACCAGAATAAATTAGAAGTATCTTTAAATTATCTTTTCTTCTATTGTTTTTTTAAAGCATTAAAAGATGAAAAATATAACTCTTATTTATTACTTCTTGAATTAGCAAAAGATAAAGGATCTAATGAAAGAAATCTAAGAGCTTTAAGAAATAAAGGAATTTATGCACATTCTTTTAAATATGTTACAGAAGAAGATTTTAAAAAAATAACTAATAAAACCCCTGAAGAATTTTTAAATTCCATAAAGGGGATTTATTCTGAATATGTGAAAGAATTCTTAGAGAATGAGTACTCTGATGAAAATAGCTATAATCTTTTGAATCAATTTATAAAAGAACAATATTTTAATATTAGAAAAGAAATACTTCTGAAAAAACAAAAATGAGATTACTTATAGAATTTTCACCAACTTATGCAGTTTCTTACAGAGAAATCAATAATTATTTCATACATTCTATGATTTGGAGAAAATTAAAAAATACCACGTTTTCAGATTTACATGATTCTAAGGGATTCAAATATTTTAATTTTTCAAATATTTTTCCTGTTGAAGATTTTGTTGAGGGTAAAAGATACAAATTAATAATTTCTTCACCAATGGAATCTTTTATTTACACTTTAAAAGATCAGTTTGAAAAAGAACCTTTAATTAGATTAGGGAAACACATCTTTGTTTTATCTTCAACTAAAGTTTTTAAATTACCTCTTGGAGAAAGATGGGAATTAGGAAGTCCTTTAGTTCTGTATAAGAATAACTTCAAAGATGAAAAAAAATTAGAGTATTATTCTTTTGAAAAACATAAAGATTTTGAATTTTTCTTTAATAGAATAAAGGAAAACGCTTTGAAGAAATATAATTCTTTTACAGGAAAAGAATTTGATTTTAAATTTTTCATGTTTGATTCTTTTAGATTCAAAAGAACCGTAGTGCATAAACTAAATAAAGATGGAAAAGAATTCGTTATAATCGGTACTTTAGGAGAATTTGAACTGCCAAAAATAAGAAGTAAAGAAGTCAGAAAATTTTATGAATTTGTTCAAGAAGTTGGCTTAGGTGAAAAGAATTCTTTAGGCTATGGATTTCTGAATCCATGGAAGAATGAGCAGTGATCTTTACATACTTAAAAATGGAATTTTAGGATCAGATGCCAATACTATATTTTTTGTTGATTCTGAAGGAAATAGATTTGTTAAGCCTATTAATTCTATAGATAGCATCTTTTGCTTTGGTTCTGTAACTATTTCAGGCTATTTGATAAATGCAGTTCTAAAAAGAAATATTTGTGTACATTTTTTTAGCAAATATGGTACTTATAAAGGAAGTTTAATGAATCAGCCAATATACGATGGAAAGGTAATTAAGAATCAAGTTTTAATAAGTGAAAATGAACCAGCGAGAGTAAAATATGGAACTCAAATTGTCAAAAGCATGAAAAGTGGTTTCATTTCTTTCTTTAAGAAGTATGACACTACTGGAATATTTTTTAATTCTGTTGCAAATACAATCATTGGTGCTGATAATATCAATCAATTAATGGGACAAGAATCTTCTTTATGGAAAATTGCGTATTCTTTCTTGAAAAATGAATTTAGTGAATTTTCTGAAAGAAATTTTCATCCACCTAAAGATAAGGTTAATGCAGTTATTTCTTTTTTGAATTCTTTGTTATATTCTCATTTTTTAAGCCTATGTAGAGAGGTTTGTGTTTTGCCTGAATTAGGTTTTATTCATGCTTCGAATTATAAGAGATATTCTTTAGTTTTAGATTTTGCGGATGAATTCAAACCTTTCTTAACTATCAATTTAGTTTATTATCTCTTTAAGAACAATAAGTTAGATGAAACTTGTTTTCAAGAAGAATCTGAAGGAATTTACTTAAATGATTTAGGAGGTGTTATCGTTATAGAAGAATTTAGAAATTCTTTAGAAAAAACATTTTATTTTGATGAATTGAAGAGAAAAATAAGTATAAAGACTTTGATGAAGTATGAGTTAGAAAAGTTTAAGAAATCTCTTGAAGATGAATCTTTTAACTTCATTTCTTTTAAACAGTGGGAAAAATGTATGTAATTTTAGTTTATGATTTTAAAGAAAGTAGAGTTGCTAAAGCATACAAAATCGTTAGAAAATATTTGTATTGGCGTCAAAGAAGTGTTTTCGATGGAGAAATTAATGAAGAAGATTTAGATTATCTAATAAAAGAATTGACCTCTTTGATGGTTCCTGAAGAGGATTATGTTATAATTTATTCTTGGACAGTTAAGCCTAAAAATGAATCAATAATGGAGTTTGGGTTCAAGAGGATAGGAAATGATGATATTATATTTTAGAAAGTTTTAAAAAAGTTTTTCTGAAAAATTTACCCCTATAACTATTGTCTATACTTTGAAAATTTGAAGGAATTGTTAGGTGGTAGTTAAATTTTCATTTTTGGAAAAAGTTTCGTTTTTAAATGTTATGGATACTAGTATGGTATTTTGTTAATCTTTGCGAAATCGTAAATCTTTTAAGAAAAATTTTTAAGTTTTAAGCTCTATCTCTTCAATATTTCCCAAGGGTTTAATAAGAACTAGTTAGTATGGAAGCGGCTGATTCTTTCAATTCCTGAATAACTTTTTTAATGCGGTTTAATAAGAACTAGTTAGTATGGAAGAATTTATTATCATCATCAACCTCTACATATAACCGATTTTTGTTTAATAAGAACTAGTTAGTATGGAAGTCTTTATTAAACTCTTTTATATACTCCTCTATTTCATAGTTTAATAAGAACTAGTTAGTATGGAAGCAGCATGTAAGCCATTATGAATCCACGGTGACAAGCGTCACGTTTAATAAGAACTAGTTAGTATGGAAGTTAGATTTAGTAGATTTAGTACATTTAAATACTGAAGGTTTAATAAGAACTAGTTAGTATGGAAGTAATAATATTAATGTATAATCAAATATTTAAATTTTTGTTTGTTTAATAAGAACTAGTTAGTATGGAAGATTTAAAACTACATAAAAAAGAATAGAAAAAAAGAATAGAAGTTTAATAAGAACTAGTTAGTATGGAAGCAACTTTTTCACCGCAAAATAACTCTCCAACAACCTCGCTGTATGTTTAATAAGAACTAGTTAGTATGGAAGCTCACATCCTCAAATTCGATTCTCACAATGTCGTCAAGATAAGTTTAATAAGAACTAGTTAGTATGGAAGATATACCCATCACATTCTATAATTTTTTCATTCATTTTTATCGTTTAATAAGAACTAGTTAGTATGGAAGTCCTAATTTTTTCTTTATTCATTTTTATCACCAATATTTTGTTTAATAAGAACTAGTTAGTATGGAAGTTTTTTTAACTTCATTTTCAGTTTCTTCAAGAATGCTATAAAAGTTTAATAAGAACTAGTTAGTATGGAAGTTGCATACTCAATAATGATTCTATCATTGTCTTCATCATTGTAGTTTAATAAGAACTAGTTAGTATGGAAGGTTATGAATATGGGTATATTATGATGCCCATATTCAATACCCGTTTAATAAGAACTAGTTAGTATGGAAGTCAACTATTCTTATGTCATTAAGATTGTCCTCATCACAATACGGTTTAATAAGAACTAGTTAGTATGGAAGAATACTAATTTCATTTTTATCACCAATAATTTAATAGTGTTTAATAAGAACTAGTTAGTATGGAAGATTGTTTCTAATATAGCCCAGAACTGATCATTAAAAAACTTGTTTAATAAGAACTAGTTAGTATGGAAGCTGCATATTTCTTATATTTCATAATTGCTTCTTCAACATCGAAGTTTAATAAGAACTAGTTAGTATGGAAGCAGTTTCATTTTCATAAATTATTTTCATTTTTATCACCAATATGTTTAATAAGAACTAGTTAGTATGGAAGTTTATTTTTTTCAATGGCATGTTTTCACCTTTTCTTTTTAGTTTAATAAGAACTAGTTAGTATGGAAGAAATTTTATATAAGAATTCAGTGATGTCAGTAATTTTCTCGTTTAATAAGAACTAGTTAGTATGGAAGTCGAGTATTTGGGTGTCAATTTTGACACCCAATAACTTACCGTTTAATAAGAACTAGTTAGTATGGAAGTTTTCTAAAACATTAATCCATTTTTTAAAAATTTCACGAGTTTAATAAGAACTAGTTAGTATGGAAGATCTAATAATTGCTCTTTTATGCTTAACATTTCTTTGTTTAATAAGAACTAGTTAGTATGGAAGAAATATTTTTCTAAATTTTCATTGTCCTCCATTTCAATCGATGTTTAATAAGAACTAGTTAGTATGGAAGATTCAAAATAGAATAGATCATTATTTCTTCAAAACTATCACCAGTTTAATAAGAACTAGTTAGTATGGAAGTTTTTTCACCCCCTTATTTTTTTCATTTTTTTATTTTTCATTGTTTAATAAGAACTAGTTAGTATGGAAGTATATCTATATCAAGTATAGTATAATACTCATTCTCTTGTATGTTTAATAAGAACTAGTTAGTATGGAAGAAAATTATTCTCATTCATTTCTGCTATTGCTTCATAAATGGTTTAATAAGAACTAGTTAGTATGGAAGTTCAAATCTATCCAAAACAGCTTCCACATCCTCTTTTTTAGTTTAATAAGAACTAGTTAGTATGGAAGGTATTCTCTTATTATGTCTTTATAGGGAGTCACATCGTTTAATAAGAACTAGTTAGTATGGAAGGACTTCAAAATCGCCCCCTATATATTCTTTTAATATGTTTGTTTAATAAGAACTAGTTAGTATGGAAGACCAAACAACCAAAATTTTACATCAAAGAATTCAAAGGAATGTTTAACAAGAACTAGTTAGTATGGAAGCATTATGAATTATATTTTCACAATATTGTAACTACTACAAGTTTTTTGTTTAGCAAGGAACTACTTAGTATAGAAGAGGATTAATAATTTCTAAGTAAGCATTATATCCATTTTTTGGTTTACTAACAGCTAATTGATGTAAATGTTTGAATTAAGTATAATATAAATTCATCATTGAAGATTTAATACGATTAAGCTAGTATGGATGATTGTTTTTGAGATTAGAAAATTAATAATAAAAATCATAAAATTTAAAAGATAGATTAGATTTTTTTAATTCTAACATGTGTGGAATTATTGCGTATGTTGGACAAAAAAATGCTACTGAAATTCTATTAAGTGGTTTGAAAAGATTGGAATATAGAGGATATGATTCTGCAGGAATAGGAATTTTATCTAATCAAGAAATTAAAGTTGTTAAAGCGGTAGGTAAAATAGAATCGTTAATTGAAAAGGTTAAAAATAATCCAATCTACGGAAACATAGGAATCGGCCATACGCGATGGGCAACACATGGTAAACCAGAAGAAAGAAACGCTCATCCACACTTAAGTCAAAATAAACTAGTTGCAGTAGTACATAATGGAATTATTGAAAATTACAAAGAAATTAAGGATGAACTTTCTTCAAATGTTTTTATTTCTGATACAGATACAGAAGTTATAGCACATTTAGTGGAAAAATATTTAGAAAAATACAACGATTTTGAAGAAGCAGTAATTAAAGCTATTGCTAAAATTAAAGGCCAAAATGCTTTTATTTTTATGAGTAAATTGTTTCCAGATAAACTTATACTTGTTAGATTAGGTAATGCAGGAGGTTTAACAATAGGATTGTCAGATGGAGAAACGTTTGTTGCATCAGATGTTCCAGCAATATTGGAATATACTCGAAAGATGATTTTTTTAGAAGATCAACAGATTGCAATAATTACTAAAGATAAGGTTATAATAAAAAAACTGACAGGAGAAGAGATAAATCCTAAAGTACATCAAATACAGTATGATTTTATTTCAGCTTCTAAAGAACCATATCGTCATTTTATGGAAAAAGAAATCTTTGAACAACCTAGAGCGATATTAGATACTTTAAGAGGTAGAGTAGATTTTGATAATAATACAGTAAATTTAGATACTATTGCAATAAGTAAAGAATATGCTAAGAAAATACAAAAGATAATCATAGTTGGATGTGGAACTTCTTTTCATGCAGGACTTGTAGGAAAGTTTATGATAGAATCATTAGCAAAGATTCCTGTTGAAGTAGATTATGCTTCAGAATTTAGATATAGAGATTTACCTTTGAATGAAGATGTGGTTGTTTTAGCTATTACTCAAAGTGGAGAAACTGCAGATACATTAGCAGCAATGGATGAAGCTCGTAAAAAAGGAGCTAAAGTTTGGGCAATAGTGAATGCAATTGGAAGCCAAGCACAAAGAATTTCTGATGGTTACATTTTGATGCATGCAGGTCCTGAAATAGGAGTTGCATCTACAAAAGCATTTACTACAAGTTTAGTGGATCTTTATCTTTTAGGATGTTATTTAGCTTTACAAAGGGATGAAATTGAAAAAGTAAAAGATTGGGTAAAATCTCTTTTAGTTTTACCTGATTTAGTAGCAGAAGTTCTCAAAAAATCAGAAATATATTATAATTTAGCAAATAGATTTTATAATACTAACAATTTCATTTATTTAGGAAGAGGAATAAATTATCCAATTGCATTAGAAGGTGCTTTAAAATTAAAGGAAATTTCTTACATTCATGCGGAAGGAATTCCTGGAGGAGAAATTAAACATGGACCTATTGCATTAATTGATGAAAAGATGCCTGTTTTTGCAATTGCAGTAAAAGATCATCTATATAGCAAAATCATTAGTCAAATAGAGCAAGTCAAAGCAAGAGGTGCAAAAATCATAGCAATCGCTAGTGAAGAAGATAATGAAATAGAATCTAAAGTAGATTTTGTTATAAAGGTTCCGCAAATAAATTATTTACTTAATCCAGTAATAAATGTAATTCCTTTGCAATTGTTTTCCTATTATGTAGCATTGATTAAAGGTTGTGATGTAGATTTGCCAAGGAATTTAGCTAAATCAGTTACGGTAGAATAGTTTGTTTCTAAACATAAAATTAATAAATTCAAGATTATCACAAAAATTAAAAGGGGCTGTGGGGTAATCTGGTAGCCTTCTGCTTTGGGGTGGCAGCGATCTGGGTTCAAATCCCAGCAGCCCCATTTTTAAAATGGAAAATAAACTAGATTATCTTAAGAAAAATTTTGAAGGGTTAGGGTTTTACATAGGTAATTCTGAGGCAATTGATTTGAAAGTATTTAATATTAGAAATAGAGATCTATTGCTTTACATATCAGATAAAAAAATATCTACAGAAAAGGAAGCAAGAAAAGAACTTTTTAATGAAATGAGAAAGTTATATGAGCTTTATAATGTGAAAAGAATAAAAGCATATTATATTACAAATGATAAAATAGTTCCAGAATTCATATTTTTAGAAAATATGTTTAAAGATATTCAAAAAAGAAGAACTTACTATTTTAAAAAGAATTTAGAATCTTTTTTTAATGAGGGAAAAATATGATCAGAAGTAAAATTAATTATTTAGCAAATAAACTATCTGAATTAGAATATATAGTTGGAAATGCATATGTAAAGATTTCTAGTTATTATAAAAATAAAAGTTATGAAGCAGAAATATACATTGATTTGAAAGCATACAATCCTGAAACAAAAACACTACTTCTTTTCTATGATGATAATGAGTTTGATGAATTATTTTTTGAATATATTAGCGAATATTTAAGAAATAGAAAGTTCAAAGAAATAAAGGCTTATAGAATAAATGAAGATGGAAAAATTTATCCAGAATATATTCTTAAAGATGGAATTTTAAAAGATTTCAAGAAAAATAAAACATATCCTTTAAATTTGTTTTAGAACCATTTGCTTAATGAGCTTTGAGCATTCTCTTTTTCTAAGTTTTCTAAAGTGTTAATTATTCTTTCTTTAGAAAATTTGTGTTTTTCGCATAACAAATGTAAAACTTTTTCTCTGTCATACTTAGGGAACTCGATCTGAGGAATTTCAAATTCTTTTTTGAAGAGAGCAAAAACTTCTTGCCAGGGATAAGAATAATATTTATTCCATTCTACTTCTTCAAACAAAGGTTCAAAATTATTTCCAATTTTTTTTACTAATTTAAGAGCTTTTTTAGGACCAATCCCAGGAATTCCACCAGGAGTGAAATCGCTTCCAGCAAGCATACCTATTACAATTAATTGATCCTGAGTTATTTCATAGAATTTTAAGATTTCTTCTAATTCAATTAATTCAATATCTACTTTCTTATAGCCTTCACCTTCCTTTCTTCTTTGAGAAACAGAAAGATTTCTGACTATTCTTTTAGCACCAAATAACAAGGAATCATAATCTTGACTTACTACTCCAAAACCAATTCCTTTTTTTACAATTTGGCTAGCAATTGCTTCACCTTCAAAGGGCATTTCAATAACTGCACATCCTAGAGCATTAAGCAATTCTTTAGATTCAGAAATCATATCCTTAGTTAATACCGCACTTTGAGAAGAATATTTTTTCATACTATCTTTATCTAATTCTTCTTCAGCCAATTCTAATTTTACACTTGCTTCTTGTTTCCTTGCTTTTCTTTCTAATTGAGTTAATCTCTTTAATTCAGGATTCTCGCTTTCAAAAACAAATATTAATTTTATTCCTTTTTCCAAAATATTTGTAACTCGATAAATTATTCCGCTTAAATGAGAAGTGATTCCTGCTTCATCTTGCAAAGGAGTTCCATCTTCTTGTCTTATTGTCGTTATAAATTGATATAACATATTAAAAGCATCTACTACTAATGTTTTATACCTTAAAGAATCTAAAGTAATTATTTTTTTATGTTCTTCTACTAACTCTTTTATCTTGGCTCCCATTTTACTCACAAAATTTTAACGATTTCTTTATTTTTAATATTAAAAATTTGAATAGACGCTTTCTTAGCAACTTCCATAACATTACTTTTCAAAAAAGTGCTGCAAATTAAAATTCCTGAAAGATTATGCAAGGAACAATATCCTAGTAGAAGAATGATATCATTTTCACTTATTGTTTTTTTATCATGAATTGCTAAAACAAATTTCATCAGATCGTTTTCAGCTAAAAGAATTGCATAGTTTTGAGCATTCATTAATACGCTTTTTATTACTATGTTTTTTTCATTTAAAAATTCTATAATATGATTTTGATTTTTAACTTTCAAATTCTTTACTAAATTTTCATTTTCGTGTAATATTTGTTCATAATGTTTCTTCAAAATTGTTTTAGTTTTTTCTTCATTAGGTTTTTCATCTACTGTTTTCTTCTCTTTTTCTTCAATGACTTTTGTTTTTTCTTCTGAATTATATTTTGTTGCTTTTTCATTTTCAATTTCTTTACTTTTTTCTTGAATTTTGTTATTTTGATTAAATTTTTCCTCTAGAATCTTCTTAAAGCTTTCATCGTCTAACAAATACCATTTCCAAAATACACTTTTTTCATTATTTATTTCAACTTCAATTCTTTTAGCAAAATCAGGAATTTTTGTAATAGCTAAACTTTCAACAGGAGATAAAGATTTTTCCTCTAAAATTTTTTCATTTTCCAACTTTTTAAAGATCTCCTTTTCAGGTTCTTTTAAATAATCGTACAATCTTTTTAACTTTTCTTCTTGTCCTGGAAGATAGTAAAGATTAGAACCCCCAATTTTGCCAATACTCATTAATATTTGTTTACTTCTAGCCATTTCTGAAAGTATTGCACCGAGAATGATTAAATCAATTCCAACTGCATTTTTTATCTCCGCAGGGAGCGATGGGCCATTAATTTTTAGGTAATTTAAAATTTTCTCTTGCTCAGGATATTCCATAAAATAAAATATATTTGGTATAATTTAAATAAATTTCTAAAATTCATAAGATTTTTATATAATAATTAAACTCTTGAAAAAGGTGAGATTATCTTAAAAATTGACACTCACGTTCATACTGAAAAATCTTATTGTTCGATAAACAAAGCAAAGCATTTAGCTAAATATATAAATTCTGAAAATTTTTTGATTGCAATAACAGATCATAATAAATTTTCTAACATAAAAGGCACAATTCCTGGAGAAGAGGTTAAAACAAAACAAGGGGAAGTTGTTGCATTATACATTTCAGAGCCGATAAAACCTTGGCAAAATATTGAATCTGCATTAGATGAAATAAAAGCAAAAGGAGGAATTTCAGTTTTAGCTCATCCTTTAGATAAGGTAAGACCTGATGCAATTAAGCAATTATCAAAGGAAATCTTGAATCAAGTAGATTATCTTGAAATTAACGGAAGAAGTTTTAACAGTAACGTTATTGAAGTTATTTCAATAGCTAAAAAATATAAAAAGGAATTAGTTTTAGGAAGCGATTCTCATTTACCTTGGGAATTAGGAAAACATTATTTTTACACTACAAAATTTTCTAAAGAAGAACTTTTAGATAATCCTAAGAATTTCAGAAAAGCTGTTACGTTGGCAAATAAACAGCAAAATTTTGTTATAAGCAAGAATGATGCTTTCAAATTAGCAAATGAAATATTTTCTTCAATTTTGCATCGATCTAGAAGATTGAAGAATAAGCTTTTCAGAAAATGATTTACTAAATTCACAACCGCAATAATTTTGTCTATAGATATTGTTTTCTTTACAAAATTTTATGCTGAAATTATATCCGTTGTTCTTTCTAAAAATAAAAGGTTCTAAATTGAATTCTTCACCTATTTTTAAAATCATATTTATATCTTTTCTTGAAGAACTTGTTAAAGTAGTAGCAATTTTTTGAATGTTATTATCTTTAGCAAATTGTGAAGCTTTCATCAATCTATACTTAATACATAATTCACAATGTTTCCCATTTTCTCTAAATCTTTCATTAGCTTTACTTACAAATTCAAGCCATTTTTTGTGCTCAATCAAATATTCTTCTTTAGAATATCTAAAAGTAATGTATTTTATTTGAAAAAAGTTCATAACTTTTTCATAATTATCTAATCTTTTAATATACTCTTCATAAGGATAGATGTTAGGATTGTAAAAATAACCAATTACTTCAATGTTCATCTCTTTCAAATTGTGAATTGCAGCAGCACTACAAGGTCCGCAACAAGAGTGTAAAAGTAACATCAGCAGTTACTCCAATCATCATGGATCAGTGGGAGTTCACTTCATCACTGAAAATTTAGAAAATTCACTTATTTTTAAATGCTTTTCTTTAAAATAATTTAAAAAGCGTTACAATTGCCAAGTAAAACGAAAAATATAAATACTTTTTTATTTATTTTTAAATAAAATGAGTCAACAGGATATTTACAATTTTTTAAAACAGCATCCAGATAAATGGTTTACTGCAAGAGAAATTAATGAATACTTGAAGTTATCTCAAGGTTCAATTAGTAACAATTTAAAGAAGCTAAGACAAAGAAATGCAGTAGATTATAAACGAGTAGAAAAGAAAGGATTTATCTATAAGTATAGACCAGAATCTAGTGAAGAAATGTTAGAGGAGTAAATTTTTAAATTCTTTTTTGTTTTTTTAATTATGCAATGCGTTAGATGTAAAAAGAAAGAATCATTAGTTTTTAAGTTAACTAATCAAAGATTATGTAAATCTTGTTTGAGTGATGTTCTTGTTTTCAGAATTAAAAAAGAGATAAGAAGTTATAATTTTTTAGATGATGATCTTAGTAAGTTTTCAATGAAAGCTATAAAAAGGAAAGAGTTAATAAAAATTTATTCTACTGATGACTTTGTTTCTTTAGCTAACGATATTAACTTACCATTTTATCTAGAGTTTTTAGATTCTGTTTTCATTTATTATCTTTTTTATGATGAAAAAAGAATGTTTGAGTTGGATAAGTTATTTAACTATTCATTACCTCTTAAATTTGTTTCTTTAGAAGAATTGAGTTATTTCAATTTAAATGTAGATTTTGATATTCAATACAATTTGTTAAAAAATATAATCTCTGTGGATTATGAAAAATTAAAAGAAGTGTTTCACAATCTGTTAGATTTTTTTCAAGATTATCCTGGTAATAATGAATCATTAATGAAATCTATAGTTCAGCTTAAGGAATTTGATCTTCTGAAAAATCCTCAACAATAACATACTTAAGTTTTTCTAAATTTTGGAATTCAGTATGAAAATTATATGCTCCTGCATCTAAGAAAACTATAAAATCTCCTATTTTAACTTCATCTTTAAACTTAACTTTATATCTGAAAATATCTAATGAATCCGGACTACATCCTTTTATCAAATATTCAAATCCTTGTTCATTTTCATTTATTTCATTAAGTACTCTCAATCTTATATTTAACAGAAAAGTATCCATATAAGAATTATAAATTGAACAATCTAAAACAATAGTATTATCATAAACGTTTTTAACTTTGGTTACTAACCTAACGCTAGGTGATGCTATGAATCTTCCAGGTTCTGCCATCAGTTTTATGTTTTTTCCATGAAGAAATTCTCTTAATTCATCAATTTTCTTAAAAATAAGATCAATATTAGGTTGAGAATTATGGTATCTCCAAGGAATTCCGCCTCCGATATTAACTAAACTTATCTTTTTTGTTGCATTTTCGTCATAACTTAAAATCTCTTCAAGTTCTTCTTTCAATTGCCATTCTCCTACATTTTGAGTTTTTCTATGAAAATGTATTCCTATTTTATTAACTAAGGAGGATTCTAATTTAGATATCAATTCTATTGCTTTTTTCCATTCAAAACCGTATACGAAATGTTTGCCAGTGTAGAAAGTATGTTCTTTAAATTTCAATCTAAAGAATAAAATTTCAATAGTTTTTTGGCTTTTTGTTAATGCATCAAGCAAAATTTTCAAATCGTTTTCATTGTCAACTACAAACATTTTTATGTTTCTGTTCAATAATTCATTTATTTCTTCCAGGTTTTGACCTTGCAAGAAGAAAATAATTCTTTTTGAATCTTTTATTTCATTGACCTCTGAAATTGTATGCAATGAAAATAAGCAATCAGAAACATCTTGTAATATTTTTGAAATTTCAGGATTTGTTTTGTGACTGTATGCTACTAAATCAAAATGTTGTTTCAATTTTTCAAGTTGAGAAATTGCAATTTTTTTTGATAACAAGAAGTATGCCATTTTCTAAAGATTATCAAAAACAAATGCAGAGATCAAAGGGAAAATTATTGTTGCATCTCCTATAACAGTAACACTGTCAGAGTCATCCTTAATTTTTCCCCAAGATTTAGCTTCGCTAGTTGTTGCTCCACTTGCACTTCCACTAGTTTCTTTTGAAGTTGTTATGTAAACTGCATAATCCATACCTCCTGAAATCATTGCTGCTAAAATTGCATGATGTTTACTAATTCCTCCTCCTAATGCAATTATTCCTTTTTTATCATCTTCTGTAATTGAAAACATTATGTTTGCAAAATCTTTCACTACATCAATTACAAAATCATGATTTTTTTGTTGAGTTAGATAAAGATGAAAACCTATTGCACCATCAGTAATTCCTGGAACAAAGATTGGAACTTTCTTTAGGTAGCATTGTCTAAGTATGCTATTTTCATCGTTAATTTTTTCACCTATCAACCACAATAATTCACTAACCGTGATTCTTTTATTACTTTTGGCAATTTCATCTAATATTGGAGTAATGAATCCTTCAAATTTCATATAGCTATCATTAGAGATCATCAAATTTCCTATCCTGTTCAAACCTTGTTCATGTAATTTTATATCATCTTCTTTGAATTTTCCAAGGTAAAATTTTTCACCAAGAGCTTTCATGATGTCTTCTTCAACAGTGCCTGCAGTAGTAACTACTGCATGTATTTTTCCAGTAGAAATCCATTGAGCGAACAAACTTCTTAAACCTGAAGTAGTTAAATTAGATGTAAAGGTTAGAAAAATTTTTACGTTTTCATTAATCATAGTATTTATTATTTTTGCTGCTTTAAATACTTCACTAGCTTGAAATCCTATTCCTTCCAATTTCTTAACTAAATCACTTACCTTTATGTTTTTTTCTATCGTTAAATCTTTTACGAATTCCATAAGATTAAGAAAAAGTATAAAATTAAAAAAAGTTATGATTTATTTAATAATTATTTGTTCCTGCTTTTTAATTAATTGTTTTTACTTTTTTTAGTTTCTTTCTTTTCTTTTTGTTCTTTTTCTTCTTGTTTTTCTTCTATTTTAGTTGTTGTTTCTGCTTTTGTATCTTTAGCTTCAACTTGGATTCTAGGTAATTGAATAGGAAGTGGTAAATTTACTTTTCTTGATAATTCTATTGCTTCTAGTGTGCAATTTCTATAAGCTAAATTGAGGACCAATTCTAATAATTCCTTCTCTATTTCTTTTTTATCCTTCCATCTGTTAGCAATTTCTTCTGCTTTTGCTTTTTCTTCTAGTATGAGAACGTTTCCTCTTATGGTAATGTTTCCTATGTTAACATATTCACAGCTGTAAGAAAAACCAACTCTCAATACCGAAAATTGTTCGTTGTTTACAGAATTTGATAAATCTATTGCAACGATACTAACTCCTTGTTTTATTTCTACCTTTTCAGCAAATCCATATTTTTTAGCTTCTATACTGGATATTTCAAAATTTAAAACAGATCTCATTTTTTCACCTCATTCTTCGTAAAGAAGATCATTTATATATTTTTCAGTGTCAAACTCAATTAAATCTTCATAATTTTGTCCTGTGCCAAGATAAAGTATAGGTTTTCTTGTTATTTCACAAAGTGAAAGAATTATTCCTCCTTTTTCATCAACATCAAATTTGCTAACAATAATCCCATCAATTCCTATCTTTTCAAATTCTTTTGCTTGTTCTACAGCATCGTTGCCTGTTAATGCATCTACTACTAAAATGGTGTAATCCGGATTAGCTACTCTTTTAATTTTTTCCAATTCTTTCATTAGATTAACATTACTGTGTAATCTACCTGCTGAATCAATCAAAACAACATCATAACCTTTACTTTTTGCATGTTCTATTGCATCAAAAGCAACAGCTGCAGGATCAGAATTATAATTTTGATAAACTAATTTAAATCCTAATTTTTCAGCATGATGTTTTAATTGTTCTATCGATGCTGCTCTGAAAGTATCTGAAGCTGAAACTACAACAGATTTTCCTTGATCAATGTAGCGTTTAGCTATTTTCGCTATTGTAGTAGTTTTTCCTGTTCCGTTAATTCCTACAAACAAAATTATTGTTGGTTTCTTTTTAAGCTTGAAAATGTTGAATGAAGGAATTTCGATAGTTTCTCTTATTGTTTCTTCTAAAGTGTTCATAAAAATCTTTTTTACTTTTTCATTTTTAACTAGCAGATTTTTTCTTAATTTTTGTTTTAGTTTTTCAACAACTTCAAAAGCTACATTAGCTTCTAGTAATTCAATTTCAAATTCTTCAAAGAGAGAATTGAATTCTTTTTCATCAAATTTTTTATTCTTTTCAAGAAGAGTATCAATTTTTTCTTCCTTTACTTTTTCAACTTTTTTTTGTTCTTTTTCTTCTTTCTTCTCTTGTTTTTCTTTCTTTTCATAAGTTTGTTTCTCTTTTTCACTTGTAGGTTTTTCCTCTTTTTTTTCTTCTTTTTTAATTTCTTTAGTTTTTATTTCTTTTTCAACTTTTTTTTCTTTTGTTTCTTTTTCAGTACTTTTGGCTACTTCTTTTATTTTTTCTTCTTTATCTTCATTTTCTTTATGAGCTAACTTGTTAACAAAATTCTTTATGCTTTCTTTTAATTTGTTAAACATGCTCTCACTGTTGATAAATTTTTTTGATATTTTCAACCAATTTTTGATGTTGTTGTTTTAAAAGAGCGATGTTATCTTCAATAATCCTTAAATTTTCATTGAGTAATGTTTTAACTTCTTCCAGATTTTTATCGAGTAGAACGTTATTTCCAACATTAACTACAAAACTCTTAAACTCCTTTATCGTTAATCTTAAGAAAATTCCTTTTGCTACAGGCACAATGATTTCTTGATCTTCTTTTAGATCGTTTAACAATGGTAAATCTTCAAGCAATTTTTTAGTTGCTTCTTTTTCCAAAAGTTGTTCTTGTAAAAGTTGTTCAATATTATTTATCTCTTGATTTAGATAATTTAATTGTTCCTGAAGCTTATCATTCATACGTTTCACCTTATAAATTTACAAAACCTAAGGCTTCATCAATTTGTGCAATTTCAATTCCTGTGTTGTTTCTACTTGAAATGAATCCGTTACTATTTGCTATAATACCAATGCTTACGAAAATGCTTCCATGTAAAACTGTACCTTGTTCAAGTTTTAAATTTAATAGTTTTTCAAATTCTTCTTTATAAGTACCACAAATTCCTCCTTTAGAATTTAGTTTGATTAAACTTCCAATTGCAGTTATTTCTGTTTTTATCTTTACAACTTCTAAATTAGTTTCTTTACTTAAAAATTTGATTTCATCTTCAGAATAATCCTGATTTACTATGATTTTACTGTTGCTAACAATGATGTTGTTTCCAAATGCATTTTGAACTGCATTTGAAAGTATAAGCTTAACTTTGTGTTTTTCACAAATTTCTTTTAAAGAAGAGAGCTCTTCTTCGTTTAAATTTGGAGAAATTAGAAAATCGTTGTTACCAGCTAAGAAAACTCCAATCAAATCGCTATCCATAACTTTTATTTCATAACAAGGAACCTTTAAAACTTCTTCAAATTTTTTCAATAAACTTTCTTTAATTCCTCTTTTTACTAAACAAAACTTATCGTTAGCAAAGGCAAATAAACCTATTGCTGGATTCTCTTCAATGTTTGTTATGTAGGTATGCATACTATGAAGAAAAGTAGATTCATTTAAAAAAGTTAAGATTTTTATTTAGATTATTACAGCTAATAGCCAACCGAAAGCTAATCCAAGAATAAAGCCAATGATGAAATCTAAAATCCATATCTTTTTCAACTCATTGTTCCTTTCTAATTCTTCTAAATAATCTATTCTACTTTTCAAAAATTCTATTCTTTTTTCAATCATTTTTGCGGCTTCTTCTTTGTTCATAGCTTTTGTGATTCTCTCAGCTAAAATGTAATCCTTGAAAACATCTCTAATCCAATTTGAAAAATCGTTTCTATAAGGAGTAACATGACTTCTGTAAAGATCTTCTGGCATAATTTCTAAAGCATCTTTTAAATCATTCAATGAATAAAGTTTTATTCCATTAGCTAAGATAAAAGCATAAGCTTCATCACAATGAGAAATTATGCTTAAAAGTTTATCTTTTTCTTTTAATTCCATAAGTACCACCTTTTCAATGAATAAATGATTACTTAAATTAATAAGTTTTTATAATGATTGTTTAGTTACAACATTCTCTTTCTAGTTCTGTAATTAGTTTAATTATTAAGGAATCTCTCATCTCTTTTGGATTTTTTTTATCTTTTACTGCTAAAGCTATTTCTGGGTTTATGCAATAGTTTATCCATTCATAAAAGTCATTTTTCCAATCGTTTACGTGTTTGTAAAATGTTTCTTCGCTTATATCTTCTAAAATTCTGAGTAATTCTGTTAAGCTACTAAAGATTCTTCCATCTGCTAGGTAGAAGTTATTTACTTTTTTTGTCCAATCTTTTAACATCTTCACACCTCCTTACGAGATCATTCAATACATTCATATAACTTATGAACGCTTCGTAAGGACTATCATAAGGATTGAAGTATTTATGTACATCTCCGTCAGCAAACCATTTGGTGCACATATAATAAAAATGATCGCTTGTTTGTAATTTTCTCCAATCTTCAATTATTTCTTTATTCTTAGTTTTTAAGATATTATGTTCTAAATTATATATCTCTTCAAGAGCGTTTTTTTGAATTTCATTTCCTAACCAAGCAGTTAGATCTCTTTCAGTATCTGCCCAAGAGATTAAGTAAGGAACATCAATTTCATCCATAACCTTATGCTTATTTTCTATATCTGAAATCTTCAAAAATCCAACGTTTTGTTTTAAAGCTACTTCAGGAAGATGTTTCATAAAATTGAAAATTCCAGTATCCGCCCATTGATGTTCACCAAAAGTTTCATAATCCATAAATAAATTTATTATTTCTCCAGGTGAATTTTTTATCCAGTGAACATATTTTTCAGCAGTTAAAGGAAATTCAGACCATGATCTTTGAGAAAATCTAAAAGCAATATCATCACTTAATCTATAATTTTTTAAATAAAGATTCAACGAGCTTGCTTTTGCTTTGTATCTGAAATTTGGACTTCTAAATCCAAGGATCTTTTCAGTTCCTTCTGCTAGAATATTTTTATAATATTCTAAAGATTCGACATCTTTGGCTATTTCATTAGAATAAATTAATTCTGTATTTCTAAATGTTGTTGCTTTGTAATTGAAAAGTTCTTTAATCTTTTTTCTATGCTTGAGAACTTGATCTTTGAATTCTTTTTTAGATTTTAGCCAACTTAAAGAATGATAATATGTTTCGTTCAAAAATTCAACATTTTTCGTTTTTGCTAATTCTTCAAAAGTATCAATAACTTTAGGTTCCCAAAGTTCTGCTTGTTCAAGAAACACTCCTGAAATTGAAAATGAAACCGAAACGTTGTACTTATTTATCAAATCTAAAAGTAAGTTATTCATAGGAATGTAACATTTTTTTGCTACTTTGTGCATGATTTCTGCATTCTTTTTGTTGTCAAAATAATCATGATTTCCTACATCAAAAATTCTATAACGCCTAATCCTGAATGGTTGATGGACTTGAAAATAAAAAACAATTTCTTTTTCATAATTTTTAGAGGGATCATTGATTAAATCATTCTTTTTTCTAATCTCTTGATTTCTACTTTTACTAACTTTTTCTTTTTTCACATTAACCCCTCAACGAATTCAATAAACATTAAAAATAAGTTTTCAAGGTGCAAAGATAAATGCACTTTACTTTTTCTGCTGCTTTATCCCAAGATAATGTTTTTATTTCTTCCTTTCCATGATGTTTTAAAGTGTTATGCAAAGCTTTGTATCTTAACAAAGCTACGATTTTATTTGTCATTTCATCAACATCCCAAAAATCTACTTTTAATGCATGATTAAGCACTTCACTAACTCCTGATTGTTTTGAAATTATTGCAGGAGTACCACATAATAATGCTTCTAAAGGAGTTAAACCAAAAGGCTCTGAACGGGAAGGCATTACATAAACATCAGCTAAAGCATATGCTTTTTCTAATTCTTTTCCTCTTAAGAATCCAGTAAACAATATTTTTCCTCCAAGCCCTTCTGATGCTACTTTTTGTATTAACCAAGGCAACATATCTCCTTCTCCAACAACTAAAAATTTTGTATCAGGCTCAAATTGTAAAACTTTTTTCGCAACTTCAATAAAAAATTCAGGACCTTTTTGATAAGTAATTCTTCCTAAGAAGAGAACTAATTTCTGATTCTTTTCAACAGAAATTGATTTCTCTTCATAATCAATTCCATTGTGAACTACAAAAACTTTTTTAGGATCTGCACCGTATTTTTCTACTACAATCTTTTTAGTTAAATTGCTAACACAAATTATAGCATCTGCATAATGAATCCCTTTCTTTTCAATGTCGTAAACAAATTCATTAGGATAAGGACTTCTGTCAAATTCAGTAGCATGAACATGAACAATTAATGGTTTTTTAGATATTTTTTTAGCTTCTATTCCAGCAAGATAAGTAAGCCAATCGTGAGCATGAATTAAATCGAAATCGTGCTTTTTCGCAATACTTCGTGCTAATTGTGCATATCTTAAAACTTCTTCATAAAGGTTGCTTCCATAGATTTGCCAATTATCCTTTGAAGAATTAGAATTAATTTTCAAAAATTGTAATTTTTTAGAATACTCTTCTGAAGTGATGTATTGATGAAGTAACGTTTTAGTTTCAATGATTTCTAAAGAGCTAAGTTCATCTTCATCAGAAATTAATTCTACAAATTCCGCTTTAGCATCTTTTGGTAATTTTGGCATTACAAAAAGAATTTTAATTCCTAATTTAGATAATGATTTAGTTAAACCGTAGCAAGCAGTACCTAATCCCCCCTTAGTAAAAGGTGGAAATTCCCAACCGAACATCAATACTTTTACCATTTTGAAATTTTCAAATCATCTTTTAAAAATTTTCATTACTTTTTTATTTAAACATTTTTATTAACTATTTAATGATTATTTTCAATTAATTCTGTCGATAATATTGTGCAGCTTCTTCAGGTGTTGTTGGATTTACAATAATTCCTGTACCTAATTCAACCCCTCCCCATGTAGTAATTCTTGAAATTATGTTTATTATCAAATGAAAATCATGTCCTCTAGGTGCTTGATAAAAATGAATATTATAAGAATCTGTTAAATTGTAAAGTTTAGAAATGTATTTTTTCAAAATTTTGCTTAGTTCTTTGATTTCTTTTTCAACTAAAAAATTTAAAGAGGGAATATGTTTTTTAGGAATTATATAAAGCTCATATGGAGTTATAGAAGCATAAGGACAAAATATTATAAAATGTTCTGTTTCTTCAACAAATCTTTCAGAATTCTTCTCTTCAGAAATTATTTTTTCAACGTAACAACCTGGATGATTAAAGCTACTGCTAACAATTTCTATTATTCTAGGAGGAACGAAAGGCATGCCTATTGCTTGGCTATGCGAATGAAATAAAGATGCTCCTGATTTGATTCCTTCATTTTTGAAAATATAAACATATTCTATATCTTTGTTGTTGTACATTTTTTCTGTTAGACTTGATAGAATCTTTAGATAAGTTGTAATGTTTTCATCAGATAATTCATGAAATCTTTTGAAGTGCTCAGGGGTTTCAACAATTACGTAGTGTTCTCCTTTCCCTGGAAAAACGTTTTCAGTGAAATTCAAAACATCAATGTTGTTGTCGTTAGATAATATTGGAAATTTGTTTTCTATTACTCTAACTGTCCAATCATCTTTATCTCTGAAAACTTCAACAGAAAGATGTTCATTTCCTTTACAAAAAGGACAACTTGAAAGATTTTTTTCTTCTTTAGTTATCAAATCTACATTTTCTAATCTCATAGGTCGATTTCTTCGAGCTTTAGAAATAATTACATAGCGCTTAGAAAAATAATCTTTTCTTATTTCACTATTCATTCTTAATCACCATTATTCTAAGATTTTTTGAATAGCTAAGTTGTGAGCTTCTATGTACTTTTTAATTAATTCATTCCAATCGCTAAATTCTGCTAATGCTTTTGCATTCATCTTATGTAATACTCTTTCATGTCTTTTTTTAAGTGAATAATCTAACAAAATCTTAGTTAAATTTTCAACAATTTCATCATCACTTAGATTTTTTCTCTTCAAAATAAACAATCCAGGATAGTTTCCATATATTTTATCTTTCATATATTCTCCAAAACCTGCTAGATCAGAAGTTAATGCAGGTACACCTAAAACCATAGTTTCTACTGGTGTATATCCCCAGGGTTCATAGTAGCTTGGAAAGATTCCTAAATGTGTTCCTAAAACTGCATCATTATATCTTAAATCAAGTAAACCATCGAATCCAGTTAAATATAAAGGATAGAAAATTACTTTTACTTTGTTCTCTTTTCTGTTAAGTAGATTGTTTTCTTTAAAAGCGTTTATAATAGGATCTTTAGATTCATCAAAAATGTTTGTTGTTAATGGAGGTAATCCATCTTTTTTGAATTTCAAAAATAAAACCTTGATGTTTTCTTTTAATTCAGATGGCAAAATATTTTCGATGTTTGGTTGATTCCCTGAGATGATTTCATCAATAATATTTTTCTGAATTTCACCAATATAATCTTCTACAAAATTTTTTACTTTCTTATACCTTGTTTTAGCATCAACAATTTCTGGTTTTATGCCTTCGTTATCTCTTGGAATAAAGAAGAAACAAATAATGTTTTTGTTTATGTTCTTTTCAATCATAATTTTGTTTAAATTACCTAATGCTTTTATTAGAATATCAATTCCTTTGTTATGAAATTCATATCTTGCTGATGTGAAGAATGTTAATGATTCTTTTAGATCAAAATAATAATAGGGATAAAAATAAATTTTGAGAAATTCTCTAATTTCTTCTCTAAATTTAGTATGTTTAACAGAAATTTCTTCGAAGGTAGGATATTTGCTCAGATCAATACCATTGTAAGTTATTACTTCAGGTTTTCTAAATAATAGTTTTTCAGCTTCATATCCGGTAATTTCAGATACAGTGGTAAAAATATCAGCGTTTTTTGCACAAGCTAATTCCATAGAATATTTATCGATTATTCCAAATTTTTTAGCATATTCGTAAGGATTTACTTCTTCTAAGATATCATAAAGTGGAAGATTGTTTCCTGCAATTGTTCTTCCTAGCATAGTTGCATGTGTTGTAAATACTGTTGCTATATTTTTCACATTTTGATGCTTAAGATAAAGTAAACCAGCACCACTCAACCATTCGTGAAAATGAGCTACTGCAAGCCCTTGAATTTTACTAACCCCTTCTAAAAATAAACCAACAGCATAACTCCATACAATCGGTTCATCAAAATCAAATTGAGAGAACAAACTATCTACACCATACCAATCCCAAAGATTTTTCTTAATTTCATTTTTTCTGTTGAAAAGTTCTTTAAAATCAACTAAAATAACATTTGGTTTTCCTTTAATTTCCCAAGTTCCATAGTAAATCTTTATTCCATAATTTTTTTCTAGATCTGAAGCAATAATTATAAATTCTTTAGGTAATGGTTTAGGTGTTACTTCTAATTTATAATTTTGCTCAAAATAAGGACCTATTAAATAATAATATGGATAATATCTGTTGATTACATCAGCTTTAGTTTTTATTACTGTGTTAATACCTCCTACTTTGTTAACAACCTCCCAAGAAACTTCAAATAACGTTTTGGATTTAGGATTCATCAAATAAAATATGAAAATGTAGTTTTTAAATGTTTTTATTTGTTGTATTTCAAAAGTAACAGTTATGTACTTTCTTTACAGTAGTTAATTCGTAATTTCTAAATAATAAAAAACAAAATAATTAAAAATAATAAAGTTCAAGATTGAATTGTTTTTGAAACTTAGAAAGGTATAGAATGTGAAGAGATTGAGTAGTTTGAATTTTAGTAGAATAAAGAAGAATAGGAAGAGTTTAAGTAGTTTTTATTTCATTCTTCTTTTTGTTTTTTTGTTGAATTCATTTTATGGTTTAATAGTTCAACATGAAAAAACTATTTATTATGAATTTAGTTTACCTATAATTATTCCAATAAACATTTCTGAAAGTTATGATGTTTTAAACATTTGCTATTTAGCTAAAGTTTCTAATGCCAAGAAAGAATGTGTAAATTTGATTTGTCAAAAAGAATGTTTTTACAATTTAACTCTAAGACAAAATATCTTGTTTACAAATTACACTTTAGAAATTTCTACACCTAAGGAAAAAAAGCTAAGTGAATTCGAAATTGTCATGCCAACTAAACCATTGTTGAAATTTGAAAAATTTGATTTTCTTGAAGTTTCAGAATTACTTCAACAATATAACTTGAGTAATGTTTTTATTTTTAATACTACTTTTTCTACAGTTTGGTATAAGCAAGATTCATTGAAATTTGGTTTTTATTATAATGATTCTTCTTTAGTTGCTTTAGATGAAAAAGAAGCCAAAACTAAGGAAATTGTAAAATATTCTTTTTCGCTTTCAAAAGAAAGATATGATTTTTTAGCTTCTAAAAATATAGATAAAATTTACTTTGTTATTTTTTGGAACAATGAAAAGATTTATCAGCAAGAATTTTTTTTTAAAGCATTATCTCTAAAAGAAACTATCGAAGACGAAATAATCGAAGATTTTGAAAATGTGAGTTACGAAAGTTTAGATTATTCTGATTTTAAGATAATGAAAATGTATGAAATTGAAAGAGATGTTTATGAATTTTTTAAAAGGAAAGATTTTGAATTAATTACAGAAACAGATAAAACATTAGAAAAATTCCAAATTTCTAGTTTCAAAGATGAAAAACTTTTAGCAATAAAATCAAAAGCAGAATTCTTAAAAAATAAAATTGATAAAGTTAAGCAAAACTATACTATTACTTTTAGAGATGTTAATGGAAAGAAAGTTTATAGAGCTGATATGTTTAAAGATTTTCAAAACAATTTGTGTGATTTAGAAATTGAAAGAAAAGATAAAGCTAAAGTGAAATGGGAAGGTTGTTTTGATTTAGATAATTTTGATATTGGTTTTGATATAATCTTTGATGATAAAATTGTGATTGTTAATTCAAAAAAAGTTTCTTTTTTAAATAGATCTGCAATAATTACAATTTATAATTATACTGAAGATGGAGTCTACATTTTTAAAGATGGAAACATTTGCAATGATTGTGAATTGATAAATTTTGATAAAGAAAAAGGAATCGTTGAATTTAAAGTTCATAGTTTTTCAACTTACGAAGTTGGTTTTAACGTTACAATAAATTTATTTGGATGGAATGTACAAAATACTTGGTTTGGTGTTAGCGGTTTTAGGTTAAATACAACTACCACAGGAAGTACAACAAGTCAATATCATGTTCTTTCAGGAAATTATAATATTCATTATGGTATGAGAGTTTTTGTTATTAATGATTCAGATCCAGCTACGTGGAGAGAACTAACTTCTGGAACTCCTTATTTATTGTTTTCTAAATATGTTGGAGATACAAGCGCTAGTTATCAAACAGCGTATTGGAATTGTCCAGGCATAGATGATATTTTTAATAATTCTTTATACATTCTTATTTATGGTCAAATTGATACAGATAATAATCCTGCAACTTGGCAAGATACCGCAACATGGGGTTTAATTTACGAACCTTTTTTAGCAGTGAAACTGTTTCCTACTCAATGGAATATAACGTTATATACTAGAAGAAGATATACAGGTAGTACTTCTGTTTATTTTTACAGCGGTTCTACATATGCACAATTTAGAAACTTAACGATAGGGTATGCAAAAATTAACGTTTCTTTTGTATCTCCAACTCCTCCAAATAATTCCGAAATATCTACTTTAGATTTATCTGTTGTAGCTTTCGGAAGTCCTATCTTTAAAAATTTAACCGTAAACATTTACAATTCAAGTGGAAATTTAGTAAGAACAAACTTTACAACATTAAATGAATTAAATTGGACGATTGATGATTTAGCTGACGGAGTTTATTATGTTAATGCTACTGCATTTGATGCACGTGGGTATAGCTATTATAGTGAAACTAGAAGGTATGTTATTGATCGTTCAGTTCCTTATATTATTTTACTAGATCCTACACCTAATGATGAGGAATGGTTTAAGACTAACACTATTATTATAAATGTCTCAGTTCAATCAACAAATTTTGGAAATTCTACAATTGGGATATATGATAAAGCAGGAGATTTAGTTAAAACATATGTTTCATACACTGCAGATTATTGGAAAGATTTTGTTCTAGAAGATGGATTTTATTTCTTTAACGTTACGGCATTCTCAGCAACAGGAAAATTTTCTACAACAGAAACTAGAAAAATATACATAGATACAATTAAACCACAAATTAGAATAAATTCTCCTGAGAATAATTCTTTGATATTAGCAGATTTTATAATTGTGAATTATTCAGTTATTGAAGACAATCTCGAGCATATTGAAATAAAGCTTTATGATTCAGGAAACAATATATTAGGTTCTTATTATTTGGAAGATCTTGAAGGTGAAATTTCTTTTGCAGGATTAAGTACAGATAATTATACGATAATTACAACAGCTTACGATAAGGCAGGAAATTTCGATAGTGTGAGTATAGTTGTTAGATTAGATGCGTCAACTTTAGATTTTTGTGATTTTGGTTATTATAGAAATATTTCAATTAGTAATTCAGTAAGTGCAGTTTCAAATTATACAATTAGAGTTGTCATAGATACTCAAAGTTTAATTTCACAGAATAAAATGAAATCTGATTGTTCAGATGTAAGGTTTACAGATAGTGATGGTATTACTCCAATTAGTTATTGGTTAGAGCCTAACACTTGCAATACTACAAATACTGTTTTTTGGGTTAAAATTCCAGATTTACCATTAGGAAATAAAATAATCTATATGTTTTATTATTCTCCTGCTTTAATAACTGCAAGTAACCTTTACAAAGCATTTGAAATAGGTTACGCTGAACCTTATTCTTGGTTTGCAGATTCTTCATGGGGTAGCGGAGTAACAAATTCAGGAGATCCTTATAATACTGCATCAGCTGACGTTAGAGATCAAGTAATATATTTAAGATCTTCCTTTCAAAATTATGAACCAATTCTCATAGAACAAATTGCATTTAGAAGATATCAAGCACCTGGAATCGCTATAGCTAATTTTAGATTAAGATATCAATTTACAACATCTACTTCATTTCCTACAGCATCATTTACTTCAGGAGGTTGGATTTTATTTTATGGTCCAGTAACACATACTCCTGTTGCAGAATGGAATTATTATTCTGGAAAACCAGTTTTATGGATTTACAATAATTTTATGTTAGATATTTCAAAAGATGATTCTGTTACTGCAAACAACGGCGGTATGTATAAAAAAAATATAGGCGTTTCAAATATAATTTGTTATTTTTCAGGATCTAGAACTTGGCCTTTCGATGGTACATGTACTAGATCTAATTTTGTGCCTACTGTTAGATTTTATGGTTTGGTAAGAAAGAAATTATCAACAGAACCAAGTGTTACTTTAAATTCTGAAATTTCTATATATGATATTTGTCTTCCAAGCGTGATTTATAATGCTCCTGAAAATAATTCTTTTTTAAATTATAATAATATTTTACTTAATGCCACTCCATGGTATCCTACATTAAGAAAGTTAAAAGTTTTCTTTTATGGAGATGGAAATCATTTAGTTAATTATACTGAAATTCAAAGAGGAACTCCTTTAACTTATCTCTGGCAAAATTTGTTTACAGAAAAATTGTATAATTGGTCAGTAATTGTTTCTGATGGAATTAGAAATTCTACCGAATCTTTCATGTTTTTTACAATAGATACTACGAAGCCATTAATTACTTTTGAATTTCCTACTCCAGAAAATGATTCAATAATTCCAAAAAATAATGTAACCATAAACGTTAGTGTAGTAGATTTAAATTTTAATAATGTAACGATATACTTGTACAATACAACAGGCTTAGTAGAAATGCAAACATCAACAGATAATTCTTTTTCATATACGTTTACAAATTTACCAGATGGATTGTATTATGTAAACGCAACAGGTTATGATAAAGCGGGTAATTATAATTCTACAGAGACAAGACAATTTACAATAGATGTTACTAAACCATTAATTACTTTTGAATTTCCTACTCCAGAAAATGATAGTTATTTAGATTCAACTCAGGTAACCATAAACGTTAGTGTAGTAGATTTAAATTTTAATAATGTAACGATATACTTGTACAATACAACAGGCTTAGTAGAAATGCAAACATCAACAGATAATCCTTTTTCATATACATTTACAAATTTACCGGAAGGATTATATTATGTAAACGCAACAGGTTATGATAAAGCGGGTAATTATAATTCTACAGAGACAAGACAATTTACAATAGATGTTACTAAACCATTAATTACTTTTGAATTTCCTACTCCAGAAAATGATTCAATAATTCCAAAAAATAATGTAACCATAAACGTTAGTGTAGTAGATTTAAATTTTAATAATGTAACGATATACTTGTACAATACAACAGGCTTAGTAGAAATGCAAACATCAACAGATAATTCTTTTTCATATACGTTTACAAATTTACCAGATGGATTGTATTATGTAAACGCAACAGGTTATGATAAAGCGGGTAATTATAATTCTACAGAGACAAGACAATTTACAATAGATACTTCAATATTAATTTTGACTTTTGTGAAACCAACATGGGATAATAATTCAATCTTTAATCTTAAAAAAATAAATTATAGTTTTATTAATTTTACAATTGATGGAAGTTATTCTGAAGCTAAATTAGAATGGGATGGTCAAAATTATACTGTTACTTGTGAAGGGAATTATTGTTATAGAAATTTTACAGATCTTGATGAAAATGTATATTATTATAAAGCATATGCAAGAACACCATTAGGGCTATGGTTTAGCAGTGAAGAAAGAGTACTAAATTTGAATTGGTGGATCCCAATTTATGATGAATTTAAAAATTATTCAGAAACAACTGATTTTAGAACTTATGATAAAGATTCTATAAAAAATGCAAATGTTAACTTACGAAATAAGAACGGTTCAATAATCTGGCATAGTGTAGTAAACGCATATGGTGCTGATTACGATGAGGCAATTGAATTTAAAAAGTCAAATTTAACCATAAATTACACGATTGTACATTCTACCCATAATTCAAGTATGAATATCTCTTTCTCCAATATTTCTATAATTTATACTCCTGTTATTTTAATAGATGAAGAATATTGTAATGAATGCTTTCTTGAAGATTTTGTTCCAAATGATTATGTAATAGTAAATTTACCTTATTTTTTAGATTATAATAACGATGGCTTAATGAATATGCGAGTCGTAGATTTTGGAAAGTTAGATATTTGGGATGATTCTGATAATAAAACAAAAATAGTTAATGAAAAAATAACGTTTTATGCAAATTATCGAGATTATTATGATAATTTTCCAGAAAATGCACAATGTAAGATAAGTTTTTATAATCAAAAAACAGATTCTTGGATAGATGATTTTATGACTTTAAATACTACAAATAACATTTGGTATTATGAAAGATCTTTTGATTCTAAATATTATTCTAAATTTAAAGTTAAATGTACTTCGTTTAGTCATTATGCCCCTGAAAAGGAAGATGCTGTAAGAATCATTCCATTGTTAAATGTGAATTATATTTATGATCAATTTAATGGAACTATAAAAGTTAATAATCTATGTGAAGAATGCTACTTCAATCTTAGTTTGTATGTTAAAAATTATACACAATTAGTCTATTCAACACCAAATTATGATTACTTATTTGAAAATACGTTTTCAAGAATGTATGTTTGGAAAGAAGTACAAATGATTAGCATAAACTATACTTTAGAATATCTCTATAATTTTTACAACTCAGATGCAGTTCATAGAATCTTTATCTTTTTAACTTATTTAGATGATAAATGATAAAGAAAAAATAAAAAATTTTCAAATTAAAAAATTAAGATTTTAGAGTTGTTGCATGAAATCTTCAATTTCATATTTGAATTCTTTTTCGTTCTTGATCATGCCTCTGTTTAGCATGTAGTGTTTAGCAAATAACCAGAAAAACAATCCTAGGCTGGTTCTTCCTTTGTTGTTAAAAGGTATTACTAAATCAATTTTATTTGCAGTATTATTTGTGTCACAGATTGCTACAATTGGAATTCCTCTTGAAAAAGCATCATCTATTGCGTTTTTATCGAAAACAGGATCTACAGCTAGCAATATCTTTGCTTCGGTATACTCTTTTAATGAAGGGTTTGTTAACATTCCAGGGAAATATCTTCCGGGCATAGTTTTTATTCCTGTGATTTCTTGCAATTTCATCAAAGGTTTTAGAGCAGTTTCTCTTCTTCCTACAACAAGTATGTCTTCAGGAGAATATTTGCTCAAAAATTTGAACGCTGTTCTCAATCTTTTATCTACTTCTGAAATGTTGAATACAGATAAACCATCCTCTCTAGTTTTAAAAATAAATTTTTCTAAATATTTTGTTTTGAATTTAGTACCGATATGTGCACCATATTTTAAATAAAGATCTCTGGAAATTAGCAAATCTTCAGCCATCAAATCACCTCATTTAATCATGTGATAAATGTTCTATTTATAAATTTATTTAAAATAAACAAATATTATTTTTTTGTTTTTTTATTTACTCAAAAAAATGCATAATTACCATCAATAAAACTCCTAATAAAAGCGAAAATTCAATTAAATATTTTTTATTATGTTCTCTTTCGTGTAATGACGGAATTAAATCAGATGCTGCTAAATATATAAATCCTCCAGCAGTTATGCCTAAAAGATAAGCTGAAAATTCTAGTTCACCAATAAAATATCCAGCAATACCTCCTAAAATCGCACTACATTGAACTAAGAATGTTAAAATCAAGGCTTTTTTCTTTTTAAGTCCATCGTAGATCAAAATAGAAAAATTTCCTAGTTCTTGAGGTAATTCATGAAACAATATTGCTAAGCTAGTAGTTATTCCTAGAGTAGTTGAAACTGAAAAAGAAATTCCTATTGCTAATCCATCTATAAAATTATGTAAAAAATCTGCTATCAAAACTAAAATCGAAACGTTTTTTCTTTCACAAACATGTTTACTATGACAATGATGATAATGTAAAATTCGTTCTAAAAAATAAAAAACAAAGAATCCAAGAATTAACGAAATGCTTCCTTTTTCTATAGCTTCAGGAATTAGATGTAAAAAAGCACCACCTAGTAAAGAACCTGCTGCAAAAGCTACCAAAAACGGAACTAATTTACTTACTTTTTTTTCGTTTATAAAAAAGAAGACAATTCCTATAAGTCCTGCCAAACTTACAATTATTGTTGAAATCAAAATATACGCTAAATTTGTCATAAAGTTAGGGAATTAATTTTGTTTTAAAAAAATTATGAAAATAATCTTTTATTAATTTTTAAATATTGAACTGTTTTTTGGCAATTTCTATTGCCTTTTCAAAACTAACTTTTGGTTTTTTTTCAGGAAGTATAATTTTTTCTCTGGTCAAAGGAAAATCTCTACATATCTTTGGTCTATATGGATAAATTTTACATTCATTTTTATCTTCATCAAAAAAAGGACAGACATCTGCAAGAATAAAATAATCTAATACTTTTAGCTTTTCATCGAAAAGTATCTTATTGGGCTTAATTTTTAGATAAATATTTAGTTCTTTAGCTTTTTCTTCAAGGATTATTTTTTCATCTTCCTTGATAGAAATCGTAATCAATCTTAAGTCAAATAAATATAATATAGATTTTTTATAATATATTGCCTTTCTTAACTCTAATTCCTCTTCTTGAGAAAGATTTGATTTGGCTAAATGAAATCTACAACAGTTTCCACATCGCTTACACTCTTCTGAAAGGTTACATTGGTAGTGAGTCATAACTAAGAAAATAAAATAAGATTTATAAATTGTAAGTTATTTATAAATAAATGTGTTAGTTTTTCCTTCTAAGTTTCATCTTAGAAATATTTATATATCAGCTTGTATATATAAAAGTATAGTTTTTAGTATATTGGTGACAAAATGACTAACAAAAAGATTTTATGGTTGTTGATTGGAATGTTTTTTTTCTTTTCTATAATTGGAATTTTCGCAACAGAGCCACAAATTAATATAACTTTGTATGAATATGTTACGAGTAATATTACTTTTGATCCTTTTGAATATTGTCACATTGCTGAAACACCTTTGCCTGAATGTGAAAATAGAACGACATATTCTATAAGAGGTTATTTAGAAATTGAGAATGTTAATCCTAATGTTACATATAATGATCTTTGGGTTGTTATTGGAAACATTTCTAATATTAAGCAATACACTAGAAATGATTCTTCTAGCTATAGATTAAGTTGGATGTATGGAAATGGAACTGATGAAGTTGAAGCTTTAGGCGTTTATTATGATAAAAATTCTAAAACAGATACAGTTTTTACATTATCAGGTCAAGAGTATGTAGTAATCCATATCCCTGAGATTAAACCTAATGAAAAAGTAAGATGGGACTATGTTGTTGATGAAAATGCAGTTAATAAACCTCCATTGAACATAAGTACTAATTACTCACACTTAAAAATTATAACTGGTGGTGAATTAACTGTAAATCAGTTCATTAGCAACGTTTTTGATTATGTTAAAGCTTATCAAGATGAATGTATTTATGATTTAAACTTGACTTTGAAAACAAGAAATGGAACATGGGGAAGCGGGAGTGGTACTCAATATGATTTTGAATTTACTTTTATAGATGGAAGTGAATCTATCGATGATACTGATAATTTTGAAATTGTTAAAATTAATAATAGAGAATGGTATGTTTCTCTAAAAAATGCTAATTTTTGTATGCCTCTAGGATATATGGTTAATATTAGTTATAAAGTTAAGATGCCTGATACATTACCTATTACTGATTATTATCAATTTTTGGATATAGATTCAAGTTATAGATTAAATAGCTTAATTTCTTCAATGAATGTGCTTAATATTGTAGCAACTAGTGAAGGAAATTATATAAACATTACAAAAAAGATAACAAGTGATCCTAATGATTTAATCAATTTGTTAGGTTACAATATTACTTGGAACATTAGCGCAGGATTTTATACTACAAACAATATAGTTTATAATATTACTAAAGTTACTCTTTGGGTATCTAGAAGAAGTCAAATCAATGAAAGTTCATTTTTAGAAGATATAGATAATGATACTGTAACAGGAATGATTCCCTTAATTTATAATATGACTTGGGAGGATGTTTGTTATTATAGAGATAATTCAGGAACCATAGAATTGTTTTGTGATCCAAATCATCCAAACAAATTAAATTCTGACAATGGTATTATAGATTATACTAAACAGTGGGCAATGGTTCAAAGTTGGTTTTTCAATTATAGTGATCCAGGAAGAGGATCTCCAATTTTGTTCGCAAAGGTATTTTATACATTATTGAATGACAATTATGAAAATATTTCAAAATCAAATTATAGTGAAAATGTTGGTCAAGTGAGAGTGTTTTATAGAACATTCAATGAAAGTGACAGATACACATTGCAAATTTACATTGTAGTAGATTATTATCTTCAATTAATTAAAAATATTACAAAGGTATCTAGTGGTGATGAAAATAAATATTTAGTGGAAATTTATGTGCATAATAATGGTCCTTCACCAACTCCAAAAGATAGGCAAATCTTAATTTATGATTTTGTACCTAATACATTTAACATATTAACCGATTTAACTGAATATACTAATGATAATATTTATCCAATGGCAGCAAAGAATCCACAATATAGTGTAAATTATTATAATAATGATGTTAGTGGAAAATATAATGGCAAGGTTTTGAAATTCGTTTTAAATCCGCCAGCAGGTGGTGCAGTATTTAATCCCGGAAACAATGATCCTAATTGGGAAAATGAAAATGCAACATTTATTGTAAGATATGAAATAGAAGGTCAAGGAGAATATAATTTCAGAGAGGTATATTTAACAGGTTTAGACCCAATGTTAATAGAAGGAGCAGGAGCAAGCATAAAGAGTTTAATTATTGAAATGATAAAGAATGATAGTAATTATGAATTGATTTTGTTATTAATTGCGATTGCAGCAATGGGATTAGTTTTTGTAACAAGAAAGATTTAAGTAAGTTTTTAATTTTTTAATTTTTAAATTTCTTTTTTAATTTTTCAGAAATTCAAAAAATTTAAATATATTTGTTTTATTTAAATATAAATCCAAATGGAGCCAAATGAAAGTATAGAAAAACAAGAAAGAGAAATTGTAGATTTATTTTTATCATCTATTTCTCAATTCATAAATTTTTTTGGAATTAATGAATCTGTAGCTAAGATATGGATAACAATTATGCTTTCTAAGGAGCCAATAGGGCAAAAAGAGATTTCTGAAAAAACTGGATTTAGTTTGAGTTTAATTAGCCCAGCATTAAAACAACTAGAACATCAAGGTTTGATAGAAAAAGCAACCACAGGAGGAAAAAATAAAAAGTACATAGTAAGCAAAACATTGTCAGAATCTTTTTTGATGATTTTATTACATTATAATTTGAGTCATGTACAGGAATTAGAATCAAAGTTAAAGGAACTTTTAAAGAATAAGCAGTATGATAATAAAAGGGAAGAGTTGGAAAAATTAACTAAAGAAATTGAATCGTTGAAAAAACTGATTGAAAGAATTACAAAATAATAACATTTTTAAGTGGTAAATTTTTTCTCTTTTTGCAATGGCATTATTTGATTTTTTAAAACCTAAAAAAGTTTCAAAAAAAATAGATTCAAAAGGAAATAAAAAAGTAAATGAAAAAGTAAAGAAAGATAAAAAAAGTTTAAAGAAGAAAAGTGAAAAAGAAATTGAAGAAAATTTTGATAAATATTTGATTTATTCTAGATCAGTTATTGAAGTTGTAGGGAAACCACAGGATTATGTTAAGGAACTTCTAAAACAAATTAAAGATAAGGTAAAAGAAAATCACTACGTTAAATCTTATAAAACATTTAAGCCTAAGTTAGTTGATGAAAAATTAGAACTTTTTGAAGGTTTTTTGGAATTAGAAATTTATTTTAAGAATGTAGATGAAATGATTGCGTTCTTGCATAACTTTTATCCATCTTCATTTGAAATTTATGAAAGTAAAATTTCATTTTCATTATCAGAAATTAATTCAATGTTAAATTCTGAATTATACAAACTACACGAATTAGGTTTAGCTTTAAAAGAAGTTTCAGCTCAAAATGCAATTTTGAATGCAGAAAATCAACAATTAAAAGATATCTCTCAAAAACTTATAGAAAATTTAATCTTAGTAGCTTTAAGAACTCATGAGAAATTGACATATGAAGAAATTTCAAAAATCACAGGATTAGAAAATTTTGAGTTACAATTAGAAAACCTAGTTAAAGAAAATAAAGTAAAGAAAGACGGATCTTATTATTATAGATAGTTTTATTTTTCTATCAATCTTTCTAATCCTGGAAGAATTGGATTTTCTATGAATTTAAGCATTGCACCACCTGCAGTGCTCACATGAGTAAAATTATTAAAATTGCTAAACTTTTCTATTGCATCTACAGTTTCTCCACCACCTACGATTTTAGTACCTTTAAAATTTTCTAGAATCTTTATTAATTCTTTAGTTCCATTTTCAAATTTTTCATTTTCAAACAAACCCATTGGTCCATTCCAGACTACTGTTTTTGCATTGTTTATCTCTTTTTTTATCAACTCTAAAGTTTTAGGACCAAGATCATAACATATATCATTTTCTTCTAAAGTTTCTACGATTCGAGGATCTGAAAATTCGTTGTAAGCTACTACAAAATCAACAGGAAGCAAAATTTTATCTTTGAGTAATTCATAATCTTTTTTTATGCTATCGACTAATTCAGGTTCATGTAAACTTTTTCCAATTTCTTTGTTTAATGCTTTCATTATTGTAAATATCATTGCACCTCCTAAAACTATTTTATCAGCATATTTATGCAATGCTTTTATAGTTGTTAATTTAGTAGAGATTTTTGCACCTCCTAGAATTGCAACAAAAGGTTTTTCAGCTTCAAAAATCTTGGATAAATTTTTAACTTCTTTTTCAACTAACAGCCCTGCATAACTTGGAAGATACTTCATTATTGCGTTTGTTGTGGTATGTTTTCTATGTGCTACTGAAAATGCATCAAAGACATAAACATCTGCAAAGCTAGCTAAATATTTTGCAAATTCATCATCGTTTTCAGTTTCCTTCCAAAATCTAATGTTTTCAACTAAAGCAATTCTTGATTTTACTTCAAAAAGTTTATTAACATCTACAAAATCTATTTTTTCCTTTAAAAGTTCTTGAAGTCTTTCATGAACAGGTTTTAATGAAAATTCTTCGCTTCTTTGTTTAGGCTCCTTTAGGTGTGAAAGAATAATTATTTGTGAAACGTTTTGGTTTAATAGATATTTTATTGTTGGTAAACTTTCTCTTATTCTGAAATCGTTAACTATTACGCCGTTTTCAATAGGAACATTGTAATCAGTTCTTAACATAACTTTTTTGTTTTCAAAATTAAAATCTTTTAAAGTTCTTAATTGTAGCATATTTTCACCTTTTTATGCATAAAAGAGATTATAAAATTAAAAATCTTTCTTTATTTTTGGGTTGGTTAGAATTCCTAAAATTATAAAAAAGGATCCTAAAATTAAGTAAGTTATTTCAGGAGTAAAATAATAATTCAAAACTTTGATGAGTGACAATGCAAGGAAAAAGAAGCCCATAATCAAGAAAAATGCTTTAAGAATGCTTAAAATGATAACTGTTTTTACGAATTTGACAATCATCTCTTCAATTTCTATAATCTTTTGTTTTACGTTTTCAAAGCTAAAATTAACTGTTTTTTCAATAACTAAACTTAAGACTCCTAAAATTTTATCAGCAATGTTTTGTTTTATGAAATCTAAAAAAGATGGTTCTTCTTGAATTTCATCGTTTTCTTTATCTTTTTTGTTTTTTTTCATCATTTCACCTATTTTTAAAGTTTAAGGAGTTATTCTTTTTTGTTTTTATTTTTAGAAATTAGCGCTCCAACTATCAAACCACCTACGAAGCCAGCTAATGCATAAGTTGCAGGATGATTTAACTTTTTCCAATTTATTTTTTTAAAATCTTCACTTAATTCTTTTTTCAATTCTTCTGATTTTTCTGTAAGTTCTTTTTTTAGCTTTTTTAACTCTTCAAGTGACTTCATAATATTCTCTTTTTCTTTTTCTTCATTTTTTTTAGCCATAATATCACCTTCTCTTTATTATTATAAGTGAAAGCTTTTTATTAATTTTTCTAAATTTTTTTAAGTTAAATAACATAACTTTTAAATAATAGTTCCTTCTATTTTTGAATTTAAATAATATGGTGGGATTATGCAAGAATATGATAAATTAACTTCAAAAGAATTCGATAAGCATTATGATTTTAAAGTTTATGAACCTCTTGTTGAGAAATATTGGTTAGAATATGATTTTTACAATAAATCTTTTGATGCATTCATTAATGATGTCATAGAAGGAAAAATTAAGTTAGAAATAGCTAAAGAAAAGGTGTATTCTATTGATACTCCTCCCCCAACAGTTAACGCGGATGGAATGCATATAGGTCATGCTTTTAGTTATTCTCAAATAGATTTTTTTGCAAGATTTCAAAGAATGAGAGGAAAAGTAGTGTACTTTCCTTTTGGATTTGATGACAATGGTCTGCCTACTGAAAGATATGTAGAAAAGAAGATAGGTAAAAAAGCTGATGAAATGTCTAGAGAAGAGTTTAGAAAAATTTGTTATGAAAAAATAACTGAGCTAGAAAAAACATTCCAAGATTTTTGGATAAGAATGGGATTAAGTGCAGATTTCAGAAATCCATATTCAACAATCTCTCCTGAAGTTATTAAAATTTCACAGCTTTCTTTTGTAGAGCTTTATGAGCAAGGAAGAATCTATAGAAAAGATTCTCCAATTCAATGGTGTCCAGAATGTAAAACAGCAATTTCACAAACAGAAACAAAAGATTTAGATTTAGAAAGTACTTTTAATGATATTGTTTTTAAGCTTATAGATGAAAAAGGAAATGAGGTTGAAGATTTAATTATTGCTACAACAAGACCTGAATTGTTGCCTGCATGTGTTGCTGTTTTTATTCATCCATCAGATCCAAGAGCAAGTAAATATGTTGGAAAAAAAGCTAAAGTGCCTTTATTTAATTTTACAGTTCCTATTCTTGCAGATGAACGTGTTGATCCTGAAAAAGGTACAGGAATTGTAATGTGTTGTACTTTTGGAGATGTTACTGATGTAGAATGGTATAAAGTTTATAATTTGCCACTGAAAGAGGCAATAAATGAAAAAGGAATTATGACTGAAATTGCAGGAAAATATAGAGGGATGAAATTATTAGAAGCTAGAAAAGCAATAATTGAAGATTTAAAATCAAATAATCTTTTAATAAATCAGAAAAAAATTGTGCATACTGTTAATGTACATGAAAGATGTAATACTCCTATTGAATTACTTTCAAGGCCACAATGGTTTATAAAGTATTTAGATTTAAAAGATGATTTCTTGAGATTAGGTAAAGAGTTGAAATGGTATCCAGAGCATATGGTTCATAGATATAATAATTGGATAAAAGGATTACAATGGGATTGGTGTATTAGTAGACAGCGTTATTTTGGAGTTCCTATTCCTGTATGGTATTGTGAAAAAGGACATATTGTTGTTGCTAAAAAGGAAGAATTGCCAGTAGATCCTACAAGTGTAGCTAAGAAATGTCCTATCTGTGGAAGTAATTGTAAACCTGATGAAGATGTTTTAGATACTTGGGCAACATCATCTTTAACTCCTTTTATAATTTCAAAATGGAGAGAAGATGATTTGTTTTTTAAATTAACATTCCCAAATTCCCTAAGACCACAGGCACATGATATAATAAGTTTTTGGTTATTTAATACAGTAGTAAAATCTTGGTTACATGAAAAATCATTACCTTGGAAAAATGCAGCAATTTCTGGTTATGTTTTAGCAGCAGATGGAAGTAAAATGTCTAAAAGCAAAGGTAATGTAGTAAATCCATGGGATATAATAAATCAATATGGAAGCGATGTTTTAAGATTCTGGGCAGGAAGTAGTAAGCTAGGAGAAGATTTACCAATAGAAGATAAAGAATTCATTAATGGTAAAAAATTTGTAGATAAAATGTGGAATGCATCTAGATTTTTAATGATGAATTTAGATAATTATTATAAAGCTCATTCAGAGAGAAAAATTGACATTTTTGAAGTTAGCAAAGCTAGTAAATTTTTCTTGAATAGATGGTTATTAACAAAACTATCTAAAGCTACTCAAAGTGCAACTAAAGCTTTTGAAGAAAATTATGATTATTCTAAGGTAAAGCAATACGCTGAGAAATTCTTTAGACAGGTTTATTGTGATAATTATTTAGAATTTGTGAAGTATTATTTCAAAAATGAAACAAATGATGATTTAATGGATGAAATAATCGCAACATTGAAATTAGGTTTGCTCAATTCTTTAAAATTAATTTCTCCAATTATGCCACATATTAGTGAAGTTCTTTATCATAAGATCTTTACTTCAGATTTGTCAAAAACTATACATTTTGAATCTTGGCCAGAAGTTGTGTTAATAGATGAAGATGCTGAAGCATTAGGAGATTACTTTGCAATGATTGTTTCTGCAGTTAGAAAATATCGTGCATTAGAACAAAAAAAGTTTACAGAAAGTATAAAAGAAATTTCAGTATATTTAGAAGAGAAATACATTGTTCCTCTTATGAATAATCAACAATTATTGAAAGAAATCTTAAATGCAGAAACTATAAATTTAAATGTAGGTAGGTTTAAAGTAATTGTAGACGGTAAAGAAATAACTGATTTTGAATATTCACCAGTATTTTTCAATTAATTTTTTATTTTTAAGTGATTAATAAAGTTTAAAACATAAAATTCATATTTAGTTATTAATGGCTATTCCTGAAATTAATGATCTTTTTGATGCATTTTACGATAGATTAGAACTTAATATTTCAGTACCTAAATTTAACAATAAACGAGAGGTGAAATTTTCTTATCCTTTGATTAGAGGATATGTTTTTTCTAATATTCATTGGAGTGATCAATACAATATGTTGGTTTATGATGTTATCGAACCTGAATTAAATGAAGGTTTAAAAAATCTTTATTCTTTAGTTTCTTTAGGATTACAAGAATTGATTTCTGTAGAATATAAAGGAAACCAAAAAAATGAGCAAGTGCGAGATTTTTTAGATTATAATGTTAAGGTGATTTTATCTCAATTAGGACAAAAACTATCGAAGCAAGATTATTTAAAGCTTATGTATTATGTTTTTAGAGATTTCTTAGGTTTAAATGAAATTGAACCTTTGATGAGAGATCCGTTTATTGAAGATATTGAGTGTAATGGAGCCAATAATCCTATTTTTATTACACATAGATTCTTTGAGAATATGAGAACAAACCTTATTTTTGATCATCAAAGATTAACGGAATTTGTAGAAAAATTAGCTCAAAGATGTGGAAGATATATTTCTTATGCAAAGCCGGTTTTAGATGGTGCACTTCCTGATGGTTCAAGAGTAAATGCAACTTACACATCAGATGTAACTAGCAAAGGACCATCTTTTACTATACGTAAATTTACAAAAGATCCTTGGACACCTACAAGGTTGATTGAATTTAATGCAGCTACTGCTGAAATGTACGCTTATCTTTGGTTAGCAGTAGAAAATAAATTGAATATTATGGTAATTGGAGAAACAAGTTCAGGTAAAACTACATTTCTAAATACAATTACGTTTTTCATAAAACCAGAAGCAAGAATTGTTACTATTGAAGATACTAGAGAATTGAATTTGCCACATGAAAATTGGTTGCCAAGTGTTCAAAGGGAAGGTTTTACAACAGGAGGTCATGGAGTTACTTACGGAGAAGTTACTTTATTTGATTTGCTTAAAGCATCATTAAGACAGAATCCCGATTACGTTATAGTAGGTGAAGTAAGAGGACAAGAGGCTTATGTTCTTTTTCAGGGAATGGCATCAGGTCACCCATCAATGGGTACTTTCCACGCAGGAAGTGTAGAAATGTTGCTTAGAAGATTAGAATCTAATCCTATAAATCTTTCACCTTCATTGATTCAATCTTTAGATTTAGTAGTTTTTGCTTACAAAGTTACTCAAGGAGAGAGAAATGTAAGAAGGATCAAAAGTATCTTTGAGATTGTAAGAGTTTTAGATGAAATTGGTAAAGCTGAATATAACATTGCATTTGAATGGGATCCTAAAACGGATTCATATTCTAGCTTAAAATCAGATTTTTTATTAAAGAGAATTGAAAAGATGACAAGTTATAGTTTAAATGAATTAAAATTAGAGCTTCAAAGAAGGACTAAACTTTTGAATGCTTTAGTAAAGAATAAGATTTACAATTATAAAGATTTTTCAAGATATGTTGCAAGATATTATGCTGATCCGCAGGGGGTTTTAAAGGAGTTTAAGATTGAATAAGAAAAATGAAAAAAGAAAATAAATTTGAAAAAATCTATGAAGATGTTAAGAAGTTGAAAGAATTGAATTTGCAAATGAGTGCATTGGTAGAAGAAATTGAGAATTTGGATAAATTAAAATTAGATCCAGAGTATGCAAAAATTCGAGTAGAGATCATAAAGAAGGAGGTATTTAGCAAATTAAAAGATTCAGAGATCTTGGAACATCAAATTTTGAAAACTATAAAAGATGATAGATGAAATTAAAAATCTTATTGAACGTAGAAATTTAATTTTACAAGATTTACTTAGCGTTTCATTAGATGGAAAACGATTGCAAGAGGAGAAAGAAAAATTAGATGAAGAATTCTTTTCAAGAAAGATAAATTCTATAGAATATTCAAAAAGAAAACAAAAATTTGAATCTTTTAATTGGGAAACAGAGTATTATAAAAAAATAGAATTAGAGTTGAATGAATTAAAAGAAATTGATAAAAAATTACTTCATTTATTTTCCAATCTTGAAAAAGAGTTTGAAACATTTACCTATGTTTACAAAGCTAAATTTTCAAAAGTGAGTTCTTATTTTAAGCAAAAAGAAGAGGAATTTGAAAAATTTAAACAAAAAAG
>JAWBMQ010000001.1:54984-73898 GCA_038828875.1 Candidatus Woesearchaeota archaeon
AAAGATACTTATTTTGAATCAAAAGCAATGGATTCTATTAGCGATGTTCAAAGCATAAATAGAGAGATCTTGTTAAAATATGAACAAATGTTAAAAAAGAACTCAAAAAAGGTTTCTGAACTTAAACCAATAGAATTGAAAAAGATAGATTGGAATGCCAAAAGTGATGAAATTTATGTTCTTGATGAAACCGAAGTTAAAAAATTACCTTTTTTTGCTAAGATAAAATATTGGTATTATAAGAAATTTTTATTACCTAAAATAATAAGAAATAAAACAGAACAAATGAAGTCAAATAAAGAGATAGATCTTTTTTCTAAAGAATCAATTAATCAAACAAACTCTTTGTTGGAGTTAGTTAAATTTGGAGAGGAACAAAGGAAAAAAGAAAAAGAAGAGGAAAAAAGCAAAACTTATTTGTTGGATGAAGAGATTGTAGCATTGCAAAAATTGTTAAAAACAGAGAACAACAAAAAAGAAGAAGAGTTTAAAATACCTATATTTTTTATGTTTATTATAAACCTAATTTCAAGTAATATAAGTTTGTTTCTAATAAAGCAATTTCCTGAATATTTTGAAAATCTTTACAAAAAAATACAAATTGCTAATTTAAAAATTTTGCCAAGTATTTACATTAACATTCTAATTTTTACTTCTCTTGTTTTAGGTTTTTTATTTTTTATCATAGGTATGTTAGTAGGTTTAGTGTTCTTAAAGATGCCATTTGTAGTTGCTTTTGGATTAGGTTGGCTTTTAGCTATAATTGGTATATTTTTGATAGTAGTAGTATTTACGGAATATCCAAATTCAGTAATCACTGAAAGAATGAAATCAATAGAAACAAATTTGCCATTTGCTATAATTCATATGTCATCTATTGCAGGTTCAGGAGTAGTACCTTTGAAAATGTTTGAATTGGTTGCAGAAAGAAAAGATTTTGGTGCTGTTTCAGAAGAATTTGAAAGAATTGTTAAATATGTCAATCTTTTTGGAGTAGATTTAATTACTGCTATTAGAGAAACTTTAGATTTAACTCCATCTACACAACTTAAAGATTTTTTAAATGGTTTAATCACAAGTATAGAATCAGGAGGTGATTTAATTTTATATTTAACAGTGAAAGCTAATGAAATTTTGGATCTTTACAAAATTAAAAGAGAAAAAGTAAATGATAATATTTCAGTATTTTCAGAAATGTATATGGGTATAATGATTACCGCTCCGATATTTTTTGTATTAGTTATAAGTATGATTGGTTTTTTAGGTGCCCAAATTGGAGGAATTTCTGCACCGATAATGTTAGGAATTTTTACATATGTAATTTTCCCATTGCTAAATTTTGCATTTTTTTCGATGTTAGATAAAATATTATTAGGTTATTAAGATGAATATCCAGAAAAAATATAAACCTTTGTTCATATTTTTGCAAGTGTTTTCAGTAGGTCTATTTTTCTTTACTTTTATTTTTCTTTCAAAGAGTAAGTTCTTTATGACATATATTATTCTATCATTAATTCTTTTTATTTTTCCTAATTGGTTGTTCTATTATTTAGAATCTATGAGGCAACAAAAATTAGAGCAATTCTTCCCTGATTTTATTAGAGATTTGTCTTCAGCAATAAAATCAGGAAAGCCTTTGCCATTAGCATTAGGTGAAATTGTAAACAATGATTATGGTGCTTTAACGTATTACGTCAGAAAATTGTATTATCAGATAAATTGGGGAATTCCTGCTGCAAAAGCGTTTCAATTTTTCTCAATTCTTACAGATGATCCATTAATCGATAGAGCGATGAGTACCGTTATAGAATCTGTCAGAAGTGGTGGAGAATTAGATGTTGTTCTAGATGCAGTTCATGAATCTTTGCTAAGGATTAAAATTTTAGAAGAGCAAAGAAGATCAATGGTTTATAAACAAGTTGTTCAAAATTATATAATCTTTTTCATATTCTTAGCAATTATTGTAGTTCTTCAAAATTTTCTACTTCCAGTTATAGAGCAAATGGCAGAAGGAGGAACATTGAATATGTTATTAGGTGCTTCTGGTGGAGGAGCTAAATTAGAAAGAAAAGTAGAAATTGATGTTTCATCTCTTGGTGCATTTATTATTTCTCTAGGAAAATGGTTTATATCTATTAATGGAGTTTTTATGAATTTGATTATTTTACAAGGGTTATTTACAGGATTAATTATTGGAAAACTTTCAACTGGAAAAGCTGCAACAGGAACCAAACATTCATTTATTTTAATTTCGATAGGTGCGTTAGTGTTGAGTATTACAAGTGCGCTGAAATGAGCAGAAAATCAAAATAGAAAAAAGTAGAAATTTTTACTCTTCTTTAAAGTCTTCTATTGTTATTAATAAAAATAATAATCCAAATAACAGCAATATTAAAGGAACAGCTCCTTTCAAGAATGCTAAAATTTCTCTCCACCAAATATAACTTAACAAAGCACCTACTGCAAACAATACTAAGGTTATAATTAATTCTTGATATTTATTCATAAATTTCACCTATTTTAGAGTGAAAAGAAGAATATTTAAATTTTTCTAAATATAAATTAAAAGATGATTAAATTACGTCAATTAAAATTTAGAAATATTTTTATACTGTTTATGATTTTAAATGGGTTTATCTTGCTATTTGGTTTTATACTTTTGAGGTTTAGTATCATAGGAATCATTATTATTCTTTTTTCAATATTTTCTTTGATCTTTTCCTACTATGAATTGAAAAAATTTCCTTACTATGAAAAAATAAAAAAATCCTATTCTGTAGAATCTATTGCAGATTTTACTAACACACTTTATGAATTATCATACAAGAAAAAAGAAAAATAAAGTCTATTTGCTTAAATTATCTTTTAGCTCTTGAATATCATAATAAAACATCTGTTCTTTACTAAATTCTAAAATATTTCCTGTTTTTGCACAAATTTTTACGTTAAGAACATCAAAATCAGCACATAAGCCAGTGATATTCCAAATTAAGCCTAGATTAGAGTTTTGTAATATGTAGAAAATCTTAAGAAGTTTAGTTTTACTATAATTCTTTTTAAGAAAATCATTGAATAAATCTTTTGTTTTTGAATAACTTATTTTTATTTCATCTAAATTTATTTTTTGTTCGTTTCTTTTTTCATCTATCGTAACATTTTCTTCTTCACTGAACACAATTTGAGTTTTATTTTCTTTGTTTTTAAGATAAAATATTTTCAAAGTTTCTAAATTTTCGCTTAAAAATGCAATTTGTAAAGAATCATCAGTAAAATAAATGAAGCTTATAGGTAAATCTTTTACAATATTATAATTTTTTGATTTTTTCAATGCTTCAAGAACATTACTTATTTCAATGTTTTCTAAATCGAGTTTTTCAATGTTTTCCATGAATGTTAAAGATTTCTTTTTATTTTATAAATTTTTATTATTGGTTTGAATCTTTTTTAGATAGTTCTGGAAGATTGGAACTTAGTTGTTCTTTCAATTCAGGACTCATTCTTTCAATACTCCAAGGAATGTTAAAATCATACTCAATATTTACATCCCATCTTTCGTTTAGAATTTGGTCAATTTCACTTACTGCTCGGTATGCATCAGCTAATATAAAACCAGCCAAAGGACAAAAAGGACTAGTCAATCCTAATTTGATATCTAATTTTTTATTTTCCTCAGAAATTTGGATGTCATAAACTAAACCTAAAGAAACTAAATCATACCCTATTTCTGGATCTTTTACTTCTTTAAGTTTTTCTTTTATTTTTTCTATTAATAAATTTGTATTGTTATCCATTTATTAAGAAATGTAATATAGTTTTAAAAATTTTGTGAATGTATTAATTGGTAAATTACTTTAACGTGATAACAAATGTTTAAATGTTATTTTATTTAAAATTTTATTATTAATGCCACCTTCAGGAAATTGGAAACCTTGTGACTTTGAAATACGTAGAGATGAAAGTGATGTTAAACTAATTATACATTGCGAAAATTGTGTAAGAACTCCTTCTGTGGAAGATGATCCGATTTGTATGAGTAAAGCAATAGAATATTTAGGACAAGTTAAAGAAGCAACAACTTTGCTTTTTCATCAGAAAAAATTGTATGAATACGATTATTTTGAAACAAAGTTATTAAAAGAAATTGCAGAAGTTTATAACAAAATCATAAAATCAGGAGCATTAATAAAGTACAATGTAGAAGAAAAATATACTAGGTTTTATGATGAAATTTATACTAAAATTACGAATTTAGTTTATGGAACATTAAAAAGTGATCCAATTGCTGCATATTATTCATTTCAAAAATTGAAAAGGCGTTTGAAAGTTGTTTTTCAACAATCAAATGATGAAAAATTTCAAGAAATAGTAAAGAAATATCTTCAAAACATAGATAAGATTCTTTCAATTCTTGATGAAACTAAGCTAATTACTATGAGTAAACCTTATCTTGAAGAAGAAGCTGTTAAAAATAGATCAATATACAAAACATACATTTTCTTTCCTACAATTCGGCCAGATTTTATGTATACTAAATTGCTTGCTAGTTATCCAATAAATGGTATCGAATTAGATAGCTATTCTTTTGAAGGTGCAGAAGTTACTATTTTTGGATTTCCTGATTCTGTTAAGTATATGTATCACATAGTACCTCCTGAATTTAAGCTTACTGAAGAGGAATATGAGCTTTTAGAAATTGCAAGAGAAATTATGGCTCAACATCAACCAGAGAAGAACGAATTTGTAGATCCTTTGAGAATGAGAGAGGTTTTTTATAATATTGGTAAGGAATTGTTAAATGAACTTGCAGCTCATAAGAATGTAGCGTTAAGCGAAGAGAAATTAGATCAATTGGCTAAAATTTTAGTTCGTTATTCTGTTGGTTTTGGTTTAGTAGAATTGATTTTAAGTGATCCTAAGGTTCAAGATGTGAACGTAAATAGTCCATATGGTGATACTCCAATTTATTTAGTTCACGAAACTTTTGACGATTGTTTTGTTAATGTTTATCCTACAAAAGAAGATGCAGATTCGTGGGCAACTAAATTAAGAATGATTTCTGGAAGACCTTTTGATGAAGCAAATCAGCTTTTAGATACAGAATTAGAGTTACCTGGAGCAAGCGTAAGAGTTTCAGCAATTACTAAGCCCTTAGATCCTACAGGATATGCATTTTCTTTCAGAAGGCACAGAGATAAGCCATGGACATTGCCTTTGTTAATGAAGTATAAATCTATAAATGCTTTTGCAGCAGGTTTGTTAAGTTTTTTCATAGATGGTACTAGATCTTTTTTAATTGCAGGAACAAGAGGAAGCGGAAAATCAAGTTTTTTAAGTGCATTGATTGTAGAAATTATGAGAAGGTATAGAATAATTACTGTGGAAGATACTTTAGAATTACCTGTAAATCAGCTAAGAAAATTAGGTTTTAATATTCAACCAATGAAGGTAGCAAGTGCATTAAGTACTTCAACAACCGAAATGCCTGCAGATTTAGGAATAAGAGCAACATTAAGATTAGGAGACAGCTCTTTGATTGTTGGAGAAGTTAGAAGTAAGGAAGCATTAGCTTTGTATGAAGCAATGAGAGTTGGTGCTGCTGCTAACGTTGTTGCAGGAACTATCCACGGAGATACTCCTTACGGTGTTTATGATAGAGTAGTTATGGATATTGGTGTTAATGCAACGTCTTTCAAAGCAACAGATATCATTATAATAATAAAGCCTTTGAAAAGTGCAGATGGTTTGCATAAAATAAGAAGAGTAGTACAAATTACTGAAGTGAGAAAGAATTGGGAAAAAGATCCATTGCATGAGCATGGTTTTGTGGATTTAATGGTGTATAATCCTCAAAAAGATGAATTAGAACCTACTGATGATCTATTGCATGGAGATTCAGAAATAATAAAAACAGTAGCTTCACAATATGCAGATTATGCAGGAAATTGGGATCTGGTTATGGAAAATATTGAATTAAGGGGAAAAATAAAGCAGAAAATTGTTGAAACTAGTTTACTTTTAAAAGAACCTTGGCTTTTAGAAGCTGAGTTTGTTATTTTGGCAAATGATTTAATGCATCTTGCTATTCAGGAGGTTAAAGAACAGTTTGGAAAGTTAGATCATAAAAGGATTTATGATCTTTGGTTAGAAAAATATAAAACAGAAGTTTTAGATAAATTAGATATGTTGAAAAAACAATTTTCTGAAAAATAAAAATGCCAGATCAAGATATAATTAATCAATTGTCGCAAGAATTTAAGCAAAGGTTGAATTCTGAATTAAATTTATCTTCATCAAATTCTAGTTTTGTTCAAGATTTTTCATCTTATCAAAATATGCAGGGAAATGTGATTCATAGTTATGAATATGAAGAGTTTAAAAAGCAATTCATGCCTAAACAGGCTTCTTTTTTTGAAAAGATGTGTATTTCAGCATATAAACTTTTTCCTATTAATGTTTCTGAAAACACTGAGAAAAAATTCAAACCATTGTTTGAAAGATGTCATTTAAGTTTAACAGGATCACAAGTAATAAGTGCAGGATTAGTTTATGGTATTTTAGGTTTCTTAATTACTGTTATCTTTGGATTTCTTTATGCAATGTTTTCAAATGATTTTAATGCATTTGGTTTTTTTTCTATGATCGGTGTTTTTGTGGGCGGTTTTATATTCTATTGGTTTTATTCTTTTCCACAATATCTAGCAACAATTTATAAATTAAAAGCAGCTAACAGTTTAGTAGAAAGTTTGTTCTATATTGTAACTTTTTTAAGGCATACTTCAAACTTAGAAAGAGCTATTGATTTTGCAGCTGAACATTTGCCACCACCATTATCTTTTGATTTTAAGAAAATTCTATGGGATGTGGAAAATGGAACCTATTCTAGTATAAAAGAATCAATATATAATTATCTTAAAAAATGGGAAGTTGATGAACCAACATACTGCCAAGCAATGAGTATAGTTATTACTTCTTTAGAAGAAGGAAACGAACAAAGAAGATTAGAGCTTTTAGATAATGCTTTGGATATTCTTTTAACAGGAACTTTCGAAAAGATGTTAAAATATACACATGACTTACAGCAACCTGTTACAATGATTCATATGATTGGAGTAGTTTTACCAATGTTAGCAACGGTTATGTTGCCTTTAGCGGTAAGTTTTATGCCTGAAGTTAGATGGTATCACATTGCTTTGTTGTATAATTTGATTCTTCCTGTTTTTTTAGTGTGGAAATCAAATCAAATTTTAGCAACTAGACCGAGTAGTGCAGGATTTAGCTTGTCAGAAGTGAATTTGAAAGTTAACAATCAAAAAATTATATTTAATGCAATTATGATTTTTCTATTCTTTTTTATAATAGGAATTGGCCCCTCTACTTGGATGAAATGGCTTTTAGTTCAAGAAGGTAATACTGATTCAACTGTCGTTACGAAGTATAGTGATATTGTTCTTTTTCCGGAGTTAGGAGGTTCAGATATAAAAATACAGCTTTTAGAGTATAGAACCGTTGGAAACGAGGGAAGAACTGAAGGACCTTATAGTTTTATCGCTGCAGTAATTGGTTTGTTAGTTGTGTTTGGCGTGGGATTTTCATTAGGTTATTATTTTTTAAGTACTTCTTCTCAAGTTAGTGTTTTGAAAGAGAAAGCAAAAAAGATAGAAGAAGAATTTTTGGCAATTCTGATTCAATTAGGAAACAGATTAAACGAAGGACTTCCTGTAGAAATTGCATTTAAGAAAATGTATGAAACCTTAAGTGATTCTTTAGAAATTAAAAATTTCTTTCAAATAGTGGTTTATAATTTAGAGAATAGAGGAATGGGTATTGATGAATCAATATTTGATCCTCAATATGGAGCTGTCAATTATTATCCATCGCCTTTAATTTCATCAGTTATGAGAATTTTATTGGATGCAGGTAAGAAAGGACCTAGAGTCGCAGGAGTAACCATGATTAACATTGCAGAGTATCTTAAAAAAGTTAGAGAAATCAATAGAAGAGTAAATGATCTGCTTGCGGAAAGTATATCAGGAATGAAATCTATAATAAATTTTTTAGGTCCTGTTTTAAATGGAATTGTTATCGCTTTAAGTGCTATGATTTCTACAGTTATTGTTAATTTACAAGATATGATGCAAAAAATGGGCGGATCAGGACTAGTAGATGCAGGTTCTCAAGGAGGATTAATGGATTTGCTCTCAGAAGGAATGCCAAGTTATTATTTTCACATAATAAATGGACTTTATGTTATTTCAGTGGTTTATGTTTTGAGTGAATTAATCTCTGTATTAGAAAATGGTCCTGATGATACAGTAAAAAATTATGTAAAAGGAAAGAATTTGAAAAGAAGTGTAATGTTCTATTTTATGATTTCTGCTACCTTAACCTTTATCTTTTGTTTTATTGCTATAATGGTAATTGGTAATGGAATTGGATAATAAAAATTTATATACTTTACTTTTTAATCTTTTATATGGGCATAGGCATTGAGTTATCAAAATTGAAAGTATTTGATTCTCCTAAAGTTAAATTAGAACAATATCCTACTGATCCTGAGGTAGCTGAAAAGATTTTTGATTTTGTGTTGCTTTATTCTGATTTAGAAAATGCTGTTGTTGCTGATTTAGGTTGTGGTAGCGGTATTTTGGGGATAGGTGCATTGCTTTTGAACGCTAAATTTGTTTACTTTTTAGATGTTGATAAAGATGCTTTAAAAGTTTTAGAGGAAAATTTGAAAAGATATGAGTTTATTAATTATAAAATTATCAACGATTCTGTTGAAAATTTTTCTTATAAAGTTGATTTAGTAATTATGAATCCTCCATTCGGAACTAAGGTTGAGCATTCAGATAGAATTTTTTATGATGTAGCACTTTCAGTTGCTAAAGAAGTTTATAGCATAACAAAAACATCAACAGAAGAGTTTCTTATAAAATATGCTAAACAAAAAGGATTTTCCTCTAAAGTTCTTCTAAGGATGAAACATCTCATAAGAAATCAATTTTATTTTCATAAATCGAAAACTAAGTTTATAGACGTTTCTTTGATGTTTTTTAAGAAATTAACTAATTAGTGATTTTTAGTTTATATTTTTTTATAGCGTAATATTTATAAATTGTTCAACATTCCAATTAATTGTAAGTTTTTATGCTTTAATGACTATCCTTTTTGGATAGGATGGAGGAGTTTGTACGAATCTTAGCAGTCTTGCGATTCGTATTCCAAGAACCAGTTTATCCCGCTGGAGGATGCTGCTATCGGGATGGGAATAGTCATGCAAGTCATGGGCCTGCGCAAGCAGGTACCGGCGGAAGGCTCAGTAACACGTCGGTAACCTACCCTGAAGTACGGGATAACCTTGGGAAACTGAGGGTAATACCGTATAGGAGATTATTTCTGGAACGAATAATCTCTTAAAGCTGCAAAGCGCTTCAGGATGGGCCGGCGGCCGATTAGGTAGTTGGTAGGGTAACGGCCTACCAAGCCTGTGATCGGTACGGGCCATGAAAGTGGTCGCCCGGAGAGGGGCACTGAGAAACGGGCCCCAGCCCTACGGGGCGCAGCAGGCACGAATTCTCAACAATGCGCGAAAGCGTGATTGGGTCATCCCGAGTGCTCACGCACTGCGTGGGCTTTTGCGCTCTGGAAACAGGAGCGAGAATAAGGGGTGGGCAAGTCCGGTGCCAGCCGCCGCGGTAACACCGGCGCCCCAAGTGGGATCCGGAATTATTGGGCCTAAAGCGTTCGTAGCTGGCCAAGTAAATGCCTTGTGAAATTGTCGTCCATCAAGGCGACAGCGCGCAAGGTAGACTGCTTGGCTAGGGACCGGGAGGGGTCAGAGGTATGTCAGGGGGAGCGGTAAAATGTGATCATCCTTGACAGACCACCTGTGGCGAAGGCGTCTGACCAGAACGGGTCCGACAGTGAGGGACGAAAGCTGGGGGAGCAAAAGGGATTAGATACCCCTGTAGTCCCAGCCGTAAACTCTGCGGGCTAGGTTTTGGAAAATCTTCGGGATTTTCCAGGATCGTAGGGAAGCCGTTAAGCCCGCCGCCTGGGGAGTACGGTCGCAAGGCTGAAACTTAAAGGAATTGGCGGGGGAGCACCACAAGGGGTGCAGCGTGCGGTTTAATTGGATCCGTCGCCCGGAATCTTACCAGAGGCGACAGCAGGATGAAGGTCAGTCTGAAGGGCTTACCTGACGCGCTGAGAGGTGGTGCATGGCCAACGTCAGCTCGTGCCGTGAGGTGTTCTGTTAAGTCAGATAACGAGCGCGACCCGTGCCTCTATTTGCTACCTGGGGAGGGAGCACTATAGAGGGACTGCCTGGGCAACCAGGAGGAAGGTGCGGGCGACGTTAGGTCTGTACGCCCCGAATCCTCTGGGCAACACGCGCGCAGCAAAGGTAGAGACAATGGGATGCAACCCCGAAAGGGGAAGCCAATCCTCTAAACTCTACCCTAGTATGGATTGAGGGCTGTAACTCGCCCTCATGATACTGGAATCCCTAGTAATCGGGTGTTAGCATCGCCCGGTGAATACGTCCCTGCTCCTTGCACACACTGCCCGTCAACTCAACCGAGTGGAGGGATGATGAGCATAGTCTTAGCGGATTATGCGAATTATTCCTTCGTGAGGTGGGGTAAGTCGTCACAAGGTATCTGTAGGGGAACCTGCAGATGGATCACCTCCATTTTTTATTTTTTAATTCGTACAAACTCCTCCTTTTTTTTACATTTCGGAGTTAATCATTTTCATTTCTTAGAAAAATTTATATTTTAATTAATGAGATTTAATTTCTAAAATAATTTTTGGGTTGAAAAAAATGGATATTACTACTCTTGAAAATTGGTTATGGGAGATTGCTTGTAAACTTAGAGGTGAAATTGAAGCTTCGAAGTATAAGGATTATATTTTACCTTTAATTTTTATTAAGAGACTTTCCGATGTTTTTGATGATGAATTTTCAGAACTATTAACTTCAGGAATGATTAACAATGAAGAAGAAGCTGAAAAATTAATTAGAAAAGATCCTAGTTTAGTAAGATTCTATATTCCTGAAAAAGCAAGATGGAAAAATATTGCTAAACAAACTACTAATGTTGGAGAGTATCTCACAGAAGCAGTAAGGGAAATAGCAAAATATAATCAACAGTTGCAAGGAGTTATCGATTTAGTAGATTTTAATGTATCAGTTTCAGGACAAAGATTAATTAGTGATTCTAGTTTAATGCAAGTGATTTCTCTACTAAGCAAATATAGATTAGGATTAAAAGATGTAGAACCTGATATTCTTGGAAGAGCATATGAATATTTGCTAAGAAAATTTGCAGAGGGTTCAGGACAAGCGGCAGGAGAATTCTATACTCCAAAAGAAGTTGCTTTGATGATGGCACAACTTTTGAATCCAGAACCAGGAAATGAAATTTATGATCCTTGTTGTGGTTCAGGTGGATTATTAATAAAGTGCAGTTTAGTGTTTAGAGAAAAATATGGTAATAATTCTAAAATTGAACCTTTGTCTTTCTATGGTCAAGAAATAAATCATATAACTTATGCAATGGCAAAAATGAATGTCTTTATCCATGAAATGGAAGCAGAAATAGAATTAGGGAATACTATGGAAAATCCAGTATTTAAAGAACGTGACGGTTCTTTGAAAAAATTTGATTTAGTGATTGCAAATCCTATGTGGAATCAGGAATTTCCAGAATCAATTTATGAAAATGATCCCTATAAAAGATTTATCTTTGGAATACCTCCAAAAAATACTGCTGATTGGGGTTGGATTCAACATATGTTTGCTAGTTTAAAAGATAAAGGAAAAATGGCTGTTGTTTTAGATACTGGTGCTGTTTCTAGAGGAAGTGGTTCGCAAGGTAAGAATAAAGAAAGAGAAATTAGAAAAGCTTTTGTTGAAAATGATTTAGTAGAAGCTGTTATATTGCTTCCTGAAAATTTATTTTACAACACTAATGCACCAGGAATCATAATTATTATTAATAAAAATAAAGCTAAAGATGAAAAAAGAAAGTCTAGAATCCTTTTAGTTAATATTTCTGATCTTTATGAAAAAGGAAAGCCTAAAAATTATATAACTGATAATACCATTAAAAAGGTAAGTGAGTTGTATAGAGAGTGGAAGGAAGAAGAAGGAATTAGTAAAATTATAACTATAGATGAAGCTATAAGAAATGATTATAACCTAAGTCCATCAAGATATGTAGCTAAAAATAATCAAGAAGATATTTTACCTCTTGACGAAGCAATTGTTGAATTAGAAGAGGCTGAAGAGGAGAGAGATGAAGTAGATAAAAAATTATGGGAAATGTTGAAAAGTTTTAGGAGTAATGTTAAAGATTTTCAAAACTTTTAGATTGATTTATTCATAACTCAATTTTGTAATTATAGTAAAAAATGTTAGAAAATCAATTATTATTGATATAAAAGTTTTTTTGACTTTCGAGGGATCCTTATGCCTTTTGAGTTTTATTACGAAACCAACTTCAAAGAAACCGAACTAGGGCCTCTTCCAGAAGATTGGGATCTTGTGAAATTAGGAGATGTGTGTAAAGAATATAAAGAAAAAGTAGGTAATGAAGATAAAAAATATGAACCTGTTGCAGTAGGGGAATATGGATTAAGGAAAAGAGAAGAAATATATTATAAAAAACTAACCGAAAAAATAGATAAATATATTAAATATCCCTTTAGTTCCATATGTTTTGGATTAGGTACTAAAAGAATGGCTGTTGGTATTAATACTTTTATAAATTCTAATTTTTGTGTTAGTCCTGCATATAAGGTATTTTTAATTGATACCAAAAAATTTAATATTTATTTTTTCAATTTTTTAATAAAATATCAAAGTTCTCTTTGGGGTGCTAATTATTTAATTCAATCAGTAAGGCAAGGTAAGAAAGTTGATATTGAAAGATTGTTTAAAGAATTCATCCCCCTCCCTCCTTTGTCCGAGCAGAAAGCAATTGCAGAAGTATTGCAAACTATACAGGAAGCAAAAGAGAAAACCGAGGCAGTAATAGAAGCTACCAAAAAACTCAAAAAATCAATGATGAAACATTTGTTTACTTATGGCAATGTGCCCCTGTCTGATGTTGACAAGGTAAAACTCAAAGACACAGAAATCGGCCTAATCCCAGAACACTGGCAGGTGGTGAGATTTAAAGAATTAATAAATCAAAAATCTGAATACTCTGTAACCAAAGTTAAAAAAGAAAATTATCTACAATTTGGTAAAATTCCAATTATAGATCAAAGTCAAAATTATATCTCAGGATATTGGAACAATGAGGAAGATGCTTTTGTGGGTGAGTTACCAGTAATAATATTTGGGGATCATACAAGAGCTTTCAAGTATGTTGATTTTAAATTCGTTTGTGGAGCTGATGGGACCAAAATTATTATTCCCAAAAAGAGTATGGTGTCTCCCTTATTTTTTTATTATGCTCTTACATTTAAGGAAATTCCTAGTAGAGGTTATAATAGACATTATTCAATATTAAAAAATCTTCCTATCCCACTTCCCCCACTTCCCGAGCAGCAAGCTATAGCGGAAATTCTTCAGGAGATTGATGAGAAAATTCAGAAAGAAGAGGCAAAGAAGAAGGCGCTTGAGAATTTATTTAAGAGTATGTTAAATAATTTGATGAGTGGAAAGTTGAGAGTTAAGAAAATCGGTGATATGGATGAACTTTAATGAAAGAAATACGGTTCAAGATACAATAATAAGATATTCAAAAGAGATTGGATGGAATTATATAGATAAGAACGGATTGTTGAATTATCGAGAAGACGAAAGAAGTGCGATTCTTGAGAATATTTTTATAGATAAAATTTTAAGCCTAAATCCTTTCTTGAAGATAGAAGATGCAAAAAAAATAAAATTAGAATTAGAGAAATGTTCTTATAGAGAAGGAAATTATGAAGTTTGGAAATTCTTGAAAGGTTTAAGAACTTGGTATGTAATGGATGAAAAAAGGGATAAAAATGTAAGATTGATTGATTTTGAGAATCCTGAAAAAAATGAATTTACAGTGGTAGATGAATTTACATTTACAAATGGAGTAAATACTATAAGGCAAGATATTGTATTTTTTATAAATGGTATTCCTTTAATATTTGTTGAATGCAAAGCTCCGTATAAAGAAGAGGGAATAAGTGAAGCATTTTATCAAGTTAAAAGATATCATGAAGAAGCCCATGAATTGCTTTCTTTAGAACAGATTTTTTTGCTTTCAAATTTTTTGAACTTTGCTTATGGAGCGACCTGGGAATTGAATTCAAAAAATCTTTACGAATGGAGAGTTAATGAAAATGAGCAAAATTTTGAATCAAAGATAAAATCTTTTTTTAATAAAGATTTTATTTTAAAATTGATTAAGGATTATATTATTTTTTTAGTGAAAGATGATTCTTTAAGAAAGGTTGTTTTAAGACCACATCAGATAAGAGCAGTTGAAAAGATAATCGATAGAGCCAAGAGTAAAGAGAAACGTAGAGGTTTAATTTGGCATACTCAAGGATCCGGAAAAACATATACCATGATAGTTGCAGCTAAAAAGATTATAGAGATGAAAGAATTTGAAAATCCAACAATACTAATGTTAATTGATAGAAATGAACTAGAAAATCAACTTATTCAAAATTTAACCAATTTAGGATTTAAGAATTTAGAAAAAGCTGAAAGTATTGAACATATAAGGAGTTTGTTAAAAGAAGATAGAAGAGGTTTGATTGTTTCGATGATTCATAAATTTAGAGGTATGGAAGCGAATATAAATCAAAGAAGTAATATTTTTGTTCTAATTGATGAAGCACATAGAACTATGTCTGGAGAGTTAGGAACTTATCTTTTTGCTGCATTGCCAAATGCAAAATTCTTTGGTTTTACAGGAACTCCTATTGATCGTTCTGAAAGAAGAAAAGGAACTTTTGAAACTTTTGGAAAGGATGATCCTCCAAAAGGGTATTTAGATAAATATGGAATTATGGAATCTATTAGAGATGGTTCTACTGTTAGATTGAATTATACATTAGCTAAAAGTGAATTATTAGTGGACAAAGAAACATTGGATAATGAATATTTTAAATTAGCTGAAAGTGAAGGGATTACGGATATTGAAGAAAATGATAGGATTTTAAATAAAGCAATAAGATTAAAAGAAATATTAAAATCAAAGGAAAGAATTAGGAAAATTTCCAAATTTATAGCTGATCACTTTAAGAATAATGTTGAGCCATTAAATTATAAGGCATTTATTGTAGCAGTCGATAGAGAAGCTTGTGCAATGTATAAGGAAGAAATTGATAAATATCTTCCAGAAGATTATTCAAAAGTGATTTTTTCTGAGGATAACAATGATCCACCACAGTTGAAAAAATATCATTTATCTGAAACCGAGCATTTAAAAGTGAGAAAAGATTTTTTAGATCCTAATAAAATGCCGAAAATTTTCATAGTTACAAATATGTTGTTAACTGGTTTTGATGCACCTATTCTTTATTGTATGTATCTTGATAAACCTATGAGAGATCATTTATTATTACAAACAATCGCAAGAGTTAATAGACCTTATGAAGATAAAACAGGTAGAAAAAAGGAATATGGTTTAATAGTAGATTTAGTAGGGATTTTTGCAGATCTTAAGAAAGCCTTATCTTTTGATTCTTCAGATATAGAAGGTGTACTGAACGATATAGAAGAGCTCAAGAGGACGTTTGAAAAAATGATCACTTTAGAACTTGAGCAATATAAACCATTAGAAAAAATTTTTTCAATATTTGAATTAGATGAAGTTGAAGATAAGAAATTAGAAATCCTTTTAGAAGAATTAGAAAATAAAGAAACAAGAGAGCTTTTTTATAGATATTTTTCAGAAGTGTCATCTATGTATGATATTTTATCTCCAGATGAATTTCTTAGACCTTATATGAATAAAATGAAACAAATAACACGTTTATATAATATTTTAAGTGAAAGATATTCTATTTCAAATAGAAAATATTCCATAAGTTTTTCAGAAAAAATAAATCAATTAGTTAAACAAAAAATTAAGGCAAGTGAGATTTTTTATTCAGATAACCTCATCGAAATTGATCCGCAATTCATAGAAAATTTGAGAAAAGAGTCTGAGAATAAAAGAGTTAAAATTTTTCAAATATTCCAAAATATAGAGAAATACATTAAAGCACATTCCAGAGAAAAATATGCTTATTTATATTCTCTAGGAGAAAAGGTTGAAAAATTGATTAAAGAATATGATGAAAAACATCTTAGTACTGAAGAAACGATTAATCAATTAATTAGTTATTATGAAAAAATAAAAGAAGCAAAGAATGAGCAAGAAAAAACAAATCTTACTGATTTGGGATACAATATATACTATATTTTAAAGAATGAGTATAATATAAACTCAGAACAATTAGCAAAGCAATTAGAACAAATCTTTTCAAAGTATCCGTATTGGTACAAATTAAAGAATGATGAGAAAAATTTGACTAGAGAGCTTTATCGTGCTTTGACAAGTCATGATATGGATTTAAGGACGGAAATTATTCAGAGATTAAAACGGTTATTAAATCCTAATATTTCTTAATTTTTTCTTAAAAAAATTTTTAAAATAACTTAGTTTATTCTAGAGAAAGATGGAGAATAATGAAACGTTATCAGTATCAACTCCTGCAATGAAACAATGGAAGCAAATTAAAGAAAAGTATCCTGATCATTTAATTCTTTTTAGAATGGGAGATTTTTATGAAATGTTTTATGATGATGCTAAGGAAGGTTCAAAGATTTTAGGAATTGCTCTAACAAAAAGAGGAACTACGGAAAAAGTGCCATTAGCTGGAATTCCTGTAAAAAGTTTAGAAATGTATATGAAAAAGTTAGTAGAATCTAATAAAAAGATAGTTATAGTGGAACAATTAGAGGATCCAAAAACAGCTAAAGGGGTTGTTAAGAGAGGAGTTTTTAAAGAAATTACTCCTGGAACTATTTCGTTTTCAGATCTTCTGAATGAGCAAGAAAACAATTATTTAGCGATAATTCATTATAATGAAAGATTTTTTTTGTTGTTAGCTGATATATCTACTAGAGATTTGTTATACTTTCACAGTGCTTCCTTTGAAGATATTTTAGTTAAATTACTGCTTTATAAACCAAAAGAGATTTTGTTAGATAAAAATTTCAATTTAGATGTTTTTCAGGATCATAAGGATGAATTTTACTTCACTTTTTTGGATTTTTCAGAATTTGATAAAGTAGAACAAGAAATAACTTTTTCGGATGATTATTCTCAGCAGTTTCTTGAAACTTTTTCAGTACTATACAATTATGTGAAAAAAACACAATTAGTAGATAATGTTTATTTTAAAACTCCTCAAAATTTAAGTAACGAAAAATATATGTATTTAGATGATATTACAATATACAACCTTGATTTAATTAGAAATTCTTACACTAATTCAGAAAAAGGATCTTTGTTAGAAGCAATAAATGGTTGCGTTACTTCTTTTGGTAATAGGTTATTAAGAAGAATTATTGTTCAACCTTTGATAGATATTAAAGAGATTAACAAAAGGCACAATTTAGTAGAATATTTAACGAATAATGTAGTAATTTTGGAATCAATACGATCAATATTAAAGGAATTTTTTGATTTAGAAAGGATTGTAGGAAGAATAAACAATAATACAGCAAAAGCACAAGATTTAATTCAGTTGAAATATTCTTTGAATAAGTATAAAGAATTGTTTTCTTATTTGGAAAACATTAAGGCATACATAGCTTTTGAAGATCCTAAATTCTTAGAAGAATTGATAAATTTTCTTGAAGGATCAATAAATGATGATTATACTTTAGATTATATCATAAAACCAGGATACAATGAAGAATTAGATGAATTAAGAAATATAAAAAATTCAGCAGAAGAGTACATAAAAAATATTGAAGCTTTAGAAAAGGAAAGAACAGGAATAGTAAATTTAAAAGTGAAGTATAATTCTGTTTTTGGTTTTTTCATTGAGGTTCCGAAAGGGCAAATCGATAAAGTGCCTAAAAATTATATAAGAAAACAAACTTTAGTGAATGCAGAAAGGTATATTACTCCAGAGCTTAAGGATTTTGAAATAAAATATTTGAGTGCAGAAGAAAGAATTAAAGAGTTAGAGGATTTTCTATTTAAAGAGATAGTAGATAAAAGTAAAACTTATTCCAGTTTAATACTTTCTATTTCAGATAAATTAGCTTACTTAGATGTTTTAATTGGTTTTGCTACAATAGCTTTGAATTATAATTACGTAAGACCTGTTTTTCAAAGCAATGATATAATTATTCTTGAAGGACGTCATCCAGTTGTAGAAAGAACAACTAATTTTGTTTCTAATGATACTCATTTAGAAGATAAACAGATTCATATAATTACTGGTCCAAATATGTCAGGAAAAAGCACATATTTAAGACAAGTAGCAATAATTCAGCTTTTAGCTCAAATTGGTTCTTTTGTACCTGCAAAGTATGCTAAACTTTGTTTAGTTGATGCTATTTTTACTAGAATAGGTGCTAGAGATAATGTTGCATATGGAGAAAGTACATTTATGGTAGAAATGAAAGAAACTGCAAACATATTAAACAAAGCAACAAAAAATAGTTTAATTATTCTTGATGAAGTTGGAAGAGGAACATCTACTTACGATGGAATTAGTTTAGCATGGAGCATAATTGAATATATTCTTTTCAAAATCCAAGCTAAAACATTGTTTGCTACCCATTATCATGTTTTAACTCATATGGAAGAATTGTATCATAACGTAAAAAATTATCATACTTTAATAGAAGAATCGGAAAATGGAATAATCTTCAAAAGAAAAATTGTAGAAGGTGGTTTAGATAAGAG
>JAWBMQ010000001.1:73996-120025 GCA_038828875.1 Candidatus Woesearchaeota archaeon
CCATTATCATGTTTTAACTCATATGGAAGAATTGTATCATAACGTAAAAAATTATCATACTTTAATAGAAGAATCGGAAAATGGAATAATCTTCAAAAGAAAAATTGTAGAAGGTGGTTTAGATAAGAGCTACGGTATTGAAGTCGCTAAGCTAGCAAAATTACCACAATATGTTATTGATCGTGCATATTTGCTTCAAAAAGCTTTTGAAAAGTATGACAATATGAAGGATAATGTGATTAGAGCACTGTATTCTGTGTATGAAGAAGATAGAAAAAAGATAACAAAGGAAAAGAAGAAGGAAGATGTTGAAAAGAATAAAAAGTTGGATGATTGGTTTAAAAATAATCACTGAGGGGTAATAATAAATTTTATATATTTTATTTAACTATCGTTTTAAAATGTCCTATTATAACACTGAGGATAATCGAAAGTTTGAGAATTTGGAAAAGATTGTTTTGGAGTTAGATGAAATCCTTTTCAACATTTATAATCAAAAATACGTAGAAGGAACTTCTTTGTTAGATAAGAGATATGTAACTTTTTATAATTCAGAAGAAATCATTGCAAGAATCTTTAAAACAATAATCGATAAAAATTTCGATTATTTGCCTGATAGAATTCTTTTAAAAGATTCACTTGGCTTAGAGTATGGATATGATTTGAGAAAGAACCTCAACGATTTGATTGAAGAATTTATCTCTTTGAAAAAAGATTCTCTTTTTTTGATAGAAGAATTATTAGATAACAATGATATTTATGGACCAATTATAGAAAAATATAAAATTTTAAAATTTTAATTTTTTTTTGCTGCTTCTTTTTCTTGCTTTAGCATTGCTCTTTGATAGATAATTAAATCTTCAGTTGTTAATTTTTCTCCTTTCTTAACTTTTTCTAAGACTTTTAATTCATCATCACTTAATACAGATTCTTTTTCTTCTTTTTCTTTTCTTTCCTTTTCTCTCTTTTCTCTTTCTTGTTTTCTTTTCTCTTTGATTTCTTCTTCTTTTTTAGCTAATTCATCTTTTATCTTTATTATCTCTTCATTGATATCTTTTATTTCTTTTCTGATTTGATCTAATCTTTCACCATAAGTTTTGAATTTTGTTTTCTTTTGTTTTATTTCTGAAATCATGCTTGCAATTATCTTTTTGTTCATCCTTATTTTCATTTCAATGTTTCTTAAATTTTCTAAAATTTCCTTTTCAGAAGATGAAACTTCTTTTATTTTTGAAACTTTATCTAACATTGTTGCATATTCTTTTATCTTTTTTCTTATTTCAGTTTCTTTTTCTAAAGACATTACAGTAGTTTCAATTTTTCTTTCAAGAATTGCAATATTTCTTCTTATTTCTTTTGGGCTTAACTTTACACCCATTTCTTTCATCTTTTGTTCTTTCAAAGCATTTAATTCTTTTTTCTGATTCAACAATTTGTTTTTCTCTTCAATGAGCTGAGAGATTTCTTTCTTTAACTCTTCAATCTTTTGATTATAGTTATTTCTAGATTCCTTGAATTTTTTTAACTCATCTATTTTTTGATTCAATTCTTCTATCAATTTCTTCTTCTTAGCATATAACTCTTCTTTTTTGATTTTTAATTCGTTTAAATCACTCATTTTCTCTCGCCCAACCAAGTTTATTATAAAAAATGAATAGGAACTAAATTTTCTAATAAGTTCAAAATTATAAAATTTTGTTTTTTGATAAATTAAAAAATAAAAAATAATAAAAATTTTTTAAAATGTTTATCCGAATAATGCGGATAATCCTGCTAAGTTTTCTTCTTCTTTCTTTTCTTCTTTCTTCTCTTCTTTAGCAGGAGCTGATGAACTTGCTGATGCTGTTGCAACTGGTGCTGCTGCAACTACTGCAGTACTTTGCAATCCTTTTTGTATTGCTTCATCAATATTAACTCCTTCTAATGCACTTACTAATACTTTGACTTTAGCATCATCAGGAGTTACTCCTGCTGCCTTAATTATTGCTTTAATATTATCTTCATTAATTTCTTTACCTAACTTATGCAATAGCAATGCCGCATATATATATTCCATCTTTTTCACCTCTAAAAAATACACATGATTTTAGCTGATTTGGGAATTAAGGTAGTTAGCAACTTGTTCTCCTTTTGCTAACAATCTTTCAATAGTGTCCTTTGAAATATATTCAATTTCAGTAGCTAAAGCAATACTCTCTTTTGCAATTTTACCAATAATAGTTTCTGCATTATCTTTGCTTATATAACCAATTTCACAGCTTAAAGCAAATGCTTGTTTGCTGAAATCTGTAATCAAATTGACGTAATATGTTTCATCAATATCCAATATTGCACTTTCATAAACGATTCCATCTTCATATACTGCATGAACGTTTAATCCAATTTCAATAGGTTGAATGTTAAACCTTTTCAACATTTCTGCTAATTTTGCAGAGATTACTTGACCTGCTTTTGCAACAACTGTATCTTGCTTAACAACAACTTTACCTTTTTCTACTCCTGTTTTTACTCCTAATTGTCCTAATTCTCCTATTATTGGACCAGGTGCAAAAGGAGTAGGTCCTGCAGGAATTACTAAATCTTTTGGTGCAACTTGTCCTGCTTTTGCAAAGGTTTGTGTTCTACTTTTCTTCAATAATTTGTACAAACTGAAAGGATTTTCATCAGTGAATAAAATACCAATTTGACCATCCAAATACTTTTCTAATTGTTCAATACCTTTTTTAGTCTTTTTAGCTTCTTCTAAAGCATAAAATGCTAAAGTTTTTTTAACTATTTTGATTTTGGTTTTGTTTTTAGCTAAAGTTCTTCTCATAGTTTGTAATTGATATGTTGGCAAATTGTTAACATCAAAAATACCAACAACTTTATGAGAATTAATTTCTTTTACGAGTTCATTAACTAATTCTTTTTTCCATTTTGCAACATGAGCTTTAGGTTTTTGTTCCATCTTATTCACCTTCTTATAATTCTAATTTTACTTTAGGAGACATTGTTTTTTTAAGATAAATATGAGCAATACTGGATTTTCCTCCAGGTAAGTGAGAGACAATATGATTTACTGCTGTAATAATATTTTCAGCAACTTCTTCGGGTTTTTGTTTTTCATGACCTACTGAAATTTGAATGTGTAATTGATCTTTAACTTGAATGTTTTGAGTTCTTTTCAAATTATTAACAATTGTTTTTAAATCACTGTTATTTGTGAAAATTGCTCCTGTTTTTGGGTTTGGCATCTTTTTTCTAGGACCTAAAACTTTACCGAATAACTTTGCAATTTTTGGCATCATTTCTTGATGTGCCATGAAAATATCATATTCTTTAGCCAATTTCTTAACGTCATTTTCATCTTTGATCTTTTCTAAATCAGCAGGAGAAATAACTTTATCAGCTACTGCTTTAGTTTGTTCTAACATCGTAGCAGAAGTGATTGCACAAATTTTTTGATCATGTTTTACTTCATGAGGCAATAGAATAGGACCATTAATTTGACCTTGAATCTTATTTATATCAACATTTTTTAAAACTACAATTAAATCGTACGTTTGCACGAAATTTCTCTTATATTGTTCTAATTCTTTGATTAAGTTTATAATTTTTTCCTTTTCCATCGTTTCACCTCCCCTTCTATGCTCTTTGCATAGTCCAGCGGGGTTAATAAAGTGAAAAATGAACAATTTATAAATATTTTTGTTTTTAATAATTTATGCAAAATAATTCAAAAAAGAAAGTTAGATTGATAGTTGTTGATCCTAAAATTAGAGAAGCAATTAGAGAATTTTATTCAACTGAAAGTGAGATTTTGTTTCTTTTGAAAGGATATTTTGATGATGGCATTGCTTATGTTTATGATATCTTTTATGTGAAGCAGTATTCAAATTCTGTTTCTGTGTTCTTTTATGAACCTTTTGAAAAATACATTGGAACATTACATACTCATCCTATTAACTCAGAACCAAGCAAACAAGATTTTTTTACATTCAACAAAGTTGGAGGGATTCATATCCTTTACGATGGTGATGAATTTAAAGGCTATGACAAAGATGGAAATTATATTGATGTTGTTTTTAGAGAAGTGAAAAAGAAAAAACAAAAACCAATGCCATTTTACAAAGTGCTAATAATCTTTTTCTATATATGTATTATATTATTTTTAATCTTCGGATTTATCTATTTGATCAGATGATCTTTCTCTTTTGAAAAAGCTTAAATCGCAATTACCTGATGGCATGATTCTTTGTACTTCATTTTCATCTACGTTAAAGAATTTAGCAATCAATTTGATTGCTTCAATATACTTTCTTTTGTTACCTTTTTTTATCAAAACGTAATCAGTATTGAACAATTCGCTGAAGAAAATTGTAGTTTTTATCGGAGCGATCATTAAAACATCATTGATTAATGTGATTCCTAAACCTAGTTCAACGTTAATTATGTTTTTTTCTCCGTAAATCATGAAACTTCCTTTGCTAAGGTATTCTCCTGATGGTGCTTTTTTACTCACTTGTTCAGGCTTTACATAGAAAGCATCACTTACCGTAAATTCACTTTTCCATAATTTAGAAAAAGAAGAAACAAAGATTGCACATTCTTCTAGTTCGTTTATTTCAGATTCCTTATTTTTCAATGTTTCATAAATTTCAGGAAAATAATTTTCAATCTTTTCTTTTAATTTTAAAATTCCAAAAGGACTTCCAGGTGTTAAGGTGTGAAAAACTAAATCAGTATCTTCTAAATGTTTCTTTATTATAATTTCGTTAGTTGTTGCATCTTTTCCAGCTATAAATAAATGACCATTATTAGTTATAAACCAATGAAATTTTTCGAACCAAAATTTTCTTTCCCGCAATATTTTTTCTTTTTTTGATTTTAATTCGATTTCACGATTTTTAATTTTTTCTTCCATTTCGTTTATTGCTTCTTCCGCACCTTTAATTTTGTTTTTTAACTTCTTTATTTCTTCGTAAATATCATTTACGTTTTCATTTATGCTTTTCTTGTAGTTTAATCTAATTTCCATTTTTATCTTTTAAGAAATAAAAAGATAACATTTAAATATTGCTCTTTTTTAATCAAAGAGATGAAAATTGCAATATTTACAGATACGTTTTATCCAGAGGTTAACGGAGTTGTAACTTTTGTTCTAAATGTTTCATCTTTTCTTAAACAACATGAATTCTACATCTTCGCACCAGAATATCCTGATGAAATGTACGGTAATAAAGTTAAGGAGAAGGATTTTGGAAGCAACGTTAAAGTTTACAGATATAAATCAATTAAGCTTGTTTCTAACCCTTCAACTAGAATTGTTGTAACCTCTTACGAACAGCTGAGAAAAGATTTTGAAAATATTTTACCTGATGTCATTCATGTTCAAACTTTCGGAATTATAGGTACTTATGGTTTAAAAGTTTCTAAAGAGTTTAACATTCCTGCAATAACTACATATCATACTTATTTTCCAGATTTCTTAACTTATCTCTCTCCAATAAGGCTATTAAAGCTAGATTATTTATTCGGTACTTTGATTTTCAAAAATGTTAAATTAGCGTTTAAAGAAACATATGAAAAAAATAGAAAAAATTTGCTAGGAAAAGCTTTAGATTATGTATATATTGCTGCAGAATTGATTTATAATCAATTTAAACTGGTTACACATTTAACAAGCAAAGGATTAGATGCATTTTCTAAATCTTTTACATGGTATGTAACAAAAAACTTTTACAATGAATTTGATTTAATTACTGCACCATCAGAATGTATGGTAAGAACTTTGAAAGAGCATGGTGTGTATAAGCCAATAGTTTATTTAAGTAACGGTATTGAATTGGATAAATTTCAATACACAGAACATCATTTGGATCCTAAAAAAGAGATTAAATTGCTTCATGTTGGTAGGTTAGGTTTTGAAAAGAACATTGATGTGTTGTTAAGAATGATGAAATATTTGAATAAAAATGAAAAATACAAATTCAAGCTTGATATTGTAGGAGACGGACCAGCAAGAGCAGATTTAGAAAAGTTGAAAAAAGAATTAGCTTTAACAAATGTAGAATTTCATGGAATGGTTGCAAGAGATGAATTACCTAAGTATTACAAAGAAGCACATATTTTTGTTACTGCTAGTACTATTGAAACCCAAGGAATTGTTGTTTTAGAAGCAATGGCTACAGGATTGCCTGTTGTTGGAGCTAATAAGTTAGCTTTAGAAGATTTAATAATAGATAATTATAATGGTTTTAAAGCTTTGCCTTTTAATGCTCAAGATTTTGCTAAAAAAGTAATTTCTCTTGTTGAAAGTAATAAATATGAAGAAATGTCAAAAAATGCAAAAAATACTGTGAAGGATCATGAAATTAGTACAATAATGAAAAAATTTGAGCAATTGTATGAAGATATGTATGAGATTCATAAATTATATTCTAAGTATATGTAAAAGATTTATTAATTAGTAGGTAGAATTGAACTCATCGTGCAAGTCTTGTAAAAATTCATACTGAATTTCTATTAAATTTCTGTAGTATTGTGCATCTTCATTTGAAACTCTTGCTAAATGATCAACAAAAACTAATCCAAAAGGATAACCAAAAGCAAGTCCATCTTTTGAATGTTTATACAAGAATGATAATATTTCTTCAATATTCTTTATTTTAGAATCAATTCTGAAAACATAATTTTTCAAATCAGTAAATTTCACAGCGTAAATTTCAAAATCATCTTTCTTTCCAATTTTAACAAACCAAGGAGTAGGAAATTTAACTTGATTGAAAAATCTTTCAAAACCTATGCCTGAAGAAGTTATCAATCTTGATTTTTTTGAAATAGCAACAATGTTATCTATGGAAGCCATTAATTTTCTTTCTTCATCGTTAGCAGAATCTAAACTACCATCAAGAATTACTAAGGAAAATTCACTCAAAATTTTTGACAATTTCAATTCAAGCATTTTTCTTATTCTTGAGAATTTAGTATTATCATCTAGATCAGAACATTCAACAGTTTCAGGAATTGAAGTTATTAATTCTTTCTTTACTTTTTCAAGATCAATTTCTTCTTGCTTTATTTTAATTTCTTTTAGTTCATCAACATGAACATTGTACAAAAGTTTATTCTCTTTACTTTCAATAAGCTCTAAAGTAATATCAAATCTAAAAACACAGCCATATTGAAATTCTTTATTTTTGTATTTTGTAAAACCAACATAAACCAAGAAATTTATCAAATCAGTTTCATCAAAAATGATATTATTGCCACCATCAATAAAAAAAGTTTCAAAATCTTTTGAATTTTGATCAATTTTTCTAAAAGAATTTATGCTTATTTTTTCAGAGTTTATATCTTTGAAAAAAATTTCAAAATCATCATTTATTTTTTTATCTTCCAAAACTTTTTTCAAATTTTTTAACTTTTCAATTTCCATTGTTCTCGCTTTTTTGAAAAACAATACTTGCATAACCAACTCTATCAAAACTTTTCCATTTTTTTGATGAATCTGTGAATTCAATTAAATATCCTTTAACATTAAGTTTTAAATTGGTAAATGCTTTCAAGGCAAGATAAATAGGAATTTTTCCACAAACGGTGTAGGAATTTTTTATAAATTCATCAGGTTCAATTTTCAAAATGTGATTTATAATTTTCATGTTTAGATTTTCAAAATTCTCATCAACATTTTCTTTGAAGGGAACAAAATCGTAATTGTAGCCAAAGTGTATGAAATCAGATGAAATTACAATTTTGTATTCATGATGATTTGATAACGTAATAATCTCTTTTACTAATGCTAAATTTTCCTTTGTAATATCTTCAAAAACAAAACCAAGATATTTTACATTTATTTTGTATTTTTCAGCTAAAAAAGTTATAATGGGTAATTGAACTTCAAGTGCATGTTCATAATTTATTCCATGATCATTTTCATAATCAATCAAAAAATCAAACTTCTTTTTCATTTCAGATAATAACATTTCATCTATTTCAATTGTTCCGTTTGGAAGTTTGTAATTTTTCGTACTTATGGCATTTCCAAATCCAGTATGGCTTGGAGAAAATATTATGAATGTTGCATTAGTTATTCTTTTAGATTTCAAATCTTCAAATAAAGTTATGTATGTTTTCATTGCAACGCTGAGAGAAAAAAAGTAACCAGCATGAGGCGAAATTCCTAAGAAAGCATTTGAGATTTTTTTTTCTATTTTGCAAAATTCTTTTTCAATTTCTTCATTCAATTTGTTTCTTGGATAAAACTTGTTATCGTATTTAGCAATGTACATAAGCATAGTGTTATTCATTCTACTATTAAAATTTTTTGTTAAAAATTTAAAATGAATTGCGTAATGCATAAAATTAAATTTTGTGTTTCAAATTAGAAAATTTTATATATTATGGATGACAAAAGTTTTCAAGGTGATATGATGGTTTGTGCGAAAAAGAATAACACAACAAAAACAGCAAAAAAAGAAGCAAAGAAAGAGGTTAAAAAGGAAGTCAAGAAAGCAACTCAAAAGAAAGATGTTAAAAAAGAAGTAAAGAAAACAACTACTAAAAAACCGGCAACTAAAGCAGCAACTAAAACAGTAAAAAAAAACTCTAAAAAAATAGCAGAAAAACCAAAAAAAGTTGAAAAACAATCAAATCCTAGTTTATACGATGAAGATGAATGGTTTTAAATTATTTTTTTAACATTTCTTTTATTTTTTCTTCTTTTTTGTCTAATATCTTCTTTTCTGATAGATCTATCCTTTTATAATTGATATATTCTTCAAAATCAACTACAAAATCATAATTTAGTTTTCCCTTCATAGCTTCTTCTTTTAAAATCATTATAGCTTCGTTGATATTTTTTTCTTTCTTATAAGGCCTTTTGCTTATGATTGCTTCAAATATATCTACAATCGTAAAATATTGAACGTATTCTGGTATTTTTTTTATCATAAAAGGATAACCTTTTCCATTTATAAGTTCATGATGTAGTAAAATTATGTCAATTGTTTTTGAAGGTAAAGAAACGTCGTTAAGATATTTGATTCCATTGATTGGATGATTTTTAATTATTTCAAATTCTTCTTCTGTTAATTGAGATGGCTTTAATAATATTTCAGAAGGAATTGAAATTTTTCCAATATCGTGAAAGTAAGATCCTAACTTTAATTCTAAGTAATCTTTTGAAGTTAAGTTTATTTTGTTCTTTATAAAAAGGTACTTTATAAAATCTAAATAAAGATCATTTACTTGTTCAGAGTGTTTTATTGTGTATTCTCTTGTTTTTTCCTTTTTTTCAATAATCTCTTCGAAAATTTTTAGCTTATAAATATCTTTTTGAAGATTAAAATTTAGAGAATCTGTTTTGTAATAAATGGATGAAAAAAGATCTTCATATTTTTTCTTAAATTCGTTTGTAAATTTTTCAAAATCAACGTCTTTTGTTTTTCTATCAAGGGTTACTGTTCCAAGAACATAATTTTGGTAAGTTATAGGAATTGTTACTTTTTCTATGAATTCATCAAAACTTTTGTATTCTAAACTTTCATTTTTTTGAATGTATTCTTCATATCTTTTTTTTGCATTCTCTAGAAAATTTTTGCTTAAATATCCTTGATTAATTAGTTTTTCTAAATAAGATGGTTCGTTTTTCAAATAATATGATTTTCCTTCAAATATAAATTTGAAAGAACTAGATTTATTATTTAAAATTTCTTCAATCGAAAAGGTTCTGAAATTTACTTCATTATCTATTATTATTTTATTACCATTTTTTTTGAAAGCATAAATTCTTTCTATAAATTTATTTTTAATACTATATATATCATTCTTTCGGAAATAAGTAGGAAAACCAAACTCATTTTGTACAATATTAAGTGCTCCACCATTGAATGGTTCATTTGATAAGATTTTCTTTATTAAAAATTCATAAAGATTATACAAAGAATTCAAATTTTCGTTATTATTTATTGTTGATAAAATTTTCATAACTTAAGAGAGATTATGTTTATTTTTAAACTTTTTTAATTTTAATTAATCATGAATTTCGCTTTTTTTAAGAATAAATTGTTGAAATTTGTTGAACAAAAGAAAGACTACCTTGATCTTAATGCCTTTGAAATAAAAAAAATTAAGAAAAATTACTTTTTGCTTTATCTTCCTGAAATAAAAGAAAGTTATATAATTGATAAGTATTTGTATTCAGCAATAATTTTTTTAGCATTTAAAAGATCAAGAAACGAATTGTTGAATTATTTGAAAGAGAATAATCTATATCACTATCTTGAATTCATAGAAAAAATTTTGATAAAAAAACAAAGCAATTCTGCAAGATTTGTTAAGTTTGAATTTATTAAAAAGATCAATGAAAAAGTGTTGTTTTTGTTTTTTTTATTTCAAATGGTAATCATTTTTTTAGGTTTTTCAATACTAATTAAAGAACCTTTTAAAGTTAACGATCTATATTATTTTAAAGGATTTACTTTTGTTTTCTTCTCATATTTAATTTGGTTTTTTACTGCAATAGTGCATGAAATTATGCATCTTTTCGTTGGGAATTACTTTGACGTAGATGGCAAGATTTATTTCAGCTTTTACTTTATTTTTCCAGCTTTGGTTACTGAATTACCTCGAACAGTAATGTTAAAGAAGCATCAAAGAATGCTAATTCATTCAATTGGTATTTTTACAGATTTGTTTTTTATGACTTTATTTCTACTTTTAAGCTATTTTCATAAAGAGTTTTTTAGGTTTGCAGCAATAATAAAATTTTTTTCTATTCTTGCACAATTAAAAATTTATTATAAAACAGATCTTTATTTTTTAATAGAAGATTTCTTTGATACTTTTAATTTGAAGGAAGAAAGTAAGATGATCTTTAATAAATTTTTAAAGAAAGAAAAAATAAGGAAATATGATTTTTATAATCCCTTTTTAGCAATTTATGTTTTTTTGTTTGTTTTAGTACTTGGATGGATTGTGCAAATTTATCTAATTTTAACTTATTTTGTTCCTTTTTTGATAGTTATGCATAATCATAGTTTTGAAAGTAGATTGATGATTTATTCTTTTCTTTTAATTTGGTTTTTGTTTAATTTTAAAAAAATTATAACTGTTTTTTTCCTAAAGAGTTCCAAAGCAAAGAATCAAGATGTAAAGGAGCAATATTAACTTCTTTAGAAATTTTGTTCCAAAATTCAATTATTTCTTTCTTGTTTTCAAAATTTTTTATTTTTTTTGAGAATTTCAAAATTCTTGAATCTAGTGGAATTTCAATTTCCTCAGGAAAAGCAATAAATTTATTGGTCAAAATTCTACAACCATAGCCATACATCTTTACTGCAAAATTTATGGTTTTACCTTTCGATAACCTTTGTTCAAGTTCATCTCTTAATTCTAAAAATCCTTCTTTAGAATAAAATCTTAAATCTAAGTTCAGATCTTTAATTTTATTTATTCTTTTTATTTTGCTTGATGGTATTCTTTTGTTGTATTTACATATTTTTAAAAATTCTAAGAATGCTTGTTCAAGGTTTTTGTTTAAATCAATCTTTTCACTAAATTCTTGCCAATATTGCTCTCCTGTTCCTGATAATTGATAAGAAATCAACGCATTTACAACTATAAACGTTAAAAATTTTTCTTCTAAATCAGGTAAATTTTTGAATCTGTTGTACAAATTTTTTAAAGCTAGGAATTGTGAATCATTCTCTTCGATTTCTATGATTTTTTCATGATTAAATCTTTTCAAAAAAGAGACTAGTTCTTTTTCAGTGTTTATTTTACAAATCTCATTCATCATTTTTTCTATGCCCCTGCTGGGATTTGAACCCAGGTCACAGGCTCCGCAGGCCCGTATTCTATCCAGGCTAAACTACAGGGGCTAAAGTGTTAAAAATCTTAGAGAAGGTGTTTAATTAAAAAAGTTTCTAAACAAAACATTTTTATTTTAGAATAACTTAGTTCTCTTATAATGGGGGGCAATAAAATTAAGAGAGATACAATTACTGAAGATTTGTTGCTACATTATTTGAAAGTTACAGAATCCGCTTTAAAAGAAATAACTGAAATTTTGCCTAATAGAACACATCTTAAAGCTATAGCTGATGATTATTTGAATATGGCAAAAACATACTTTGAAGATGCAAAATATTTTATGAAAGAAGGAGATTATGTGAATGCTTTTGGTGCTGTTTACTATGCTCATGCTTGGCTTGATGCAGGAGCAAGGTTAGGGCTCTGGGATGTTAAGCATAATAGCAAATTGTTCACGGTAGATTAAACATGAAAAAATTTATAATTTTTTTAATAATATTTCATTTCATTTATTTTTCACTATTTTCATTTACTGATAGTTTTACAATTGATAATGTTTTCATTAATGTTACATATTGTAATCCTTACGTAAGTGTGATTTTGAACGATAGTTTTACGTATTATCTTATTTTTGATACTTTTCAAGAGGTTGCTGAATTTAATAGTTCTAAAAATTTGACGAATTATTTTGGTGAGCTTTATTTTATCTTCGGAAATTTAACTAAAGTTTATTATTCAAATCAGTTTGTAACAAATTTAAATTTGAACGTTAATTCTCTTCAAACAAAAACTTTTTCAATGTCAGCAACCATTGATGGAGCAATAAAAAGTGCAAAATTAAGAATAAACGATAATGAATATAATCTTCCCATAAGTTACGATAATCAAAATAAAAAGACTAAAATTCAATTTTCTAATTCGTTTTCTTTTGATTTTTCTAACGCTACTTTAATTTATCAAGATTTTTGTAATACAACCTATAACAAAGCAATCGATGTTAAATATTACTCAAAGGATACAGGAATAAGTTTTTCTACCGATAAAGAAACTTACGCTAGTGATGATTTAGTTAAATTGAATGTAACTTCTAATTATCCTGCTAAGTTAGATATTTTAGATGAAAACAACAATGTTTTAATAAGTAATCTTTTGCTTTCTTTAAATTCAATAAATTCAATTTCATTATCTTCCATTTCTGTAGTTGATTACAGAATTATAAAATTTAAAGTTCATAATGAAATTAATTCAATTACTAAAGAAATTTTAATTTATAATCCAGAAAAATATGTTTGTGAAATTCTTTCAGATACATTTTATAGAAATGAAGAGAACATTGTAAAGATTAAAACAAACGCAGATTCAGTTAAATTGTATCAGCTTAATTCATTTATTTCAGATTGTAATACTTCAGCATGTTTAGCAAAATTAACTCAGAAGGATCCATTAACCTTAAAGTGCTTTTACAACGTAAATAATAAGAAATTTGAGATCATAACAACTAAAACATTTAATTTTGCTGAAAAAAAATATCTAATTGAGTTTGAGATCTTCGATAGTTTAAAAAAGTACGCTCTTACAAAGTATCAGATAACAATAAAAAATAAGAATTCAAATTATCAAGTTATTTTAAAAGATAAGCCTAGTACTGAACTGATAGAAGGAATATATGATGTTTCAGTGAGTGCAGGATCTAATTATTTAGTTGATTCGAGAGAAATATATGTCAATTCTAACAGAAAAATACAGTTTTATTTGAATGAAGTTCAAGAATTTTTACCAATGGAATTGTTAATCTATAATTTGAATAAGTACAGCGATTTAATTTCAATAACCGGTAGTGTGAAAAATGCAAATTCCTGCGAATTTTATGAAGGAAAGAACGATGTTTTTATAAAGTTACAAGAAGTAAATGCAACTTACTTTAATATAAAATTTAAAGGAGTTTTAGGATTTGATTATTTTCTCATTTGCACAAATCAAAGAAGTAGAGAACTTTTTGTAATTTTTGAAAATTTTGATAGAACTCAGGTAAGAATTATTCAGCAGCAAGAATTCTTAAATAGAACTAAAGAGGAAAAGAATGTCAACATATTTGATTTGCTTTTGACTATTGATTATTTAAAATCTCAATTTATTTCGCTCTTTTCTTTCTATCAAGGATTAGAACCTGAATTGATAATTTTGGTTGAAAAGGTTTATTATGAGAATTTTTTGGAAGAAACTAAATTTTTGAAATCACTTAACGATAGAATTGTTTATTATCTAAAAGATGTTGATGCAGAAGGAATTACATTCAACGTTTCAACATCTTTTATAGATATAATAAATATTTTGTCAAAGATAGAAATTTTAGAAAAGAACTTAAAATCTTTATACAAAGTATTATCAAATGAAACAGTGTTGAATGAATTTGGAAAAGATTATTTTATGATTCCTGAAAAAGATAAAAAAAGGTTAGAAACTTTAGATGTTCGTTTACCAATAAAATTTCATGTTTCTAAATTTGAGTATGTTCAATTAAATTATGAACCAATAAAAGAATATGTAAAATACAGATGTGTAGTTGATAGAGTTACTTTGACATCATTTTACCGAGAAAATAGTACAGTTAATTATTTTTACAGAATAAGTTGTCCTGTTACACCTGCTTTAGTTGTTTTTGAAGGTAATTATCAAGTTATTGAAGATTCAACACAGAAGTATTTCAATAAAAAGCCAATTTACGCATTTGTACCTTTAGAATTAGAGAGTGCAAAAAAATATTTAGAAAGAGAAGAAAAGCGTGAAAATGCTATATCTTTGATCACTGGAAATTTTATCAATTTTGCTTCAAAGAATTCAACGATGATAAGCTTAATTTTAGTAATTTCTTTCATTTTCATAACTTTTTATTATATAAATTCTAAAGTCATTAGTAAAGAAGCAAACAAAAAAATAAACAAAGTTGAAAAAAAAGCAAGTAATGTTAATCAAAAAGAAAGTTTACAACCTAAGACAGAAGTTAAAAAAGAACCTATCAAAGTTGATGAAAATTTTAACACAAAAGTATCTGAAAAAGCCGAGAAAAATTTGAAGCAAAGAAAGATTGAAATTAATAAAATAAAAGAAGGAAAAATTTTGATTAAAGCAATTGAAGAATTAAACAGCCTAATAAAAAAATCAGAAAACATTAAATCATTTGAAGAAAGAAATAAATTGTATCATGCTTTTTTAGATATAACTAACCAAGTAGATCCTGTAGTTAATGATTTAGAATTTTTCTATTTGCCTCAAATATCATCAGAGTTAAAACAAGAGTTTCAAAATTATCTTAATAAATATAAAGAACTCAGAGAATCTATTTACAGAATTTTTCTATAATCATTACATATCAAATATTTTGTTTTGAATGTTTAAGATGTTTTCCTTTGCTTGTTTTTCTCTTATTTCTTTGGCGATTGAATAACATAGTTCTCCATTTTTTATATGTTTCTCAATAGTAATTCCTTTTGCAATTAAAGAATTAATCAATGCTTCGATAGTGAAAAAATCTAATTCTAATTTTTTAATTAATGATGATATAGGAACAAAATATTGCATTTCATTAAGCAAATACAAAGTTTGAAAGATCTTTTTCTCATCATCTGAAAAGTTTTTTGATTGCTCTAAATTTTGATTTTCTAAAAATTCTATTCTTTCAATTATCTTATCCATTTTAATTTCTAAGGAAGAAATAATTTCATATAAATGCTGAATTTCATTAACATTTTGATTTATTGCATCTAAATGTTCATCCATTTCTGCTTTCAAGTTAGAGAACGATTTTCTTAAAGAATCTTTTAAAGCCTGGAAATCATTTTTTGTGACAAAATTGTTAAACATAATCTCACCAAAAACTTAAGGTAATATTTTTCAAATTGTTTTTAATGTTTTTAAAGATTTTTTTAATTTAGAACGTATATTGCAAAATATCTAATTTTGTTTTCAAAAATAGTTTAGGTTTTAGTATACTAAGTTAAAAAATTTAGAAAAATTTTTATAATTGTAACTTTAAAATAATAATTCAAAATGGTTCAAAATTATGATGAAAAAAATTCTAAAAAATTAAATTTGGAAATTTATGAAAGAATAATGAAAGAAGTAGATAAAAGAATTTCCATTGCTGAAAATAATATCCTGAAAAAAATTCAAAGTAAAACTGAAACTTTGGAAGAAAATGTTATAATCCCTGAAACTGCAATATTGCTTTCATTAATAGAATTGTTGAAACAAAAAGAGATATTTACTGAAGAAGAATTAGATGAAATGTTAAAAAAAATAAATCCTAAAGAGTATGAAAAATTGAAGCAGCAATACGAATTATTTAATAATGAAAAAAAGAAACAAAAGGAAGAAGAAAAATGATGAAAACTATTGAAGAATTAAATTTGAATTATAAAAAAATATATACAGAACTTGCAAAGAATCAAAATATCGATGAAAAGGTTTTAGTTCAATTGTTGAATCATGTAAGTACTGTAAAAAGATATTCTATGAAAATTTTGAAAACATTTCAATGTAATGATAAAAATTTAGTTGAAAAAGTAAAGTTCATAGCGTTTTTTCATGACATTGGTCGGCTTTATTCATATCCTTTTGGTCAATATTCTTTAATTTTGCACGGAATTATTTCTAAAAGAATAATGAGTAACTACATTAATGATGAAGAACTACTTAATGGTTTAGCAAGTCATGTGGGCGTTGGATTGAAAAAAGAGGAAATCTTAAGTTCAATTACTGAAAAAGAAAAAGAAGAATTCAAAGAAGAGATACATGATTATTTTCCTAATTCTCTTGCCCAGAAGCTAGTTTGTTTTGCAGATAAAATGGTATTTTCTAAGAAGGTAATGTATCCTGAAGAAGCATTCATTGATATCTATTCCAAAATTCCTGAAAAAATAGATCTTTTTTATGAACTACAAAAATCAGTTTTTATAGAATTGTGGAAATTATATAGAGAAAATAAGAAACAATAAATAATACATTATTAAACCAATCCAACCAGCAAGAAAACTTATCAAAATCATTAATGGCGTTACATTTATTATTTCTAAAAAAGAAAAAATCAAAAGAAAAAACAAAGAGCTTATTGAATTTATAAAAAAGAGAATGAATTTTTTGTTGATTAATAAAATTCCAATTAGCGATGATAATATGATCAAAATTGTTAAAATTAAAACCTTCATCACTTTTTGATAGTATTTTTTTATTTTTTAATTTTTTGTTTTTGTAGAAAATTTTATAATTAATAATTTATCATTATTCTCTTATGACTCGTAGAGCACAAATTCAAAGTCAAGTTTTTATTTATATTTTAGCTTTGTTAGGAATGGCAATTTTCTTAGTTTATGCATATCGTTTTATTCTTTCCTATCAAGAAAATTTGTACAGTTCTGAATTAGTAAAGTTTATGAAAGATCTAAACTTTTATGTTGATGAATTAGCAAGTTCTTATATGACTGTAAAAACAGTAGAGCTTTATAACTATCCTAAAAATTATAAACAAATTTGCTTTTTGGATTTGTATGATCTATCTATTGATCCTAATACCATTCCTAATACATATCCGATTATAAAATATTTATTGACTCAAAGATTAAGATCTGATGAGCTTAAAGAAGAAATAATCAATGTTTTTTTAATTAATGACCTTGAAGAATTTGGTTTTCATGTTAAAAATTTAAAAGTTCAAGGTGGTTTTAAGTGTTTTGATTTGAAAGGAAAATCATTATCTTTGAAATTAGAAGGTATTGGAAGAAAAGCTTTGCTTAAAGACTCTTAAGATGACATAAAAAATGAAAACTAAAAGATCTCAAGTTGAATTTGGAATAAATTGGATCTTTGTGATTGTCGCAGGAGGATTAATCTTATTGTTTTTTATTACTATTGCTTTATCTCAAAGAAAACAAAGCGATATAGAGATATCAGGAGTAATGTCTGATGCAATTTCACAATCTCTTGTTACTGGATTGATTAGCGAAAGATACTACAATGAATTTCAAAGATTGGGTTCTTTTAATTTTCAATCGATATGTGTTAATGATTTTTCAGGTTTTTTCTTCAACAACGCAAAGAAAGAGTTAAACTTTATCTTTTTTGCTCCACCATCATCTAAATTTGGAGATGCGGTGATTTGGGGGTTGAAATGGAAAATAAGTTATTCATTAACTAATGTTTTGTATTTATTATTTACTGGAAATAAAATAATTATTGTAAATTCTTCTAAACTTTCTTTTTTATGTGATAATTTAAATGTGGTATTTCATCCTAAAGCAAATGTTCAATGCGTAAATTCTTTTGATGTTTCCTCATTGAAATCAGATCTTTCAAAAGAAATTATTGATTCTTTGACGGTAGTTACAGATAGAAATGATATTACCATAGATAATTTAAAGGAAATTGTTTCAACAAGTAAGAAAAAAGTACCTGTGAATCATTTAAAAATAATAAAATTAAACGCTAAAGGCACAGATTATGGGAAGCTATCTTTTATAAGTTCTTCAGAAGAGAAAGAATTTACTTTTTCTCACTATTCTGAATTTATAGGTGCAATTGTTTCTTCAGATTATGATTTTTATGAATGTATGATAAAGAAAAGGTCTAAATTAAATTTAATAGTTACTAAAATATACATGGATAAAAGTTTGAATTTAAGTTCATACGGCAGCACTTCCTGTAGTAGTGTTTATAATAATTTTATAATTCAATTTAAGGCTATTTCAGAATATGATATAAGTCAAAGCTATCTTACTGATCTCTCTAAATTAGAAGATTATGTAAATAAGCACAAATCTTTAGAAAATTTTAATAAACAACTTATTTGGTATAATTGTGAAATTTTAATTTAAAATGACAAATAAAAAGGCACAAATACATATATTGGAAAGTGTAGGAGTTATAATCTTTTTCAGTATTATAGCTATATTTTTCTTCATATTTTATGTAAGGTATCAATCTCAAGAAACACAAAATCAGAAAGAAGAAAACATGTATAAGCTATTGATGGAAAAGGTTAAGGCTTTAAGAAGTTTAGAAGAATTGAAATGTACTATATTAGGAGTAGAAGGGATTACTTGCATTGATTATATGAAACTTTTAATTTTAAGGGACATTATCAATACAAACGAATTTGCTAAATCTTATTATGCTCAATTTTTTGGAAGTTCAGAAATTATTTTTGAAATAGTTTATGCACCATATCCTGATAAAATTCAAAACATAACTTTATTTAAACAAGATGATGCAAATTATAAAAATCAACTTTTATTTTATCAACCTTTTACCGTTTATGATGCAAATACTAAAAAATATTATTTTGCAATGATGAAGTTTATTTACAAGTATAATTAAAATGAAATTCAAAAACAATAAAAAATCACAGATTGAAATGTTTGGAATGGTTGTTTTAGTTTTAGTTATTTTAATTTTCTTTTTATTTTTTCTAAGTTTCTTCTTCAAGCAGAAGAGATCATCACCTTATGATTATTATTTTTCTCAAAGTTTGAAAACTACTTTTGTTTCTTCATTGCTTCAAACTAACACAAATTGTGATTCTACAGCATCTTTAACAATTCAATCTTTGATAGAATTTTGTGTTACTTCGCCTGATGAAGTTAAATATTGTAAAAATGGAATGGACTATTGTGCTTTTTTAAACAATACTCTTAAACATATATTGAACATTACATTGAGAAATTATCAAAAGGATTACATATTTGTAATAAAAACATCTAGAGGGAATGTTTATTTTGAAGATAAATTTGATTGTGATCAAGAAAAAACAAAAAAGTTAGAAACTCAGCCATTTTTAATTCCCTTACCAAGTGGAAGAGAAACTATTCAAATTGCTTTGTTCCTTTGCTAGGTGATCATTAATGAATGGAATTTTTTTAATAGGTATTGTAGCTGCTATAATTTTTTTTATGTTCTTATCTTTAGTTATGTTTAAGAATAAAAAATTACAAATTATTCTTTATTTAGCTTTGTTTGGTTTATCGTTTTTACTAGGATTTTCTAGAGTAATTGAATTAACTAAATGGTATGCTTTGGCAATTGTTTTATTGTTTTACGAACTTATTTTTTTCATTTCAGAAGTTAGAGTTTATCCGCTGAAAAAAGAATTCTTTTTCTATGTATTAATTTTAATGTTTCAATTTTTTACATTCTATCTTTTTTATCCGTTTTTACAAATAAATGAAGTTATTCTTTTATCAGTTTTATTTATGCTCGTTTTCTTTGATGAATTTTTAATAAAAAAGCATACAAATTTTCAAATTGTCAATTTGCTACTCGTTTTTTTAATCTTTTTTTACATAAATTTTTTAGTATCTAAAAATTTATTTAGTTTCTTTAATGCCTTTTTCAATGTAATTCTTTCAGTTTTTATTGCTTTTATATTTTCAAGTTTTGTAACACATTATAGAAAAAGAAAACTTATTTTGATTTTTTTAATTAATTTGTTAGCAGTAATCATTATTTCAAAATTGATAAAACTAAGTTGGGAAATTTCTCTGTTGTCTTTTTTGATATTTTCATTTAGAAATAAAAAGTTAAGTAAATTGTTGAGATCATCAAAAGATTACAATGCTTTGTCAAATTCCTTCTTCTTTTTGTTGCTAGGTTGGTCATTAGGTTATTCAATTGTTAGTATAAAAAATTTCAATCAATTAACTTTATTTTTAGTTCTACTTACTTTCTGGTATTTTCTTTTTGTACTTTTAGTCTATGTTACTCTGTTGTCAAATTTAATTAAGAATAATCTGATTAATGTTCTTTTTTACTATAAAAAATATGTGTATCTATTAGCAATGTACTTATTTTTTATTGGAATACTATCAGAAAAATCATATTTTTTCATTATTACTGGGTTCATTTATTTATTTATAATAAAGACTGCTTTTCAACATCTACAAAAATTAAGAAAGAATTAATTATTTAAGAATTCTTTTATTTCTCTTACTATTTGCAACTCTTCGTTTGTTTTTATTACTAACATTCTTTTATCATTTGAAATAATTGTTTCATTTTTCATATTTTTTTCATCGTCAATGTTTATTTTTAATCCTAATGAAACTAATTTTCTAATTTGCCAAACGTTTTCGCCGATTCCTGCAGTAAAGATATAACAATCAACATTTTCTAATGCACTATAGAATGTTGCATATTGAATAATTCTGTCTGCAAACATTGCTATTGCTAATCTTGCTTTATCTTGTTCAGTATCTTCAAATTCATATTGATAGAATAACTTTATTACATCTTCAGAACTGTTTAATTTTGCTCTTTCTCTTATCTCTCTTATATCACTGAATCCTGTTAATGCTAAAAAACCTGATTGTTTGTTAAGAATTTTATCAGCATTATCTATGCCTTTTTTTCTTGCTAAATCCAATACAATTCCAGGATCAATTGAACCAGATCTTGTACCCATGATTAATCCTTCTAAAGGTGTAAAGCCCATTGTTGTATGAATTACTTTATTATCTTTTATTAATGCCATACTGCAACCATTGCCTAAATGCATAGTTACAGCAGTTAAGTTTTCTTTTTTTAGAATTTTTTTAGCTTCAGAATAAACGTACTTATGACTTATACCATGAAAACCATATCTTCTGTAATAATTTTCATCAGGGATCGGATACTTGTAGAATCTTTTAGGTATTGTTTGATGGAATGCAGTGTCGAATACTGCAAAATTTTTCACTTTAAAAATTTCTATTGCTGCTTTTATGGTTTCAATTATAGGTGGATTGTGTAATGGTGCTAAAGGAATAGTTTCTTCTAATTTCTTTAATAAATTTTCATCAATCAAAGATGTTTTAGAGATGTCTTTTCCATGAACTACTCTATGACCAATGTAATTTATGTCATTTAAGTTGTTAATTACTTTGTTTTTTATTAAAGTATCAATTATTTTCATTAATCCTTCTTTGTAGGAGTTGATCTTTATTGAATCATTTATGTTAAGTTTTCCGATCATTAAGATTGGGTCAAAGAACAATCGGTCTATTTTTCCATTTATTATTTCAGTTTCATCTTCATAAAGAGCAAACTTTAACGAAGAACTTCCAGCATTTAAAACTAAAAATTTCATGTTAATTTTGTAAGTTTATGAGTTTTTATAAAATCTTTGGTTATGTGATCTTAAATTAATAAAATATTTAAATTAGTAAAAAAGTTCTAAAATCCCAAATAATTTATTGAAAAGTGGTGAAACTATGTTACCAAAGAAGATAAAAAAGGACTACGATTCGTTAGTTTCGGAATTAGAAAAAAGAATTGAAGGTGAAAAGTTTAAAGAAGTAAGTGAAGAGTTGAAGAAAGCGTACATAACTTTAGAAGATTATTATACTGAAAAAAATACAAAGATTAAGATGGATTTTTTAGATGGGATTGTACTTTTTTCAGCCATTGGTGGAGGACTAGGTTATTCAATTTCACATGCAATATTTAATTCTGAGTTAAAAGATACAGTTTTTACAGCATTAGGTGCAGGATTAATGGTTGGTTTATTTTTATATAACTCAGATAATCTAAAATCAATAAAGAATTATTTTAAGAATAGAAAAAGTCTATACAATGAAATACTTTCAGATTATCAATCTCTAAAGACTTTGGTTTTAGAAAGTAAGGATTCTGAAATTTGTAAAGAGTATATTGCAAAATGGAATGCAGTAGAGTCTAAAAAAGTAAAGTCTTATTCTATAACAGGAAATTGGTTTTAATTTTTTCTTAAATTTTTTAAACTAATAATAATTTCTTTAGTTGATGTTATGGACTGAAAAATATAAGCCATGCAATTTTGATGAATTTGTAGGAAATAAAGAAATTGTAGAGATTGCGAAAAAATTGAATACAAACTTACCACATATTCTTTTTCTAGGTCCTGTTGGTGTTGGTAAAAAAACATTAGCAAAAATAATTGCAAAACGATTCTTAAATGAAAATTTTAAAGAGAATTTTCTTTTTGTTGATTTAAGTTATTACAGTTCAATTATATTATTTAAAAGTGAAAGCGATTGGAGTTATTCTGAGAAAGAAATAGCTGAAAAGTACGATTTAGTTAGCGTTAAAGATTTTGCTTTTTCTATGCCTATTAATTCTCCTTTTCGTATTGTAATGCTGAGTGGTATCGAAAATTTAGATTTTTTAAGTCAGCAAGCATTAAGAGTTATAATTGAGAAAAGTAGTAATTATTCTAGATTTTTTTTGATTGGAAAAAGTAAAAGTAATTTAATTAGTCCCATAGTAAGCAGGATGATGGAGCTTCATTTTAAAGCCTTACAATTTGATGAATTCACTATGATTATTGAAAGCGTTTTAAAAAAGGAAAAGATTGTTTATGATTCAAAAATTATTCCTTTATTGTATACAAAAACAAGAGGAAATTTAAGCTTAGCTTTACCAATTTTACAATCTTTGTCAGAATATTCTCTAAAGGAATTAAAAAAGGTCTTTGAAGATGATGAAGAAATTTCTTCTCTTTTTGAATTGATGAGAAAAGATCTACCAAATGAATTAAGAAAAAAAATAATTCGTTTAATTTTTTACCAAGCATATGAACCAAGAAAAGTTCTTTTAAAATTACTTTCTTTTATTGAGCATTGTGACTTAGAAGATGATAAGAAATTAAAATTGATTGAGAAAATCTCTGATTTGGAGAAAGGTTTATATAGTTACGATGAATTCATTTCTTTAGAAAGCATACTTTTTGAATTATCTACCTATATGTAAAATGGAATTGAAACATCTTAAAGAAAACTTTGAACAATATTTCAGTGAAGTATTTGGTGAAGAATTTCTAGAGATAAAAAAACAATTTTTTTCTTACAAAAGAAAAGCAATTAGAGCAAACACTATAAAAATTCAACCAGAAAAACTTTACAATTTACTAACTGAAAAAGGAATAAAATTAGAAAAAATTCCCTTCATTGATTGTGGTTTTTTTCTAGAAACTAACGTTACGTTAGGAAATCTTTTAGAACACAGCTTAGGTTATTTTTATGTTCAAGATGCATCAAGTATGATTCCTCCTTTAGTTTTAGATCCTAAACCAGAAGAATTAGTTTTAGATGTTGCAGCAGCACCTGGAAGTAAAACAACTCAAATGGCTGCTATGATGAATAATGAAGGATTAATAATTGCTAACGATGTTTCTGGTGATAGACTTTCGATTCTGGCTATGAATTTACAACGCATGGGAGTAAAGAATGTAATTACAGTGCTTAGTGATGCTTCTGTTGAGCAAATTCCTTTTAAATTTGACAAAATTTTGCTAGATGCACCATGTAGTGCTACAGGTACAATAAGCATTGATGAACCTAGTCCTGCAAAGATGTGGAATCCTAAAACATGGAAAAGAATGAGTAAAATTCAATTGAAGCTTTTAAACAACGTCTGGAATTTTTTAAAAGTAGGAGGAATTTTAGTTTATTCTACTTGTTCAATTGATCCTATGGAAGATGAGTATGTTATTACTGAATTTTTGAATTCTCACAATGATGCTGAATTGATTCCAATAGAACTAAATATTAAACGATATCCATCTATAAAAGAATTTCATAATCAAAAATTTCATGAAAATGTGGATTATTGCTTAAGAATTTTACCTCATTTTTATCAGAGCGAAGGTTTTTTTGTAGCTAAATTAAGGAAAAAAGCTTAAAAAGAAAAAAATATAAATTGATGATATTTCAGTTTTTTAATTAAGTGCCTCTGTAGCTCAGCGGTAGAGCATCAGCCTTGTAAGCTGGGGGTCGGGGGTTCGAATCCCCCCAGGGGCTTATTACTAATAATTCTATAATATCTATTATTGAGATATGTAAAAAATCACTTCTTTTCAATTATTTTTGTTTTTTGTTTTTTTCAATAAACATAATATTTTTAAATTGAACTACTTTGCCATAAAATGTGTTAATCGCTTAAAACGTTTGTAATGATTAATTTTACCTAAATACAATTATACAGGAGGACGAAACTATGCCAACAACTAGATCACCAAGACATGGTAGTTTGCAATATTGGCCAAGAAAAAGAGCTAAAAGATTAGTTCCTAGGATAAGACATTGGCCAAAAGTAGATAAAATTGGTTTGTTAGGTTTTCCAGGGTATAAAGTAGGAATGGTTCATCTTTTCATGGTAGATTCTGGAAAGAATTCATTAACAAAAGGTCAAGAAATTAAAGTTCCAGCTACAATTGTTGAAGTTCCACCAGTTAAGATTTATTCAGTGAGATTCTATAAAAAGAATGAATATGGGAAATATGTTTATAAAGATCTAATCTTAAGTCAAGATGAAGTTTTAAAAAGAGTAGTAAAATTACCAAAGAAGAATATTATCAATTCGATGGTTTCTAAGTTTAATGAATTAGAAAAAGAATTAAACGATATCGTAGATATAAAGGTCTTAGTTTTTACTCAGCCTTATAAAACAGGTATAGGAAAGAAGAAGCCAGAAATCGTTGAATTGGCATTAGGTGGTTCAGTACAAGAAAAATATAAATTTGTTAAGGAGCACATTGGAAAAGAAATCTCTATGAGTGAATTCTTTAAAGCAGGTATGTTCGTTGATGTTCATGCAGTGACTAAAGGACATGGTTTGCAAGGACCTGTAAGAAGATTTGGAATTTCTTTAAAACCACATAAATCAGAAAAAGGTGTAAGAAGACCAGGATCTCTTGGAGCATGGACACCTAAGAAAGTAGATTATCATGTAGCAATGGCCGGACAAGTAGGTTATCATCTTAGAACTGAATACAATAAAGAAATTCTTCTTATTTCAAATGATTTAAATTTAGTTAATACAAAAGGAGGAATAAACAAATTTGGTAATGTAAAAAATGAATTTGTTTTAGTGAAAGGATCTCTTCCAGGACATACTAAAAGAATTGTTGTTTTGACTGCACCAATAAGAAATACTCCTGCAGTTGAAGCACATAAAATTACTCAAATAGTTAAGGAGAATGAATAAGTAAGGTGGGATTATGAAATTAAAAATAAAAGATTTATCAGGAAAAATTGTGAAAGAGATTGAACTTTCAAATCATTTTGATGAAGAATACAGACCTGATTTGATTATGCGTGCTTTTTTAGCTATAAGAAGTCATAAAAGAGTTCCGTATGGTGCAAATCCTATGAGTGGAAAATGGCATGTTTCTAAATTATCAAGAAGAAGACATGATTATAAAGGAGCATATGGTAAAGCTATTTCAAGAGTCCCAAGAAAAACTTTGTGGAGAAGAGGTATGCAATTTTATTGGGTTGCAGCTACTGCACCGGGAACAGTTGGTGGAAGAAGAGCACATCCTCCAAAGGCTGAAAAAGTATGGGCTGAAAAAATAAACATAAAGGAAAGAAGAAAAGCAATAAGAAGCGCTATTGCAGCTACTTTGAAAAAAGAATTAATTGCATTAAGGAATCATATTATTCCTGATGATTTTCCTTTTGGAGTTGTTTCAGATATCGAAAAAATTGAAAAAACAAAGGAATTAGTTAATACTTTGAATTCATTAGGTTTTGAAAAAGAATTAGAGAGAGTTAATGAGAAAAAAGTAAGGGCAGGTAAAGGAAAATCAAGAAATAGAAAATATAAACTCAAAAAATCTTTATTGCTTATCGTTGATAATGATTCAAAAATAAGAAATGCAGTAAAAAATATTCCAGGAGTTGAGGTTTTAAGTGTTAAAAATTTAAATGTAGAAGCTTTGAGTCCTGGATCACATGGAATAAGATTAACATTATGGTCTGAAAGTGCATTAAATAAGTTAAAAGAAGAAAAATTATTTATGTAAAAGGTGAAAATTATGATAAAAAAACCAATTCAAACAGAAAAAGCCGTAAATAAGGCTGAATACAATAAGACATTAATTTTCGAAGTTGATTTAAAAGATACTAAAGAATCGATAAAATCTGAATTTGAAAAAAAGTTTAACGTTAAGGTAATCAATGTAAATACGCACATAAGAAATGGAAAAAAATTTGCATATATTAAGCTTGATCCTAACGTTAATGTAATAGAGCTTGCAAATCAATTAGGATTACAAATGTAAGAGGTGAATACATGGGTAAGGATTTAATTCAACAAAGAAGAGGAAGTGGAAATCCTGTTTATAGATCAAATTCCTTTACTTGGGCAGGAGAGATAAAATTACCTCCAGTAACAAATGAAACGATCACAGGAACCGTTTTAGATATCATTCATTCTAGAGGACATAGCGCTCCTTTGATGGTAGTTTCATTTGGTGATGTTTATTCTTTATTACCTGCTCCATTAGGAATAAAGGTTGGAGATTCAATTTTAGCAGGTGAAAATGCAGAATTTAAGCCAGGTCATATTTTACCATTATCTAAAGTTCCTGAAGGTTCAAACGTTTATTTGATTGAAAAAACATTTGGAGATGGTGGAAAATTTGTTAGAGCAGCAGGAACAAGTGCAAAAGTGGTAACTCAAGGTGAAAATGTTACTGTTGTTCAGATGCCATCTGGAAAATTGGTTAAATTTGATGGTAGAAATAGAGTAGTTTTTGGTATTATCGCTGGTGGTGGTGTAAAAGAGAAGCCATTTGTTAAAGCAGGTAATAAATATCATAAAAAAAGAGCAAAACACAAGAAATATCCAGATGTTTCAGGAGTTAGTATGAACGCTGTTGATCATCCTTTCGGAGGAAAACATAGTCATAGAAAAGGAAGACCAACTATTGCTCCAAGAAATGCACCTCCAGGTAGAAAAGTTGGTATGATAAGACCAAGAAAAACAGGAAGAGGTGCTTCTAGATAGAGGTGAATTACAATGGCAAGAGAATTTAAATATCGCGGTTATACTTTAGAACAATTAAAACAAATGTCTATTGAAGATTTTGCAAAGATTGCAGAAGCAAGAATTAGAAGAAAGCTTTTGAAAAGAGGGTTTACTCATGAAGAAAAAAAGCTTTTGGAAAGAGTTAAAAAAGGAAAAAATAATATAAAAACTAGATGCAGAGCTATGCCCATTTTACCAATTATGGTAGATAAAAACTTTAAAGTTCATAATGGGAAAGAGTATGTTGATGTTAAAGTTGTTCCTGAAATGATTGGTCATAGATTAGGAGAGTTTGTTTTGACCAGAAAACCAGTTGTTCATAACGTAGGAAAGAAGACAGAAACACCTCAGCAAAAGGAGGCTAAAAGTTAAGTAGGTGAAAATAATGATGAAATATGCTTTTAAAATGGAAAATGTAGGTATTGCTTATGGAAAAAATTTACCAATTTCCAAAAAGCATTCCTATGAAATTGCTAATTATATAAGGTATAAACCAGTAGCAGTAGCAAGAAAAATATTGAAAGATGTTATAGATATGAAAGCACCAATTCCTTATAGAAGATACAATAGAGATTTAGCACATAAAAGAGCAATGGGAAGTGGAAGGTATCCAGTTAAAGCAAGTAAATACATTTTGCAAATTCTTGAAAATGCAATAAACAATGCAAAACAAAAAGGTATGGATGAGAACAAATTAAAGATTTTACATATTTCAGTACATAAAGGAACGCACATGTATAGACGTGGAAGAAATTATTTCACAACTAAAACAGCTCATGTTCAAATTGCTGTAGGTTATGATGAATCAGAACAAAAAAGTGTTAAAGAGCAAAATTAAAGGTGATACACAATGATTGAGAGAACATTTGTAAAACAAAAGGTTTTAGAATATCAAATTAAAAGCGATATTTATAATCAATTAAGAAAATTAGGAGTGAGTAGTGTTGATATTCAAAAAACACCATTGTATGATAAAATAATCATAAAAGGAATGAATCCTGGTAAATTAGTAGGAAGAGGTGGATCGAATATAAGGATGTTAACAGATATGCTCAAAGAAAAATATAAGTTGGAGAATCCACAAATTGAAGTTAAGGAAGAAGAGAATCCATGGCTTAATGCAAGATTGATTGCTGAAAAAATAGCAAAAGAGATAGAAATTCAAGGAGTTGCTAAATTTAAATCTATAGTTCATAAAAACATGGTTGCTGCTTTGAAAAATGGTGCTCAAGGTATATTCATAAGGTTGTCAGGAAGAGTTCCAAGTGACAGAGGAGTTACTTGGGCATTCCAACAAGGATACATTAAGAAATGTGGTAATCCTGCAAAAAGATTAGTGAGTTCTTACACAACTTTTGCATTGGTTAAAACAGGAACAATAGGCGTTAAAGTTAAGGTTATGCCTAAGGAAGTTGATTTACCTGATAGAATTCACATAATGGACATTCCACAAGAACAGTTAGAAGAACTAAAAAAGGTAGTTAAAGAAGAAAAGGAGAATGCACCAGTTACTGAAGAAGCAAAGAAAAAGAAAAAAACTACAAAGAAAACAAAAACAACTAAAAAGGCAACATCTGAAAAATCAACTACAAAGCGATCAAGAAAGAAGGAGTAATTGATGAGGTGAAATTATGAAAATGTCAGACTTAAAAAATATGTCACAAGAAGAATTAAAAGAAAAATTAGTTTCTTTGAGAAAGGAATTAGTAAAAGCTAAAGTTCAAATTATGACCAATCAAAACAAAATGATAATTAGAAATTTGAAAAAAGATATTGCAAGGATTTTAACTGTGTTGAATTCCAAAACACAATAAAAACAAAAAATTTTTATATTTTTAAAACATATTATTATTAACTATAAAAAAGAAATGAGGGGGTTATCAAAAGAAATGAAGGTTATGAATAGAAAAAATAGTTCCATTTATTCTTATTTAATTACTTTTCTACTGAATTTTTTTAACAATTTAGCAATATTTAATGTTCTATTTAAACAAGAGGTAAACGAGAAAGATGACAGATATCTGTGAGATTTGTGGATTACCAAAAGATTTGTGTGTTTGTGGAAGCATAGCTAAGGAAGATGTTCAATTAAAAGTATATGCAGAGCAAAGAAAGTTTAGAAAAGAAGTCACAATTATTGAAGGATTGGCAGAGAATAAAGAAGTAGATGTTGAAGAATTGCTAAGATTTTTGAAGAAAAGATTAGGTTGTGGAGGAGTAATTCGAGAGAACAATGTCATAGAGCTTCAAGGTAATCATCTGACAAACATAAAAAAACTGTTAATTGAATTCGGCTTCAATGAAAGAAACATTTCTTTAAAAAAGTAGAATGTTATAAAAAACTTTTTATATCTGTTTTTCTAAATAATTAAAATACGTAAATGGTAAAAGATACATTAATTTTAAAAGTAAAAAAAAGAAATTCTTTTAGAAATCAATTTAGCCTAATTTTTTTAACCTTTCTTATAATTTTGTTTATTATGTTTGTTGGAGCGTTATTCTATAATACAATAAATTCAAATTTTATCTTTGCAGGAGATTATGTAATTCTAAAATTAGGAAAGACGTTTGAATTTAATTACAAAAATCAGATATCTACTTCTTTTTTCTACATTGAGCCAATCATCGGGAAAATTTACTTATTTTTAGGTAACTTATTTTTATGGTCTAAAGAACTTGTAAACTATAAATATGTTCATTTCATAATGTTAATTATTATTTTATTCATACTTTTTTTTCAAATAAGGAGCTTGAACTTAACGTATTATGAATTTAATCTCAAATCAAAAGAATCTAATATTGAAAACGTTCTTCCAGATCATTATTTAACAATTTTTTCATTAGTTACTATTTTAGGATTTCTTCTTATTTATTTTTTCTTTTCCTATGGAAATATTTACAATTTATTTCTTTTTTTTACAATTATAGAAATTCAGCATTATTTTTTGCTATACCTTATTACTGAAGATGAAAATTATAACTATTATTCAATCATTTTTTGGCTTTTATTGTTCTTAATTTCATTACTTAGATCTCTTAATCTTCTTTTACTAATGTTTATATCTTTTATGTTAGCTTTTATTTTTTACTTTGTATTTAATTTGATAAGAGTTAGAGTGATTAAAAATAATAAAAAAATTGATCAAAACAATAATCAATTTGCAACTTCTTTGTTTTTTAAGGTTCAGCAATATTTTGTATTTTTGTTGTTTTTAATAATATTCATTGTTCTGATGTATTGGAAAACATTTCTTTATGCTATTCCTTTTTTTAATTTAGAATCGCTAATTACATTTTACTCCTTTAAGCAAAACTGGTTTTACTTTCTAGCTTTTTTGCTTTTGTTTTTATTCTATTTATTCAGGATTAATTATTCAAGGTTTTGGCTAACTATTTATTACATTTTTTTCTTTTCTCTTTCTTTGGTTTTTCTTAATTTTTTCTTTGATAAGTTTACTTTGGATTTGATTTATTATTATCACATTTCTATCTTAGTTGGTTTTGCAATTCTTAATGTTTTTCTTTATGAAAAAAATGAAAAGTTTTTGAACTTGCTTTTTTTAATACTGTTTATGCTATTCATAATTTCTATGAATGCAAGAGCATCGTATTCCTATTTTTTAGAAGATAAGAGTAAAAATGAAGAGATATCTAACGTTTTGAATGAAATTAAGCAATACAAAGAATTTCTAAATTACAAAGAAATGAATTATCTGATTTACATAAAAAATTCCTCAATTTTGAGAAGTTATGAGATATCAGAAAAATATTCAATAATAAATTCAATATCTTTATATTTTTTTGAGTCCACTAATCTATATTACTTTTCAGATTTTGTCATCTTTCCATATTTGATCGTAGATTATGTTTTTAGGTATTACTATAATCAAAAAAATTTAACAAAAGTTGATGTTTTATTATTAGTAGAAAAATTTTCAATAGATTATGTAATTTCAGATGAAAGAATACATAGCTGTTTTGAAGAAATCGAAGGAAAAACTTTAAAATTATACAGTGCTAAAGAATGTAAAACTAATAAATAAGGAAATATAAAAATGCAAACTCAAGTTTTTGAAATAAAAGAACAAAAGGAATTTTTCAATAAACTGTTTAATCAAAAATTTAATTCCTATTTGTGGTTTTTAATATCTTTTCTTCTCATCAATTTTCCAATTTTAATAAGGTTTTTTTACTCAGGATCTATTTTTCCAGCTAAAGCGTATTTTATTTTTTCAGATTTTACTCATAATTTTTCTGCAATAGGCATTAAATTCTATAATCAATTGATGTTTTTGGTAAACCTTTTTCCTGATCAAGAATTATTCATGCTTTTATTTAACATAATCTTTAGTTTTGTTTTTCTTTTGATTATCTTCCAACTTTTTGAACGTTTTAACGTAAAGCCAATTTATAGTATTGTTTTTGCTATGAATTATTTAATTCTAAAGTATATGTTAATTTTATCAACAACTTTGTTTTCTTTTTTATTATTTTTTACCTTCATATTTCTTTTGATTTTTACTCTGAACAATTTAGATAGAATTTCCTCGTTCTTTCATAAAATGAAGATAAATTTAGGATATTATTTTATTGCAATGATCTTGCTTTCTACTTATTTACTTATTTTCGCTTTTTCATTGAATCAGTTATTGATTATTTTATTTGTGATTTTAATCTTCTACTTTTCCAGATATTACAAAGAGAAAGCATACTTTCTCTACATCTTTATGTTTATTGTTCTGTTTTTTTACATATTTTTTGATTTTCGATATTTTGCCATAAATAACTTAAGTACAAAAGAAAATTTGCAAGGTTTTGAAATATTAAAAGAATATTTTGTTTTTTGGAAAGAGAATATTTTTAAGTATTGGAGAGATTCTTTTATAGTTAAAGGATTCATATACAATTATGATCAAACTACTTTTGCTAAATTTTTGAATTCTTTCTATCTGAATTATCCACGATTTTTTTTCCATATCTTGTCAGAAGAGCAAAGAATTTCATTAGGAGATGTTATTGTTAAGCTTTATAATATTTTTTCTTACTTCTTTTTATTTTACGAAGTTTTTGTTATAATTCCTGGAATTTTATTTTTCATTTTTGTTTTTTTAGGAATCGTTAATTATAGAAGATATTTTAGATTTCTTTCGATTTTGTTATTTTTTATTATTTTTTCATTTTTAGATCCGCATTATCTTTTAATTTTTGCTATTGTTTCTGTTTTTTTATTCATAAAAGGATTTGAATTTTTATACGAGAAGTTTCATTATAAAGATTTGCTGTTGGTAATTTTCGTAATATTGATTTTCTCTAATTATCTCTTCTTTATAATTTATTTTAAAAATATGACTCCAAGTAAAGAAGTTTATTTTTTAGATCTATCAAATATAAATAGCAATGTTATTAAAAATTATAAAACTGATTTTGTTTGTTCTGATTTGGATCTTTCCTTTGTTTTTTTAGAAAAAGGCTTTTTCAAAGTAAATGAGTTTACTGAATTCTATAAAAGAATAATGGATTATTCAATAATTTTAACTGTACCTTATGGACAATCTTTGGAGTATATCTTAGAAAAGAACAATTGTAAATATTTTGTTTTTACTAAGACAACGAGTGAAAATTCCTATGAAAAATTAAAAAACTTTATATTAGAAGAAAATTCTTTTTACTTTTATACTCAACTGCACAAGATAAATCAAATTAAATTTAATGAGCTAAAAAGTAAGATCCTTTTTAATGTGACTACGGTTTCAATATTAACCTCTAATTGATATTTTAAATATTAACAAAATTTATATATAATTTAAATCATTAATTTACAAAATGTGGCAAATTTATCTATTATCCAAGATTTTACTTCAGTTCGTTAATTTAGTTATTGCTGTCCTTGCTTACAGATTGTATTATTTTTTAAAAGATAAAAGAAGTTTGTTTCTTTCTGCTGCTTTTATGGTTCTGTTCATTTATAATCTTACTTCTTTGTTTCAGTTAAATGAAAAATTAAAGATAGAAATTTTCAATTTTGATGTTTTAGAGTTTATTTCAAAATTTTTCTTTGTTATCTTTGTATTGCTACTGATTTTCGCATTAATGAATCCAAAAAGCTTTTATGAAAAAGCATTTTTAATATATTTAATTATACTCTCTGTTTATACTAGTATTTTTCATCAATTGACTAGCGTTTTTATACTTTCAGTGTTTTTAGCTTTGCTTATTGTTTCATCCTCAATATTTATCAATTATCTTAACAATCCTAAAATTCCTAAATTGTTTTTATTTGGAGGTATCTTTTTGTTGGCAATTTCTTTTGCATTTAGATTTTTTAACGATATAATTTATCAAATCTTTGATGTGCTATCACTGTTATCTTTTTTCATTTATTTGGTTTTACTTTGGACTGGGATTTGGATTTCTGGTGAAAAGAAAGAGGAATTGATTCATGAAAAAAAAGACCAAGAATCAATAAAAATTGGAAAATCAAGAATAAATAAATCTTTGAGAAGAATTTTGAGAAGAAAAATTAACAAAGAAAACAAAGAGAAAGAAAAAAGTTCTGAAATCAATATACATGAAATATAAAAATTTAGAGGAGAAAAATGAATAGGCGCTCTAAATTGGAAATTTTGAACGATATTTTGGATGTAATATATAATCAAGGAGAGGTAAAAATAACTCATTTGATGTATAAAGCAAATTTATCTTATAAGAAGCTTAAAGATTACCTAGAAAAATTGAAGGAAAATGATATGGTTGAAATTGATGAAAAAAATAATACTGTTAAGCTGAAAGAAAAAGGTGTTGAATTCTTAAGAGAATTTTACAGATTAAAACAATTTGCTGATTCTTTTGGATTAGATTAAGAAAAAAATAATAGAAAATGCGACAGCCGGGATTCGAACCCGGATCATCGGCTTGGAAGGCCGAGATCATAGCCCTTAGACCACTGTCGCATATATTATAATAAAATTTATAGAGATTTAAATATTTTACTATCTTTTACTATTCCATTATAATACCATATCCTATTAATCTGAATCTTTGAGAGATTCTTCTTGAAATAGCTACTTTTTCTCCTACTTTTGCACAAACAGGAAGCTTTAGTGAAAGTTCTACTTGATTTTTCTTTAAGATCTTAGTAACTGTGCCAATTGTTGATGCTGCATTTACATTTAACAATAACATTTCGTTTTGTTTAATGTCTTCAGCAATAATTTCTTCCTCAGATCCAACAACCTTTTCAAATAAATGTAATTCTAATTTTAAAGTTGTCCAAACAGGAGGTAATTTTCCAGGATATCCAACTACAGATCCTGCTAATTGATCTGATTTAACTACAGCAGGATCGAGATCTGTTAAAAATGCTACACTACCTCCAGGATATGCTTCGTTTAATTTAGTGGTATCTGTTTGGATTTCTTTGATTGTGGTTACAATAGGTTCATATGTAATTTTATTTTGACTTACAATTCTAAAACCGGGTCTAATTTCAATAGTATCTCCTACTTTAAAACGTCCTGAAATTATTGCACCTCCTATAATTCCACCAACTAATTTTCTAGGATCTGTGCCGGGTTTATTGACATCAAAAGATCTAGCAATTAACATCAATGGAATATCATCAATTTTCTTTTCAGGAGTTGGAATGTATGTTTCAATTGCTTTCAATAACTCATCTATGTTAGCATTGTATCTTGCTGAAATTGGAATAATTGGAGCATTTTCATATGGAGTTCCTTTTAAAAAATTCTTTATAGCTCTAAAATTTTCAAGAGCTTGTTCTTTGGTTACTAAATCAATTTTATTTTGAACAACTATTATGTTTTTTACTCCTAAAATTTGCATTGCTGCTAAATGTTCTCTTGTTTGTGGTTGAGGACATGGTTCGTTTGCAGCAACTAAAAGCAAAGCACCATGCATAATTGTAGCTCCTGCAAGCATTGTAGCCATTAAACTTTCATGTCCTGGGGCATCTACTATTGAAATGGTTCTAGAAATTTCAGTAGGATTCATACATTCAGGACAAATTTCAGAAGTTGAATATGTACCGCAGTTATTGCATTTGTAAATTGTAAAATTTGCATATCCTAATTTTATTGTAATTCCTCTTTTAATTTCTTCGCTGTGTGTGTCTGTCCACTTTCCAGTTAGGCGGAATGTTAATGTAGTTTTACCATGATCTACATGACCAATCATTCCAATGTTAAGTTCAGGTAATAAATTTTTTTTATCCATTTTTAAAAATCAAAAATTGATTCTACTCTTTTTTTCCAAGAATTTCATCTAACTTTTTGTCTCCTTCTTTTAAAACTTTTAGATTTATTTGTGCAGTTTTTTCATGAATCATTTCTCCTGCAACAGTTATTCTTCTTCTCTCTCCTTTTTTAAGTTTTCTTTTAATTCCTGTTGTTTTACCAGAAACTAAAATTCTTTTTCTTGCACTAGTTATTCCTTTTTTCATAGGAAATCCTGCAAAATCGCTTCCACCTGTAATTTCAAATTCATATCCTGGCAAGTCTAATAATTCACCATTAATTTTATCTCCGATCTTCATACCAATTAATTGCGGAACATCTTTTTTTAAATGATAGCATTTTCCATCTTTATTACCTATTACAAAACTAATTTCCATACTTTCACCATTTCTGTTGAATTGTAATTAATTTATAAATTTTATTATCTCTCTAAATTTTTGTTCAAAAACTAATTAAAAATTGAATTTTCATAACATTTAAAAATAACTAAATAATAATTTCTTTTTAAGTAATAAAATTCAGAGGTGATTTAATGCTTTCAGAAATTCTATTTTTAGGTAGAGGAGGTCAAGGTGGAAAAACTGCTGCTTTTATTTATGCTAAAGCTGTTGCATTCAATGGTTATTATATTAAAGCATTTCCTGAATACGGTCCTGAAAGAACAGGAGCTCCTGTAAAGGCATTTATTAGAATTTCTGATAAACCAATAAGATTGCATTCTAATATTTATAATCCAACTCATTTTGTACTTTTAGATCTAACTTTAGCAGATTATGCAAAATCTTTAGGTTTTTTTAATGCTTCAATTATTCTTTTGAATGCAAATGAAGAACAAGCAATGAAAATAAAATCATATACTGAAAATAAAATATATTACTTAGATGCTAAGAAAATAAGTATTGAAGAAATAGGTAAAAATTATCCAAACATACCGTTGATAGGTGCATTTGAAAAGATTATGAATTTAACAACATTGGATTATCTTAAAAAGGCGTTAATTGAAGTTTCAGGAGCGAAATGGAGTAAAGAGATTATTGAAAAAAACGGAAGAGCATTAATTAGAGGCTTTGAAGAAGTTAAATTGCTGTAAAAGGTGAAAAAATGGATCTAAAAAATTCAAAAGATTTACCAATAGGAGGATATATTACAAAACCTGGAAATTCTTTAGAGTTTAAAACAGGAGTTTGGAGAACATACAAACCAGTATTTCATTCTGAAAAATGTGTTAATTGTGGCTTGTGTACCTTATATTGTCCGGATGATGCAATAATTAGGGATGAAAATAACAAAGTAGTAGGAATAAATTACGAATATTGTAAAGGATGTGGAATTTGTAGCAATGTTTGTAAAGTAAAGGCTATTACGATGGAATTAGAACAAAAATGAAGGTGATACTATGAAAGAAAAAATTCCTTTAACATTGTTAGGTGCACATGCTGCTGCATATGCTATGAAACAGATTAATCCTGATGTAGTTGCAGCATATCCAATAACACCACAAACACCAATCATGGAAAAATTTTCAGAATATGTAGCTGACGGTTTAGTTAATTCTGAAATGATTTTAGTGGAATCAGAACATTCTGCAATGAGCGCTTGTGTAGGTGCAAGTGCTGCAGGAGCTAGAGTTATGACAGCTACTTCTTCTGTAGGTTTAGCTTTGATGACTGAAATTGTTTTCATAGCATCTTCAATGAGATTACCTATAGTAATGAACGTGGTAAATCGTGCTTTATCTGGAAACATAAACATACATGGAGATCATTCTGATTCTATGTTAGTTCGAGATTCTGGTTGGGTACAATTGTACAGTGAAAATGCTCAAGAAGTTTATGAAAACAACATTTTTGCAATAAAATTGGCTGAAAAATACAATGTACCAGTAATGGTAATGCAAGATGGTTTTATTACTTCTCATGCATTAGAAAATGTTTTTGTTTTAAAGGATGAGGATGTTAAAAGTTTAATAGGAGAAAATAAAAGAGAGAATACATTATTAAATAGCAATTTAACCATAGGACCTTTAGATTTGTTTGATTATTATTTTGAACATAAGTATCAGCAAATAGAGTTGTTTGAAACAATAAGAAAAGAATTCAATAAAGAAGCAGAACAATTTTCAAAAGAAACAGGATATGGAATGTACAGTATAGAAAATTATATGGTTAATGATGCAGAATTTGTCTTAATGTGCATGAATTCTACAGCAGGAATTGTTAAGGACGTTGTAGATGAATTAAGAGAGCAAGGATATAAAGTTGGATGTTTAAAATTTAGATTATTTAGACCATTTCCAACTGAAGATCTGAGAAATATCATTAAATTTTCTAATGTTAAAATTATAGGTGTTTTAGATAGAGCAATTAGCGTAGGTTCTTCAGGACCCTTGAATTTAGAAGTAAAAAATGCGTTGTTTGGTTATTTTGATGGAAAAATATACAATTTTATTTATGGCTTAGGTGGAAGAGATGTTACTAAAGATCAAATAAAGAATGCATTTATGATGCTTATTGAAAATAAAGGATTAGAAGAGTTGAATTTTTTAGGATTGAGAAAATAAAGATAAAATAAGGTGATTATTATGAACATGAAAGAATTAATGTATAAAGACTCTCTTTTAGCAAGCGGTCATAGGCTTTGTCCTGGTTGTGGAGCTGCAATAGTTGCAAAAATGACTTTAGCTGTTTCAGGAGAAAATACAGTAGTGGCTAATGCAACTGGTTGTTTAGAAGTTTCTACTACAATATTCCCTTACACATCTTGGAAAGTTCCTTATATTCATAATGCTTTTGAAAATGCTGCAGCAACAATAAGCGGAGTTGTTTCAGCTTATGAATCTTTAAAAAAGCAAGGAAAGATAAACAAAGAACTTAAATTTGTTGCTTTTGGTGGAGATGGAGGTACTTATGATATTGGTTTGCAAAGTTTATCAGGAGCGTTAGAAAGAGGGCATAAATTTGTTTATATTTTGTATGATAATGAAGCATATATGAACACAGGAATTCAAAGAAGTTCAGCTACTCCTTTAGGTGCTGCAACAACTACAACTCCTGTAGGAGAAATTAAGAAAGGCAAAGAGCAAAATAGAAAAGATATTGTAGAAATTATTGCTGCGCATAATATTCCTTACGTTGCTCAAGCTAGTATTGCGTATTTTGCAGATTTTTTCAAAAAATTAGAAAAAGCTTTCAATGTTGATGGTCCTGCGTTTATTAATGTAATCTCTCCATGTCCTCTTGGTTGGGGATTTGATTCAAGTTTAACTGTAGAGATGGCAAGATTAGCAGTAGAAACTAATTTTTGGCCATTATACGAAGTAGAAAATGGAAAATATGTTCTAAATTATGAACCAAAAAATAGATTACCAATTACTGAATGGATTAAACATCAAGCAAGATTCAAGCATTTATTGCTTCCTGAAAATAAAGAAATTTTAGAAAAATTACAGAACTACGTTGATTGGCATTTTGAAATGATAAAGAAGAAAACTCAACTTTAAAGAACATCTAACAAAAAATTTTTAAATTATTTTTCTTTCTTTTTTTTATTCTTTAGCCCCGTAGTGTAGAGGCCAAGCATGCAGGGCTTTGGACCCTGCGACCCCGGTTCGAATCCGGGCGGGGCTATTTTTCAAAAAAATTCTTTATTTTTTTCTTGTTTTTTATAAAAGTTGTAATTATTTAGTTACAAGTAGTTACAAATCTTTAAATATATAAAATACAAAAGTATTTGATAATTTTAATTTTAAAAGAGGGATAAAAAATGAAGAAGAAAGCTGAAATGGGAATAGGTACGTTGATTTTGTTTATAGCGATGATATTAGTTGCTGCTGTAGCAGCAGGAGTATTGATAAGTACTGCAATGGGTTTACAGAGTAAAGCGTTAATGACAGGTAAAAGGACAAAGGATCGAGTTTCAACCCAATTAATGCCAGTAGTAATTTCTTCAGAAGATGGTTCAGACAATAATTTAGAGAATTTTTATGTACAAGTTCAGTTAGCACCAGGAAGTGAGCCAATAAAGTATTCTGAAATGGTTTTAGTAATGTCTACTAAAAACGATACTCAACAAATGACGTTGGATAATGTAGCAGTAAATTGTAGTGCAGATCCAAGTACTTGGTCAACAGGAAAATATGGAATTATTGAAATGTTGAGTGATGGTGATACAAATTATTTAAACAGAGGAGAAGTTACTAAAATTTGTTTTAAATATACAAGATCAATAGCTGAAGATGAAGCAGTAGTGTTGCAATTAGTACCAAAATCAGGAAGTCCAGTGATTTTGGATTTAGTAATGCCCAGTGTTATAAATCAAAAAACAATAGTACTTTATCCATAAAAATTTTATACTTTTCTTCTTTTTCTTTTATATTTTTTTTAAAATTTTTATAGATTTCTAAATTGCTTGAATTTTTGTAATTATTTAGTTACAAGTAGTTACAAATGTTTAAATATAAAAAAAGAACTAAGAATTAAACAATTTTCGAGGGGGATAAAAAATGAAGAAGAAAGCTGAAATGGGAATAGGTACGTTGATTTTATTTATAGCAATGATATTGGTTGCAGCGGTAGCAGCAGGAGTATTGATAAGTACAGCAATGGGTTTGCAAAGTAAAGCATTAATGACAGGTAAAAGGACAAAGGATAGAGTTTCAACTCAATTAATGCCCGTAGTAATTTCTGCTGAAGATGGAAGTACAAATAATAATTTAGAGAATTTTTATGTACAAGTTCAATTAGCTCCAGGAAGTGAACCAATAAAATATTCTGAAATGGTAGTAGTTATGTCTACTAAAAATGATACAAAACAAATGACTTTAAATTCTACAGCTACTTGTTCTAGCTTGCCATCTTCAGGACAATATGCAGTAGAAGAAATGTTGAGTGATGGAGATACGAATTATTTAACTAGAGGAGAAGTAGCAAGAATCTGCTTTACATATAGTAGATCTATTGGAGAAGATGAAGCAGTAGTGTTGCAATTAGTACCAAAATCAGGAAGTCCAGTAATTTTAGATTTAGTAATGCCTAGTATTATAAATCAAAAGACAATTGTTCTTTATCCATAAATTTGTTTTTTCTTTTTCTTTTAAATTTTTTATATTTTTAAGCTTTTCTTTTGTTTTTCATAAGAAAGTGATTAAAAAAAGAAATATTTAAATATTTGTTTAACATAATCCTATAACAGTATTCAAATGAGGTGATTAATAATGAAAAAAATGAAGAAGAAAGCTGAAATGGGAATAGGTACGTTGATTTTATTTATAGCGATGATATTGGTTGCTGCTGTAGCAGCAGGAGTATTGATAAGTACAGCAATGGGTTTGCAAAGCAAAGCATTGATGACTGGTAAAAGGACAAAGGATAGAGTTTCAACCCAATTAATGCCAGTAGTAATTTCTGCAGAAGATGGTACAGATAATACTTTAGAAATATTTAGAATACAAGTTCAATTAGCTCCAGGAAGTGAGCCAATAAAATATTCTGAAATGGTAGTAGTTATGTCTACGAAAAATGATACTAAAGAAATGTTGTTAAATTCTAGTGCTACTTGTTCTAGCTTGCCACCTTCTGGACAATATGCAATAGAAGAAATGCTAACGATGGGTGATTCAAATTATTTAACTAGAGGAGAAGTTGCAAAAATATGCTTTAATTATACAAGATCAATTGCAGAAGATGAATCAATAGTGTTGCAATTAGTACCAAAATCAGGAAGTCCAGTGATTTTGGATTTAGTAATGCCATCAATAATTAATCAGCAAACCATAGTGTTATATCCATAATTTCTTTTGATTTTTTTCATTTTCTTCTTTAATTTATTAATATCAAAAAATTTATATATTAAAAAAGTTTAAATATTTAGAAATAGGTGAAATAAATGTTGCCATATCAGCAATATATTCTGGTACTGGAAAAAATGGGTTTGTTTAGCGTGATTTTGCCTTGTATAATCTTTTATATTTTAATTGTTTCTGCATTAAATGGAGTGAAAATAATAAAAGAAGAAAGATTCAAGAAAATGCTTGCTTTGGCCTTAACTTTATTCATTGTTTTGCCTTTTGCATTAAGACCCACTTCAGGTCCTGTAGCTGTTGCATTTCAAGCGTTAATTCCTTTTGCAGCATTTTTAATTGCAGCAATAATTGTTTTAATTGTAATTCAATTCTTAGGTGGAAATTATAATGTTAATACTTGGACAGGTTTTATAATTTTGTTTATTATTTTTGCAAGCTTTGTAGCTTACTTCGTTGATAGATTTAAGTTAGCAGAAAAAAATCCTTTTTTCTATTTCATCTATAAGATGTTTTCAGTTGATCTTTTAGGTTGGTTAAAAACTGACGCAGGAATCGCAGTAATTTCATTAATCCTGTTAGTAGCATTATTTGTTTTTGTAATGTATGGACCACAACCATTTAAAGAGAGTGGAGAAAAGATGTTGAAAAGCGGAAAAGAAGTAGCAAGAGATATAAAATTAACTTTTGTTGAAGATAAGAAACCATAAAACATAACATTTTTAAATTTCTTTTTCTAAATTATTGATTATGTTATTAGCTACGATATTGGATGTTCCAAAAATCAGAGATTTTTTTATGCTATTTTTTTTATTTATCTTTGCTTTTATTTTTCTATATACTATGTTATCAGGCTTAAAGTTTGAAGCAAAACAACTTTCTTTTTTTCCTTTGAAATCTAATTTTGCTGCTTTAATTGCTTTTTCATTAGCAATGTTGTTGATTTTTACTCGAGAGACTAAAGAGATGTTGAAAAATATAGTTCCTTGGATTTCAATAGTATTGTTGATTTTAATTTTAGTTATGTTAGTATTTCAGTTAGTAGGATTGGATATTTTTTCAGAAGCAGTTTTAGGATCTGAGGGCAAAAAATTAGTTTTATATTTAATCCTTGCTGTTGTGTTGTTAATTGTATTTTGGAATGTAGGAATTGTTTTTAATGAGCAAATGGTTGATGCAGCGAATAATAGTGATAATTTTGATTATATCTCAGGAAAAGAAGGATTTAGCAAGATGGCTTTAGCTATTGTATTTCATCCATTAGTTTTTCCAACCTTCATATTTTTGGTTGTTGTTGGGATTTTAGTTTGGTTTTTAATGCAAGATTAGGTGAAAAAATGAAAAAAAAGAATGAAACAATTATACTTTTGTTTTTGTTGATACTAATTTTGTCAGTAATTACAATTTTTATAATCTTAGTGACTAAAAATCAAAGAATTACTGTTGTAGAATTTAATAGAATAGATTATACTAATATTAATTTTGAAGATTGTAAAAAATATTTTGATAAAGAAAAAGAAATTTGTTATATCCAATCATTAACTGCTACTGCAGAAAGAACAAAAAGTTTAAGTTTTTGTGAATTAATTGCAACTTATGTTCCAACAGAAAAAGGAAAAATATATTCAGAAAAATGTAAAAATAATATATTATATGCTAAAGCAATGGAAACTTTAGATTCTTCATTTTGTTATGCAATTAATGAGGAGCTTTTAAGAAATTCGTGTGTTGATAATTTATTCAACAAGCAATTAAATTTTGATGAAAAAAAGAAACTTTGCTATGGTATTAGAAATTTAGAAAAAAGAACAGTTTGTATTGAAGAAATATATAAAGAGTTGAAAGTTATTGGAATAAATTCAGAATATTGTAGTAAAGTAGATAATTTTGAGAAAGAAATTTGTTTAAGAATATTATAATCTAATTTTTTATTTTTTAATATGGCTTCCTTTGATTTTTATAATGATTTAGCTAATTCTTATGATGAACTTTACAAAGAGGAACAATTTAGAAAATATTATTTTGTGAAAGAATATATTGGTAAACAAATACTTGATCTTGGTTGTGGTACTGGATTGTTTCTAGAATTTTTGATAGAAAATAAAATTAAGTTTGAAAAGTACGTCGGAATTGATTTATCTAAAAAATTAATAAATATTGCAAAGAAAAAACATAAAACTATGAAAAATGTTGAATTTATATTAGCAGATGCCACATCTTTCGATTATTCTAAGCTAAATGTGAATTTTGATACAATCGTTTCTTTTACAGCATTACACAACATGAATTCTATCACTTTTTTGACTTCTTTTAATTTTAAAGAAGCTGTTTTTATTTTGACTCTGTTAAAAAAATCTAAAAGGTTTGATGAATACAAAAATTTTCTAAAAAATAATTTTAAAATTATGAAGGAAATTGATGATTATCATGATTTGATATTAATCTTGAAAAGAGGACTGTAGAAAAATTTATAAATTATTAATTCTTAAAATATTTGAACCTATAAAATGACAAAAAAAGGCGTTAGTTTAGCTTTTGCAGTTATTATTATTATTGCTCTTGGCGTTTTAGTAATGATCATTCTTTCAACCTTATTTTCTTCTCAGCTGGGAAAATTAGCAAAAAATGTTGGAGGCATGACCGATGTTTACGAATTTTGTAAAGAGGTTTACCATCGCTTTTATGGTTCCTCCGATGACACTCATAAAATAATTATGCATTATCTTTTTTCAGGAGATGATTTAAGTTATAATGTCGAATATACCGGAAATCCATCAATGTCAAAAACATTTAAAAGAGGGTTATGTAGAAAGTATTCTTTTATTTTGGGTATTGATCCTAAAAAATTAGAGAATCCTACAACTACTACTTCTGTTAAGATATGTGATGCTGGAGGAACAAGTTGTGTAGAAATAGAGTTTACACTCGTAAAACTCATACTTTCAGATCCATCGTTATTTTTCTTTAGCTAAATCTTAATTTTTTTACCGTCTTATAAAAATTTCATAAATAAAGAAAGAAGTTATGAAAATTACAATAGTTGCATCGCACAAGTTGAAATATCCAAAGAGAGCATCTAAGGGAAATATTGGAAATTTAATATAATCGATAACTCCATTGAACTGAATTCTATCAATGACGTTGCTTAAAGAAACAATAGTAGGAAAAATGAAAAACTGAAAATCATTATTCTTTATAAAGCCAATTATGCTTAATATAAAAAAGAAGAGAAATAATAAATAGATGAAAAAATTTAAATCAAAAAAGTAAAACTTTAAGCCATACATTAAATCCGGGTTTATTATTGCCAATCCTTTTTTTAAATAAATTCTTTTTAAAAAAATATCAAGAAAAGTTATCAATAATGAAATTAATAAGAGATACAAGAACCGTTTCTCTTGGTAAATTTTCATCCTTAGTAATATTTTCTTTGTTCCTTATGAGATTCTAGCATTTCTTCAATTTTTCTCAATCTAATATCTGTTGCATCAATCATAGCTTTCAATGTGTTTATTTTTTCAATAATTAATTCTAAATCTCTTTTTAAGTTATCATAATTAGGAGGATTAAAATTATTATAAGCAACAGATTGTTGAAATTGTTTTTCTTGCATAATTTCTGTGTTAGATTGTTGAAAATTGTTAATGTTGTTGAAAGTAGTAGTTGGATTTTGAGGCAAATTCGTGAAATTATTCTGATTTTCAAAAGAATATTGTTCTTGATTTGGATTTAAATTAGTCAAATTATTAGTTAACTCAGGAGTCGAAAATGAAGTATTTTCAGTAGTGGAACTTTTAAAACTACTAAAATCAAAATCATCCTTTTTCTTTTTTTTAAACATATCAAAAAATCCCATCTTTAAAGCTTACAGATTATTATTTTTTTGAATTCTTACTGTTCTTTGAATTTTTTTCTTCAAGAGGCATTGCAAATTTTCTAAATGCTATTTCTACTTCTTTTTCTTTTTTTGCAATTTCTTCAATAGTTTGTCCTTTTAAAATTCCTTCGGTAACTGCTCTTATTGCTTTTGCTCCTGCTTCAGTACCATTTGGATGACCATGACAACCGCCGCCAAATTGTAGAACTACATCAATACCAAATTTCTTTATTAATGTAGGAATTTTTCCCGGATCTAAACCACCTGAAGCAACAGGAAATACGGGGTTTATGTAATCCCAATCTTGTTCAAGTAATCCAGGACTTTCTTTTACATATTTAGATCTTAACGTTTCAACGCTGTAGAAATCATCTTCATTATTCATCTTTCCTTCTCCCATTGTGCCTACGTGTAATTGATCGCCACCGATCATTCTTACTAATTTTGCTAACATTTGCATACTTATGCCATGTTTTTCATTTTTTGTCAATGCA
>JAWBMQ010000001.1:120121-125661 GCA_038828875.1 Candidatus Woesearchaeota archaeon
CACTTTTGGTTTCACTATTGTTCCTAATAAAGGTCTTTCATAAACCTTTAATAGCTGTCTGATCCCTTTAATACCATATGCTGGACCTGAATAAAGTTTCATAATTTTTTGAGGAAAAGAAATATCGATTAATCTTAAATTTTTAACAGCTTTCATTCCAAAGATGTTTCCTGCTAATGCCGAAAGAATTTGAGGTACAGAACTAGGTTCAAAGAGTTCAGAAGGATATGCAATTTTTATTGTAGAATTTTCTTTGTTGATTTCATAAACAGAAGGCTTTAATTTTTCAAAAATTTCTGGTTCCAAAGACCAAAAATCAGTCCAAGTATCTATTGAGCTTTCTCCTGCAACTTTATCAGCAACATCTTCTAACGTAGTTCCATTAGGTTCAAGGTAATAATATGCGATAACGTCCTTTCCAGAAGGAGAATAAGTTAAATCAATATACTTATATTTACTTGGCATTACTTTTTTCATAAAGTCACCTTTAGTAGAGCATTGTGAAAAATAATTTATAAACTTTTTTTATCACTAAAGAATAATTATTTAATTATTGTTCTTCATCTTCCTCCTCTTCTAAATTAACTATTTCTTCTTCAAATATTGTAAAGTAACTAATAAATGTTGAAACCATAAATATTGCTAAAGAAAAAATAAACAATAACGTTTCTTTTATATCAAAGCAAAGATGTATTGATAAATATATTGAAGAAATGTTAAATGCTTTTATAAGATGTTTTAGAGAGATTGAATAAGCAAATGAAGTCCTTTTGAAGATCTTTTTCTTTCTAAATGAGAACAAAATTTTTGGCAATAATAATGTTATTAAGATAACAAAGAAATATAAGATTGCTATGATCAGGTAAGAAAAATAACTTATAAAGAAATCAATGAAAATTATAGTAAAAAAAGTTAGGTTCTTAGAAAAAGAAAGAATAAATGAATTTAAGGTTTCTTTATGTTTTTCTATTATGCTTTTTTTTGTATTTTGAATTATGGAATTACTTATATATTCTTGACTTTCATTAGTTTCTAAAAATGACGTATTCTTTAGGTTATCGTAAGCTAGAGTAATTTTTAAGAAATTATCAGAATATCTTGATTCATATTTTTCAAAATTTATAAAAATGTTGTAAATTAAAGGGATTAGCAAAAATATCAGGAAAAGAGAAATACTTTTTGCAAAACTAATTTCAAGAGTATGATGCAAACTAGGATTAAAGAGTTGAAACATTTGTTCAAAAAAACCAAAAGGATTTTTATTGAATATTTTCTTGGTATTTCTCTTTTTAAACTCTTTTTTATTTTTCACAATAAAATGTTTTCCTTTTTTGCTAGAAAAATTCACTCTATTTTTATAAAATCCATAAGTAGAAATCTTTTCACTCTGATTATTGCTCTCGTTACTTTCTTCTTCGTCTTTGTTTTCAAAAGGATTCATAAGCTATAATTATTTTTTCTATATTTAAATTTTTTTTATTTTAACTGTCTAATATTTAGTATACTTTTTTATATACTATATTACAAATATACTCAAAAACGATACTTTTATATATTAGTTTATCCTAGTAATATTAATATGGTAATGTTGTTTGACATATACAATCTTCCAGATGATGTGTATGAAATTGTATTTTCAACAAAATCGCAAACAGTAGTTGCTAAAATGTTGATTGATTTAATGAAGGAAGAAAATGGAGAAATTACTAAATCAGAAATGTCGCTCTTTGCAAATAAGTTACATGAAGGTACTTTGATTGAACCTGTACAAAGTACAGTTAAATTACCAACAAAAGAGATGTCTATATCTTACAATAAAAGACAGTTTTATGACAGAATCCTCACTCCAATGAAATCAATGGGAATGATTGATTATGATATGTATAAAAAAACTTACAAAATTTCAGATAAGTTTAACAAAGCAATGATAAAGATTGGTTTGCTTTGGTTACAAGAGTTAAAAAATCCTCCAGGATTGAGGTTTAAGAAGTAATGCTTTTCTAAAAACCCCCTCAAAAACCCCTCAAAGCACAAAAAAACCCCGAGGGCGTCCGAAGGACGCCCTCTTATTCTCCTTCAAAAATTTTTTTTGTTTTTTATTTATTTTTCAATTTTTTATGTTTTTTTTGAAAATTTTTCTGAAAAGAAGAAGTAAGATTTTAATTGAGATTAAGAGTTTAGTATTTTAGAATGATTTTTGAAAAACATAAGTTTAGAGCTTATGATAAAGTTTTGTTTATATTTTTCATTTTTCCTTTTGTTTTGTTTTATCCAAACCCTTTTGATGAATCTCAAGAATCTGTGATAATTTTTGGAAGTGATAATTTAGAAATTAAGCTTTTTGATGTAAGAACAGAAACAAAACAGGTTTCTTTTAAAGCTAATAATTCTTATAATTTAAGTTTAAATTGTTCTTTTGTTAAAATGCTTAACGAATTTATTTTAAAAATGCTCAATATTTCAAATTCTGAATTTTTTTCTTTTGAAAATGAATCATCTAATGATGGTTCTTGTGAATTAGCTATTGAAAGAAAATATGGTAGTTTGGTAAATACTAATGCAAAATATATGATTGAATATAATTATAATAACCTATTTTGCAATGTTTCTATTGCGTATTCCTCTATAAAAGATGGTTGTTTTTTTGTTTATTTATGTAATCATTCTTTTTTGAATTATTGTGGAGAAAATGATGATGTTGTTACTATTTTTTTAAATTATCTTAAGAATGTAACTTTCTTTCTGAATGATGAAAATAACGACAGTAATGAAACTAATCTCAATTCAGTTAATTCTTCAAATTTGTATGTGAAGGAGAATAATTCAAATGATGATTTAAACTATTCTTCTGAAATAGTTACGTTAGAAAATTTATCTTTTGAGAATCATACAAAAAACAATACTTTTGAAAATAATAATTCAGATATAGTTATTTTATCATCTAGTAATCTGTCAAACTATATAACTAATCAAAATTCTTCTAATAATCTTTCAGAAAATAAAACTTTAGAATCAAATTTATCTTTAGAAGATCAACTTTTCGAAGTTCAAATTGACGATGTTTTTTATGAAGATGAATCTATTAGCTATACTATAATAAACAAAGGATGTAAAGGAGTTTTTGAGAAAAAAGTTTATGGTATTGATGGTTTAGGAAAACAAATAGTGAAGATCTTTTCAAACAGTACAATCTCCACAAGAAGAACATTCAAATTTACACTTCCTAGTGGAAATTATGTTTTAAGTATAAAATGTGAAAATTTTGAAATAAATTCTTCATTTGAGGTTCTTTTAAAGCAGAACAGTTGTGAAGATATTTTTAAAAGAATTTCTTTTTTGAAAACACAAATTTCTTTTTTAAAGGAATTTGATTGTATTTTTCAACTTTATTGTTATTTTCCTTCTGTTTTTGAAGGTGAATTAAATATAAGAAATAAGAGATCATTTAAGTATTCAGAGCTTAATTGTTCATTTTTTAAAATTAGTTATGAAGACTATTTTTATTATTATGCAACGAATGATTTCATAAGTGAATTTATTACAACTTCATTAAATAAAAAAGATAAAGAGAAGAATCGAAGTATATTTTATGTTCTGATGAAAAAAGGAAATGAAATTAATACTAATTTAAACATAGTCAATTATTTAAAAATTAATTCAAAATTAGCTATTAATTTTCAATTATCTCCTTTTTCATATGATGATCCTATTATGTCTGATTTAATGGATGTTGAAATTCAACCTATGTTGTTGGGTTGTGAGGTTAGTTTAATTTCTTATGATTTTTCTCAAGAAAAGTTTCAAAAAGAAAAGAAACAAAAAGGAAACAATGATAAAAATTTTAAGAACAATGAGCTTATTTATTCTTTTAATTTGAATGAATTTAAAAATAAGAACAACTTAACTCAACGAATTAATCTAACACAATTTCAATATGTTGAAAATTCAGTTACTTTGTATTTTAATAAGAATAATTCTAATTCAGTTTTAAATTTCAAAAAGAATTTTTCATTGATTAGTGATTTTATTGTTGTTCTTTTTTTAGATTTATATTTAAATAATTTTAGTCTGTTGAATTTAGCTACCATCCATTCAGAGTCTAATTCTAATAGTTCTAATTTTAAATTATTATCTGAAAAAACAGATGAAAGTAATATTTACAACCCTTTTATAGACTCTAATATACCTTTTTTAAATGATCGTGAAGAATCTGAAGATGGTTTGTTGATTGAAAACCTTGTTGAGAATAGTATTTTAAATTTAACGATCTCTGAAAATTTTTCTTCTCAAAATTTATCAACTTTAAGTAATATCACCAATAATTCTGAATTGAAAGCTCTTCAAAGTAGAATAGGGTTTAGTATATTTATAAAGAGTGTTTTTCAAAAAATCAATGGATTTTTTGTCAGATTTTTTAAAAAATAAAATTATTCTTGAGATGCATTGTAAATTACTTTTTGAGAGCTTCCGTAAAGTCCAATTGCCTTCATTTGTTCGTATTGTTCTTTTGTTAATATTAAGTATATTATATTATATTTATATTTATTGTAAATTTCTTGGACTAGTTTTCTTATAAATTCGTTGTCAATATTATAACCAAGAAGAATCAAATTTACACTATTTTCTTTTTCAGGACCTTGAAGGATAACTTGCTGAACATTTGGAAGTTCTTTAATTTTATTTAAAAAATATTCTAAGCCAGAAGGCATTAATTTTATTATGCTCTTTATAAATGCTGTTGTTTTATTTTCAGCTAAAGAAAATAACTTAAGTTTATTAATTTCTTCAACTTTGACAATTTCTAGCTTTTCAAGCTTTTTTAGTATTCTAAAAGTAGATGCAATGGGTACTTTGCTCTCATGAGAAATATCTGTAATACGCATTTTGTTATTTTGATTTTTAATCAAAACTTTAAGAATTTCTACAATTTTATTGTCAATAAGTTTGATCAAAGCTTCTTCAGGAGTTTGCATAACATATTAATGTCATTATTATTTATAAATATTCTTATTTTTCATTTTTGAAAAAATTATTTCATTTTTGAAAAATCTTTTCATTTTTGAAATTTTCAATTTTTTGATTTTTCATTTTTGAAAAAATCATTTTAGTATATCATTAAAAAAAGAAAAATATAATTTTTAAAACTAAATAATTTGTGGTTTTTAAGGCTTAAAAATTAAAAATAAAAATAAATTTTTTAGAAAAATAAAATTTATAAATTGTTGTTACAAAATATAATTATGATTATTTGTCTAATCTCTAACAGAAACATTTATATACTATAATTGTGATAGATTGTTACCAAAACACATAATTAATTTGAGGGTGTTTTGGAAAAAATGATCAAAGGTAAAAAAAGATGAGGTGAAAAGATGAATTTCCTTGTACAAAATGCAATAAAAACCCAAGAAAGTATGAATGAACAAAGTTTGGATGAGTTCGATGCATATAAAGCAACGATAAAAGTAATTGGATGTGGTGGAGCAGGTAATAATATGGTAAATTGGCTTTACCAAAAAGGAGTATATGGAGCACAAGTA
>JAWBMQ010000001.1:125758-130240 GCA_038828875.1 Candidatus Woesearchaeota archaeon
TTATTGCTATTAATACTGATGCTCAACACTTAAAAATTACAGAAGCTCATACTAAGATATTAATTGGTAAAGAATTAACAAGAGGTCTAGGATGTGGTGGATTCCCTGAAAAAGGCGAAGAATCTGCAAAAGAGAGTGTTAATGAAATTAGAAAGGCATTAGATGGTGCAGATATGGTCTTTGTTTGTGCAGGAATGGGCGGTGGAACAGGTACAGGAAGTGCACCAGTTGTTGCAAGAATTGCTAAAGAATTAGGTGCAATTGTTATTGGTACAGTAACAATGCCTTTCGATGTTGAAAGAGCAAGAATTGATAAAGCAGAAATTGGTTTAAGAAAGCTAAGGGAACATGCTGATACTGTAATTGTTATAGATAATAATAGATTAGTTAAAGTAGCAGGAAATTTACCAGTTAAACAAGCTTTTGCAGTTGCTAATGAAATTGTTGCTACTATGATTCGAGGTATTGTTGAAACTATTGCAAAACCAAGTTTAGTTAATCTAGATTTTGCAGATGTTAAAGCAATTATGAGTAATGGTGGTGTTGCTGCAATTGGTATTGGTATGTCAAATACCAAAAATAGAGTTGAAGAAGCAGTTCAAGCTGCATTAAGTAATCCATTGTTAGATATTAATTATGAAGGAGCAACAGGAGCATTAGTACATGTTGCTGGTGGTCCTGATATGACTTTGGAAGAAGTAAATAGAGCAGTAAGCATGGTTACTGCATCCATGGATTCAAATGCAAACGTCATCTTTGGAGCAAGAATTGACGATGAATTGAAAGGACAATTAATGATAATGACAATAATTACAGGAGTAAAATCTCCATGGATCTTAGGAAAGCCAACTGAAAAAGAAATGAAAGCAAAGTATAAGACAGAACTAGGAATTGAATTAATATAAAAATAATATAAAAATTTTTAAACTCTTTTTCTTTTTTGTATTTTATGAAAAAAGCCTTTTTCTTAATGGTGGATGGATTAGATGGTTCTGGCAAAGGTTTTGTTGTTGATTATCTTTCTGAATTATTAAAGAAAAAACAATTAAAAGTTTATGATTTAAGAAAGGAAGAATCTAATTTGAATTATTTACCTGAATTTAAAGATATTGAACATTTTGATGTTTTTATTTTTAAAGAACCTAGTGAAATAGGAATTGGAAAAGATTTGAGACAAGAAATTTTAAAAAAGAACAATAGGTGTTATTCAGTAAAAACACAAGCTCAAGCATTTGCAATTCAACGAGAGATTCTTTACAAAAGGTTAGTAATTCCTGCATTAGAACAAATGAAATTTATTCTTGCTGAAAGAGGGTTTGTTAGCTCTTTAGTTTTTCAACCTTTGTATTCAGAATTTGTAAATGAAAAAGAAAAAGTCAATGTTGATTATATAATTTCTTTAGAAGGCAATAGATTGGCAATGTCTTATGCTCCAGATTATCTCTTAGTTGTTGATTGTGATGTTAAACAATCAGTTGAAAGGTTGAATCTTAGGGAAAAGAAGGATCATGCAATCTATGAGACTGAAGAATTTCAGAAAATACTGAGAGAGGTTTATTTATCAAAAAGAAAACTTACAATAAATAATAAAGAATATACTTTAAAAGATTATTTAGAAAAATTAGGAACAAAATCTATTATTGTTGATTCTTCTAAAACTGAAGAAATTACAAAGTCACAAGTTGAAAATTTTTTGAACTCTATTTTTAAATAAAATGCAAAATTTAGCTATTAGAAATATTTATAAATCTATCTTTAATCCAAATTGTACTTGTAAAATATGTTTTAGCAAGTGCTGAAATTTGTTAGTGCTCTGGTGGTGTAACGGTTAGCATAGAGGCCTGTCGAGCCTCTGACCCGGGTTCAAATCCCGGCCAGAGCGCTTTTGAGTCCGTAGCTCAGCCTGGTAGAGCACTAGGCTTTTAACCTAGGTGTCGGGGGTTCAAATCCCCTCGGACTCATTTCAATTTATTATATTATAATAATGCTTATGTGAGATCATGATTACATCCTTAAATATCATCACTTACTTAAACATTTCTTGGGAAGTAAATAGTTTGGAAAACAATTCCTTCAAAGATCTTTTAGGTAAGAAAATTTCGAACTTCCTGTTGTAAATTATTTAGCTTATGTTTATTATAATTTCAATCCAACTTTTGAGGTGTAAAAATGGCTGAAAAGAAAAAAAATACTTCTAAAAAACAACCCGTGGAGAAAAATAAAAAAAGTGAAGCTTCTTCTAAAAATTTAGAAAAAAAACAACAAAATAAAAAAGAAGAAAAAAAAGAAGTTTCTAAAGAGAAAACAAAAATAAGTTCAAAAAAGAAAGAAAAAGTTTCAGAAAATGAGCAAACGGTTAAATTAGAAATTTGGAAGCATGTTTTAGTTCCTAAACATGAAATTGCAACAGAAGAAGAAGTTAAAAAGTTGTATGAAGAGTACAATATTTCTTTTGAAAATCTACCTAAAATATATGTTCACGATCCAGCAATAAAACATTTGAATGCAAAGCCAGGGGATGTTATAAAAATAACAAGAAAATCAAAAATTGCTGGAGAAAGTATATATTACAGAGGTGTGATAGAATGAAACCTTCAAGATTATTGATAAAAAAATATTTCGAAAGTAATTCAGTAATAGAATCTATAATTAAATCATACAATGATTTTATTGATTTTGGAATGCAACAGGTAGTTAATGAGATTGGAGAAATTGAACCAACAATAATCCCTGCTAATTTAGAAGAATATAAAATAAAGTTTGGTAAAATCAGAATAGGATCTCCACAAATAGTAGAAGCTGATGGAAGTGTTAGAGATTTGTATCCTTTTGAAGCGAGAATAAGGGAATTAACTTATGCTGCTCCAATTTACTTAGAGTTTATTCCTGTGATAAATCAGTTAGTTCAAAAACCACAAGAAGTTAAGATAGGAATGATGCCAATTATGTTAAAATCTAAGTATTGTCGATTATACAATTTGAAACCAGAAGAATTGATTGAACTTGGAGAAGATCCTGATGATTTTGGAGGTTACTTTATAATAAACGGTTCTGAAAAAGTGATTATTAATATTGAGGATTTGTCACCAAATAATTTTATAGTTAATAAAGATCCAATAACAGAAGCTTATGTTGGAAGAGTATTTTCTGAGAATGGTGCATATAGGATTCCATTAACATTAGAGTTAAGAAATGATTTGATTTTTTCAGTTTCATTTACTAGATTGAAAAAAGTTCCATTGGTTGTTCTTTTGAAGGCATTAGGAATTAATAACGATGAAGAAATTATGAAATCTATAAGTCCCAATGAAGAAGGATTAAATTTAGTATTAATTAATTTATATGAATTTGCAGAAATTAAAGATTCCATTGAAGCAATAGACTACATTGCAAGAAATATTGGAATGACTCATCCTTTTGAAATTAGAGTACAAAGAATGGAACAGATTTTAGATCAATTTTTACTTCCTCATGTAGGAGTTACTAAAGATGAAAGAAGATTGAAGGCATACACTTTAGCTAAATATGCTAACAAATTAATTAAAGTAGCTCAAGGAATAATTCCTGAAGATGATAGAGATCATTACATGAACAAAAGGATAAAAACAGCAGGAGATAGTTTAACAGATCTTTTCAGATATAATTTTAGAATTTTAGTTAAAGATATCATGTATAATTTTCAAAGAATTGTAAAAAGAGGAAAGCTTCCACCATTGAATACAATAGTCAGAGATAAATTGTTTACAAGTAGATTTTTCTCAGCAATGGCAACAGGTAATTGGGTTGGAGAAAGGACAGGCGTTTGTCAAAGGTATATGAGATGGAGTTATCTTGAAAGTTTGTCTCACACTCAGAGAGTATCTTCATTATTAGATTCTAATCAAGAGAATTTTGATGCAAGAGCATTGCATCCAACACATTTTGGAAGACTTTGTGCAATAGAAACTCCTGAAGGAAAAAACGTAGGTTTGAGAAAAAATTTAGCAATTATGAGTTATATTTCTAGATATTATGATGAAACTGAAATTTATGATGTTTTGGAAAAGTTAGGTTTGAAAATTTCAGATCCAGTAGTTAAAGAAGCTACTAAGAAAATGCACGGAATTGTTAAGATAACTGATTTAAGTGAAAATGCTAAAAAAGCATCAATGGATTTAAAAAACTAAAAAGGTGAAAATTATGGCAAACGTATGGCTAAATGGAAAATTTATTGGTACTGTTGATGATCCTATTCAATTTGTTGAAGATGTTAAAGAAAATAGGAGAAAAGGAATTCTACCTGCAATGTTAAATATATCGTATCTTCCAGAAAAAGATGAAATAATCATAGAAACAAGCAAAGGAAGATTAGTTAGGCCTTTGATTGTAGTCAAAAATGGAAAACCATTACTTACAGATTTGCACATAAAAAAATTACAAAATGGTGAATTGAAATGGGACGATTTAGTAAATATGGGAGTAATAGAGTATCTTGATGCAGGA
>JAWBMQ010000001.1:130338-174366 GCA_038828875.1 Candidatus Woesearchaeota archaeon
ACAGATTTTTGGAAGAAGATGGAATAGTAAGTCCTGGAGTTCATGTAAATGAAGGAGATGTTATTGTTGGAAAAGTTTCGCCACCAAGATTTTTGAATGTTGAAGAGGAATATTCTTTTTTGAATATGTCTAAACGGGATACTTCAATAAGCTTAGAGAAAGGAGAGAGAGGAATCGTTGATACCGTTTATCTGACAGAAAGTGAAGAAGGGAATAGGAAAGTTATAGTTAAGGTTAGAGAAAATAAAATTCCTGAAATTGGTGATAAATTTTCATCTAGACATGGGCAGAAAGGAGTCATTGGAATGCTTATTCCCGAATATGAAATGCCTTTCACTTCTAGAGGAATTGTTCCTGATTTGCTTTTCACACCATTCGGTATTCCTTCTCGTATGACAGTATCACATCTTTTAGAAATGTTGTCTGGGAAGGTTGGTGCTTTGAAAGGAGAGTTTATTGATGGTACTATCTTTGAAAATCAAACTGAAGAAGAATTAAGAAAGCAATTATTAGAATTAGGATTCAGAGATGATGGTTTAGAAACATTTTATGATGGAATCACTGGAAGAATGTTGAAAGCAAGGATCTATGTAGGAAATATCTTTTATGCAAGATTAAGACAGATTGTAAGCAACAAGATTCAAGCAAGAGCTAGAGGTAGAATGCAACTTTTAACAAGACAGCCAACTGAAGGAAGACGCAAGGGAGGAGGTATCAAATTAGGAGAAATGGAATTAGATGCAATGTTAGCTTATGGTGCATCAATGCTAGTTAATGAAAGATTTAGTTCAGATGCTTCAGAGATTTATGTTTGTGAAACTTGTGGAAGTATGGCGTTCTTTGATGAAATTAACAAGAAATATACTTGCAAAGTTTGTGGTGAGTCTTTAAATATTTCTAAGATTCAAGTTAGTTATGCGTTCAAATTATTTTTAGAAGAATTGATTGCATTAGGAATTAAACCTAAAATCAATTTAAGAACTAAATATAATGGTTAAGAGGTGAAAAAATGCCTAGAAAGAAGATAAAATCTGATGAAATTGTCACTGAAACTCAAAAATCTGTTGAAGAGATAAAAAAAGGTGCTAATGAAAGTAATGAAAGATTTGAATATAAAACATATTTGCCTGTTTATGAAAAAGTTATAGATTCTATTGAATTTAATTTATTATCTCCAGAACAAATATTAAAGATGAGTGCAGTGAAAATAATTACTCATGAGCTATATGATTCTGAAGGATATCCTGTTGATGGTGGTTTAGTAGATACTAGAATGGGTGTTGTAGATCCTGGATTGAGATGTAGAACTTGCGGTGGTACGGTTAAAACTTGTCCAGGTCATCCAGGACATATTGAACTTGCAAGGCCTGTTTATCATCCTAAATTTGTTTCTTTGATTTATGTTTTGTTAAGAACCACATGTCCTGTTTGTGGTATGCCTTTACTAGGAAAAGATGAACTAAATCTAGTAATCAGTAAAATGCAAAAAGCAAAAGAAAATATGACTCCTGTAGAGTTTAGAGAGTTTTCAAAGAAAATAAGAGCACAACTAAAATGGCGCGATACTTGTCAATTTTGTAATGCTAAACAAGCAAATATTATTTTCGAAAAGCCTTACACATTTTATGAAGAAGATAGAAGATTAACTCCTCTTGAAGTTAGATCTAGATTAGAAAAGATAAGAGATGATGTTTTAATTTTATATGGGATCGATCCCATGCATGCTAGACCAGAATGGATGGTTTTAACTGTTCTTTTAGTTCCTTCTGTTTTAACAAGACCTAGTTTAACATTAGAAACAGGAGAAAGAAGTGAAGATGATTTAACTCACAAATTAAGCGATATTGTGAGATTTAATCAAAGATTGTTTGAAAACATCAACGCAGGAGTTCCTGAAGCAGTTATAGAAGATATGTGGGATCTTTTACAATATCATGTAGCTACTTATTTTGATAATACTATTCCACAATTACCTCCTGCAAGAAACAGATCAGGACAAACTTTGAAATCTTTAGTTGAAAGATTAAAAGGTAAAGAAGGAAGAATGAGACAAAATTTAGTAGGAAAGAGAGTTAATTTTTCAGCAAGATCAGTTATTAGTCCTGATCCTAAAATTAATTTTGACGAAGTAGGAGTGCCAGAAGTAATAGCTAAAGAATTAACATTACCTATGAGAGTTACTACATGGAATATTGAATATGCTAAAAAATTTATTGAAAATGCAGAAAAATATCCAGGAGCAAATTATGTTATTAGACCTGATGGAACTATTAAGAAAGTGACTGAAGAAACTAAAGAAATGTTGTTAGAAGAAATAAAACCAGGATACATTGTAGAGAGGCATTTGATGGATGGAGATATTGTGTTGTTTAATCGTTATCCATCTTTGCACAGAATGAGCTTAATGGCTCATAAAGTTAAAATTGTTTCTGGCAAAACTTTCAGATTAAATCCAGCAGTATGTTTGCCATATAACGCAGATTTTGATGGAGATGAAATGAATTTACATGTATTGCAAACTATTGAAGCTCAAGCAGAAGCAAGAGAATTACTTTACATTCCTTATAACGTTATAGTTCCAAAAAATGGATTAGCAGTAGTAGGTCCAAGCTTAGATTCTATTGCAGGAAATTATATGTTATCAAAGCTATTAAAACTTCCAAGAAATGAAATTATAGATCTTTTAGCTAAAGTAGGAGTTACTGATTTTTCGAGATTGAAAGAGGGTGATATTTTAGAGGGAAAAGAAGCATATGCTTGTATTTTCCCAGAAGATTTTTATTTTGAAGGACCAACTAAAGAATATGATTCTAAAAAAGGAAAAAATCAGGAAGGCTGGTTAATAATTAAGAATGGAAGAATCGTTCAAGGATTCTTAGATGGAAAAGTTTTAGCAAGTGGTTCTGGTTTGTTAATTAGAAAATTATATTCAGATTATGGTGAAGAAAAAACTTTGAAAATTTTACAAAAGTTGAGTTTGTTAGGTATTTCGACTGTTACAAGATTTGGTTTGACTGCAGCAATTTCTCACTTTGATTTAGATGAAACCGTTATTCAAAAGATTAAAGATGTATTGAAAAGTGCAGAGAAAAATAGTGATAGTTTGATAAATCAATATTATTCAAAAACATTAGAGCCGTTACCAGGAAGAACATTAGAAGAAACGTTAGAGATAAAGATTTTAAGTGTTTTGAACAATGCAAGAAACGAAATAGGTAAAATTATTCTTGAAGCAACATCTAAGTTGAATGAAAGTTTATTAATGATAAAATCAGGTGCTAAAGGTAACATTATTAATGTTTCACAAATTGCAGGTATTGTAGGTCAGCAGTCTTTAGGTGGACAAAGAATTAACATAGGATATTCGGGAAGAGTATTACCGCATTTCAAAAAGAATGATTTAACACCTAAAGCTAAAGGTTTTATTGAAACTAGTTTTAAGAAAGGAATGAAGCCAGCAGAATTTTTCTTCCAAGCGGTTACGGGTAGAGATTCTTTAATTAGTAAAGGTATGTCAACACCAAAGTCTGGATATCTTTATAGAAGAATGGCAAATTCAATGCAAGATTTAATCATAGATTATAATTTAGCTGTAAGAGATTCAACAGGAACAATAATCCAGTACGCATTTGGTGATGATGGAATTGATGTTTCAAAATCTGAAGTAGGTACGATAAATGTTAAGAGAATCATTGAAGAAGAATTACATAATTAATGGAGGTGAAGATAATGAATTATGATAAAATTGTTAAAAAATATAGTGAATTATTACCACAAAAGCTTATAAATGATATTTTAGATAATATAAAGAATGAAAAATTGAGTGAAGAAAAAGTTGAAAAAATCTTTAGGAAAACATATGAAGAATATGTAAAAATTTTAGCAGAACCTGGATTAAGTGTTGGTTTAATTGCTGCTCAATCTTTTGGAGAACCAGCAACCCAGATGACACTAGATACTTTTCATTTAGCAGGCGTTTCAGAATTAAATATCTCTTTAGGTTTGCCTAGAATTATAGAATTGTTGGATGGTAGAAAAACAACAAAAACTCCGATTACATACATTTATTTGATTCCTCCTTACAATACGAAAGAAAATGTTAAAATAGTAGCTATGAAATTAAAAGAAACTAAATTAAAGGAGATTGTTGAAAGTATTGAATTAGATTTAATGAATTATACTATAAAGTTGAAATTTAATTTACAAATGTTAAATATTTTAGAATTATCTTTGGCAGATATTTCATCGAGAATAAAAAAGCATTTAAGAGGAGCAGATTTTGTTGAAGAAAAAGATACTATTACAATAAGATTTGATCCTGAGTTGGAAATTAAGGTTTTATATAAAATTAAGGAGCATATGAAAGATTTTTATGTTTCAGGAATTAAAGGAATTAAGCATGTAATTTCTAAAGAGATTGAAAACGAGAGTGGTGAAAAAGAATTTATGATTTTAGCAGCAGGTCAAAATTTAGGGCAAATCTTAAAATTGCCTTTTGTTGATCCTTATAGAACATATTCTAACGATATTAATGAAGTCTTAGAATTTTTAGGAATTGAAGCAGCAAGAGAATTATTTTTTAGAGAAGTATATGCAGTTATTTCAGAACAAGGATTGGATATTGATTTAAGGTACATCTCTTTGTTTGCAGATGCAATTATGGCATATGGTGATTACAAAGGAATTACAAGATATGGTTTGATAAAGAATAAATCAAGTGTTTTAGCAAGAGCAACGTTTGAAACTCCGATAAGTCATTTTGTAGATGCAGCTTTGAGCGGAGAAAATGAAAAATTAATAGGTTTAATGGAATCAGTTATTGTTGGTCAACCTCCTAATGTAGGAACTTTATTATCAGAAATAACTTATGTAAATAAAGTTTCAAAGAGCAAGTCTAATTAATTTAGATTTTAATTTAGGATTTTAAAATAGAAATATTTTTAAAATGTTAACCTTTCAAAACAGAAGGTGAAAATGATGTTTAAAAAAGTTTCAAAGAATGATTTTGATGAATTAATTTTTAAATACAGGCAAAGAAATAGTTTTGTATTTGGATTTAATAGAGTTAAAAAATTACTTATGAACAATTCTATTGAGAAGATTTTCGTAGCAAAGAATTTGCCAGAAAACATGAGAAAAGATTTAGAGCATTATGCAAAATTAGCAAATGTAGAAGTTTTAGAAGTGGATATGAATAACATTCAAATTGGAATTTATTTCAAAAAATTATTTGGAATCAGTGTTTTTGGAGTAGTCAAAACAGAATAATTTCAAATTTTCAAGTAACGTTAAAATGAGAAGAAAAATCGATCAAGAATTATTGAATTCCATTAATGTTTTTTTAAGCGTTTCAAATGCTAAATTGAAGGATTGTTTTAATCATAATGATGTGATATATTTTATCGTTGAAGAAGGAGAAATTGGAAAAGCAATCGGTATTAAAGGAATTTTTGCAAAAACTATTAGAGAAAAGCTAAAAAAGAATATAAAGATCGTAGAATTTTCACAAGATCCAAAAAAATTTATAAAAAATTTACTACTACCATTACCATTAGATGAAATTTATATTGAAAATAATGTAATTTATTTGGTGCAGGTTGATAAATTGATAAAATCTAAAATTTTAGGAAGGGCTAAAAAAAATTTAGAACTTATGAACGATTTGGTAAAAAAATATTATGGTCCTCATTTAAGTGTTTATGTTAAATAAACTAAATAAAATTTAAAACAAAAACAAAAAAACAAAAAATAAAATAATAGGAATGGTGATACAATGGCTAAAAAACCAAATGGATATTTTGCAGGTAAAAAATTGATGTTAAGAAGACAAAAGTATAGGTATAACGATGATAGATTTATTAAGAGAATTTACAAAATTAAAGAGAAGGTAGATCCTTTGGAAGGAGCACCACAAGCAAGAGGAATTGTCCTTCAAAAAATTGAAATTGAAGCTCGTCAGCCATGTTCAGGATTGCGTAAAGCTGTTAAAGTTCAATTAATTAAAAATAAAAGAATGATCACTGCATTTTTGCCAGGGGATAGAGCTACAAAATTTGTAAATGAACATGATGAAGTTTTAGTTGAATGTATCGGAGGAAAACAAGGAAGAGCAATGGGAGATATTCCAGGAGTTAGATGGAAAGTTATCAAAGTAAATGATCAATCATTAGAAGCATTAAGAAGAGGTAAAATCCAAAAGGCAAGAAAATAAGGTGAAAATATGGCTAAAGAAAATAATTTTTTATTATTTGGTAAGTGGTCTTTAGAGGAAGTACAAATCGAAGATCCTGCATTAAAGGATTATCTATCTTTAAGATCTTTGAATGTACCTTATTCCTTTGGTAGATTGAATCCTACAAGATTTTACAAAGCACAAATGAATCCTGTTGAAAGATTAATTAATAAATTACTTGTTCCAGGTCATAAAGGTAAGAAACATTTCATAAGTTCAGGTCATTTTGGTGGAAAGAAAACAAAAGCAACTAAAATAGTAATTAAAGCATTTGAAATTATTGAAAAACAGAAAAAAACAAATCCTTTGGTTGTTTTTTACAAAGCAATTGAAAATGCAGCTCCAAGAGAAGAAATTACAACAATAGAATACGGAGGAGCAAGATATCCAAAGGCAGTGGATTGTAGTCCAATAAGAAGGATTGACTTAGCATTAAGATTTTTTGTGCAATCAGCATATCAAAAAGCATTTAATAGCAAGAAGAAAATTTATCAAGCATTAGCAGAAGAAATTATGTATGCATATGATAACAATCCACAAAGTATGGCCATTGCAAAGAAAACAGAATTAGAAAAACAAGCAGACGCTTCAAGATAAAGCTAAGTTTGTTTTTACTTTTTTTGTTTTTCTAATTTTTATTGTTTCTTTTGTTGTTAACAAAAAATCCTAAAAAATTGTTAAAAATTTTAGAATTTTTTTATGATTATCAAAATATTTAAAAATCGAATACATTTTCAAATTTTACCATGATTGAGCGTACCTTAGTGTTATTAAAACCTGATGCAGTTGAAAGAGGATTAGTTGGAAAAATTATCGAAAGATTTGAATTAGTTGGTTTGAAAATAGTTGCAATGAAAATGGTTAAAGTAGATGAAAACATATCTAAGAAACATTACAAGGAGCATGTAGATAAACCGTTTTATCAATCTATAGAGGAATATATTACTTCAGGACCAGTTCTTGCAATGGTTCTAGAAGGAGTTCATGCTGTAGAAGTTGTTAGAAAGTTAGTTGGACCAACAGAGCCAAGAAAAGCACAACCAGGAACCATTAGAGGAGATTTTGCACATGTTAGTTATGCTTATGCGGATAATAAAAAAATAGCAGTTAAAAATTTGATTCATGCAAGTGATTCTGTAGAAAGTGCAAATTATGAAATTTCAGTTTGGTTTAAGGAAGATGAACTCATTTCATATGAATCAGTTCATGAAAAACATGTTCTTTAGAGAGGTGAACAAATGGCAAAGATGATGATTGAAAGAATATTGGAAATTATGAATCAGTACGATAGGATTAGAAATATGGGCATTATTGCTCATATTGACCATGGTAAGACTACCTTAAGTGATAATTTGATTGCAGGAGCAGGAATGATATCAAAAGAATTAGCAGGACAACTATGTGTCTTGGATTTTCATGAAGATGAAAAAGAAAGAGGAATTACAATTGATGCAGCTAACGTTTCAATGATACATAATTTAGATGGTCAGGATTACTTAATAAATTTGATCGATACTCCAGGACACGTTGATTTTGGAGGAGACGTTACAAGAGCAATGAGAGCAGTAGATGGTGCAGTTGTGGTTTGTTGTGCAGTTGAAGGGACAATGCCACAAACTGAAACAGTATTAAGACAAGCATTAAGAGAGAGAGTAAGACCTATTTTATACATTAATAAAGTAGATAGATTGATTAGAGAAGTTAAATTGACTCCAGAAGCAATGCAAGCAAGATTTATGGAAATTATTAAAAAAGTTAATCAATTTATCTATCGTTATGCTCCAGAAGAATTTAAAGAAAAGTGGCAAGTGAATGTTTTAGATGGTTCAGTAGTATTTGGTTCTGCATTTCATAATTGGGCATTAAGTGTTCCTTACATGCAAAAGAATAAGATCTCCTTTAAGGATGTTATTGATGCATATACAACTAATGAAGAAAATGCAAGAGAAATTTTAAGAGAAAAAGCACCATTGCATGTTGTTTTGTTAAATTCAGTAATTAAGCATTTTCCAAATCCAAAAGAAGCACAAGCATACAGAATTCCTCACTTATGGCATGGAGATTTAGAAAGTGAAGAAGGAAAAGCTTTGATAAATGCAGATCCTAATGGCCCTGCAGTGTTCGTTGCTACAAAAATAGTAGTTGATCCTCATGCAGGAGAAGTTATTACAGGAAGATTATTTTCAGGAAAATTGAAACCAGGAATGGAAGTTTATTTGTTGAAAGATAACAATAATAAATTTAGAATTCAGCAAGTATTTATTTCAAACGGTCCGAAGAGAGAATTGGTTGAAGAAGTAGATGCAGGAAATATTGTAGGAATCACAGGTGTTAAGGATTGTTTTGCAGGAGATACTGTAGCTACTAAAATAATGCAACCATTTGAAGAAATCAAACATATCTTTGATCCTGTTGTTACTAAAGCTATTTCAGCTAAAAAACCAGGGGATTTACCAAAGTTAGTTGAAGTTTTAAAACAAGTTCACAAAGAGGATCCATCCTTGAAGATTGAAATTAATGAAGAAACCGGACAACATTTAATTTCAGGAATGGGGGAACTACATTTGGAAGTTATTGAAAACAGAATTAGAAGAGAAAAAAATGTGGATGTAGTTACATCACCACCTATCGTGGTTTACAGAGAAACTGTAAGAAAGGAATCTCCTTTAGTTGAAGGGAAATCACCCAACAAGCACAATAAATTTTACATAAGAGTTATGCCATTAAAGCCAGAAATGTTAGCAATAGTAAGAGAATTGCCAAATCAAAGAGTAAATAAATTTAACCAAGATTTGATAAATGCTTTGCAAAAAGGAGGAATGAGTTATGAAGAAGCTAAAAAAGTTAAAGCAATTCATAATGCAAATATCTTTGTAGAAGCTACAAGAGGAATTGTTCATATCGGAGAAGTTATAGAAATGGTAATTGATATGTTTGAAGATGTTATGAAGCAAGGTCCTTTGGCAAGAGAACCTGGATTTGGTATGAAAGTAGTTTTAGAAGATGCTATTTTGCACGAAGATTCTATTCACAGAGGTCCAGGACAAGTTTATCCAGCAGTAAGAGATGCTATAAAACAAGCAATGTTACAAGCAGATCCTGTTTTATTTGAACCTGTTCAAGTGATGCAATTTGAAGCTCCTTCAGAATACATGGGAGCTATAACTAAATTAATAAATGCTAAGAGAGGAGTAGTGTTAAATATAGATCAGGATGAATATAGAGCAGTAATTGAAGCTAAATTACCTGTTGCAGAGACATTTGGTTTAAGTGCAGAATTTAGATCAGCAACTGGAGGAAGAGGTACTTTCTTCGTAGTTGATCAGTTGTTCGAAATGTTGCCTTTTGAATTGCAACAAAAAATCATCAAGCAAATTAGAGACAGAAAAGGATTAGCTGAAAACCAATTGTAAACTTTTTTTGATTTTTTGTTTTTTGTTATTTTGTATTTTTTCTTAAATATTTTATCTTTTTTAATTCATTGTTCTTCACTCTTATCCTAAATTCCTAATTATTTACATACTTTTTTAAAAAAGAAAATTTTATATATGTATGCTACAAAAGAAAAAAATAGAAAGAATTTTAAGGTGAAACTATGAAATTTTTATTAAAAGAAAGAAAAGGTGCTTTAATTTTTCTAATTTTGGTTGTTATGTTATTTTCTAATATTTTAGTTGCAAGGGAAATATCCTATACTGAAGTTGATAATATCAATAAAAGAGAATTTAGCAATACTGTTAATGTAGAAGATAAAACTTTTTATTGGGTTCTTGTGTCACCATATATTGAATATTTGGAAAATACTTATAATTATTCTTATAATGTTAGTTTGATTGTTAATGATAAATTTGCTTCTAAAACCATATATTCTAATAAATTATTTAAAAATCCAAGATCTTTCAATTTTCCTGTTGCAGAATTAAGATTTGAGATTATCTTAAATAAAGAGAATTTTGAAAATTTCAAAATTTTTGTTAAAAAGGAAGAAGGATCTAACGAATTAATCAGTAAAATTGAATCAGAAGATTTAAAGAAATTGGAAAGTCAAATTCACTTTAAAGAATTAAAAATAAATAGAGAAGTAAATTATTTTGAAAAATTACTTTTTTCTTATATATGGTCATTTAAATTTTTATATTCTAGCGGTCAAAAAGTTGATTTAAATATTCCTCTTTGTAAGCAATATTATAATGAAAATACTATAAAAAACTTAACCGAAGCAGTAAATAAGTTTTTGTCAAAATATGGATTAAACGATATTTTTAATTTTAAGCTTTTAATTTCAGATGAAGACGGTTGTTATAATTCAATAAGTGATTTTTTCGATATTTTCGGTAGTACTAATTATGAATTTAAAATAACGATGAAAATTCCCTTTATAATTCTATCAAAAGAAATTTATTATGGAATGAATGAAGATAACTTTTCTAAGTTTGTACAAATAATGAGAAATAATAATATTAATCTAAGATTATTAAGTGATGAAAGTCCTATGGATGAAGAACAACAAGTTAAAGGATACATAGCATATTTTTATCAATCTCCTGTTATAGTGATAACTAACAATTCAAAAAACGAGTTAAAGATTTACAAAATATCTAAACAACTATATCTTGATGGATACAAAAATGAAGTAAATATTATTTTAGATTATCCTGTTTTATATTTAAGTGAAAAATATCTTTTAGATGAAAATGTTTTAAAAGATGCAATATCTTTGTTGAATGAATTTTTTAGTAATAATTATCTTTTAAATGAACAAATTGAAAAAATTATTTCAAAATATTCTTTTAATTTTAATGTTGTTAGAGAAACGATAGATGAAATACAATTAGTCAATTCAGAACAAATTAGAGTTGTAACAAACTTACAACAGTCAGAAGATGGTAGTTCCTCAACGTCTTCAAAAAATTATGAATGTTATTCATATGAGTTCAATTTTTCAAAAAATACTATTGAAAAAATAACTCTTGAGGACTTAAAATCTTTTGTAAGATATCTTGATCAGATAAACGAAATACCTATTCCTCCTGTAAAAGTTAAAAATTTAATTTTAAAGGGTAATTATGCAGAAACTCTCTCATATGAGAATTGTGAAAATTCTAAGAGCGATTATCAATTTTTTATAAAGCTTCCTGCAAGAAAATTCAGGTGTAATTATAGTAAAGATGACTATTGTGATAACATATCGTATGCAATTTTTAAATATTCTGATCAGTTGGACTCTTATCTTAATCAAACTAGTGCAATTTTTTTAATCTTATCGTTGATTATTCAAGAGTCGAAGGGAGATAGGAAAGCAAAGAGTAAAGATATAAATCTTAATGATGAAAAGACAATCGAAAATATAATTAATGGAGATTATGCATTATCTCTCGGTTTAATGCAAATATATACAAAAGGTCTAGTGAATACAAGAGACGATATAATAAATTTATTTAATCCAGATTATAATATTGAGAAAGGGATTAGTATATTAAATGAGAAAATACAAAATTTTAGTTCTAAGAATTATGTAATATATCCATTCAATAAGGTTGATGGGTTTTGCGAGGGAAACATTTCGAAAAAGTTGTATGTTAGCACCGATGGTAAAAAATATCCTATAAAGGACAATCTTATTTTTCAAAAATATCAAAATGTATATAAAGGTATTGCAGCAGGAATTAGAGGATATAATGGTTATGGGTGTGGTCAAATAGATGGAATGCTAGATGTAGGTACCATTTTTTATGTAGAAATTATTCAAGCTATTTATGACGCATTAATTGAGGAATATAATAAATTTTCAAATTCTAAGAAGAATAATGATGAGAGTAAGCAATCAACTCAGGAGGAAGATGCGCAACAACTTTCTGGACAAGTGGAAGACCAAGGCTCTTCTGAAGAGTTAATAGATGAAGATGAACTAAAAAAACAAGAAACTTCTGAAAGCACAATAAAGAATTATTATGAGTTTGATTGTAGAGGTTTATATGTAGAGAAGAAAAATTCAAACGGAGAAAAGACAGTGCAATTAGAACCAAATTATTTAAATATAGCTAAACTTCATTTTTACATTCCAATTGGAGCTACATACGAATATTTTAAAGTATCTGAAAGTGATAGGATATGTAATTATAGCGGGATGGGAAATAAACTCTTGATTGAACATTTGAGAAATTTAAAAAATTCAAAAGATCCTAATTTCTATTATTTATATATGCCTATAAGAAGAGGGAGAATTCAATCTTCTTCAAATTCATTAATCATTAAATTTGGATTAACCAAAGATGGCACAGGTGATCAATGTGATAATTATGCTTATAGAAAAACTAATGAATGTTTGGAACAAAAATTAATCAATGACGGTACATTAGAAATTCCAGTTTATGCGATGATTGATGGAAAAGTTACGATTAGTCAAAGCGGAGATAAATACGTAGTGAATATATTTGATTCAAAAGATAACGTAAAATATCAAGTTAAGTATGAAGTTCTTTCTAAAGTGTTTGTTAAAGATGGAGATTCAGTTCAAATGGGTCAAATAATCGGTGCGATTGGTAATAAAATAAATACTTTAAATGTAACATTATATAAAGATGATAGCGTAATAGATTTAAAAAGATGCTTCAATACTATATGTCCTGAAAATTTAAGATTAATAGAGACCCCTAATTACGTTCCAATAAAAGATGAGGTAATGAAAAAATATGGACAAGAATATACTACAGTTAATGAAATCATACCTCCTGCAGTTCAGATCACTCAAACAGAAGAAGATTATTCTAGTAATGTAGACAATTATTTGTTTAAGTGTATAGGAATTACAGATTTAACAGTTTTTAATCAACATTTTCATGTTGGTAGAGAAAATATTAAAAGAGAATCTTCTTATTGTATATATCCTGTGAAGGATAATGTTGCGCTGATCTCTTATCTTGAAGAAAATAAGAAAGAAGGTACTTTATTTTTCCCTTTATCAAGAGGAAGGCTTTTGAATAGGTGTGATAATAATTTATTAGTATTAAATATTTTGGCAGGAATAACTGGTGATGGTGGCGCAGTAGGTTTTGAAGAAATTCAAATCCTTGCTAAAAATTTAGAGATTCCAATTTATGCTGCAATTAGTGGAACTATTACTTTAGAAAAGAGAAGAGATATTAGAAATAATGCTGATAGATATACTGTAGTAATTAATTCTAGAGATGGATATAAAGTAACGTATGAAAATTTGAATAAAATATTTGTAGAAAATAATGCAGATGTTAAAATCGGTCAAATTATAGGAACTTTGGGAGATGCAGGTGCAAATTTAGCGTTTAGTGTACAAAAAGATGGAAAACTTTTGAATCCTTTAAAAGATGTAAAATATTACAATCAACCTTTATTTGATTTTAAAGAAGGAGGGCCTTTTGATTTTGTTGCTAAAGTTCCAGATTTAGATAAATGGACGAGAGGAGGAACGCCTAATTATCAACAAAGATGCGCTCAACTTTCAGAGAGATTGAATCCTCAAACAGTAACAACAGGGAATCAGATTCAAGAATATGTGTTTTATTGTGAAGGATTAAGAGACAAAAATTTGCTTGAACTCTACAGGTATCACTTTCATTACGATATAACTACACTAAGAAAGGAGGAAAATTATTGCAAGTATTCAGCATCAAATATTAAAAATTTAATTGCTGAAATGAATAAAGCAAAAATCAATACTAATGATAAGTTGTTTTTCCCAATAAGAAGAGGAAGAATCTTGAATAGGTACAATGTATATGGTTCATTAACTATTGCATTGGGATTGGCAGCAGATGGAAACAACGCTTTTGCAGAATATCATTTAGTAGGAAATAGTTTATTGGATGTTCCAATTTATGCATCTATTGATGGAGTGGTTGAAATAGATTCAACAAATAGTAGAAGAGTATTTATTAAGAATGATGAATATGTTGTTGAGTATTATCCTGTTGTTAAATTATATGTTTCAAATAACCAAAAAGTAAGTAAAGCAGAAATTATAGGAAGTTTAGCTCTTGGTGAAACAAATTTAGAATTCAAAGTTATGAAAAAAGGACAATTACTAAATCCTTTAGTTGAAGTTAAATATATAAATCCTCCAGTTTTTGATTTTAAATATGCTGGAAAATATGATTTCATTGCTTCCATTCAAGAACTTAAAAATTTATTATTCATTTCACAACTACTAACTATTCAATCTTCTTCACAATCTGTTTCGCAAACATCTCAAACACAGACAGCACAAACGACATCGTCTAATGCATATAAATTTAACTGTAAGGGAATTGTAAATGCAGATAAATTAAGTATTTTTAGATATCATTTTTATTTAGATAGAGAAATGATTTATAAGAATCCACAAGATAATCAATGTTATTATGATGTTGCTATTGAAAAGAGATTTTTAGCATCAATATCATCATCTAATAAATACTTTTTCCCAATTAGACGAGGTAGAATAGCAGATTATGATGCTCCAAATAAAAAGAATTTGGTTATACTTTTGGGTTTGGAATCAGATTCACCTAATAAAAAGATAGAAGAAGTATTAGTTAATCAAAATGAATTAGAAATTCCTGTTTATGCCGCTTGTAGTGGCGTAGTATCTGTTTCAGGGCAGATTCTAGAAATAAAATGTTCCGATACTATCTTTAGATATGATAGACTTAGCAGAATAATTGTAAAAAATGGAGAATCAGTAAGTAAGGGTCAAGTTGTTGGAGTTTTAGGAAATTCAATAAGTAGATTAATTTTTAGTGTAATTAAGAATGGAAAAGAAATTGATCCATTGACTTTAAATTATATAAATCCACCAGAAACCTTAAATAAAGAAAAATATAGAGATTATATTGCAAAAATAAAATAAGGAATAAAGGGGTGGTGCTAACAATGATAAATAAAAAAATTTTAATTGTTTTATATGCACTTTTATTTAGTTTATTTTTAATGTCTGGTTATTCAGAACTTGTTATTAAGTTTAGTTTAAAAGAGTGCAAAGTTCTTGATTTTGTGGAGGGAATACCTTCAAAAAATGTTAAAATAGATGGTGATGTATTAGTTAAGGTTAAAGTTGATGATATTATTAACGAATTAAGAAGAGATTCTGTAGATGAAATAATTTATTTACCTTTGGAAAAGGAAGTAAATGTTGAAGTTTTTTTGAATGAAGAAATACTTTATTGTAATAAAACAATATTGATTGATAAAATAAGCGATGAAAATACTAGAAAAATAGATGACGTAATTAAAAAGTATGATGAAAAATTAGGAGAATTAGATCAAATTAAAAAAGAAAGCGAAAGATCAAGATTGATTTATTTAGCAATGATTGGAGGAGTTTTAGTTGTAATTTTAGCTATTTTGATTATGATTATAAGAGTTAAGAAAAAAACACCAATTAATTAAACTAATTTTAATTTTTTGATTTTTTCTTGTTTATTTTTACATTATAATTTTAGCGTTACTGATTCCATTAGATTTTTCTACTTTTATTATATGTTCTACAAAACTTTCAATATCTTGTTCATGGCTAACAATTAAAATTTGAGAAAATTTCAATTCTTTCAAAATTTCTCTTACTTTTTCTAGCTGCTCTTTGCTAAAGCCATCAGTAGGCTCATCGAGAATGATTAAACTTTCTTTAAGTCCAAAATAATTTAGTATCGTTTCATTTAATGCCAATCTATAAGCTAAAGAGCATGCTGTTTTTTCTCCTCCAGAAAGATTTTCAAAATCAATTTCATAGCCATTTTGTTCAATGATTATTGAGAAATCATCGTTGATTCTTGCAGTCATTAGTTCGTTGTCAATTAGCTTATCAAACCATAATCTAAAATATTCATCAAATTCTTTTAAAATATGCAATCTTAAATATGATTCTATGTTTTCAGTTAAAGGAATAAAATAATCTTCTAAAAAAGTAAGTAATTTTTTGAAAAGTTCAGATTTATTTTTTTCATTTTCTAATTTATTAAGCTCATTTAGAATTTCTATATTATTATTTTCTAAATTCTTGATGGTTGCATTAATTGAACCAATTTTTGAAGAAATTGTTAATAATTGTTGATCTAATTGATTTTTTTCATTTTTCAACTGTTGAATTTGTTTTTCAATTGATAAATAAAGATTTTCATCATATTTTGATTTTAAAATGTTTATTTTTTCAGAAGAATTTAAGAGTTCTTGAGTAAGTGATTTTTGTTCTTCTTCTAAATTATTTTTTTCTTCTGCTAAATTTTTAATATTTTTTTCTATTTCTTGTTTTGTTATTAACATTCTTTCTTTTTCTTCAATTTTTTCCAATTCTTTTCTTAATAATTCAATTTCTTTTTTAATTTCGTCAAAGTTTATTTTTCTTAAGCCAGAAATTAGCTTTTCATTTCTAATAATCTCTTCCTCTAATTCAGGTAAAACGATAAGTTCTTTCTCAATTATGTATATTCTTTTTTGTATTTCTTCTTTTTGATTAAGAATTATACTAAATTCTTTTATTTTGTTTAATATGGATTTTACTTCTTCTTTTTTTGATTTTATTTCAAGGGTTATTTTGTTTTTTTCCTGTTCAATATCTATTAAAATTTCTTCATTTTCTTTTATTTTATCATTAAATTCTAATTCTATTTTTTTCTTGTGTAAATCTGTTACCTCTTGCAAGCAAGTTGGGCAGGTTTTAAGATTAGAGATGTTTTTTAGAATTGATTTTTTTTCATCAATGATATTCTTTGCTTTGAAATACGTTTCATTAAGAGTATTTATTTTATTTTCCAAAAACGAAATTTCATTTTCTTTATTCTCTTTTTCTTTCTCAAGTTCTTCAATGCTTTTTTCTACAATTAAATCTTGATTTCTCTTTTTAAGTTCTTCTAATTCGTTTTTTCTTTTTATTAGATTTTCTTTTTTAGTTTCTAATTCCTTATTCTTTTTTTCTAATTCAAAAAGCAAGTTTCTTTTTTCTTCTATAAAACTTTCATGTAATTGAATTTCCTTTTTAACTTCATCCTTCGATTTTTCTACTACAATTTCATTTATTCTATTAATAATTTGTGTTAAGTTATTTTTGTTTTCAGAAATTTTCTTTTCAAAATTGATAATTTTATTTTGAATTTCAATTTTCTTTGACTCTAGGCGTTTGTTTAGTTCAATTTCCTTTTCTAAGTTGATTTTAAGTTGTAATAATTCTTCTTTATTTTTCAATAACTTTTCTAGATCTTGATTAAGTTGTTCATAATTGTTTTTTAATTTTCTTTCTTCAAAAATTAAACTTTTAAGAATCTCTTTATTTTCGATAATTTTATTGGAATTTTCTTTGATTTTATCTTTTAATTCAGGAATTTTTTTAATGATTTCTTCAATGTTCCTTATCTTCATTCTTACATTAGGAAGTATTATTTTTTTTAGATTTTCTCTGATGGTTTCATACTTATCAATGTTGAATATTTTTCTGATCACCGTTAATCTTTCCTCAGATTTACTTCTTAAGATCTCTTTCATAGCTTCTTGTGGAGTATAAATTGTGTAACGATAAATCATAAAATCTTCTTTCTTTATTAAATCTAAAGGATAATTAAATTGTTTGAAAATGAAATGTTTAGCTTCGCTTGGAGAAAGAATAATTTCTCCATCATCAACTACTATTCTTACATTTTTTTGATCATATTTATCCTTTTTTTTAGTTATTGTTCTTTCTATAGTTATTCTGTGATTGTTGTGTTCAAATGTTAAAGTAATAGTTCCTTCGTTAGTACCAACACGAAGTAATTTTTCATAATCAATATCGTTTATCTTTCCAAATAATGCAAATTCAATAGCATAAAGAATGGTGCTTTTTCCACTTCCAATGTCTCCTTTAATCAAAGTGTTTCCTTCTGGAAATTCTATTAATTCATTTACATAACTTCTAATATTTTCGAGCTTAAGAGATATTAGTTTCATTTTCTACATTTCTTCTAAAATTTTTAATCCAACGAAAACATCAGTTTCCTTTGATAAGGTAATTTTTATTGGTTTATTAAACTTTTCTTTAAGCACTTTAAGAATTTTTTTGAAAATTTTGTTATTTATGTTTTCAAAAATTATCTTTCCAATTGCACCATGTAAAACAAGTTCATCAAAAAAGAAAACGTAGAATAAATTTTCGATCAATTCAGCTATGCTTTTGAAAAATTGTTCTTTTTCTTTTCTATTTAGGTTTTCAAAATTTGTTTTTTTCAGCTTGCTTAAAATTAATGTTTCTAATTCTTTATTTTTTATTTTTATATGTCCTATTTCTCCAAAATTTCCATCAAGTAGATTATCTTTATGCCAAACTCCTAATCCAATACCAGTTCCAAGAACTAATGCAACAACAATTTTTCCTCTTTTTTTATGTGCCAATGCAATTAAATTTGCATCATTTTCTGATACTTTCTTTTTACTAATTTTTAAACTTATTTTCAGATTAGGTAAGTAAATGATCTTGCTTTTTGAGGTTTCTTTTAAAATAATTCCTGCATAAGAAATTCCTTCTGTTTTTTTATCATTTATAATCTCTTCTAGATGTTTTTTTAGTTTTATTTTGTTAGTTTTATTATGCCTTTCTTTTTTTAGAATGTAGAAAGTTCCATTTTTCAGTTTTGCAAATCTTAAATAAGTGCCTCCTATGTCGATGTACATTAACTTTTTTTATGAAATTATATATTTAAAGGTATCTTTTTCATGCTTTTTTAGAGTTTTTTTAAAGTCTTTATTTATAAATAATTCAAATTTTCTTTAGAAAAATTTATATAATTGTAAGAAGATATACCAACAACCATGGTAAAGAAAGAAGATACCAAAAAGAAGAAAAAGTATATGGAAGAAGAGGATGAAGAAGAATACTTTGACGAAGAAGAGGACTTTGATGAAGATTGGGATGAAGAAGAGTTTGATGAAGATTGGGACGAAGAAGAAATGGATGAAGAAGAGTGGTAAGCTAAATTTTTAAAATAAATGTTTCTTTTATTTTTTTATTTTTTTATTTAAGTTAGTTTTTTATTTAATGTATTTTTCTGTTATATCTCTTAGATACATTTTGTAATTTTCTTTGTTATTAAGGTATTCAATTTTTTCTACTAAGAAAATGTAGTCAATTTTTACAATTCCTTTTACTGATTTGAAGGATGTTTTTTCTAATTTTTTTAAAGATTCATTATTGAATGCAATAATTATAGGCTCTCCAGGAGTTTGTTTTTCTTCTACTAAATAAATAGCAAAAAGTGCGGGAATTATAGGATAAAAAAGATTTTCCGTAATTTTTTGGTAATCTTTATGATAATATTTTTCTCCAAGAATTTCTAATCCCCAATCTAGGTTTGGGATGTTAAATGCTATAATTGGTTCTCTCTTTAAAATTGCTTCTATTGATTTTTTTGGAGCAACAGTATAATAAATTATATCAGGTTGTGCTTCGGGGTCATCTATCTCTAATTTAGTTTTGTCAAAAAAACAATTATCTATAGCTTTTTCTAATTTGTAGTTCGTAAGTCCTGTAAAGTTAAATGTTTCTAATTTTTCTTTGTTTATCTTTTCGTTATTCATTCTAATTGTTGGATTTACTTATTAATTTTAAAAATTTATGAAGTTTTAATTCATGTAATTCTAAGAGAGATTGTTTTTTATTACTTAACCTTTATCTTTTGAATTTCATAATTTTCCAAATTAAAATAAATAATCTCTTCAGGAGTCTTTTTTGAAAGTAAATAATTATAAACTATGCTAGCGGTTAATGCTGATAAAACCATTACTGCTGAATTAGTTACACCAAATTCATCTAGTTTTTTAAAAACCTTGTTTTTAAATATTTCAATAATCGATTTTTTATAAGGTTTATAAATATAAATCATACCATAATTTCCTTGAACTGAAGTAAATACATAAGGGATTTGATTTCTTAAGGCATAATTCGCAATAATCTTTTTACTTTCAAAAGAATCTGTACAATCAATTAACAAATCATAAAATTCAAAATTTTCAATGTTTTTTTCGTCAATCCTTAAGGAATATGTTTCAATTGTACTGAAATTACCTAACCTTTCTTTTAATGCATTAACTTTTAGTTTTCCTATCTCACTTTTATCAAAATTTTGTCTTTCTAAATTGGATTCTTCAACAATATCAGGATCAATCAAAACTAAATTTATTCCAGTTTTTGCTAATAATTCTGCTAACCAACTGCCAGTACCACCACATCCAATGATTGTTACTTTTTTATTTTCTAATTTTTCGAAATCTTCATCATAAATTCTTGATTTTCTGATCATTTTAAATATCCTTTTAAAAATATTTAAAAAATAAATATTTTTTTCTTTTTATTGTGGTTATGATGATGTTTTTCAAATTGTTTTTTTTAGGTATTTTACAAGCCGTTTGGTTTCTTTTGCCAGCATATGTAGCTAATTCTGCTCCTGTAGTAGTTTATAAAATAAATTTTTTGAACGTTCCTGTTGATTTCAATAAAAAATACAAAGGTAAGCCAATTTTTGGAACTCATAAAACTTGGAGAGGTTTATTTTTTGGAGTCTTATTTGGAATGATTGTAGCATATCTTCAAAAAATTCTCTATTATAATGTTGATTTCTTTAGAGCTATTTCTGTTTATGATTATTCAAATGCAATTTTGTTTGGATTTTTAATAAGTATTGGTGCATTAGTTGGCGATTTGGTAAAAAGTTTTTTCAAAAGAAGGATCTCTATTCCCGAAGGTGCTGATTGGCCATTCTTTGATCAATATGATTTTGTAATCGGAAGTTTAGTCTTTGTTTGGTCTTTTTATCCAAAAGATCTTTATTTTTTGTTAGGTTGTTTTATCATGAGTCCAATTTTGCATATATTAGCTAATCTTACTAAACCATTCTTTATGAAAACATCTGAAAAAGTTAAAAATAATAAAAACAAGAAAAATCCAAAAAGAAAAATATATTTTTAAGTTCTTATTGTGAAATTTTATTTGCAGTTTTATCATCTATTTTTTGCTTTTCAAAAATTTTAGCAGCTAATAATTTTATTATGTCTGAGAATATTATTATGATAGTAGTTATTAAAAATATAGTTAAAGTAATTTTTGGTTCTAAATATGTCATATTAAATATTGAATTCATAGGACTATAAACTAAAAATAAACTAGCTGTTATCGCAATTACTCCGGCAATTGTCAATTTTTTATTTTTGTAAAATGCAAGTATTGTAGGTTTATGAAGTTCTACGAAGCTGAATGCTAAGAAAATTTCGGCAAAAGTTATTGTCATAAAAGCAATGGTTCTAATTTTTTCAATTGGTTGATTTTGAGAAAAATATAGTAAAATTCCGAGATTTATTATAGAAGCAATAAATCCTAAAGTAATTATCATGAAAAGATATTTTTTACTAATTAATGATTCGTTTCTTTTCAATGGTTTTAATTTCATAGTATTTTCAGTAAATCCTGATAATGCAAGATTAATTGAAGTCAAATCATCGGTAAAAAGGTTAAAAAACAAAATTTGTAATGCTGTCAAAGGTACAGGTAATCCTAACAACATAGGAACTGTTAAAAACGAAATTTCTAATATTTTACAAATGAAAAGATATGATAAATATTTTCTAGTGTTTGCAAAAACAAGGCGACTTTCTTTTACAGCTTCTTTAAAGCTACTAAAAGAATTTTCTAAAAGAATTAAATCTCCTGCATCTTTTGCTACATCAGTTCCATCACCCATCGCAATTCCTACGTCAGCTTCACTTAGTGCAGGTGCATCATTGACACCATCTCCAGTCATTGCAACAACGTAATCTTTCTCTTTTAAGCTTTTGACGATTTCTAACTTTTTGAGTGGTTTTGTTCTTGCAAAGATTCCGTACTTTGAAGCATCATCTAGTTCTTTGTCCCATGTAAATACTTCTAAATTATTTAATCCTGCTTCTTTTCCAATTGCATAAGCAGTCTTTGCATAATCTCCTGTAACCATTTTAATATCAATTCCTGCTTCACTAACTTCCTTAATTGCATCTTTTACATCGTCTTTTAAAGGATCAATCATTCCTGCTAAACCTAAAAAGATGTAATTATTTTGTAATTCTTCCTTTAGTTTGTGTTCATGTGTTTCTCTGTAGGCAAATCCTAGAACTCTTAAAGCATCGTCTGAAAAATTTTCAATATTTAATAGAATATCCTCATTAGTAACCTTTTTTTTATGATCCAACTGTAAAATTTCTTTAGAATGTTCTAACAGTAATGTTGGATTCCCTTTTACTAATTCATATCTCTTGTTTTTGTATTCTATAAGCACTTTTTGATATCCATTTTCAGATTTAAAAGGAATTTCATCTATAATTTTTACACTATCTAGATCTATATTCCTCTTTTCTTTAGAATATTTTTCTTCAAAATAATTCATTAATGCAACATCAACAGCATCTCCAATCCATTCTTTTATACTGTCTTCTTTTAGTTTAGCAGAATTACATACTTTCATAGTAAGAAACATCAAATCATTTTCATTAAAAGTTCTCACTACAGTTAATTTATTTTTTGTTAATGTTCCTGTTTTATCAGTACATATTACGTTAACAGTTCCAAGAGCTTCTATTACAGATAACTTTTTTACTAATACTTTCTTCTTATACAATCTTTGAATCGCAAAAGTTAAAGATAATACAGTAACTAAGGGCAATCCTTCAGGAATAGATGCAACTAAAAATGCAATTATTAATTCACTTAATTCAATAATCTTTTCTAAGTTTAAAGGTTGTATTTTTGCAATAAGAATGGTAGTGATGATAGCTGCAGCACTCAAAGACATGCCTACATAAATTTTTATTAGTTTAGAAATTTGTTGATTTAACAATACTGGTTTATCTTCTTTTATTGCATGAGCTAATTTACCAAATTCAGTTTTCTTTCCAGTTCTAATAACTATTGCATTGCACCAGCCGTTTCTTAAAAAAGTACCCATAAATAAATCTGGTTCAACATCTTTGAATTCGTAATTATCATTTTCTATTAAAGGAATAATTTTTTCAGCTTTATCAGTAACTATTTTACTTACAGGAATGCTTTCTCCTGTTAAGCTAGATTCATCAACTTTTATTTCTTTTCCTTCAAGAATTACACAATCTGCAGGAATTATTGATCCTTCTTCTAGATAAATTAAATCACCAGGGACTAATTCAGAAGACTCTATTTCAATCAATTTTCCATTGCGATATACTTTTGTTTTTGGAGATAACAATTTTTTTAGACTTTCAGTTGCTTTATTTGCTTTATATTCTTGAGAAAAACCAATTATAATAACAATTCCTATAATAATTCCAATAACTACGGATTCAATTCTTTTTTCTGAAAAAAATGAAAGAACAAACGCAAAAATCAGAATCCAAATGATCACACTTTTAAATTGATTTTTCAGTATGTCTAGTGCTGTTTCTTTTTTTTCTTTTTCTATTGTGTTGTAACCAAATTTCAAAAGAAGTTCTTTTGCTTTTTCATTACTTATTCCGTTATACATTATGCAATTTTAATATCTGTTTTTTATAAATCTTATTTTTTATTGATTAGTAATAATCGAATATAATTAAAAAAATGTAAAAAATAGAATTGAAAATGCGTCGGGGGAGGGATTTGAACCCTCACGCCCTTTCGGGCACTAGCTCTCCAGGCTAGCGCACTACCAGGTTATGCGACCCCGACAAACAAGAAATAAAAAATAAAAATCATTTTTAAATTTTTTTATTTCTAAAAGTTCCATAATTCCTTCAGTTTGTAATAATCTTCTTTAATTTCTTTGCCAATGATTTCATTTTTTGAATAAGTTTCAAGGATGCCAAAATTTACATATTTTTTTATTTTTTTGAAATCAATGTTTCCATTGAAAAGGTTTTTTGGGAAGCTGTTTTTGGATTTAAATTTGTTATCAGAGATATGGTAATAAACTTTGTATTTTTTTGTTATTAATTTTAAAGTATCATAAAATTCTTCTTCAAAATAATTTGCGACATAATGGGAAAAATCAAAACATATTTGTTTGATTCCATTTCTATCTAAAAAATTTAAGTAATTTTCAAAAGGGAAAGTTAATTTTGTTAGAGTATTTTCAAAATAAAAATATTCCATCATGTTTTCTTTTTTAATCAATGCTAAATTTTTTTCAGCAATTCTTTCATCGTTTTTTTGATCAAATCTGCTTTCAATGTGTTGGATTATTCCTATTATTGATTTTTCCTTTTCAATTAATCTTTTGTACTTTTTAAGAAAAAATTCAAATTTGGTATCTACTAAACTTGAAAATTCTTGATCTGTTTCATAAAAAGGGCAATGAAGTGTAAATTTAAGCTTATTGTTTAGAGATTTTGCAAATTTTAAGCGTTCTAAAATAAATTCATCGAATAAAAAATCTTCTGCTCTAAGATGAATCTCTAAGAGCTCTAGCTCAGGAACAATCTTGTTTTTCAATTGTTCTAAAGTTAAGGAAGATTTTATTCCAATCAATTTTCTTTTTGCTATCTTTGAACTTTTTTTATCTTTACTCTTGAGAATGTTTATCATGCTCAGTTTTAAGGGAAGTCACAAATTTTATAAATATTTGTAATTTTGAATAAAATAAATGATTTTTGAAGTTAAATATTTAATTCAAGATGAAGAACATGTTTTGGAAAATGTTTCAGTAGAAGTTGTAAATGGAATTATTAAAAATATTTCACAATTAAACAGAGATGTTTCTAATGAATTAATTATTATGCCTGGTTTGGTTAATGCTCACACTCATGTTTCTATGTATGCATTAAGAGGATATTGTGATGATCTTCCATTGCAAAGATGGTTAGAAAAAATTTGGAAGGTTGAAGATGAAATGGATGAAGATTTAGTCTATGTTAGCAGTAAATTAGCAATTCTTGAAATGCTGAGTACAGGAACATTAGCTTTTGTAGATCAATATTTTCATGAATTAAAAACTTTGCAAGCTGTTGAAGAATTTAAAATTTATTCAGCTTTAGGAACACCTTTTGTTGATTTTAATTTTGAATCAAGAATTGAAAGGTTTGAAAATTTCTTAAAAAAAGCAAAAAAATCAAGCCATATTTTGCCAATTTTCAATGTTCATGCAATCTATACTACACAAGAAAAAATAAAAGAAATTTCAAAATTAAGAGAAAAATACAAAGATTTATGGTTAAATATACATGCAGCTGAAACAAGAAAAGAAGTTTATGATTGCTACAATAAAAATGGAAAATATGTTATTGAATATTTAAATTCGTTGGATTTGCTTGATCATAGTATTTTAGCCCATTGTGGTTGGATTACTAAAGGAGAGATAAATATATTAAAAAATAAAGATGTTATTGTGGTTCATAATCCATCATCTAATATGAAATTAGCAACAGGTGCAAATTTTCCTTATGTAGAGCTAAAAAATGCAAATGTTACTATTTGTTTAGGCACAGATGGAGCAGCAAGCAATAATTCATTAAATATGTTCAATGAAATGAAAATTATGGCGTTGTTAAATAAACATAATTATTGGAATGCAGAAGCAATAAATGCAAAAGATGCATTAAAAGCAACATTTTCTGGTTGGAAAATTTTTAATAAAGATTATAAACTAATTCCAGGAACTGAAGCTAATTTTATAGTTATCGATGGAAGAAATATAACTTTACAACCTTTAAGAAAAGATAATATTTTTTCAAATTTAGTGTATTCTTTTGATGGTAAAATAAAAGAAGCATATATAAAGGGAGAAAAGGTTTTTGATGAAATTTTCTTCAAGAAAAAATTTGAAGAGCTAATGAGAGAGATAGAAAAAATAAATGCACTTTATAAAAGCTCAGAAACTAATTCATAGGTATAGTTATCAATCTTCACGACTTTTTTGCTTTTGAACTTTATTTCTTTTTTAAAATAAGGTGCATAAATCGTAAAGGTTTCAGCTTCACCACCTTCGAAAACTGGATTGAATATTTTTTGATTTAAAAGTGTTTTAATATCATCCTTAGTAATTATTTTACCAACTAATTTTTCATCTATTCCGTAGCACATGATTTTAACTATGGTAAATTTTAGCCAAGAACTTTCTTCTTCAAGAATTAATTCATAAGGTTTATGCCAAAGAAAACTAAAAACTGGAAGATTCAATTCTTCAGCAATAAAGTTTATTCTCATTCTTTGATAATCAGAAGCTATTGCTCCAGTTACAATTCCATTTATTTTAAATTTTTCCTTAGCTTCAATCAATAATTCTTTTAATATGATTAGTTCATTATTATCGTTACATTCTTTATAAAGTATTGGAAAAGTGATATGTTCCTTTAACTTTTCAATTTGCTCAGTAAATGGATTATGGAACATCATCGATTCTTTTGATGGAATTAAAGTTATTAAACACCTAACTTCTTTTCCACTTAACATGCTTAACAAAGTAGAAAAACTACTATCTTTTCCATTACTATAAAGTACCGCTAGTTTTTGATCTTCCATTTATAGTTTAAAAAATAGATAAATTTAAAAATATATCTTTGTCTCTAAATGTTGAAATCAACATATCTAAGGTGAAATCCATGAAGTTTAAGCTTAATCCAACATCAAAATTTTTAAAAGTTAGATGTAGTAAGTGTAATAATGAACAGATAATTTTTGATAGTGGTGCAACAGTTGTAAAATGTTTAATCTGTGAAAATCAATTAGCAGTGCCTACTGGTGGAAAAGTTAAGTTAAAAAACGCCCATGTCTTAGAAGTTTTGGATTAATATTAAGGTATAAAAAATGTACATAATAAAATCTGGTTTTCCAGCAATTGGAGAATTAGTTTTTTGTGAAGTTAAATCTTTAACTACAGGAGGAGTTTTTTTAGAGCTTTTAGAGTATAAAAAAGAAGCATTTCTACCAATTCCTGAAATAAGTGCAGGAAGAATAAGAAATTTAAGAGATTTTGTAGAAGAAGGAAAAAGATTGGTTTGTGTTGTTTTAACTGTTGATGAAAAAAAGAATGAAATTGTTGTTTCTTTAAGAAGAGTTTCTGAAGCAGACAAGAGAAGAAAATTAGAATTAATTAGGCAAGAGATGAATTCTGAAGAGCTTATAAAATATGTTGCTAAGCAAATTAACAAGGATCCTGAAAAACTTTATATGGATATTTATAACAAAATAAAGGATAAATATGTTACAATGTATGATTTTTTTACTTCTGTTGTTGATGGTGAAGATACTGTAGAGCACTATGTATCTGATAAAAAGCTTGCAGAAGTTTTGAAATCAGTTATTACAGAAAGAATAAAACCTAAGTTTGTTGAAAAAAAGGTAACTTTAAATATAAAAATATATCAACCAAAAGGGGTAGATCTTATAAAAAATGCATTTGAAGAAATATTTTCTTTGGATCCTAAGAAATATAAATTTAGTAAATTAAATGCATCTTACTTAGGTAGAGGAATGTATGATGTATCAGTTATAGCTACTGAATTTAAAGATGCTAATAAAGTTATTGATGAGGCAGTAAAAATTATGAATAAATATTTTGAAAATAAGAAAGGTATTGAATATAGTTATCAGGTTCACAAAGGAGATAAGCTTTAAATTAAAATGAAAAAATTACGAAAGTGTGAAAATTGTTTGGCATATACGTTAAAAGAAATTTGTCCTTATTGTGGTAATGAAACAATAATTTTTAAAACCTTGAAATATTCTCCTGAAGATCCTTATCAAAAATATAGATTAGAAAGAAGAAAAATAGAATTTATTCAATAACTTCTTCAACTTTGCTTTTCTTAGGCTTTTCTTTTTCTAAATTTTTCATTAAATTTTCTTCTTCAGTTACATTGCTTTTGAGTAATTTTGAGGATTTCTTTAAATCTTCAAACATTCCTACTAAATCTAAAGTTCTTTTATCATTTTCAGCTTTTAATTGAGCAATTACATTGTATACTTGATCTATTTGTCCTTTGTTAGCATTGATCAATTTGCTTATTAAATTGATCTGTTCTTCAATTGTTTCGTTCAAAATGTTAGTTCTCTCTTTCAAATTTAAATATTCTTTAGTTACTTGTTTTAATACTGCTTCTTTTTCTATTTCATGTGCTTTTCTTTCAGCTTCTAATGTCATTATAAATTCATTTCTTTCATCAACCAATTTTCTCTTTAAATCTTTAATTTCTTTTTGTAACATTTCTTTTTCAGAATTATATTTGTTCAACTTGTCAGCTAAAATCTTATTCTCTTCTTCATATATTTTTAATTTTGTTGATAGTTCATTGATTTGGTTTGTTAGATTATTTATTATCAAATTTCCTTCGTTTTCTTTGGTTTCTAATTGATGAATACTAAATTCTAATTCTTTATTGAGCTGTGAAACTATTTTTTCTTTTTCTTCATTAGTCTCTTTTAATGCTTTTTCCAACTCAGAAATTCTTTTTTCTTTTTCAGCTAATTCGTTCTTTAATGCTAACTTTTGTTTTTCTAAATTATTGATAAGTGCATTTTTTTCTGTAATGGTTTGTTTTAAAGATGAGATTTTTTCCTTGATTTTAGCTAATTCTTCTTTTGAAGTGGATGATTTATTAGCAACAGAAATAAGCTTGTCGTTGAGTTTTTTTATTTTATTCATTAATCCTTTTTTCTCATCTTCTAAATTCTTAATGTTTTGAGAAAGTTGAGTAATTATTACTTCTTTGCTATTTAATTCATCATATAGTTTTTTTAATTCGTTTTTTAAAGAATTAAATTTTTCTTTGTATGAATCTTCCGTGTTGGCTAGTTTTTCGTTAAGATCTTTTATTTCTTGAGTTAGTTGATTTAAAATATCTTGATGTTCTTTTTTCAAAGAATCTAGTTCCTTATTTTGATTACTTATAATAATGTCTTTCAGTTCTATTTGCTTTTCTAAGTATATTTTTTGTTGTTCTAAATTTTTTATAATTTGTTTGTTGTTATCTATTTCTCTTTTCAAAAGAGAAATTAGTTCTAGTTTTTTCGAATCATTACTTTTGTTAATTTCAGTATTATCTAATACTTCCAATAATTTATTTTTTTCATTTTCAAGATCTCTTATTTTTTCCCTTAAAAATTTATTTTCATTACTAATTTCTTTAATTTTTGTTTGAATTTCCTCGTCAAAAAAAGAGAACTCATCAGTGCTTAAAAAATTAAATTCTTTTTTATCTTTTTCACTTATCTTTTTCAATAATTCTTTCAACAACTTTTTTTCAGTGCTTATTTCTTTTTCATATTTACTTATTTTTTCTTCTACTGCTTTCAATTCTTTCAAAACATTATGATTTTTAATTTTCTGCTTACTTTTTTTCTTGGTTTTTAAACTACTTTTTCGATTATGCTTCATCAATTTTTTTTGAGCATTTATATTTTTAAAATTTGGTAATTACTCAGAAGTATTAATTTATTGTTTTATTTTTTACACAATTTAGCTAAAAAACCACGTAGTTGAATTTCGTCACTACAACCATTTACTAAATTGCTTTCTGTGTTAGAACATTCTTCAATTATTTTTATCTTTAATTCATCAGGGATATTTTCTTTGCTTACAAAAGATTGAAATTGAGTAATAAAATCAATCCCGCTTAATGCGTATTTATCGATTAATTGTTCTAAGAGAGAAACAGCTTTGTAATAGTTTTTATTAATTATAGCGTTTAATATTTCTTTAAGTTCTGATGGTAAAATTAAAGAAGCCATGGAATATACTAATTCTTTATCTATTTCTTTTCGTAAAACTCCGCAAGATTGCAATATGTTTTCTGCTTTTCTACAATCTCCTTGAGAAATTTCATATATTGCTTCTTTTGCATCTTCTGTTAATTTTAATTTTTCATTTTTTGCTATTTTTTCTATTATTTTAATAATTTCTTCTTTTTGTAATTTTTTGAATTTAAATACTGCACATCTGCTTTGAATAGGATCTATGATTTTTGTTAAATAATTACAACTTAAAATGAATCTTGTTTCAGAAGAATATTTTTCCATGGTTCTTCTTAATGCTTGTTGAGCTGCAGTTGTTAAGGCATCACTTTCATCTAAATAAACAATTTTAAATGGAACGTTAGGATTTTTCTTGCTTCTTGCAAAATCTTTTAATTTACTTCTTATCACTTCAATACCTCTTTCATCACTTGCATTCAATTCTAAAAAATGTTCTCTATACTCGTCACCATAAAGTTGTTTTGCAATAACTATTGCGGTTGTTGTTTTTCCTGTACCTGGAGGACCTGCAAAGAGTAAATGTGGCATTTCTCCTTTTTCTACGAACGATTTAACTTTTGAAATTATTTCATCTTGACCTACAATTTCTTCAAAAGTACTCGGTCTATATTTCTCAGTCCACATTAAATTTTCAGGTGTCATTTTTACATGATAATTTCAAGATTGTCATTTAGTAACTTTTCTATTTTTTCAAGGTTGTTTTTGTTTAACGTTGTTCTTTTAAGCTTTTGTTTTTCTTGTTTTTCAATGAATTCTTCAGCAGTAATTGTGCTAATCAAATTAAATTGTTTATCTAATTCATAAATCTTTTCAGCACCAGAATCAATTAAGTAGATGTTTTCTTCAGAGCTTAATAATTCATAAATTTTTTCTTTTCCTTTTAATCTAACTTTAAATTCTTCCATCTTTTTGAAACTTTCTTTCTGTAAAAATTCAATCATCGATTTTATGAATTCTGTTGCTGTTTGCCTAAGCTTATTCATATCTAACTTATCAAGTTGATTGTTTATGTAGTTTTGATATCCCTCTAAAATTTCATCTAATTTTCTTAAGATGTTTTGAGGAAGTTTTCCTTTTTTGATTATATGTTCTTCAAATAATGTTCTTATTTCATTTTCACCAACTTTTTCAATTCCTTCCATCTTAAGTGCATCTCTAATTATGGTAATCGCATCATCGTACATTTTAATTATTATTTCTTTATCCTTCTTTTCATCAATTTCATCAAATAGTTTTTTAATTCTTTTCAAATACTCTTGTGCATTTTTATAATATTTGATTAATTCTTCAGGATTCAAATCTTTTACAATACCATGTTCTACGTCTTTTCTTATTTTAATAGCATCTTCTAAAATTTTTACATACTTTTCTTCAATCATCTTTTCTTTTTCAATAAAAACACTTCTAAAAACAGATGGTGTTCCCTTTGGAGGAGGAATTGAAATACCATATTTCATCAATGCTGCTTGTGAAGGTGTAAGGACTGCATAATAAAGATCTTCTATAATCATCTCTTTAATTTTATTTCTTAAATCTTCCAAAATCCTTTCTCCAGTATCGAATAATCGTTCTACTGCTTCAGGACTTGGATGAATCATGCCCATCTTTAGCAAATGCTTCCATGGCATGAAAATTCCTCTATCGTACAAAGGAATTCCATCTCTTAAGAATGTATAAATTACTGGATTTGCTTGTCTTAAGCTATCCCAGAATTCAGTTAATAAGTAAACTTGAATATTAGGCTCATTTTGAGATTGTGTTCTTTGTTTTGCAATTATTGAAGATTCGATAATGATTGCTCTTAGTTTTTCTCTTAATTCCACTCTACTCATTCTTTTTACATCAGTATCATCTACAACTACAAATGCATCAACATCGCTTGTTGGAGTAGCTTCACCTCTAACAACAGAACCAGCAATAACATAAGCAACTATATACTTTTCAAATTTCTCTAACACCATTATTTTATGAATTTCACTCATTCTTAATGCTCCTACAAGTCCTTTATCAGCAATATTATATCCTAATGAGAAGATTTTAAGAATTTCAAAATTTCCATCATAACAATTTTGCCATAATTCTCCAAGAAGCATAATTTCAGGCTTTAGTTCTTTATCTTTACAATAACTTACACATTTTTGTATTGCATCAATCTTTAATTTTGCAGCATCATCTGTTTTTTTATCATCTAAAAGAATGAACAAATGAATTTTATCTGATTTTCTATCTTCTTCATTTTCAAGAATTGAAAATTCTTTAGGAATTATGTTTATTCCTATTAGCTCTTCTTTGTATTCCTTTATTAACCAATTTGAAAAATCAATAATTTGTTTTTCATATTGAATAACTTTTTTTTGTAGCTCTTCTGGTAGAACTTTTATTAGATTTTGATCAATTTTTTCAATTTTTAACATCTTTAATCACCTTTTAAATAAAAAAATCATTTCAATTTATAAGTTTATCTTTAAAATTTATCAAATCTTTTCCACTGAATAATTCGTCTAAGATGTTTTTTAATTCATCTTTTTTAACTCTGATTTGTTTTTCAGTATCTCGATCTCTTATAGTTACTGAATCATCTTCTAATGTTTTATAATCTATAGTTATAGCATAAGGAATTCCAAGAAGATTACATCTAAGGTATCTCTTACCGATAGGTCCTGATTCATCGTAGAAAATCGTGTAATGTTGTTCTAAAAAGTTATAAAACTCTTTTGCTTTATTTATTAATTCTTCTTTTTTCATCAATGGTAATATTGCTAATTCAATTGGAGCTATGTTTTTATTTATTTGTAAAACGCTTTTTCCTTCTTCTTTCTTCATCTTTTTGAATGAATTGTCAAGTACTGAAAAAACCAATCTATCAACACCATATGCAATTTCTATGATATGAGGAATTTCTTGTTTTTTTGAGTTTTCATTGAATGCAGTTAAATCTTCATTGCTAAATTTTGAATGCTGTGAAAGATCATAGTTACTTCTATCATGAATACCACAAACTTCTTTCCAGCCAAAAGAGTTCATCAAAATTTCAGCATCCCATGCATCTAAAGCGTAAAATGCTCTTTCATCAGATTTATGTTGTCTCAACCTTATGTTTTCTTTATCAATTCCTATATCAAGGAAACTTTTGTAAGTAATTGCGATACAAAAAAGATATGCATTATTCTTAAATAAACCTTTTTCCCAAGCTTCTAAAGGCGTTAGATTATGTGTTCTATCATATTCATCAATCAAATTCATCTTAAAATCAAATTGTTTTAATTGTTCTAAATATGAATTTTTCTGATCTTCAAAGATAAATAGTTGTGCTTCAGCTTGAGTAAATTCTCTACATCTTAAAATGTGTTGTCTTGGATTTATTTCATTACGATAAGCTTTTCCTATTTGAAAAACACCAAATGGCAATTTTTTTCTGAAGAAATTATAATAATATTTGAATGGCAAATAAGTTGTCGTTGCAGTTTCAGGTCTACAATATGCTTCATTGTTTGCGACATCTGCTCTTATCATTAAACTTTTCAATTCAACTTTATCTTCAAAAGAACCACCACAGATGGGGCACTTCAATCTGTTAATTAATCCTTTCATTTCTTCAAGAGTATTAACTTTTATTTTTAGTTGATCTTCAATTAAAGTGTCAGCTCTTAATTCTGCTTTACAGTTTTTACAAAAAATAACAGGATCTTTGAATCTATCTAAATGTCCTGATGCTTTCCATACTATTGCAGGCATTATAGTAGGTAATTCGACCTCCCAAAAATCATATTTGTAGAAATGTTTTTTTAGAAAATTTTCAATAGAATTTTTCAATCTTTTTCCTAAAGGACCGTAAGTATAAAAACCAGAAAAACCACCATAAATTTCAGGACTTGGACCATAGATTAATCCGTTTTCTTTCATGAAACTAATTAGATTTTGCATAAACTCTTTTTGTTCTTTTTCAGTGTTACTCATAGTTTCACCAATGATTTTTTATTTTTTAGTATTTATAAACATTTTTTAAAATTTTGCTTTTTTATAATTAATCTCGTTTATTTAAATATTCTATTTGATTTTTGTCTAATTCAAGTAATTCTTGAAGCTCTTTTTCATTTTTTAAAATAATTACATATCTTTCAAAGATTTGTGCTATTATGTTTTGATTGGTGTGAGTTAATTTTGCTAATTTTAATATGATTTCGTTTTTAATGGCATTTTTGTTGTTTCCAATCCATTTATGTAAAAATAAATCTGGCTGAGAAAATTTAAAATTTTTAGGAGATTCTTTTTTGCTTTTTCCAACCATAACTGAAAGATAAAAATAAAAGTAAACTAACAATCTCCAATAATCATTTTTTTTAATTTCAGAAAGAAGATGATTTGCGTTGTTTATGTTATTTAGTATTTCAGCAATACTTTCTTTTGAAAAATTAGCGTTGAAGATGTTATGTTCTATCCAATAAATAATTTCTTCAGGATCTAGTTCCACATTTGTTAATGATTGTGATAGTTCTGCATAGGTATTCTTGTAAATTATAGTTAAAATTGAATTTACTATTTTTTGTTCTAACTCTCTGCCTAAAGCTGAAAGATCTTTATCTTTAGAATATATTATTGCATTTAAATCGTTTAATGCTGCTCGTAAATCACCTTTGCAACTTATTGAAATTTGCATTAATGTTTCATCATCGATGTTTGCTTGCTCCTTATTAGCTATCTTTTTTAAATGTTTATAAATCTCATCTTTTGGAATGTGTCTAAATTCAAACATTTTACAAATATTACGCAATTCTTTAAATTTCTTATCCCAAATATCGTTGGCAGTAATTACTACTGGAAAAATCGAAGCTTTTGTTAAATTCATAATTCCATTAATTGCACCAGTATCTGTATTAGAAATTCCATCAATCTCATCAATAAGTATTACTTTTTTCTTTCCAAAGATTGACATTTGTTTTACTGCTGGTAAATATTTTTCTAAATCGCTTTTACTTCGATCATCGCTAGCATTTATTTCAATAACTTCGTAATTTAATTCATTAGCAATAGCATAAACACTACTTGTTTTTCCAGTACCAGGAGGACCATATAGAATTACTTTTTCATTATTTTTAATAGCTTTAACTAATTCAGCTATATTTTGTCCAATCAATTCTTCAATTTTTTGTGGTTTATATTTTATAGTTAACATTTTCAATCTAAAATTTTGTTTTCTTTGTAATCAATTTCTAATGATAATCTTTTTTCTAAAGTTCCGACGAAGTATTTTCCTTTTAAAAAATGATTTTCTATTTTTATTTCAATTTCATTTTTTACAAATTTTTTTATTTTATTGTCAATTTCTAATACAAATAAATTTTTTGTTTCGTTTATTAAAATGCCATTAAATTCTTTATTTTGGTATCTTATTGTAACAATTTTTCCAATGAGATTTGCATTTATATATTTTTTTAATTCAAGAATAGTATCTCTTTTTTCGTTGAATATCATGTTTTGCTAGATTATTAAGAAAGTTTATAAATTTTATATTTTTGCTAAGTGATATGAATAAAAATAATTTACATTTACTTAATGAAGGAGGCATACCTTTTTATGCATCACAAGGAAAAATTAGCTCCAAGCTGGATGTTTTTTATAATCCAGTTATGGTAGTTAATAGAGATATTACTTTACTTTTTGTTGAATCTTTTTTTAAAAACAAAAATATTTTGTTTTTAGATGGTTTTTCTGCTTCAGGAATTAGAGGAATTAGATTGATGAAAAACAATCTTGCTAATGTTGTTTTTAACGATATTTCAAAAGATGCATTTCAAGTAATAAATGAAAACTTAAAAATTAACAATATTTTAGCAACAGTAGAGAATTTAGATTTCGATGAGTTGGTTTTAAAATATAAATTTAAGTATGATTTTATAGACATTGATCCTTTTGGTACTCCTAATCCTTTTTTAGATTTAGCAGTGAAGTATGCAAAAAATGGAGCTATTATTGCAGTAACGGCAACAGACACAGCTGCATTAACAGGCACATATCCTAATGTAGCTAAAAGAAAGTATTGGTTTGAAATTCAGAAAAATGAAATGATGCATGAATTAGGATTAAGAGGTTTAATACGGAAATGTCAATTGCATGGCTTGCAATATGAAAAAGCAATGATAGTAAAATTAGCTTACTATAAAGATCATTATTTTAGAATATTTTTTCAGGTTGAATTTGGAAAGGAAAAATGTGAAGAATTGATGAAAGAGCATAAATATTATTATCTTGATGAATTTAGAAATGTAGTTGCATTAAATTTGAATGATGAAAGAAAAAATCAAACTTTTGGTCCTATTTACGTGGGAAATTTATATGATAAAGAGTTACTTACTAAAATGTATTCTTCAAATCAAATTGTTGATAAAAAAACAAAGAAATTTTTAGATATTTTAATTTCTGAATATGATACGCTTGGATTTTTAGATTTACATACTTTTGCTAAACTAAAATATATTTCAAAAATTCCGAAGATTGAAGATGTTGTTAAATTAGGAGCAACGAGAACACATTTTTCAGCTACAGCAATAAAATCGAGCTTTAAAAATGAAGAACTTTTAGAAAAAATAAAATCTATAATCAATTAGGCTTAATGACATACAATTTTCTTCTAAAAAAATGATTTACTGGGATATTAAATTCATTTTCTAAGATAAGATTTAATTCATTGGATGTTTTTTTAATGAATTGATCAATTTCTTGATTATCTATACAAAGTAGAACAGATCTTAATCTAAGTTTTAGTATTGAAGTTATTAAAATTTTAATTTCTTCTCTAAGCTTAGATCTTAATCCATAAGGAAGATCAGTCACTATTTTAGTAGGTTTTATTATTTCTGCTAATTTTTCACAATCTTTTGCATTAGAGCAAACTAATTTAACGTTTTTACATCTAAACCAGATCAAATTCATTCTTGCTTTTCTTAGTTGAACATGAAAAAGATCATTTCCAAATACATTTACATTTAACTTAGATGCTTCAATTAAAATGCCACCTGCACCACAAAAAGGATCAAGAATTATATCATCTTTTTCAATTTTTGCTAAATTAAGCATAGCTTTAGCTAGTTTTGTATCTAACAATGTTGCAGAATTCAAAGGAACAATTGAGTTTCTAAAATTATTGTAATCAAGATTTGCTTTTTTTATTTTTTTTAGAAGATAAAGCTTATTGTTTATTCTAATTACATACAAAGGAATGCCTTTAAAATCTATTTTATGATGATGGTCTTCTAAAGCTAATCCTATGTTTTTTTTGATTTCTTCATAATCTTTCTTATTCTTTTCATCTAAAGTAGAAATAAAAAAGTTATTTGGAATTTGATTTTTTATTGTTGGTTCTTGTTTCAACTTTTCTATGAATTGTTCAGAGTTAAAAGAAAAAATAATTAAGTAAAGATTTTTAGAAAATCCTAGTTTTTCGAAATCTTTTAGTATACTTTCCTTAGATTTTACAATTACATAATTCTTTTCATGATTTTCAATTTCAAAATATGATGATATTTCTGCTAAAGATAATTCAATTAAATCTTTTGTAGTTTCAATAAGATACATATTTTATAAAAATAACAAGTTTTAATAAAATTTTTTACACAAAATAAAAGTATATTTTTATAAATCAAAGCTAATTTTATGTTTTATGAAAAATAATATTAACATATTAGAGAATTTTGATAAATATTTTTTAGAATATAAACAATTAGTGTTCTTTGGATCTGCTCACGTATCTAAAAAAAGTAGAAAAATTTTGGAATATGCATTTAAGAAATATGATTTTAAGGCTGTTGCTTTGGAACTTGATTTTTCAAGGTTTGTTGCACTTCTTAATGATGAAAAACCAAAATTTAGCAATGTTTTTAAGATGTACAATGGTTTTTTTTGGTATTTTCTTAGTAAAATTCAAAGATCCGTTGCTAAAAAATTTCAAACTAGTGTAGGCGAAGAGATGAAAATTGCATCAGAATTAGCAACAATAAGAGATATTCCGATATATTTGATAGATCTTCCTATAGAAATAACTATGAAGAAAATGAGAAAAGTAATTAACTTTAAGTTTTTTTTAAAATTAATTCTTTCAGCATTCAAAAAGGAAAAAGTTAATGTAAAAGTAAATGATTTTGTTGATTTGGAGTATAATGAAGTTAATAAACTGTTAGAAGTTTTCAAAAAAGAATTTCCAGAAGCATATGATGTTTTGATTGAGCAAAGGAATAGGTACATGGCAAAAAATTTGATTGACTTAATGGAACGTTATTCAGAGAATGAAAAAGTTTTAGTTATTGTTGGAAAAGGGCACATTCCAGGATTATTAAATATTTTGCAGAATTACCTCATCAATAAAGACTAAAGGGTTTCAACTATTTCTACTGTTTCAATGTTTTTCGATAATGACATTATTGTTTTGATAAACTCTTTTTTCTTGTGTTCTTCTATTAAGGATGTTTTTAAATTTATGTTGAACTTTCCGCTTTCAGCTGAAGCATCTACGCTTAATAATTTAACTTTATTTTTTATTGCTTCCAATATTTTCAAAAGAATCCCGTCTTCATCTTTTCCATAAACTTTAATTAATGAATAAACTTCTCTCCAACTTAATGGAATTTTTTTGTAAGTAGGTAAAATATTTTCACAATTGGCTTTGTGAATTGATTCCCCATTTTTTGTGTATACTAAAACTATAGGATCTTGATATTTCAAATCAGCACAACACCCTGCTATTTTAATATTTTTTTCATCTAAATTGATTAATGATTTTATGTTTTCAAAAATATTAGATGTTTCATTTGTTGGTTTTTTTGTCATGTTTAGATAGGATCTAATCATGGCTTTTACACTGTTAGATTTTGCAATGTTTAGCCATTTTTCATTTACCTGTAATTTTGGAGAAGTTATTATTTCAACTATGTCGCCAGATTTTAATTCTGTGCTTAATGGCATCTTTTGTCCATTAATTTTAGCAGCTAATGCATGTAATCCTAATTCGGTATGAACTTTAAAAGCAAAATCTAAAGCAGTGCCATTTGTTGGAAGTTCTATTGGATCACCTTTTGGAGTAAAAACAAATATCTTATCTTTGAAAACAGAAACTTTTACATCATTTTTAACTTTTGTTAATAAAGATATCATCTGTTTGCTCCATAAGATAAATTTATCCAATCTATCTGCATCAATGTTTTTGTATTTCCAATGCGCTGCAAGTCCAAATTCTGCTGCATAATGCATTTGTTCAGTTCTTATTTGAACTTCAAATGGCTTTCCATTATAAAGAAAGCAATCGTGCAAACTTTGATAACCATTTGGCTTAGGATTTACAATGTAATCTTTATACCTATTAGGAATTTCATTGAAATTGGCTTTTATCTTTTCTAAGACTTTGTAACAATCTTCAATGTTTTTTGTAATCACTCTCAGAGCTACAAAATCGTAAATTTCATCTAATTTTTTGCCTTTTTCAAGTTTTTTCATTAAGCTGTAGAAATGTTTTATTCTTCCTTCAATTTTATATTTTGGAAACAATTCTGAAAATTTTTGTTTTAACTCTTTCAACATAATTTCCGCTTCTTTGAATCTGTAATTTACTTCTGTGCTGATTTTTTCATAAATTTCAGGATAAAGTATTTTTAAAGCTAAATCTTCTAGCTGCCCTTTAAATGCATTTATTCCTAATTTATGTGCAATTGGAGCATATATTTCTAAAACTTCTTGTGCTATTTCTTTTTGTTTTTTTTCATCTAAATAATGTATGGTTTTCAAATTGTGCACTTTGTTGGCTAATAAAACGATCAATGCTCTAAAATCTTTTAAACCTGCAATAAGAATAGATCTTTTAAGCTGGACTGAATAATTATAGTTTTCTGCTCTTTTTTTTATTTCAGTTTTTTCAGAAACGTATTTTAAGATTTCATAAACTTCAGGATCTTTGTTTTTTAAGTATTCTAATGTTTTTTCGGAACAATGATGCAACAATGCTGCATAAATAGTGGTAGAATCAGCACCAATATCATGAACAAGTTTTGCTACTGCCAAAACATGTGCTAATTCGGGACTTCCAGATTTCCTTGTTTCATCTTTTAATTCTTCCTTCACTAAAGTGTAGTATTCTTTTAATTTTTCAATTTCTTCTTTGCTTAAATTTGTAAAATAAAAAGGTAATTCATTAACTTCATAAACTACTTCGTTTTCGTTGTAAACTTTCATTTTTTACTTTTTTTCTAATTCTTCAGGTTTTACGGCAGGGAAAGGAATTGCGTCTTTTATTGAGTCTGAATTTATCATTAACATTACTAATCTATCTATTCCAAATCCTAAACCACCAGTAGGAGGCATTCCTGTTTCGATTGCTTCTACAAAATCATAATCATTGGGCATTGCTTCTTCGTCCCCTTTCTTACGCATTTCTTCTTGTTCTTCAAATCTTTGTCTTTGATCAATAGGATCATTTAATTCAGAATATGCGTTTGCTATTTCTTTTCCAGCAATAAAAAGTTCAAATCTTTCTACAAAGCCAGGTTTATTTCTATGAATTTTAGTTAATGGCGATATTTCTACAGGATGATCCATGATGAATGTTGGTTGAATAAGATGTTTTTCAGTCGTTGCTTCAAATAGAGCATTTATTAACAATCCCCTAGAAAAATAATCCTCTAATTCTCCACCATTTTCAAGAATTACTTCCTTTATTTCATCATCACTCATTTTTTCTACATCATAACCTGCATATTTTTTAATAGCATCAACCATGCTTATTCTTTCAAAGTGACTGAAATCTAATTCATAATCGAGATATTTAAACTTTAAACTTCCTTTTATTTTAAGAGCAATCTTTTTGAAGAGTTCTTCAATCATATCCATCATATCAAAGTAATCTGCATAAGCCATGTACCATTCAATCATTGTAAATTCTGGACTGTGCCTAGTGTCATAACCTTCATTTCTAAAGTTCTTGGTAATTTCAAAAACTCGTTCATACCCTCCAACGATTAATCTTTTTAAGTATAATTCTGGTGAAATTTTTAAATAGAAATTACAGTCAAGAGCATTGAAATGAGTAATAAAAGGTCTTGCATTAGCTCCACCATAAACGGGTTGTAAGATAGGTGTTTCTAATTCGATAAATCCTTTATCATAAAGATATTCTCTAGTCATTCTTATAATTTCGTGTCTAATTTTAAAATTTTTTCTAGTTTCCCAATTCATAATTAAATCAAGATATCTTTTTCTGTATCTTATTTCGTCATCGCTAATCCCGTGATACTTTTCAGGCAATGGTTTTATAGCTTTGCAAAGAATTTCAAAATTTTCTGCAAAAATACTAATTTCTCCTTTTTTTGTTTTTCCTACTTTTCCTGTAACTCCTAACCAATCACCTATATCTAAATATTTCAAAAGTTCATAATTTTTTGTGAGATCTTCTTTAAGAACAATTTGTAAATCATCAAATTCATCTCTTAAAGTGATGAATGTAATTTTTCCCATTTCTCTCATTAACATAATTCTTCCTGCTACAGATTCAGTAATATTAGTGTGTTCATCTGGATTAAGGTTTTGGAATTCTTTCTTTATTTGATCGTTATTTTTTGATTTGTTAAATTTGTAAGGATATGGATTTATTCCCATTTCTTTTAATTTATTTAATTTTTCAATTCTTACCTTTATTATATCTTCTTCCATGAAATTCACCTAAGAATTAAATTTATAAGTAACTTTTAAATTTTTTGTTTTTGAATTTTAATTAATTTCCAAAAAGATACTGGCATAAATTAGCTCATAATTTGTAGTTATTGTTCCTGAAGAACTAGTTTCTTTTACAATTCTTTCAACTTCAGGAAAAGCAAGTAAAAATTTTCTACATTTTCCTTTCATTGATTGAACTTTACTCTGAAGGTCAGAGAGAAGTGTTCCTGAAGAATCTTTGATATTAATAGTTATTGTTGTAGTTGTATCATAACCAAAGAAATACATTAGGAAAAGTTTTTGACTTTGTAGATCAAATCTAAAAGATTGCCTATAAATTTCATCACAAAATTCATAATCAGTAAACCTTAAGAATTTAGAAGTTTTTCCCATATTTTGTGAAAAGATAACTACAAGAATGGATAAAATTATAACTCCTAATACTGTCAAGATCACCACTCTCAATGCCGTTTCTTGTGCTTTTTTTTTCATTTTGATCTTCGTTTAATTAGTTTGTGGTATCTTTTTTTATATAATTTATTTAAAACTTTTGAGTAGTATCTTGAATTTTTTATTAAAAATATTTTTTTCGCTTTGAGTTTCGATTATATAGTATAAGAAAAGAAAAAATGAATGATAATAGAATAATTAAGATCAAAATTAATAAATAATAACCTAGATCGAATTTTTCATAGTGTTCTGAGAAATTTTGCTTATCTTGTTCTTTTTGAATATAATCGTTTATTTTTTTAATTTCGATTTCTTTTAAAACAGGATAATCATTTTCCTCGAAATTAAATTCTTTAGAAACATTGCAATAAATGTTTTCATCATCGAAAATTTCTATGCTGATTTTATTACCGAAAGGAACAAAAATATTTTCAGATAATGAATTTTTCATAACTATATATTCAATATCATCAACAGCATATCTAATAGTGTAGTATGAAATGCTATCGTTTGTAGTTGATGGAAAACCATCATAAATGTCAAGAAATTCACATATTCTTGGATTAAATGAAATTATTTTTTCACCGTAAACATAATTATTAAATAAAAAAATATTAATATCACTATTTTTAAAAATTTTGATAGTTTTGATAGTTTCATTTTAGTCCTCCTTTGAAATTGAAACTTTACCGTTATTATCTATTATGTATACAACTCTACAATTTTTACCAGTTGCCCTTTCTTGATTTTTACAAGTTAAATAGAAATCTGTTAATTCTTTCACTTTATTGGAAAATCCATAATAATTATATATTAAATTATCAAATTCACTTATTTTTGAATTATATTTCAGCATCCATTCACTTTCAGTGCAATCACAGTTTTTAGAATTACAATCTCCCAACTTAGCAAAATCACCGTATAAATTACCAAAGAGAGGATTTATTGCAAAATCTTCATGAAAACCAAATATATTATTATTGTTATTATCATATAGTAGTTCGTAATGAAGATGACTTTCTCCGATTCCTGTATCTCCCATAATTCCTATGATTTCGCCTTTTGACACCTCTTGATTTAGATCTACAAGTGATTTTTTCATGTGAGCATATAAATGGAATACTGTTTTTTCTTTAAATTTACTTTTTATTACAACATAATTTCCATATCCAAATTTATCATAATTCTTCAATACTACTTTACCTCCCATAGATGCAAGAATTGGAACTCTTTTGGCAGAGGTATCAGAAAGTTCTCCAACAATATCAAGCGCTTTATGACATTTTCTTCCTTCCTGAACCTTCCTATATCCAAAAAAGCTAGTGATCTTTCCAAAAGCCACAGGAAATAGGAGTACAGAAGGATTTTGTAGCTCTTGTTTTAAATATAATAATTTGACATGACAGTATGTTTTTTTATCAATTAATTCATAAACCCAATAGGGATCTAAATATTTTTTCAAATAATCACAATTATTCGCTCTTTCTAAGTTATATTCTTTATTTACTAACTGAATGCCTTGTATATAATTCCTTGCTTGTAAATCACTACAAAGCTTGTTTAAATCATTAGTATTAATGTTGAGAAAATTTCTGATTATTTTTTCTACCTCCTGATTAGTGTTATAATTATATAAATTTTTATTTACTAATTGTTCGAGTGAATATTTAAAATTATTGTATTCCTTCGTTTCTATTCCTACATGATATAACCAAAGATATGTTGATTGTATTGTGGTTGGATAGTAAATTACAAGCTTTTTTTGATTATCATCTAAAAATTTTAAGTTATTTGTTAAAATATAATTTAGAGAAGATAAAATATGAGTATAAGTAGCAACATCTAAAGAATTTATTGATTTTTCGTATATTGTTTTAAAAGATAGCAAAGGAATTGTTAAAGTAGAATCCAAATTATTTATCAATTCAGCCATAGAAAATACTAAATGAGCAATGCTTAG
>JAWBMQ010000002.1:0-138535 GCA_038828875.1 Candidatus Woesearchaeota archaeon
TAATGATGGTAGTGGAAGTGGATGTCAAGTTACATATTATAAGATAATCAATGATGGTGATAGTTGTGGTAGTACAGGATTTAGTACATACACAGGAGCATTTAGTGTAAGCTGTGGAGCAGGAAGTGTATGTAGGAAGAGAGTGTGTTATTATAGTGTAGATAATGCAAATAATATAGAGAACACAAATCGTAGTAATGTTTTTATCATTGATAAATCATTCCCGCAAAATTCATATTCAATATTGGAAACAAATGCATACTATAATTCAACGTTAAAAAGATACTTTGCTAATGCAGGAAAGAGATTTGTAATTCAAGTTAATTCCACAGATAATCATAAAATGAAAGAATTAACGTTTATTTTAGCAGATGAAAGATGTAGTGATGTTTATTCATGTGAAAATTCAATAAGAATAAAGTATAATGAGACTAATGTTCTATATGAAAAAACTAATCCATTGTTCAGCATAGTTAATGTAGATCCATATAAATCAGCAGATAATAAAACATTTTCTATGAACATAACTTTAGATATTTTAGTACATAAAACAGAAACGCCAATAAATTTTACAATATTAGTAAATGGAACGGATTGGATTGAAAATTCAAATCTAACTAATTTTATAGATAGAAAAATCACAATTTTTAATGGTGGACATACAATTAATGAAGTGGATGAAGTAAATAGTTTTAGGATTGAATCAATTGATTCGACTAAAGAGAATTCAAATATTAATGTTAACGTTAATATTGTATCTCCTTTAGAATTAGCAAGAACAGAGCTCCATTATGCAGTTTCAGATTTATTAATAGATGGTTCCTGTAGTGGAATGTATTCTTCATGGATAAAATCATCAAGTAATACACAGTTATCTGTTGGAGGATTTTCTAATAAATGCATAAAATTGCGTTATTTTGCAGAAGATATTGCAGGAAATATTGTGTTTAAGGAGGATAAGAATTTAATAATTATAAAAGAAGAAGAAACATTAGGACTTATTATCAATCAAAATGTTATAGGAACAATTAGATTTTCTCCGATCAACATGATTCCTATTATAAAAGAAATAAGATTAACTTCCACATTTATCGTTAAGCAAGAAGTTAATTTTTCAGCAATAGTTGAGGATAGTGATGATGATTTATTAAGTTATAATTGGACATTATTAAAGAACAATGCAATTATATACTCTTCAAATAAAGAAAAAGATACATATGTTCCTCAAGAGACAGGACAATATTTATTAAATCTTACGATAAACGATTCTAAAGATGAAGTTTCTAGTATAAAATCTTTCAACATAATGGATTATAATTATTGTTCAGAAGTTGATGATTGTATGATTGTGTCTTGTGATTGTAATTCAGTGGAAGCAGTTAATAAAAATTATGTTAATACTTGGTATAATGAAAGAGGATGTAATAAAATTAGTTGTGACTTTAACGATTATGTTTTGTTATGTAATAATAATATTTGTCAAATGGATAGAAATAATGAATTTGAACCACCTGTGAGTCCTCCTACCCCTCCATTCGATCCAAGAATATAGAAAAAAATAAAATGAACTTTTAACCAATTCTTACTTTCTTTTTAGTAATTTCTTTTTCATCACTTACAAAGATTTCGATTTCAGGGATTTTAGTACTATAAACTACTTTGAATTTATTTCCAGTAATTTTTTTACCATTAACGATACTCCAAATTTCTAAATTATCTTTATCTTCATCCCATGCTATGATTTCAACAAACAAAGTTTTAATATTATTCTTATTAATACTTCTGTTTACTTTCAAATCAAACTGAGGTTTTCTATTGACATTGATTATTTTTACAGGTAATAATTCTCTCCAACTCAAATTATTATTTTCAAATTCAAAGATCATTATTGCGTTCAAATCTCTTGTTGAAATATCAAAATATGGTTTGAAAATCAAAGTGTCATCAACAATGGTTAAATTATAATTTTTCAAAGAGTTTCCATATTCATCTATTAAATCAAGTATTTTAAAATTATTTTTATAATTGAAGAGCTTATCAAATTTTAAAGTTATAGTTTCATTTTCTTTTGCTTTAATTTCTTTCATCTTTAGATTTTTAAATTTTGATGATATTACTGAAAAATTAATGTCATATGTTACTTTATCTAGTCTGTCAAAAACTTCAATTTTAGCTGAATATTCTCCAGAACAAAAGTAAGGGATTCTACTGAAGTATTTTAGATTACATTTTCCATCTAAAGAAATAAGTTTACTTCTTAGATGTTTTACATCTAAACTGTCGTCATCATAAGCAATAAAGTAAAATTTCTCATTTTCATTAAACACAGTTTTATTCTCTAAGATAGGTAATCTGTTTACATCTAAAATTTTAAGATTTATTTTTTTAACAATTTTGTGATTATTATAATCAAAAATTAGCTTGATACTTTCTTTTATAGATGGTCTTAAAAAAGGAAGAATTATTTTTTGATTAACTGTTTCGTAATTAGGTTTAATTTTTAACTTATAAGATGAATTTTCTGCTAAAATTTCAACATCAACGTTACTTATTATTTCTTTAAGTAAAAGGTTTTCAACGAATTCATAATTCAAATTTAACTCTTGATTTTCTAAAATTTCATAATTTTCTTCAGAGAAAATTTCTTTAACTTTCTTATCAACTATAATTAAAATTTCATCCTCTAATACAGTATTATCTTTAGCATCATTTGCATTAATTAAAATTTTCAATTTTTTGTTATCTAACTCAGAAAAATCTATTTTCTTAATTTTAGTTAGCAATTTGATATCTTTAGAAATTTCATCATTATCAGGATCAATAAAGTCATAATTCTTTATGATTGCTTCTAATAATTCTTTTTCGTTAGTGATAATTTGATTTATTATTAAGGTATCATTTTTCTTAATAATTTCTACTGGTCTGTTAATGTCTTTAACAATGATTTTTATTTCTTTTTCGATACAAACAGTAGTGCAATATGTAACTTTAGTAGAATACTCTCCTGATTCGTTGTAAAGGATTGTTTTTTCTAAATTGTTGAAAAATCCACTAACAATGATTTTTCCACCTTCAGGAGAGAATGTGCAATCTAATTTAGCTTTTTCTCCTTCAGAAAAAACTTGAATATCTTTACAAATCAAAGTAGGAAACATATCAACATCGATAGCAATAATTTTAACATCAATTTCTGTGTAATCTTTTCCATCGAACAAAATGATTTTTCCATAATAATTTCCTTCTTTTGAAACATAGAATGTTCCATCTTTGTTAAAAGGCTTGGAAAAGATTATGGAAACATTATCATTATCAGGATCATAATTTGAGATGTTTAATCTTATCAATTTTCCAACTTTGGCATATATTACTAAATTTTCAGAATCGAAAATTGAAAATAATCCTCTATTTTGAAAACTTTTTATAAATTCATTTCTAATTTTATAATAATACAATTCTTTTAAAGAAATAATTATTTCCTCTAGTTCATTTGTTTCATTTGCATAAGCATAGAAAAAATTTCCAAATAATAATACCAACAAAAGGATACTTAAAATTTTCTTCATAATCCCCCTCTTTTATCTATTGAGCAGTAGTTATTATTTAAATATTTTTCTAAAAAAGAATTTTAAGCTTTATTTATTTGATTATTTATTTTAATTATTATTGAGCACAGATTTTAATTTTTTATTTTGAAAAAATTTATAAATACACTATAACTCCTTAAGATGTACTTAGCTTTATAAAAAGGTGATTTAATGATTACTCAAGCAAGATCTAAAAGAAAATATACCGGTAAAAAATATTTGAAATATAAGAAAAAAAAGCTATATGAAAAAGGCAGTAATCCAACTCATACTAAATTAGGTCCAACTAAGAGAAAGGTCGAAAGAGTTAAATTTGGAAATTATAAAGTAAGATTACTTAATGATGAATTTGTAAATGTTGCTGTTGATGGAAAGGTAAAGAAAGTTAAAATATTGAATGTTATTGAAAATCAAGCAGATAAACAATTGGTAAGACAAAATGTTATAACTAAGGGAGCAATAGTAAAAACCGAATTAGGATTAGTTAAAATAACTTCAAGACCAGGGCAGGTGGGAGTTATTAATGGTGTTTTAATTAAGAAAGAATAAAAACAAAAATGGTGATAAAAATGAATGAAGAATTACCAAGACCAATGGATACGTTAAACGGTGCAAGGAATAAGAGAGTACTTATAATTTTGAAAAATGGTAGAGAATTAGTAGGCATTTTGAGAGCTTTTGATGTGCACATTAACTGTGCTTTAGATGATGCTCAAGAATTTGATAATGGTGAATTAAAAAGAAAGTTAGGTAAAGTTTTCATCAGAGGAGATACAATACTTTATATTGTACCATCAGAATAAAAAGGTGATTAAATGAAAGGAACTCCTTCAATGGGTAGAAAAAATAAAGGAAGAACACATACAAGATGTAGAAGATGTGGAAAAATAAGTTTTCATGTTACTAAAAGAGTTTGTGCTTCTTGTGGATTTGGAAAAAGTAAAAGAGTAAGAAGTTATGCATGGATTGACAAGAAAATCATTTAATTTTTTTGTTTTCTATTCTTCAATTGATATAAAAATTATTGTTATGAATTTTTCTTTACATTTTTTAGCTTCAGTTAGAATTCCATTCACTTCAGAAAGTTTGCATTTCTTAATAACATAAAAATGCTGATCTAATTCAGAATATTCTAAATCGTAAAATTTATTTTGTTTGGCTAGTTTAGGATTTTCATTTGTTAAGTGAATAATTAAATTCCAAACTATGTTTTTTTTATCAATTGTTACCATTCTTTTCTTAATCTCACTTAAGATGTTAATCTTTTTCTGAATGAAAATCTCTGAAGAATAATTTATGGGTTTCACTGAAATTCCACTAAGGAATCTAGCTCCATCATCATAAATCAATGCATCTTTTTTATAAGTATAAAACATTAAATCTAACTTAATCAATTTTTTAACATCATCTAAAGTTCTAACATTATCACTTACGCAGAAATCAAGGAATATTTTCAAATCATTTATATTTTTTTCAATATTGAAATTTTTTATTATTATTAAATCTACTTGTTTTCTAAACCTTTCTAATACTTTCTTGTTTAAGTTAAGTTGTTTTGTTTTTGATAAAGAAATTGGTTTTTTCAGGTAAATCTCTGTTAATGTAGATGCAACAAAATGAACATTGTCTGATTTATTTGGAATTAAAATTATGAATTTATTTATATTAGGATTCTTTAATATTGTAGGAATTGCTAAATTTAATCCATAAACAGTTCTAATCATCCCTAAAACACTGCAAAATCCTCCTACTTCTTTTACAATTTTTTCAAAGAAATTGTTTGCTTTTTCATCATCATAAAGCCAGCTATAAACAATGCCTAATGCAACGTTGCTTAAAGGATTTCCGAAAACAACATCGTTATTTTGTTCTTCTTTCCATACGAAATCCACCTTAAATCTTTCCTGATTCTCAATTTTTTTCAACGAAATTTTTTTCATAGATTTTTGAACATAAATTCTGTTTAAATATTTTTCAATTAAGATAAAAATCTAAAAATTCAAAAATCAAAAAAATTTATAATATCTTAATAGTTTAAATGTACAATGACAAATGATGTTCAAAAAATCTACGAAGAGGCTTTGAATAAATTTGTATATACTGATAAAGATTTAGCAAAGGTAGAAGAATTTATGAAAAAAGTGAAAGAAATTTTAGATAACGAAGTTAAAAATCTAAAGTTAGATGTTGAAGTTTTTCTTGGAGGAAGTGCTGCCAAAAGAACATTTTCTAAACAATTTGATTTGGATGTTTTTATAAGATTTAAGAAGTTGAAAAAGAATTTATCAGATAAATGTGAGCTTATTCTCAAAAATTTGAAGCAAAAAAAGATTATAATGGATTATGATAGAATTCATGGTTCAAGAGATTATTTTAAAACTTTTATTGATGGAATTAAGATCGAAATAGTACCTATAAAATACATAAATTTTCCTGAAGAAGCAGAAAATATTACAGATGTTAGTCCTTTTCATGTTAATTGGTTTAAATCGGTTTCTAATGAAAAAATTTGCAAAGATGTCGTTCTTTTAAAAACATTCTTAAAGGCAAATCGTCTTTATGGTGCAGAAACTTTTCGAAAAGGAATTTCAGGTTATGTTTGCGAAATCTTAGTGGTTTATTTTGGAAGCTTCATTAAAGTTATTGAATTTTTATCAAACACTAAAAAAGATATAGTAATTGATCTTGAAAGATACTATGATTCTAAAACCTATGAAGAAGTTGTAAAAATTCTTGGAGAATCTAAAAAAGGACCCTTGATAGTTATAGATCCTTTAGATAAAAATAGAAATGCTGCAGCAGCTTTTAGCTATGAAAATTTCGAAAAGTTAAAGCAAGTTTGCAATAATTTTTTACAAAATCCTAGCATTGATTTTTTCAACAAAAAGCCATTGCTGAATTTGGAAAAACCATTTTATTATTTTAAGTTGAAAATGCCCAAAGGAAATGATGACGCAACTTCTACTTATTTAGTAGTTTATTTTAAAAAGTTGTACAATTTTTTAAAGGAAAAAGATTTTGAGCCAGAATTGATGGAATATGATTTTGATTTTGACAAAAGGATTGCTGAATTTGTAATAAAAGCAAAGAAGAATTTAGATAGGATTAAAATTATTAAGGGACCTCCATTGTATTTATCTGAAGATGTTGCTAACTTTAAAAGAAAATACAGCTTAACTTTTGAAGAGAATTCAAGAATATATGGAAAAGTTGAAAGGAAATTAGTTGATTCTGAAGATGCAATAAACTTATTCTTAGAGAATCATAAACTTAGAGAGGATTTTTCTTTGATAGAATTTACTTATTTTAATTAAAATAATGGACCGGGCGGGATTCGAACCCGCTGCCTCCGCCTTGCAAGGGCGGCGCTCTACCAACTGAGCTACCGGCCCATAATAAAAAATAAAGGAAAAACTTATTTTTATAAAATTTTCTTTTAGCAATGTTCGTTAGCAGCATTTAACATTTCAATTAATGCTTCACTTTCTTCTTTTGTTAATCTGCCTAGTTTTGCGAAACTCCAGCCATTGTTGTTTTTATTGCTTCTGCTAATTTGTATTTTAGGAGTTCCGTTGTTGTAACTTCTTACTGAAACTATGATCTTAGTTCTTCCTTTGAATACTCGTTCCTCATTCCAAATTTCTTTATCCAGTTCTGAGTTGAATTCCATGTTGTAGTTTTAGAATTATCAACTATTTATAACGTTTTTCATTTTTGATTTTTCTTTTTTGGTTTTTTTTATCTTTTCAATTTCTGAAAAAATTCATAAAACAGCCACATAAATCGAAAAATATATATATTACAAAATACAAAGAAATAATAACCAATTTAATAGGTGAGAAAAAATGGAAGGAAGAAAAAGATATTTTGTGTTATTGGATGACAAAGGTAATGAATTAGGAATCTACACTGGAAGAATTCCAAGACAAGCTGCATTAAAAGCAGCAAACAAGGGATATACAAAAATCATCTTAAGAGAAAGAGGAACAAAGAAATTGCACATTTATCAAGGTAGCAGAAAGCAAGTTCCAGCTCCAGCAGATAGACCAAAATGGATGCCAGCAAAGATTTGGAAGCCTTCTGTAAAGAAAATTGAAACTAAGAAATTAGATGAAGGAAAAAAGAAAGTAGAAAAGAAAGCAAAGAAACCAGCAAAGAAAGTAGCAAAAAAAGCTAAGAAATAAAGTTCTTTAATTTTTATTTTTCTTTTCTCTTTTTAATTTTTGTTTCTTTTCTGTTGATAACAAAATTTATAAACTAAAAGATAAAAATAAGAATTTGTAATGAAAAAAGCGGTTGACTTTAAGTTTATTGTTGGATTAATTATCATGGTTATTCTTTTGGCTATTGTATTGATGGTATTTTTAAATCCATTAAAATCTTCAGCAAAAAATGCATTTGATAGCAGTAGAGAAGCATCTCAAAAACTTGAGGAGCAGTTTGTTGATAAAGTAAAATGCATAAATTTTTTAGATGTCAATTTGTTAAGTATTTCTTCTTCAGATGTTAATAATTTGGATTACGTTATAAATCGAAATTTCGTGCATATAAAAGAAAATTGCACGCAAAATCCAAACAAATGTGAAATGTTAAAAACAAAGATGAAATTATATTGTAAAGAATTTAACTTTAAGAGAATTGGTTTAGAAGATATTTCTAAAACTAGCAACAAATATACTTGTTTTCAAACTTCTAGTTGTAATCTTGTAGATCAATCCACGAGTTGTTCTGTAGGGTCAGGAAGTTCAGGTACAGGTGATGAAATTTACTTTATTAAGATTATTCCAGGCACAAACAATTATTTTGCTATAACTGCTAAAAAAAGGTGAGGTTATGAGCAACAAAATGCTTTGGCAATTAATTTTGATTTTTTTAGCTTTAATAGGTTTAGCTGTTTTGATTTGGATTTTATCTAAAAAAATACCTAAATTTACTTTATAAAGATGAAAAAAGCTGAAATAAATTGGACTTTAGTATCTATAGTTTTAGTAGTTGTAGCTGCATTTATCCTATTTGGCTTTTTCTTAAGGATCAATACTATATTTAAAGGAATGCGCGTTGATTCTCAATGTATGTTAAATGTTATTGCTTCTGAACGAGCAAAATTGGTAGGTTCTGAGCAAATACCTACTTTGTGTAGACCTAAATTAGTGGTTTATTCTCTTTCAAAATTAAGTGGAAAAAATGAAACTGAAAAAGTTGCATTAAACTTGATAGATGAGTTGGAAAAATGTTGGGCTAAATTTGGTTCAGGAAAATTTAATATTTTTTCAGAATGGACTTTGAATAGAGAATGGTGTGCAACATGTGCAGTAATATTTTATTCAGATAATAAAGAAATAGATTCTATAACTTATGCTGATCTTTATTCTGTTGCTAACAAATACAAGAAGATGAATGTTTTGTTGGATGATTTTAATTATTATTTTGATGAATACATCGCAGGGTGTTTATTAGCAAAAAGAACCATAAATATTTCCTTTCCAGTTTATATTCTTTTCGTAAAGAAAAATATGAATAAGCTAGCTTCAGGAATATTAGGACCCGTGACTAGCATTCCTAAATGGATTTATAGATACACGATTGGAGAACTTCGAGAATGGTGGAATCAAAGAGGATGTTCAAGGCAATACGATAGTTCTTTAAGTTTTAATTTTTTAGTTAACAATAACTCGCAATGGATTAACTCAGCTGGAGAATTTATAAAAACATGTCAGATCCCTTCAACTTTATGGTATGATTATGTTAATAATCCTTCAGATAATAAATTAGATGATGTGTTATCGATAATAAAAAAAGTACCGGATAATCCGGATATGTGCAAAGAAATTAAATCAATTTTTTTAAATATTGCTGATAAGAATTATGGAGAATTTTATTTCAATTCACTTTATTATTATACAAACTATAATGATCTGCGAAATCTTGGTAGTCAACTTAGCAACTTAAATACTCATCTTGGCAAGATTGATAAGTTTTATTTTGAATCAAATCCAACTTTAAAAAGGTTAAAAAATTTATGTGAATATATAAATAAGACCTTTGAGGGCATCTACGATAAAGTCAACATTAACTGTGATGATATTACTTCTAATAAAACAGCAATAAATGAAAATAATTGGAATACTATTTTTCAGAAATGTATAAATAATAGAGAAAAAAATTGTTATTATGTTGTATTACGAAGTTTTACTTCTATTAATAATGATTTTTCATTTAGTATTTTTAACACAGAATTTTTGGTGAAGTTATCAATTTTGCAAGCATATGAAGAAAATAATATTAATTGTGCTCAAGAATGTGAAGAACATATTAACAAATATTATAATTTCTTTTACAAAAACAATTATGTTTCAGGAGTTTTTGTAAGCTCAAATTTGAGTGAAATTACAGGTCTTTGCGATCTTTTTGTAGTTCCATGAGGTGAAAACAATGAAATTGAAGTTGAAAAAATCTCAGCTAAAGACAATTTTGTTTTGGATAATCGTAGCAGTTATTTTTTTGTTGTTGATGTTGTTTATCTTTGGTAGAGCGAACACAGAAGGAAATAAATCTTTAGATGTTATAAGTAACAGTTTATTCTGAAATGGCATCACAATTATTTAAGAAATTGGTATCAATAATATTAATGGTAATTTTGTTAGCAATTTCATTAGTTTTACTTTCAAGGATTACTGGAATAAGAATTCCTTTTTTTAGCGATGAGTTAAAAATTTACAAATCATTTCAAGAAATAACTCCTGCTCAAAACGCAGTAGATGAAACATCAAGAAAATTGGCAGAAAGTGTAAAGTATTTAGCATATTTAAATGATCCAATACTTTCAAAAGAAATAGAAATCTTGCCACCTAGAGCTAATGTTTTTAGCAACGATAAGATTTATAAGTATGAAATAAACGATACTTCTGCATTGTTTCGTGTTTTAGATTTTTGTTTTGAATACTATTTTTACCATAGTTCAGTTTCAAAAACGTCTTCAAGAATATATGTTGCGGTATTACCAAAATACTGTCCAGTTAATCTTTCAGTTTCAAAAAATTTCGCTGAATATATGAAAAATAAGAAAGTGTTTTATAATCGATTAGCTCCTTTGGTGTATTCTAAAGATGAAGAAATTGATAACTATATAAAGAATATTTTTAAGAGTATTTCGGATTATTCAAGATGCGATGATACTTTTCTAAATTTTTCTAAAATTTTTCGAGGATCCTCTTCAAGTTTTTTTGAATATTCTTACTTTTGTTTTGTACCTCCACAAATAGGGAATATCATAAAAAATAACAAGTTTATGGTTACTAAACTTACTTCAAATTCAAGAGGTGGTGATAATTTATCAACAATTTTAAAGAAGTACATAAAAGCAAATTCTTTTAGTATAAATATAAAACACGGCAACAACTTATATTTAAAATATGAGAATGAGATGTCTTCAACTCTTCCAGTTTCAGTAATTGAACTTAACGATAGGTGGTTGTTTTATTCTGATGGATCTAACTATTATTATCTTGAAAAATATGATGCTTTTGATTTTTCTTCCTGTTTTCATGATCCTGATATTTATTTAAGTTTGTTCTTTGCTACTTTTCAATTTAACGTTTCTATTACTTCTATTGATGAGAAGGATCTAAGAGATCAATTAAATACAATCATTAAAGGTAGTTATGTAAGAATTAGATTTCCTCAAGATAAGTTTGTAGAAGATTCCTCTTCACGTTCTTCTGCACTTCAAAACTTGCGTTATGAAGTTAATCTATACGGAGATCCTGAATTTTTACTTTACTTTTCTTATTTTCCAAAGGGTTATGAAAAATATTGGACTACTCCAAGTTATGTTTCTTTTAAGTCAAATACCTTTAATTTTGGTTTTTCAATATTTCTAGATTTCTTACCAGTTGGAATTGATAAAGCAAGGGAATTACCGATAATGAGAAAAATTTTCAATCCATTGTTAGCTCCTTTTTCTAAAATATCAAAAGCAATCGATGAATTAGCTTTATCTGCCGTTACAGGAATCAGATTATTACTTGCTAAAATAGGTGCAAGTAAAATTCAACAATGGGATGATGTTGCAGTAGGATTATATCATTCATACTTTAAAAGAATGATATCTTCTGTATCAGATAGCGCAGAAAGTCTTTCAAAAGGATTGAAGAAAATAGATTCACTAATCGGAAATAATTATGATGAAGCTATTAAACTTATTGACGATTTAGATCTTGGAGATGACATGAAAAAAATTATGAAATCTTACTTAGATTCATCTTATGCATTAAAAACTAAAAATTATGAAGTTTTTTTAAAGGAAAAAATGAAAACTGAAATGCTTATTTATTCTTTAAACAAAGGAATGAATGTTGATGATGTTGAAAAATTGGCAGACAAAGTTTATGAACTTTCGAAAAAAGGATATGGTGGAGAGAGAATCTTTGATGAAAAAACTTTAAGAAAGATATTAGCAAATAATGCAGAGGAGATTGCTGCAGCATTTACTGAAAATGAAATGAAAATATTATCTTCGATAGCTTCTAATAACATCAGAGAGCTGATGTTCTTTGGTAAAAATGATGATCTTTTTTACTTAGTAAGAGAAAATTACAAGCTAAAAAAAGCTGCAGAAATGACAATTGGCAATTTAGATTTTTTAGAAAGAAAAATGTTTTTAGATTTTTTAGATTCTGCAAGTGCATATGATAATATCGGTAAGTTTGCGGAAGATATGACAAACAATCTACCGCTTAGAAAAGAACAATACTATATTTTGAATAGACTTTCAGGATCTCTACATTTAAATTATGATTTTTTTAAAAACCAAGCACTAGAATACTATAGAGAACTAAATTCTCTGCTGAAGGAGGTTAAATTTCAAGGAGAAATTGGAAAAATTGCTAAAGTTAATGACGAGGTAGTTCCATTGCTTAAAGGATTTTTTGGTAAAGTAGATGATATAAAAATAAAAGAATCTATTTCTGATTTTGTTGTTTACAAGGCAACATTGAAAAAAACATCCAAAAAAGCAGTATCAATGGCAAAAATAAAAGGTTATGGTTTGTATTCTTCAATAAATGCACTATCAGAAGAGAAGAAACAAATTTTATTTTTAGTTTCGTTAAAAAATGAGTTATATCTTGAAAATCTAAAAGATGCAGTAGACGCTCTAAAGAAGAGTGATGTTGATGAGATTTTCAACACTTTAAAACAAAAAGGGATTTACGCTGATGAAAATTGGAGATTTCTTTTAGACAATATTGATGAAAATACCGAATTTAAAAAAATAATTCTTGACGATAGATTTAGAATAAAAGATGTGCAGTCCAAGGAGTTTTCAATAGTTAAATCAGATATAGAGGATAGTTTAAACTTATATAGGCAATTAGATGTTTTCAAATATAGATACGCAAATCAATTACCTGATAACTTATTCACGAGCACGAAGAATTTGCTTTTTGACGAAGATAGTAGGAAGGCATTAAATTTTTTATTTAAGACCTTAGAAAGAAAAACTTCTCAACAAATAGTTAATCATTTTGTTAGAGGAATGAAAGCAGGGAGAATAACTGCACAAATGGTTTTAGAAGAGAGATTCGACAAAAGTCTTAATGATTATTTCAATAATTATTGTGATAAAGAAATAAATTTAGAACAATTTAAAAATAAACTCAATGAATTAATTAATAATGAGAATATTGATCTTTCAGCATGTAGGAATGAAAAAAATCCTGCAACATCATCTAATTTAGGGTGTAAGAGGAATTTTGATAAATTTGAAGAACTTATATCTAAAAATTTTGTCATAGACGATTCTTCATTAACCTATGATATTTTTATGAGAATCGTAGAAGATTATGAAGATATAGTTTCTAATGTATCTAACTTTGATAAAAATTGGGAAGAGGTTTATACTACGTTTATAACATTGAGTTGTCAAATGTATAATAAAGTAGATGAAGATATGAAAAGAGATTTAAGAAATTATGCGTTCATTACTGCAATATTTTATGGAACTAAGTTACATACCTTCGGAATGAATAATTTACGTAATATTCCAGATTTATTTCATTATTCGGTTCTTCTGAATCTTCCTATGTTTTCAGCGTACTACAATCTCTACAGAAGTTATGTAGATTATTCTAATGAAAAGCATGAAAGAACTGGAAGAAATACGTTTTTCCTACATTCAGTAAATTTAGCAGATCCAGCAACAACAAATATGTTCTACAAAGAGTATTATGTGGGTTACGATAATCCAATTTCTTTGCATTATAATTATGATAGATATGGTTATTTGGCTAAAGATCCTTTTGTTCAAAAAGGGTTTGCAATAGTTAGTCCTTGTGATGGTATTTTAAAAATATCACCATCTACTAATCCTGTCGAATGTAATGTTTTTGGTGGTTTAGTTGTAGATGAATACAATTACACATTTTATCCTAGAAATATTACAGGAATTCCTATTCATATATTTGTTTACGAATATTTTATGAATAAAAAATTGAACAAAGAAAATCCATACAAACTTACTGGAAAAAGAGAGAATGAGTTTGAATTGTTGGTTAAACAATTTAACTACAACTTGTTTAACTTTAATGAAATCGTAAACAACATCAATGATAAAGTTATTCAAGGATTATTAGATGATTCTACTGTTTCAAAAATTTTGTCTCTTTATTTTGAGCCTACGGAGGTAATTCATAATTGTTCAAAATTGATAGACCAGCCGGAATCTTATCTAAATTGTATACGTAATAGACCAGGAATGAAATCTGATAGATATTTACTTTCAGCAGTTTATTATAATTTGAAAGATCCGTATCTTACTTATAAGTATGTAGTTGATAAATATGTAAAATCCAAAAAAGTTTTATCAAAAGTATTATTTTATGAAATATCAAAAAATGAAGTTGATTTGATTGTTTTGTTTTCATATTTACAATTAAAAGCTAAAGAAAAAAGTAGTTCTGATTCTATTTTTTCCAATGATTATAAGGAGTTCGCTAAATTTATCAATTATTTGATCAATGATAAGAAAATAGATAAAATGAATTATAATGTGAGTGATTATTACATAAGTAATCTTGAGGTCATTTCTTTTGATTACGATTTAATGAACATAAAATACAGAAAAGAGAATAATAAAATCTTTGTAAATTATACCTTAGTTCTTGATTATCCTAATGAATTTTACAAATATTCTCCATATTTATTTTTAGTTGGAGATAAAATAAATTATTCTAGAAAATGGAACGCTTCTTGCAAATTTACCTATTTTACTCCTCTATCAGGAGCAGCTGTTCAAGATTTACTTAAATCTGAATGTGAATTTATTTCTTTGAGCGACAATAATATTTATAATTTAGAGGTGAATTACAAAATATCTAGTGAAATAGCAACAATAACATATGATCAAAAAGAAACAGAGAAAATCATAGACTATAGTTATTTTAATTCTGCATTTCTGAGAAAACTTGCAATTTATCAATTCTATTTAATTTACGATAAATTGCTTCCTTTGCATTTATCATCTACATCTGATTCCTCCTGGTTTGCAAAATTGAAAGAATTTTTCACAAGGAAAAAAAACAAAATGAATTTAAATTTTGATAAAAGCAAGAAGAAAGTTACCTTAGAATATACATTAAATCTAACTACGATTAATTTTACCCTTGAGGATTTTGTCGAATCTTTTGATCTTGTGTTTTCAGAGGTTCTGGATTATTCTCAAATAAATTTATTTAAGATAACTATAGATGATAACGTAGTAAAGAGAAGGAAGAAATTAAACTCAGAACCAAAACAAATATACTTTAATCAAATTTTAAATTACAATGAAAATTACAATAATTTATATTATATACTCTTAGCTATAATTGATGAATCCGGCTACGTTTTGGTGAATTCAACAGCTAGAAGAAGAGTAGCACCTGTTTGCTATGAATCTAGTTCAATGAATAAATATTATTACAATGTAACTTTTCCTAACCAATATGTTGCTGAATTTTTGCATTTTACAGGTGCATGTTATCCTTCAAATATCGGAAAGGCAACAAACATCATTAGAGGAATTGAAAGAACTAGAACCATTATTTCATGGTCTTGGTTTGGACTTAATATTGTTTCCATGTTTTTTCCACCATTACAAATAGTAACTGGTTTAGCAGGAGATTTAATTGTTGATTCAATAACAGAAGCAATTTTACCAGCGTATAACGACATAGTGAATAATGATTATTTTTGGCCTGCTCATAAGGAATAGAGGTGAAAAAATGAAAAGATCGGAATCAAATACGTTTTGGATAATAATTGGTGCGATTTTAGCAATATTAGGATTAGTAATTGTGTTAGCATTCTTTACTTCAAAATCGTCCCCAGCAAGCAAGCAGGTTACAGAAACTACACAATCAGAAACATCATCCTTAAAAGGAGAGGCATGTGAAAGTATTGTTTTAGGTAGAAAATGTTTTAAAAAAAATTGTCCAAATAATTATGTAGAAGTTACTGGATTGAATGAGACTTGTAAAGGCACTTTAAATTCAGGAGAATGGTGGGTTTGTTGTGAGAAGGTAGAATGAACAAGAAATCAGAAACTGAAACGTTATTGATGACAACAGTAAAGATGATTTTAGTAGTTGGAGTTATCTTGTTTATTTTTTTACCTTTGATAATGCTGTTTAGAAATTTTTTAATAAGATCATCTAAGCAAGAAGATAGTGCAAAACATCTTTTTGAAACAATAAGTGATATTATTTCAAATGAAATGTTTTGGGAGATGTTGAATTATTCGTACACTTTTATTTTACCATACCCTGCGATTGCAGGAGATTATGCGATTGCTTTAGAACCATCTCAAAGTTTTGATGATTCTATCATAGATGATACTTATTTAGATCTTATACTTTATAAAGATTCAAAGCCGCTTATGAAAAAATCATTTAATTATTTTAGAGCATCATCAACTAAAAATTACTTTGATTTAAATTGTGGTAGTAGAATTTGCTACTTAGACATAACTTTTAACAATAATGAAGAAATTCCTACTTTAGAGATTTCTTCCGACAAATTAGAATCTTCAGTTACTCTAAAAGGATATACCTTTATCATCAATTATGGGAGTATAGGTGAAAAAACGGTTAAGGAACTTAAAACCTCGCCTGAGAAAGTAACTACTATTGTCGTAAATAATGTTCAATCTTCATCGAGTTCTGTGCAAATTGCTACTTCAATTTCATCATCACCTACTTCTTCAACTTTCACTATAGAAAATCTACCTAAGGATAAAATCACATCAATTAAAATTTCATGTCTTTTTAATAGAAATAAAGTCCAAAATTTTCCAACAGTTAAAAACTGTGGTATTGGAGAAAAATATTGTACATTACAAAATGTTGATTTTTGTTGTGTTAGTAATAAAATAACTTTTCAGGACGATTTGAGTTGTTCTAACAACTATAAATATGAAGGTGTAAATGCAAACTATGAATACACTACGGTGTATGATAATAATTTTTTTAATAAATTAAAAAATAAACCTTTATTGTTGTTTCCAGTTAAAAAAGGAAGAATAACCTCAATATTTGGAGAACCGAGATATTATGGTTATCATAAAGGAATAGATATTGCACCGTATGATAATTCAAGAGACATTCCAATTTATGCATCTCATGATGGCAAAGTAATTTTTTCAGGAATAACCGATGCAGGAGGAATTACTATAAAGATAAGATCTTTAGATGGTAAAATAGAAACATTATATGCACATTTGAATAAGGTCTTTGTATTTACAGGCCAACAAGTTAGAAAAGGTGAAATTATTGGAATTATGGGTAATACAGGAAGATCTACAGGAATACATTTGCATTATGAAGTTAGACTTTGTAATTATGGTTCCTGTGTTCAAATAGATCCAGTTTTGAATGTTGATTATTTAAATTCAAATATTTACGATTTAAAAACAGAATATGCGCAACAAAGAAATAAATATTCTAACAGGTTATTCAAAACACTTTCAAAAGGAGAAAGTACAATTCCTTTTAATATTAATTATGAAACCTCAATATCATAACGATAAGATTAAAAATGAAACCTAATAAAAGAAGTGAAGTTTCAGGAGTGCTAATTCAAGTAATTGTTTTTTTAATAGTTGTATTAGTTATTGCTTTTATCTTTTTACCAGTTCTTTTTCCAATGATAAAGACAGTATTTTCTTACAATGAAGCAGATGAACAGGCAAAAGAATTGGCAAAAACAATTGAGCAAATAATAAATGATAAAGCAGTAATTCAGGAATTTAAAAGATATTTGGTTTCTAAAAATAGAGAGAACTTATCGATTTTGCTCTTTTATTCAGGATTAATAAGTTATAATTTAAGAATTAGAAAAGAAAACCAAAATAATTACTTAATTCTTTCAAAAGTTTCAAAGCCGATAAGAAGCTATGGTCTTTCTCCAAATTCTTATTTCCCTTTAGAAAAACCAATAGATCTATCATGTCAAACAAGATGTTATGTGAATATCACAATAAATAAAAAAGGTGAAATTTTTTTAGAAAAAGGAAGTTTTAGAAGATGAAAAAAGCTGCATCAACAGAAACAATAATGTGGCAAATAATAAATTTAGTACTTGCGATAATTTTTATAGTTATTCCTATGCTTGGATTGATTAGACCAATTATTCAATCTAATTTCTCAGAAACTAAATATTATCTAAAAACATATCAAATAGCCGTTGAGACTTTATTTTCTTATGAATTTTTGGATAATTGGATTTTACCTAAGAAAGGAAATGAGGTTGTTATTAATCCTAGAGAAAAAGAACTTCAAATAGATAAAGTTACTACTTTTTTAACAATTCCTTCATCAGATTTACCAGAAATAAACTACAAATCTAGCGACAGGGTATTAATAAAAAGAGATTACCTTTCTAGATATCATTCTTCTGTAGATTTTAAAGTAAGTGATAAATTTTGTATAGATTTTGATAGAAATGTAAATTCAGATACTAAAAACGCAGTAATTGGAAATTTCAGTCATGTTGTAGGAATTTATTTTAGTGCATCAGAATGTACTGGCTTGAATGATGTTGTTATTAATGTTACCAATAATGAAATAAAATGTTACTATGAAAATGATTTAAATTGTCAAGAGTTGATATATGAAGTATTAGGTAGCAGTGGAAGTAATTCAATAAGTTATTCTACTCAAGATGAATTATTCCTTAATCTTATTAAGCTTTATACATTAATGAATAATCAGAAAGGAATAATTTCTACACTAGATGTTCCTTTATTTTTTTATGATGGTGATACTATAAAATTTTCATTTAAATCTAATAAAATTTGTAAAGATCAACAATGGACCATCAAGTGTGAAGAATCAACCCCAATAGAAAACAATAACTTTGTATTTTCTGAATCTTTGTATTGTAGTAAAAATGTGGAAGTATCGTTTACTGCAAATTGTTTTGTTTCTTTTAAAAACTCAAAATTGGAAGAAAAAGAACAAAAATTGGGAACAATAATTCAAAATATTAAGTTAGATGAAGAACAAATAGAACGATATTGGACAATCGTTTCAAATTATGAAAGTAAAGAAGTTAAATTAGATGGTTTTGATGACAGTTCAGTAGTTTCTAATTCTTTTGTTTATCAAGAAAATTTTAATTCTAAAAATATAAATTTTCACACAGTAGATGAAAACAAATTTAATAATTTAATAAAGAGTATAAAGGGAAGTTCTTTTGAGGTAACATTACCTAATGGTGTAAAAGTTAGAAGAAATTTTGACTGTGGATCAGATTGCGAAAAAATTGCTAACGCAATATTGGTAAATTATAGATCTTATCAAATTAATCCTTTGTTGTTCTTAGCTTTGATCATTGCAGAATCAGGAGGTAATGCAAAGGCGGTTAGTGATTCTGGATGCATTGGCTTAGGACAGATAAGTCCTTTATTTGGTAGAGGAAAAGTAGCAATAGATATGTATCAAAAATTAAAAGGTGTTTCAGTGTCAGCAGAACAAGCTCTTAAGGATATTGATGTTAATGTAAATTTAAGCATGATGATTTTAAAAGGATATTATAAAGAGGTAATTTATCCATTTTCCAATGATAACGAAAAAAGAAAATGTGAATGCAATATAAATGGAAAATTATATGTTGTTGGTCCAATATCTTATTCAGGTTGGCAAGCGGCTTTAAGAAGGTACAATGGTTTAGGTTGTAGATGCGATTTTGGTCATTTGTTTTACGTTGAAATAATTACTGGAATATATGACGAATTAGTTAAAAAATATAATAATGTAAGATGATTGCTAAAATTATGAAACAATTGAAGAAAAAAATTGTCTTTTTACTAGTTTTATTATTTTTAACAACATTTTATTTATTTAATATTTTTGCAGTAAGTGAAATTATTTTCATAGATCCAAAAGAAGGAAAATACTCTCTTAGCTATGAAAATCAAACAATGATTTATGTTCCAGAACCAATCAGTGGAAAATATACTTTAGTTATCTATAATATTTTTGAGGAAGAAGTATTTTCTTTAGAATTCAACGATAAATTATTACTTATTATTCCATACGATATTAACCGATTTAAAAAAGCAAGGATTTATGAATTTGCTTATCTTTTGATGGATTTTGATTTGGATCTTTGTAATTATAATGCAGTCTGTGAAGCATGGGAATATGATTGTAAAGATTGCAAAGTTGAACAAATTACCACAAAATCACAGTATGTAGTTCCGAAGAAAAGAAATCCCTTATTGATTAATTTATTTCTTTCGATTTTATTATTAATTTTGTCACTAATTATTTTAGTTTTATTTTATAAAAAATATTTTAAAAGGAAAAATGATCAAAATATACAACCACCACAAGAACAACAAAATTATAGTTACCCACAACAAAATACTTCAATTTCTAGTAATTATTATCCTAACCAAATCATTGATCAGATTCCACCATCAGCAACTCAAAAAGATATAAATCAATTTAATAATTTTAAATAAAATTTTTTAAATAAAAAAAGTATGAATATTAAATGGATGTATAGAAAATGATGAGAATACACATATTAAAAAAATCTCAACAGTACATTTTGTTATTTATCACTTTATTAATCATATTTTTTTTGATTTTTCTTTCAAACATAATAATTCAATTTAGAAATAAAAATTCTGAAATGATTGGAGAAAATCTAAAAGTAAGGCCATATGATTCTATTTATGCAATAATAGACGCACCTTTAGTTTTGAATTATCCTCTCTTAGATAAAATAGATAAAATTTTACCAAAAAATACAAATTTATTAACAATATTTTTTCTTAAAAATCAAATTGGAAATGATGAAGCTATAAAAAAATTGATTGAAAAGTATAATTCTGTTTTCAAATATATATTTGAAAATGATATTCTTTGTTTGGAAATTGCTTTAGATACTAAAGATGGAAAAGTTATTTTTCAACAAATTCTCTATGATAGTAAATGTAATAGGAATTACAATTATATTTTCAAAGTAGGTGATTATTTCTTTAGAATTTCAGTGATTATTGATAATAAATATTTAATAAATGAGGCGATTAAATATGTCACAAGTAATGCATAAAAAGGGAATTAATCCTTTTGATGTAGTCTTAGTGTTTTCTTTAATTACAGGAGTAATACTAACATCTCTTTTTGTTTCATATAGAAGACCGTCAAGTCAACTTCCTGAAGAGGTTATTTCTTCTCTATATGATCGTTACAATGAAATAAACAATAATATTTTTAATAGATATAATTTAATGGTGCAGAATAATAAATTAGGAATGCTGAGTTGGGAGATTATACTTAATGTTAGGAATGCTGATGGAAGTTTTAATATTTCCAGATTACAAAATAAAAACGTATATTATGATTCTATATTAGGAAAGATGTATGTAATAAATGGCCTTTCAAGAGATCATTTAATTGATAATTTAATTGATTTTTTGAGAGAAAGAGGAGTATTAATCAATAAGAAAGAAATAGAATATGACCCTAAGAGCGACATTTTGAAATTTAATAAGCCTATAGATCTTAATCTTTTATTGTCTAACAAATTGCCAAAAAATAAATATGTTGTTAAGAATTTAGAAAGGATTCCATCATCTTGTAATGATTTATTTAAAAATTATAATGATAAAATCACTTTTGAAACCGAAGAATTTGATAAAACTTTTATTGCAACTTATTTAACGTATTTGGCATCAGATGTTTATTGTGTTCCTCTATGTGATATTGGTTTTTATAATTTTAAAATTGGAAATTATGATTGTGATAATTCTCAATTTTTTGATAGAGCAGGTTTAGTTAGATCAAAGATAAATGATGAAAATAAGTATTTAGAGGAATTAATTTTAGTTTTAAAAAATTTGTTTGAACAAGTTGATAAGTTATCTTTCGATGGGGAATCAAAATTAATATTGATTGCTTATTTTTTGAAATATCATCAAGATCCACAATTTTCTGAAAAAGTAAAGTCAGGGAAATTAATAAATGTTAATGAAAAAACAAAAACATTGACTCAATTCATAGAAAACATTTGTTTAGAAAAAGATAATAAAGAGAATTGTAACATAAAACTTCAAAAAGCAAAAGAAGATTTTGAAAAATTTAAGAGTGAATTTGGATTAAATGTAGTTAATGTTGTTTTAGAGAAAGAAATGTCTTCAGGTCAATATAATTCTAATGTTGAAAGTACTATTTTATTTAAACCGTTTCCTTTGGATGAAGTCAATAAAATTTATAAGAATTTTAGTGAAAAAGTAAAAGATATTGATTATACTCATATTTTGGATGCTGAAAAAAGAACAAAACAAAATATAAATCAAATAAAATTAAAAATAGATTTATCTAATGTGATTAAAGAGATCAATGAAAAATCACTTTGGGAAATTACTCAAAAAGTAGATGATTCTTATTTTGATAATTTCTTTATCTATTCCTATGCATATTTTTTATATTATAATATTTTGAATAATAACGATTGTGATATATATTTTGATAATGTAAATATTTTTAAAACAGTTGGATCAGAATCTTATTCTTTTAATTTTCAGATGACTTATGATCTTAAAAGTCCTTCTACAACAGGAGGGCATGTTCCTACTAACAAGATAATTGAAAAAATAATTTTCATCAAGAATGATAATACAATTTTATCTCTTAATTTAGGGGAAATAAGTAAAGAAAAAAATGTTTATTTAGTTTTAGAATATATGGATAATAAAAATAAAAGACCCTTATGTGACTTAACTCCATATTATGCAATTCCATTTACTTTTGAAACAGAATTAATCTCTTATAAGATATCATTATCTAGTGATGGTAATTGGGTATTAACTCCTAATAAATATGACTTTGTGTTTATTGTTCAAGATAAAAACACAAAAATAAAACAACCTAGTGTTGATTATCCTGAACCTTCTGAAAATCATCCAAATTTACCAAGAGATCCAATACCTCCTTCACCTCTTCCTGAAAATTCTCCTCCTACATCTCCTTCAGAAAAAGATCCAAAATTTATTGAAAGAGAGGGAGATTTTTCACAGTTACCTTTTTTGGACTATTGTTTTGATGCGAGATCAATAAGTGAATTAGATGCAATTGGAATTTTTTTAATGAAAAAAGACGATCCTTTTTGCTTACAATTATTAGATTCTATTCTTAATGATAAAAATTGGAATTTTTTATGTATTTTACATCAGGAGGAACATGAATTTAGCTTTATGTTTACTAAAGAATATTTAGATATGTACGATATCAATAAAGTTTTTGAGAGGAATCCTCAACTTCAAAAGAGTGTTGTTTCCTTAAATCAAGTTTTTGTGCCTTATGAAACTTTATCTAAATATAATTTTTTAGAGAGCATCATATCAAAATCTATTAAGAAAATTTTTATGGAAGATTATAAATTAATAGGGCTTATATATGCCAATAGTATAGATTGTGGTGGATATTTGCTGAGAAGTAATAGAGTACTATGGGATACTTATGATCCTAATTATAGGTATCGATTTTATTTATTATTATTGTTAAATGAAAAGCTGAAAAAAACGATAGTTTTAGATAAGAGGTATGACCATGCTGATGATGAACGTTTATCCATTTCTGCTTTAGGAAAATTAAATGAAAATTTGAATACAGTTCCAGAAAATATCTTAACTTCTTTTCAAGAAAGAAAAGAAAGATGTTGGTGGCCAAATAACAAACTAGTGTTAAAAGAAAATAAGATATATGTGAGTGGTACATATGTTACATATATTCATAGCTGTTTAAAAGAGAATGATTTATTTGACAAAGAAATTGATTGCAAAGAGATAAAAAATCTAGAAGGCGATTGTATATCAATTAGTGAACAATTCTGTGAATTTTTTAAAAATTTAAAAAATAATAATCCTTTTTTTTATGAATCCTTTAAAAATGATCCATATAAACAATTAGATGAAATTGGCACATTGCTTAACCTTGTGAGGGAAAATGGAGATGGAGGTGTTAATGTTCCAAATAGATTCTCAATTTATTTAAAATATGAGTTAAAGGATGTTTATTTAAAACCTCATTCAGTTCCTTTTAGATTGATTTTTGGAATGAATAATTTATCTTTTATGAAAGATATTCAAAATGTAACATTAAAATTATATTTAGATCCAAATTCAAATATTTTCAAATATTTTAAAGATAGGAACATAAATCTTGAACATCATTTATTTATGAAAGAAGTAAATGTAACTTTGAAGCCTGAGATAAAAGATGGGCAGTTAATATATAAAATATCTAATGTTAATTTAGAAGCGTTTATTGATGTTATTTTTTCTACAGTTGAAGATCCTGATAATTTTTATATTAATTTATTATCAATATATTCTAATGATGAATCACAATTAATTGAGGATATTAAAAAGAGTTTAATTTTGTTATTGGTGCGCGGAAAAGATGAATCTATTTTTACTGAAGAAATTGATTGTATAAATGGCAAATCTTCAACCATATGGGATAGCTCAAAAATAACAACGTACACATCAAGTTCTACAACACCGTCAACAGAGGTTAAAGATAGTCAAAAAATTTTATCTTTTTCAGTTGATAGAGACTTTGTTAATTTTGGAGAATCTGTAACATTAATGTGGAATGTTAAAAAAACAGAAGGTAATAGTTTAGTTTTAACTTGTAGTTTTGAAAAATCAGAAGAGCCAGAAGTATCTAAAACATTTACAGATTCGACTAATTCTTTTACATTTACACCTAAAAATTTAGGTAAATATGTTTGTGAATTGATTTTAAAAGATAAGAAAGGAGTAGAAATTCATTCTCTTACAGATTCTTTTGAAGTAAGTATTTTAAAAACAGAAGCCTTTACCATAAATAAAGGAGATGGAATATTTGTAGTTCCAAGACATATTGAAGCTGGAGAGAAAGTAAGTTTAAGTTACAATGCAAAAGAAATTTTTTCACAATTTGATGGGAATGTTCATGATGCTGTTTTAATAATAAACGAGGGTGGCGAAGTAAAGAAAAAGGAATTATCATCAATGACAGGTACGCTGGAATTTGTTTTAAATAATAAAGCTGAATTTGAATTGTTGATTTTAAATAAAGACTCATCTAAAATAGTTGAAAGTAGCAAAAAAATTCCTGTTTGTGTTTATCCTAAGATAGATATTACAGTAATTCGAGTAGATAATAAATTTAACGTTTCTTTTAAATTAGAAAATGGAATTATTAGAGATTTGAAAAAGATAAGGTTAGGTGTTCAGGAATTTATTTTTTCAGAGATGAAAGAATCAAAATATGAAAATTATTTTATTGTATTAGATCCAAAAGATAATGAATATATTTATTTTGAATTCAAAGATCCACAATGTAAATATTATAATAAAAAAGTAAAATACGAAGGAAAAGAATTAAAATTAGAAGATATAGTAATTAAAGTTTTTAATCCAGTAATAGAATTAGAAGAATGTAAAGAAGGAGCGACAAAGATTTCTCAAAGTTATGAAGTATCTTTAAGAGATAGAAATGAAGATATAAATCAATATATAAATCTTTTGAGTTTATCTACAGATCAAGGGAAAATAATTTTCCCAGAAGTAGTGTTATCTTCAATAGAAGAAAATCAGCCCTATTATTTTGATAAAGAAATTTATTATACTAGATCTCTTAAAAAAGTAGCTAATACAGTAAATATTAATATAAATGATTATTTAGTTGAAAACTGCCCAACAGATAAAGGAGTTATTGTTAAGAACTATGTCTCTATTAAAGATTATTTAGGAAATTATTACAACGTTCCGGTAGAATTTGTTCTAAAGAAAAAGAATGCAGCATTAAATTGTTATGCAAAATTAGAATCAGTTTCTTCAGAATTAGATCTGAGTTCAACTAATGAATTAAAAGTTAACTTTGATTATGGTGCTTGTAGTAAAGTTTTGCTTTATTTAAACAATAATCCAATTGATGTAACAGGTAAAAAAGTTCATACCTTTGAAATAATCAATACAGGAAGGTATGATTTAAAATTAAAATGTGAAAATTCTTTTTTAGGGTTTTCTTGCGAAGATGCAAAATCAGTTAATGTTAAAAGAACAAATACCGAAACGTGTAGTTTTTCAATAATCCTTGATAGTAATCAATTTAAAGTTGGTGAAACCACAGTATTAAAAGTAGTTGCTAATAATGCAGAAAAATGGAATTTAACAATAATAACTCCTAAAGGAGTTAAAGTAAATCAACAATATATTAATAGGAGAGAATCTATTAATTTGAAATTTGATGAAGCAGGAACTTATAAACTTGAATTAAATTGTTATATTAATGGAATGATTAAAGGTAGATCCTCCAAAGAAATAGTAGTTTCACAAGATTCTTCAAATTACGAGTGTTTAGGCTTCAACAATCTCATCATTGATTCCGAGGTATTCAAAGAAAATACAATAATTAATAAAGATATTTCAGATTTCTTTTCAAAATTTAGTATTGAAAGAGAAAATAGACCAACATTATTTAATGAACTATTGCCAGAAGAAGTAGAAATAAAGTTTAATTTTAACAATAATAAAGTTTCCGTTTTCAAAATATCTAATCTTAAACAAAACTATGAAAAAATAAATGAAGTTTCATATTCTGATTATACTATTAAACTAAATTTAACATATGATAAAGAAAGTAGTAAACTTTTAGCTAATATTTTTTACGATTTTAAAGAAATGCCTGTTGATAATAATTGGAATTTTTTTATGAATACTTTAAAAAGTAAAAACATATCATTTAAAGCATTGAAAACATTTGATAAGATTATAGCAATCGAAGTTATAAGTTATTGTAAAGATCCTAGCAATAGAGATGTTTCAAAAAGAAATGTTTTTAAGTTTGATAAAAATTATGACTCTTTGGAAAGTAATATTAATAATATCACCAATTTAATGAATTATTTAGATTGTTTCTACAATACGATAGATTCAACCAACAAAGTTATCACTCGTCAAAATCCATTCCTCTTTGAGTATCCTGCATCAATATTAAAACTTTTGAATGAAAATTATAGGATTAGCATGAATAAGATAATTTTTATTAACGGTGGATCAAGTTCAAGCTACTTCAGTTTTTGTTTAGAATATTACCGAAATAGAAATTCAACAAATTACTGTACTAAATTTATCAAGTTAGATGAAAAACTAAATAATGATCTTCAGTTAATAAATAATTCGAATACAATAACTTTAGAAGTTCCTTCTAAAACTGAAGTTAAATTATTTTCCCAACTCTTTTATAAAGATAAAAATAATGATGTAGTTAATATGAATTTAGATGAAATTTATAGTGGCGTTACTTCTGAGCAATTTAAGTTTGAGTCACAATATCTAAACAAAATCAATTCTGAAATAAATACTGATCTTTTTACAAGAATACTTCTTAAAAATAATAATGTTTATTTTTATTTTGAGAAATATTCAATTCCTTTGAATCAGCTTAAAAATTATCAGCTTATCTTTACAAATTTTCATACAAATCAATATTTGTCAAGAGGAATGATGATTTTAAAACTACTTAATGAAATTAAGTTACAAGGAATAACAGATGCCGAAATTGCGGATATCTTTAAATTTAATAAAAATGAGCAGATACGTGATGGAGAAAATATTAAGAAAGTTAAAGATTTTTGTGGAGAATTTAAATAAGATGGAAAAATATCAAAAATATTTTTTATTATTTTCTAGTATCCTGTAAATAAAAAATAGTTGTAGATAACGTCTAATATCTAAAAAATTTCATATTTTTCGAAAAATTTAAAAATAAAAATGTCATTAATTTTTTAATTGAGGGTAATTATGAACTCAATAGTTAATAAAAAATCTCAAACTACCGAAGAATTAACTTTGTGGATAGTTAGAATTATAATTGTTGTTTTAGCATTAATTTCTTTATACAATTTTATTAGAGCATTAATAAATACTCCAGTGTATATTTATGAAGTTAAAGGAAAATATCTTTTTGATAGGTTATTTTACACATATGATGGAATTTCTTGCATTGAAAAAAGAGAAAAAAATAACATAATTCTGAATTACTGTGTTGATTCTCAACGGTTAAAAACATTTGAATCAAGATTTAGTAAGCTTTATGACCCTAACTATATTTCTGTTTTTATAGTTCTAATTACTCAATCAGCAAGTGGAAATCAAATAAAAGAAACTTTTGTTTTCAATAAAGATCATTTTTTAACATTCTTTCCAGAGGCGTTAGCAAATAAAGTTGATTATCATATTCATTATGAAAGCAAGTATGTAAAATTTAGAGATGGAAATGTTGAAACTTTAGCTAAAATAGGAGCAATTATTATATTTCCAAAAGAATAAAAAATAAAATGGTAAAAAAGGCACAACAATATATTACTTTATTCATTGCAATACTTTTAATATTTTTTTTAATTTTTGGTACAGGAGTAATAATTTCATCATTATCTTTACAAGGAGAAAAAATTACATTATTAATCAATAGTGATTTGGAATCTATTTATGCAATAATAGATACACCACTTTATTTATCTTTGAACGATATATCTGATAGTAAGATATATTATAAAGATATTGCTTTAGTAAATTTGCTTAGTGTTTCTTATCAAAATAGTATAGATTCTTTACAATATATATTTGAAAAGTATAATTCAACATTTAAGCAAGTTTTCAACGATCTTGTTTGTATAGAGCAATATGAATTAGATTCAGATGGAAAAAAATCAAATATTGTAATGTATAATGAATGTAAAAAATCAAAAGATTCAGTTTTATTGACTTTTGGCAAGTATAATTTTAAGATATCAATCCAGAAAGAATCCGATCAAAAGTTTATAATGAATGAAGCTTTAGAATATTTGAAAAATGTACAGCAAAATTAAGAAAAAATTATTTAGAAATAAAAAAGGAGTTAATCCTTTTGATGTAGTTTTAGTACTTACATTAACTTCAACAATTATATTTTCATCTATGTTTTTAATATATAGAAAATCCTCACCATCAATGATACAGGATTTGGTAAATTCTATATATTCTTATAGAGAATCAGTAAATAGAGATATGTTAAATAATTATCAAGATTCTTTGGTTGATGAAATGTTACCTTGGGAAGTAGTTTTATCAATTTATGAAAGAGACGGAGAAGGAAAAAAATACAGTAATGATTTGCAACAAAAGATAAGTGCTTCTTTTTATGATGATATGGTAGGATATTTTTTTGTTATGAACAATATTGATGAAAGTTTCTTAATTGATAAAGTTAGAATTTTATTGCAAGATAAAATTGGATACATTCAAGATATAAAATATGATTTTTACAATGATAAAATTAAGATTTTTTCATATATTAACAAGGAAGAAGCTTTGAAGGCATCAGCACAAGCATATCGTTTAGAATTATCAAAAAGTAAAGAATTTCTGTTACAAATTGCTAAAAACGACTGGTCAGATAATTGTCTTTATCTTTTTTTAAATTATTCTGAAAATAAATTGACTTTACCTAATGCAATAATATCAGATGATGTTGTACCATTTTACTTGACTTATTTAGCTTCTGATATAAGGTGCACTCCTTTTTGTAGAAGTGGATTCTATAATTTTGAGATTTCTGGAATTTCATGTGGTAGTAATAAATTATTCAATAGAGATGGAATTGAAGAAGAAGTTTCTTCAGATATACAAAATACAATTATTACTACTATTGATAATTTAAAGCAAGTCTTGACTTTTGTCGATAAGTTGCCATTCGATGCAGAAAATAAATTAAAATTAGTTGCATATCTTATTAAATATCATCCTAACAAAAAAATAGTTTCTTCTTTATCAACTTTAGATTTGAAAGATCCTAAAAGTTTAGAAGATGCAATCTTAACAATATGTACTAAAGATTTAATAGAGAAGGATTTTTGTTATTCACGATTGAATAAACTTGAAAAAGATTATAATACCTTTAAATATGATTTTGGTTTAACTAAAAATTACGTTTTTGAAAAAAGCGAAATTTCTAAAGTTAAAGATGAACGGTTATTAGAATGGACTTATCTTTCTAAACCGTTTCCAATTAAAGAAGTTTCAAAATTATATGTTAATTTTACAGAGATATTTAAAAAATACGATTTAGGTATAATGATTCTTCCAGATAAAAGAAACCTTACAAATATTACAGAATACTTAAATAATTATTATAACGAAAAAAATGAAACATTCAATAAAGTTTTTTTCAATTCTTTGTGGGGATTTAATTTTTCGATTTCTAAAGAGAAATCTAACGATACTGTTGTTTTTGAAGAGTTAGTTGGAGTTAGTTTTCTTTATTCATTATATTTAAATTCTTTAGCCTTAAAAGATTGTGATATAAATTATGATTTCTTCGATCTAAAGAAAAATGTAGGAACAGATAAATACAAATACGATAATTTAATTTTTAATTTAGAAACATTTACAGATAGTGAAAAAACGATTGTTGATAATATTACTCTTGAAATAAAATTAACTGATGGAACAAAAAAATCATACAAAATAAGTTTTTCCCAGATTAGAGCACTTAATAATGTTTCAATTACTAAAGATACTAGTGTTGATAAATTAAAATTATGTACTGAATTAACATTTTATTATGTGGTTCCTTTTAGCACTTTCGGTGAATTGATTCCAAAAAAATTAGAATATTCAGTTATTGAATCGGATTTAGAAAAAAAATGGAGATTATCAAACTATGAGTATAATTTTTTGTTAGTTATTGAAGGAGAAAAAATTTCACAACATATTTTGAAAGATATAAAGGAAGTAACAATAGATAAATGTGTAAAATTTCAACCATATAATAATGATGCAATTTTGATTGATTTTTCTGAAAATGATGAAAATTGTCAAAACTTGAAGAATGAAATTATTAGCAATAAAGATCAATGGGAAATTTCATGTATAAATGGATTAACTAATGATTTTCTTGCAGAATCAACATATATTCCATTAAAAGAAGGTGATTCAAGAGAAAGTAAGTTTAGAAATCTTAGAGCTAAAGCAAGAACCTCTTATAAATTAGCCGATATTTTAGTTCAGGATTCATATAGTGGAGAGTATTTCTTCTTTGCAGAGATGGTAATTTGTTCAGATGATGATTATCCTATTTTTGATAATTCTCTTACAAGTAGAACAATAACTAAAGAAAAATTAGCAAATATTAAGTTGAGAAATTTGAACAAGAATTATGATGGATATACTTTTATTGTTAATGACATTTTTCAAGAGAAGTTTGCTTTTATAGAATATTACAATCATAAAGATGATGAACCGCCAATGCTTGCAAAAATTGAAAAATCTTCTGGTATGTATACTATTACTTTTCTAACTGATTTAGATGTTTCTTTAAGAGATGGAGTTTGTTGGTTTTCAAAATCAAATACTAATTATTATGAAATCAAAAATTTGAAAGTTTTTGTAAATAAAGATGTTGAAAAATATAATAAAATTTCTTTTGAAACTAATTATTCAAATATTTCAAAATACAATTCTCCTTCAATCAGTTATCATACAGAAAATCAAATAAAATTAACTTTTGATATTAATTTTAGTTTTAATTTTACATCTGTAAGTTTGAAAAGAGCAAATATTTATAATGATATTTTATCAGCATTTATAATGAAAGACATTTGGAATATTACAGTAAGTGCGTTTCCATCTTTATCTTCTGCTTTTGCTTCTGCTCTTGCTTCAGCTTCTGATTTTTTCAATTGTTCCTTGAAAAATATTAAATTAGATTTAGATCCATATTACATGATTTACATAGCTGAAGGGTTGTTAAACTGTGAATTAGTTTTGGAAGATGAATCTCATGATTTTATAAGTTATGATAAGGAGATTTCTGATTTATTAAATAATAACGAATTTATACTTTATGTTGATCAAATGTTGGATGAAAAAAATACGGCGAAAGTTGAATGTTTATCATCTGTAGTTGGAAGTTATACGACAGGTGGTTCTACTTTAGTAGAAGATTGTGGAATTGATTATTTTCAAGCTAGTAAAAATTCTATTGAAAAAGGTGATAGTGTAGATTTGAGTTATGGTTTAAAAGCGAATCGTGAATGTTTTTATCATCTAAGATGTACTAACGGCTTAATTGACAAACCTATAAAATTAGCTCAACCGTTTGATAGTGATTTTTCTAATACGGATCCTGTTGTATTTGATGATATTGGAACTTATGAGTGTAAGCTAACTGTTGAACGAGATGGTGCTGAAGTTGCCTCACAAAGTCATATTATAGAGGTATTTGAAAAGTGTCAAGCAGAAATAATTAGTTTTGAAATAACGCCTTTAGTAGCAAAAAAAAGAGAAAATATTGATTTTAGCTTTGAAGTTAATCTATGTCCAAATAATTTTGTTAATTTATATTGTGTTAATAAGGATTCTGGAAGTAAGATCCCTTTTGTTTCAAATAATATCGATTTGATTTACAAGCAAAAAAATTATTTTAATGAAATTGGTAAATATGATTGTAATTTGGAAATAACGAGAAATTCAGTAGTAGAAATCTCAGATTCTAAGCAAATAGAAATTTTTGATGTTTCCGCTTTAGTTTCAACACCATCTGCAACTCCCACAACATCTTGCACAGCTAAAATAAATTCTTTTGAATCTTCAAAAACTACGCTTAAACTTTCTGAATCTGTTGATTTAAGTTGGGATGCAACAATTTGTTCAGGTGATGAATTACTTCTTGAATGTAATGATGAAAATGGTATTCAGGAATTAAATTCTAAGGTAAATTCTATTGGTAAAAGAACATTTAATCCAAGTAAAGAAGGAACATACATTTGTAAGTTAAGCATTTTAAAGAGTTCTGGAGGAGTTGTTAGTAGATCATTATCTTTGAATGTAATGTGTGAAAGAAAAATCAACGATTTCTTTGCTTCTCCTATAGAAGTATGTAAAGATGGAGACGTTTCATTATCATGGGATGTTAAGATTTGTAAAAATGAAAAAGTTAATCTTTATTGTAGTGTTGATAAAACAAACTATGATGTTACTTCTTTAGTTAGTAAAACCTATACTGTTAGTGATATAAATAATCATTTATGTACCCTTTCAATTCTAGATGATTCAGGAAATGTTTTAGTATTCATGAACACTAATTTTAAATCACTTTCTTGTGTAGTACCTACATCAACAACCTCTTGTACTCCTAAAATTAATGAATTCAAATCTTCAAAGAGTAAAATTGAAATTATTAATTTAGCAAATAATGAGAAATTCACATTATCTTGGAATGCAAATTTATGCGGTAATGAAGAGCTTAATTTAGTTTGTAATCCAGGATCTATTAATCAAAAAGGTTTGTCAGCAAGTGGAACTTATAATGTAGTTGCAAATTTAGATGAAACCTATAGTTGCGAGTTGAAATTAATTGATAAATCTGATGGTTCTATTATTGATGCCAAAGATGTTAAGGTTGAAGTTATTGATAAAAGAATAACATTCACATTAAATACTAATAAAATTGAATATTCAAGTACTGTGAAAGCAACATGGACGGCACCTGCAAAAGCTAAATCAGTTAAATTAATTTTAGATTATGATTCTTTGACTGATATTGAAGAGAAATTATCTACTTCAGGAAGTAAAGATTATCAATTAAAAGATTTAGTAAAATTTATTTATATTGTAGAGTTTAGAGATGGTAGTTCAAAAAATATAGAATTGCCTGTATGTGTTTTACCAAAAGCTAGTTTATCTGTACAGCCGATTGGGTGTAAAAAATACAAAGTTGATTTAATTTTAGAGCATAATGAGAGATTTTTAAAAAATCAAATTAAAGATGTATCCATTTCTGATAAATCCGGATTAAGTGGAAGTTATTCATCTAATAAAATGAGTTATTCAACACAATTAGAAAACAAAGCATCTGATTTAAATGATAAAGTAATAATTATGTTTAATAATTTTTGTAATACTCAAGAGGTTACATATAGATATCCACCAATGACTATTCCTTCATTTACATTTTCTGGAAGTGTTCAACATAATGAATTTTTAGTTGAAGATTGTAATAAGAACACTTTTATACAAAAATATACTACAAAAATTACAGGTAATAATTTTTTGAATTATTTTGATAAATTTAGCTTACGTAGTATCACATCAGGAAATGAGTTTATTAAGGATTTATCTTTCAATGAATTTAACTCTAAAACAACTTATGTTTCAGGAGATATTGAAATAAATTTTGATAAAAGTGGAAATAAATTAGAAATTATTAGAAAGAATGTTCAAGCACCATGTGGATCTTTAGAATCTCCTGTAACGCACCTTTTAACTCTTACAGATTGTAATGGTAAAAATTATGAAGTTTATTTTGAATTTACTTTTAAAAAGAAAGGAACAACAGTTTCGTCAACTTCACCTAGTTCTTCAAAATCATGCAAAATTGATTCTTTTACAGTAACTCCATCTAAATTAGATTTAGCTAAAATTAAAAAATTTACAATAAGTTATAGTCTTTCAAATTCAATTGAAAATAAATTATATGTAAAAGGTCCAAAAGATACAGTATTTCAAGATAAGAGTGGGATATTAACACAAAAAGAATTAGTTCCAACTCAATTAGGTAAATATATTTTTAATTTAACTTGCAAAGGAAATGATGGAATTATTAATAGTAAAGTTGTTGAAGCAGAGGTTGTAGAATCTTGTTATATAGATAAATTTACACTTTCATCAGAAAAAGTAAGTATAGGACAATCTGTTAAAATAACTGCTAATTTTAGGAATTCACAACTAAGAAAACTTTTAATAAATCGAATTCAACCAAAGCAAGAAAAAATAGTGGATGAAACAATAACTAAGGAAAATCATGAATATACTTGGAATAATATAAAAGAATTAGGAACTTATAATATTACAATTCAATGTAATTCATCATCATCTAATGAAATTGTTCAACAATCAAAAATCGTGGAAGTTTCAAGTCCTTGTGAATCTACTACATTTAGTGTGGATAAAACTAATTTACTTGTTGGTGAAAATGTTAAAATTACTTATTCAGTATCAAACGGCGCAAAACTAAATATTTCGATTACATCATCAAAAACGACGATACCAGAGCAATCATTTACGTCTTCAGGATCAACCAGTCATAAATTTGATAATGAAGGAATTTATAAAATAATAGGAAAATGTTTTGAAGGTGATGTTTTAAAAATTAAAAAGGAGATAGAGATTAATGTTATCAAACCTAAAACTACAAAAGAATGCAAGCCAGTAACTGAATTTAAGATAGATTCTAAAAAAATTAATAATAATCTAATTTTAAAGGATTTTAATCAAAATTTACAGTTAGACAAATTTTCTTATGAATTTGAGATTTCATTTAATGGGAAAGTTTCTAGTGAAGATCAACGCATAGTTTACGAAGAACCTAAAAAATTAAATTTAGTTTTTTCTATTGATACGAAGAAAGGTAGAAAGGAATTTACTTTTTCAATTTCTGATACTTCTAAAAGTTCACAAGATTATTTTTTAATAAGTAATTATGGTGACGTAAAGAAAGAGAATGTCAATGATTTGTTGAATAAAATTATTGAGGATCCTCTTAATAATAAATTTGGCTTCCCTAATGAAAATAACGATGATTTTTATCTGATTAGTTTATTTTTTACTTATGATCCTACTAACAAAATAATAAAAGTAAAATTAAATTATTATTTCAAAATATTTTTTTACCAGCCCAGATTGAAAAGGTTGAAAAATAATCCAGGTACCCCTTTTTATTTGATTCCAACAGGGCTAGCTTTAAACTTTGACAATAGCCTAATTTTTAACATAGACAAAATTTGTGAAAATTCAAACAGAAAGGTTCAGATAAAATTAAATGTTTATGACAAGGTATTTTCACAAATCTTTAATAAGATTAATGATGCACGTGAAAAATTGTATAATTTGTTAAATAATAAGAAAGTTGGTTTTATTACTAGTGATAGATCATTAATTGGAAACAAAGATTATATCTTCAAATATGATGGATTCTATGATCCATTGTTCAAAAATCAACAATTCTTTCCTTATTTAAGTATTATTAAGTATTATTTTTTTGATACTAACAAAGGTACATCCTATATTCTTATTTGTCTTTCTAGAGAGAGCGAACTTTATTGTGCTAAACCAATTACTTATGGTGAATTAGAACATATTCTAGAAAAAAATAGCAAAACTTTAGTATTTCTTGATACTATTGATTCTTCGTTTGCAAAATTGTATAGTTCTACATTCGGATATGTTTATTTTAAAGATTATACCGCTCGAGGGTATTGGTTTTTATCATTTATTCCACAAGTAGTGTTAGTAAATGCTAAAATGAATATTATTGATGATATCCTCTTAGACGAGGGATCAAGTGGAGCAGTACGGATACAATATTCTTCAGGAGTACACTATAGTGCATTTAAAGAACGTTTTTTAAATGAAATAAAAAGTCCAAATTCATATACTGAAAATATTGTTAATGTTGAAAATGTTGCTAAAATTATAAAATTTAAATCTAGAGATTATGTTATTGGTAAGGTAAAATATAATGAAATAATGGAATATTATGAAGAATATTTACTAAATTTTAAAAATATAGCTTCTTTTGATTTCATTTTTTCTAATTATTTTTTATCATCATTTGAGACAACTTCTTTATTCTACGGAGAACGAAGAGGAGTTATGATTATTTATCCTTATAATCATGCTAATAGAAAATACATGGTTAAAAAATATCTAAATACGAAAAGTGATAATTCAAAGGAATTAGTTTCAATAACTACAATTCAATAATAACAAATATTTATATATTGTTTTTGCAAAAGAAAGTAGAATATGATAGAACTCTTTAGAATTTCAAAGAAAGCTAAGTTTTTGTTTTTATGCTTATTTTTTTCTTTAATGATTTCCGTTTCAGGAATTCAACAATTTCATCCTGCTTCAGAAATTGAACCAGGTACTTTTGGTACTGATTTGTATATTGGAAATTATTCTTTTCCTGATTCTTTAAGTGTTGCAAATAATCTTTACGTTGGTCAAAGAGTTGGTATTGGTGTTTCTAATCCAAGAGATGCTTTAGAGGTTGTTGGTAATTTAATAGTTTCTGGAGGAGATCGATACATAGGTTTAGTTGATAATTTTGCATTAGGAATAAGAACAAATAACATTGATAGAATTTATATTACTAATTCTGGAAACGTAGGCATAGGAACAACAAGTCCTGGTTATAAGTTAGATATAAGTGGAACCTTAAGGAGTACCCAAGATGCATATTTAGCAACAAGTAGTGGTAATGTAGGCATAGGAACAACAAGTCCGAGTACAAAGTTACAAGTGGTAGGGGATATAGGATTAAGTGGTGCGGATAGATTTATAGGAACAATAGATAATTATGCATTAAATTTAAGGACGAATAATGCTAATAGGGTAACAATAACTAATGCAGGAAATGTTGGTATAGGTACAACAAGTCCTGGTTATAAATTAGATATAAGTGGAACAATAAGGAGTACAGATTCGACATATTTAGCTACATCCTCAGGGAATGTAGGTATAGGGAGTATAAGTGCAAGTTATAAATTAGATATAAGTGGAACATTAAGGAGTACTCAAGATGCATATTTAGCAACAAGTAGCGGTAATGTAGGCATAGGAACAACAAGTCCGAGTACAAAGTTACAGGTGGTAGGGGATATAGGATTAAGTGGTGCGGATAGATTTATAGGAACAATAGATAATTATGCATTAAATTTAAGGACGAATAATGCTAATAGGTTAACAATAACTAATGCAGGAAATGTTGGTATAGGTACAACAAGTCCTGGTTATAAATTAGATATAAGTGGAACCTTAAGGAGTACAGATTCGACATATTTAGCTACATCCTCAGGGAATGTAGGTATAGGGAGTACAAGTGCAAGTTACAAATTAGATATAAGTGGAACATTAAGGAGTACTCAAGATGCATATTTAGCAACAAGTAGTGGAAACGTAGGCATAGGAACAACAAATCCCCAAGCGAAGTTGCATGTAGAAGGTAAAATAAGGGTTAATAATGCAATTCAAGATTCAGGAGGTACAGATAGAATAACATTCTCAGGAACTAATGTTATAATTACGATAGGATGAAAATTTTTTAATTTTTTTAAACTACTTCTAGAAGTTTTTAGCTTTTACCTCAAAATTTTAAACTTTTTCAATTTAACGGTAAACCGCTCCAAAATTTCCAATCTTCAGAAGGAATTAAGTAAAGGTTATGACCATATTCACCAACTCTATACTTATGATAAACGTTATCCCAATTTACATCACTCCATGAAACTCCTGAATTTCCACGAACGTAAACTGCATTAGCAATATTTCTCCAAGCAGCAAACAATTGTTCATTAGGATCACTCCAACCTTCAGAATTGATAGGTCCTTTATAGCCAGATTCTACTAATTTCTTAACAATTTCTTTCAAAGGTAATTCTCCTTCACCAGGTGGAAGTTGAGAATGACCGCCAAGAGAATCGACTAAATGCACATTTCCAATAACTTTTTCATCAATCAGTTTTTGAACTTTTTCCTTGAACCATTCTAAGAAAAGTTCGTCTTTTTTATCAGGATTATTAGCTTTAAAATAATTTTTCCATAAAGCCATATGTTCAGTATCTAATGTCATTTTAATATGTTTTTCAGCTAATTCTTTAGCTTTGTTAACATCTTTAACATAAAAAGGATTCTTAATTTTTTTTCCATTTTCTTCAATTTCAGGACTTGTTAACATTTCGACCATTTTTTTCCTTGCTTCTTTTATTAAATATAAAATTTCATCAGGATGAGTTCCAAATCCTCTTCCAGCTTCCCAATTTTCAGGAGCAATGTAAATAGGTTTAGGTAAATTGTTTTTTTGAGTATATTCTAAAGCTTTTAATCCCATTTTAGCTAAAGTTTCTATACTTTTGTTAATTGCTACATCTTCTAAAGCCTTTATTCTTTCTTTTCTAGCTTCAATTTCTTTAAGCTGTTCTTCATAGCTTATCATTGCTTCGTATCTTCTTTTAGCTTCAACTTGTAAAGTTTGTATATATTTTTCTACAGCATCAACTTTTTTAAGTTCATCTACAGGAACATTAAAGCCTGCAACGTGCAACATATCAACATGAGTTAATAAATATCTTTTCAAAGGTTCAGGTAATTCTTTATTATTTTGAATTATATCTTCTCTCTTTTTCAACTCTTCTTTGAATTGTTCTAATGCAATTATACTTTTCTTAATTTGCTCAAATTCTTTCATCATTTCTATTTTTCTAGATTCTGCTTCTTTTTCTTGTTTTTCCATAGAAAGTAATACTAATGATAGATGAGGTTTATCATAAAGTTCATTTACATCTTTAATTACTCCTTTATTTTTCATCTCAATTGCATTACTTGCTATTTTAGCAGCAATAGCTTTTAATTTTTCATCCTTTATTTTTTCAATTTCTTTCAATTCTTTGCAATTTTTCAACAATTCGCCTGCCTTTTTAAAATCTTCAAAAGATGCTAAATCTACTTTAATATTTCCATTTTCCCAAGGTTGCTTAAATCTTATTTCGTTTCCTTTAATTTCAAAACTTTCCAAAGCAATAGGAATTGTAGTTTTTTCAGAAATTCCGCTAATTTCACCTTTTTCAACATCTACAACGTAATAAGGTTTTTCGCTTGTAACTACAAAACTTCCGTATTTTTTTTCTTCTTCTTCATAAACATTTTTCAAAGCACTTATTCTTGGTTGTCCTGGTACTTCAGCTACGTGAACAACAATAGCAACACCGTCACTTTTACTTTCTTGTTTTTTTGGCATAATGTCTGATGCAAATTTCATCACATGATCAACTTTATTCATAAACAAATTAATTCTATCTTCACTTATTTTTCCTCTTTCAGGATCTATTCCAGAAAGTCCTTCTACATAAGTAGGAACATGAACGCTATTAACTTCAACTCCAGTAGCAAATTGTAATTCTCTTAACTCCTGCCTTTTTAAATTTCCATATCCTTCTACTCCATAACCCATTGCTTGTTCATTTGTAGCTAATTCAACTTTAGTTGTACCTTTTCTAGAAGCTTGAGCTAATGTTTTTCTAAAATCTCCTCCAGCATTGGGTCCTTCTGTAATGGTCATACCTATTCTACCTGTGCTTATTATTGGTTGCTCAAGTTTTTTATCTATGGCTAATTGAGCATTCTTTTGCTTATCCATTAATTCCTTAAATTCTTTTTCCCATTCAGGTACATAGTAGCTCATATTCTCTTTTTAGTATTTTATAATATATAAATATGTTTTTTCAATTCATAACTTTTATAAATTTTGACTACTTTCAAGTAGAAAATGCCACGATCTGATAATTTTTGGGAATTTTTTGATGGATTTTTTAATGAGAATAATTCTTATAGAAATAATTACTATAATGACTTTCTGAGGACAAATCAAAAATATTATGAAAATATAATCTTGGATTATTTAGTATTAGAGCCAGAACTGCTTCATTCTGAATTTAAAGCGTATCAGATGCAGGATTTACTTATGTTACTAAATCTAGAAAATAGGGTCTCGTTGATAAAAAATATAAATTCTTCTTATTCAAGAATAAAGGAAATTTCAACAAAGAAAGAAATGAATTATTATCCAATTGATGTTTTTGAAAAATTTACAAGATTATATAATGCATATTCTCAGTTAAAAGAATACAAAAATCAATTAGATTCAAATCTTAGACAATTAATTTCCTATGTAAACATTCCTTCTTACTACGACGTAGATTTTGATGATTTGTTTGTTTTTCTTGAAACAAATTCAAGGTATTATAATAAAATGAATGAATTATATGAAGGCTATAGCAATTTAAAAAATCAATTAGAAAAATGGGTTAATGCTTATGAACTTTTGATGGAAAAAAATCTTTTAAAAGAGTTTATAGAATTAGGAAAACAATGGAAAGAAGAGGTTAAAAAAAGAAACATTCCTGAATCATCTTATAATGATCAAGCACTTTTAAAGGAATTTAAAGATATGCATGCTAATTTAGAAAGAAGTTATACTAATTTGAAGAATATAGAGGTAAGAGAAAGATATTCTAAGATATATGCTGCTGTCAAAGATGTAATCAATTCAAATATGTTTCCTGTAGAGGTTTTATTTATGTTAAAGAATCAACTTATGAGGAAGAAGTTGCAGAGAAAAGAATATCAAGATTATAGAGATTAGAAAATGAATCTTTATGGTTTACTTGAAAATTGTGCATTGTGTCCAAGAAATTGCAAAGTGAATCGAAAAGAAGAAACAGGTTATTGTAAAATAGGTTATACCCCTAAAATAAGTTCAATTTATATTTCTGCTTCAGAAGAACCTGTTCTATGTAATGAAATAGGTTCAGGTTTAATATATTTTTCAGGATGTCCTATGGATTGTATTTATTGTCATATGTCTGGATTTTCTAGAACCGGAAAAGGAAAAGAAATTACATTGGATGATCTTGTTGATTCAATGTTAAGAATTCAAGAAAAAGGAGCTAAAACACTAATGTTATTATCCGCAACCCAACATTTACCTTGGGTTCTTGAAGCTATAGATTTGGCAAAATCAAAAGGATTTTCATTACCAATAGTTTATAAAACATCAGGATATGAAAAAATAGATGTTTTAAAGATGATGAAAAATTACATTGATATTTATTTACCTGATTTAAGATATTCTTCAAATGAAATAGGAGAAAAATATTCTCATGTGTCTAACTATTGGGATGTAGCAAGAGATGCAATAACTGAAATGTATAACCAAGTAGGTCCTTTTGATGAAAATAAGATGAAAGGATTGATCATAAGACTTTTACTTTTACCTTATGATTTGAATGGTACAGAACATGCATTTAAATTTGTTAAATCATTAAACGAAAAAATTCCAGTTTCAATAATGACTCAATACACACCATTATTTGAAGCAAGACGTGATGAATATCTTTCAAGGCCTCTTAATACCGAAGAAATTTTCAATGTAATTGTTTTAGCTGCAAGATATAATATTAATGGATGGATTCAGGGTGAAAAATTAAGTTTTGAAGAAGCAAGAAAAAGAATAATCCCTATTAAATAAAGATTATTGTTTTGATTGTTGTTTTTTTAAGGATTTCAAATTCAAAGGAAAAAAATATATATTAGTTTTAATTACTTAAATGTAGTTAAAGGTGATACTATGAGTACATACCTAGCTAAAGAATGGCATGAATTGCAAAAATTGGTAATGTATTTATTGAATCAAGGTGTTGATTTTAGTGATGAAGAACAGATGAAAAGATTAGGTGAAGTGCGCGAAAGTATATTAGAAATGAGTTTTCGTAATTTAAGACAAAATGATCTCGAAGAATTAAGAGATATTATAAATTATGTGAAAAACGGAAGCAGAGAATATAATCAAAAAAATAATTTTTATTATAATGATAGTAGAGACAGTGAGAATGTTTCGAAACAGTTAAGAAAAGAATATATGAGTCATTTTAATGAAAATTCATCAGTAAAAAATATTGATGATTTATTCATGAGTTTTTTAACATGTGAAAGTGGAAGAGCTAGTAGTAAAGATAATTATAAGCAAGAATATAATCCAAATTACTCAAGATCTGATTCTTATGAAAGGAGATATGATAATCTAAAAAATAATTATAATTCAAATACTAATAATAACTTTTCAAAGAATCAATCAAATTTAGATTCACTTTTGGAGGAGTTGCTTTCTCAAGTTCAGAAAGAGTATAGAGGTAATAAATCTGTTGATAATAAAAAATCAGACGACAAATATTTAGAACAAAATAAAAATCAAAAAGCATTAGATGCTTCAGAAAAACCAGAACCACTAGAATTCTATTGGCCATCTAAGAAGAAGGAAAATAAAGATGATCAGTACATGGACTCTTACACTAGAAGAAAAAAAGAAGAAGAGAAAAGGTACCGTATATTTGATGACGATGAAAATCCGTTCTTTTAATTATAAGTAGATTGTTTTTTCTTAATTGTTTTCTTTTTCTTTCTTTCTTTCTTTCTTTCTTTGTTTTTAGATTCTATGTAAATTTAAAGTTCAAAAAATTTATAAATAAGTATTATTACTTTTAAATAGTAACAAAATATTGAGGTGAAAAAATGCCAGACTCTTTAGAAGAAAAGATAAAAAATTTTTCTAATTTAGTTAAATTAGTTGCAATCGATCAGGTGAATTTTGAATTATCATCAAAATTTATGAATGTAATAAATGATATCATTCATAATCATCCAAAAGGATATTATTATTTAACTTCAAAATACGGTTCTGTTGAAGAGGCAAAAAGATATAGTGGAATTACTGGAATTGATTTTAGAATTTCAACATGGTATTATGATATTAGAAGAACTACAAGAGAAGCAGATCCCTATTTAGATTTTCTTTTAAGGGAAGTTTATGAGCCTTTTAAAAATAACGAGGAAAGATATAATATTTATGATTTTTCAAGAAGACATTTAGATAATACAAGTTCATATGATGTACTTATGGAAGATTTATCAGCGATTTGGTATTGTTTTCCCCAGATGTATGTTGCAGGAAGAGAACTTGTTAATATGTTTATTAATCAAATGAAAAATATTAGTTCATCCAGAAGACAGCTAGAATTATTAGACACATTAATAGAGAAATATCGTGATTCTTTTCGCCTATTTCAAGAAAGTGCAAAGGAATTAGTTAGAGATTATCAAAACAGTGGTTCTGAACAATTTAAAATCTTGATGAAAAATGTAGGTTCAAGATATCAGTTGTTAAAAGATGCAGAAACAAGATTTAGAGAAAAATTGGCAGATTACTTAATGAATGAATATCTCCCAAGTAATTATGGATATAGAATTGATGGAAGAAGAATACCTCAGCCATGGGATATCTTTTAGTTAGGGGTGAAAAGTTATGTCAGAAACAATACAAAAAATTGAAGATCATGAAAATAATGAAAAATCACATTTTATGGAATATAGAAAATATTATTCTATGTTAGAATCAATGGTCGAAAATCAGTTGATAGTGAGTGGTTGGGATTTTGAGAAAGTGAAGAAGCATATAAATTTTTTATCTCCTTATGATTTATCAGATAGAGTGACAAAAAAATTAGAAGAGTATCATAATTTTGCATCAACTGATGTGCTAGACCGGCTAAAAAATATTTTTAAGGAAGTCTATGCCAATAATCCTTCAGTACCGTATTCAATACTTTCTTCTTTAAAAAAAGGGTTTGATGCAAGTTATGAAAATTTAGATAGATTAAGAAAGAAAAATTTAAAAATCATTTCTTCTACAGAAGCTATTTCTGTAGAAGACTATTATCGAGAGCTTCATAATTTAAAAGATTTTTTAGAGTTAGGCATGATTTTCGATATGTTAAATAAATTATTTAGTAAATTATATTCTTTTAATCAAGGTAAAGATACTATTGAGCAAGATTTTTTTGATGAGTTATTCTTTTTGAATTTAAAAGTTAAGAATTATATGAGAAACAATGCAAATAATGGTTGTCAAAATTGTAACAAAGATGCAGATTTATTAACAGATTTATATATTAAACTTTAATCTTTTACCTTTTATTCTTTATTAGAAAAATTCTAGCAACAATAGGATTGTAATGAGTAAAATTTCCGGAAATAAAAAGATTATAAATTAGTTCAGCATTCTCATTAACAAATTCTAACTTTAAGCCAGAAACATAAACCTTACATCTTAAATTGAGCTTTTCATAATATTTAGTACATATTTCAGAAGCATAGGTTAAATTTCTTTCAATGACCGCATTTCTAAAATCCTCATCTTCTAATAGTTTTTCAATATGAATTTTTTGATCTAATCTATTAGCTTTGAAAAAAAGAAAAACCCCTAGCAAAATTATGCTAACTAGTAAAATGCCACCAATCGTTGCTTCTAAAGTTTTAATAAAACTTTTTTTCATTCTTTCCACTCTAAAAATGATAAATAAACTGGAACTATTGTAAAATTTTCCATATCCAATAACATTTTCTCAACAAATGTTTCTACTTTAACATCACTTAAAGTTTCTTTACCGAAAGTATAAATGTATTTTCCATTTTCATCAGTAACAATAATGTCTCTAAATTGTAAATCAATTCCTAAATCAGGTTTTAATTTGAAATATTGATCGATTTTTCTTTGACTGAGAACAGTTTTCTTAATAGGCATTCCTTCTTTAATAGAATATTGATAAGTATCTAAATTAAAATCGTAGTTCGATTCTTTTATATTAAATGTGATTCTGTCATGATTGCTTATTCTTTTTTTAATATTTAAAGTTAGATTTTCATAATCATAGCAAATAGTAATATTCATAAACGAAGGAGATGCAATTATAAATGAATATTCTTTATTAAGAAAATTAAAATAAAAGACAACGTATTTAGTTTCATCATCGAAACAGATAGTTTCGTTTAAATCGTATGCTCTTTCATAGTTTATTAAATATTTAAGAAATCTTGCAGTAGTTACTCTTGAAAAATTTAGAAGGTTAATGTTTAATTCTACATCAGAATAAGGTATAGGTTGCAAAAGATAAAAATCAATGAACATTTTAGAATTTAGATTTTTTAAACTGGATTTTATTCTTAATAAAGGATTTTCAGCATAAAATTCATAAAATAATTTATAATCTTTAGATGATTCATTTTGTATAATAAAAGCACCTTTGTCTTGTTTATATTGTATGTATTTTATCAATTGAAGATCATAAAATTTAATGTAATTCAATAAATTTCTTTCCAAACCATAAAGGATTCCTGCTTTTGGAATTCTGCAAGTGTCAATGAGGCAAGAAAATTCAAGAGGAATAATATTACTTCTATTTTCGAAATCACTGTCAAAATAAGTAATTTCTATACTATCTCGGTCTTTAATCTCTTTTAGTATATATAATTTGTAATTATCAACCACATATGGTTCTTTAACGTCAAATGATTTATTTTTTAGAGCTATTTCAATAATATCATAACCTAAATTTTCTTGAGAAGAGATAAAATAGTATTCTTTTTGAATTTCAGTTTTAAAATGGTTGTAAAATTTTTCTATGAATTCTGAATTTATTGTTAACATAAACGTGTTTTTGTAAAAATAATTTATGAAAGTGATCCCTAAAAATATAAATAGTAAAAATACAAGCAATGCGAAAATTTCATCAATATGTTCTGTTTGGGACTTTTTATTAAATCTCATTTTCATTTTCTTTTTTGTTTTCAGTGTTGTAAAATTTCAATTGCTTTTTCAACTCTATGTTTTCATTCGTTATTCTTTGAAGCATTAAAAACAATTGCTTATTTTCTTTTCTTAATCGGGCTATTTGTTTATCCTTGTGTTTGATTATTTCGATAATTTCCCTTTTGTTTTTCTTACTTGATTTTTTTAAATTCATAAAATAAATAATTAAATTTTCGTAAAACTCAAAATACTTTTCAAAAATTTTTATAAATATTTTTAACATCTTTGATTTTTTAGTATTCTTAAATTATAAAAGTTACTAACATAAAATTTTTAAATTAAGTGTTTGTTTTTAAAATCTAATGAAAAAGATAGGATTTGGAACATACAGATTGAATACTAGTGATGAAAAAATATTAAAATATGCAATAGAACAAGGATATCGAATTTTAGATACTGCTGAAAGTTATGGGACTGAAAAATTAATTGGAGATGTTTTAAAATTAGCAAATAGACGTGAATTTTTTATAATTACAAAGGTAAGCCCTGAAAATTTAACTTACAAAGGAGTTATAAATTCAGTGTTAGGTTCTGTTTCGAGATTAAATACATATATTGATCTTTTATTAATTCATGTTCCTAATCCTAATATCCCACTAAAAGAAACGTTTTCAGCTATGAAGTTGTTGCAAGAAAAAAGAATAATAAGGTATTATGGAGTAAGTAATTTTGATTATAATCAAACTTTAGAGGCAATAAAGTATGGCATTTATGCTCATCAACATGAGTTTAGCTTAGTTTATCGATGGTATGAAGATGTTTTAATGTTATGTAATTTTAAGAATATTAAATTTTTTGCATATCGTCCATTTTCAAACGGAGATATTTTTAAAGATCCTTATAAAAGTTACATAGATATTGTAGCTAAAAAATATAATAAAACAATTGCTCAAATCGCATTGAAATGGATTCAAATCCATGGAGCAATTCCAATAATAGGATCCAAAAATTTTGATCATATTAAGGAGAATATTGATTTGGATTTTGAGTTAAGCGAATTTGATTATTTATTTTTAGAAGATCTTTTTAGATTGTTGATTTTAAATCAAAATGAAAATAATTCTTTAAAAGAGTCTAAATCGCTATGTTGAAGGTGATTATATGGCTAACAAAGATGGCAGAGAAACATTAGGAATTACAACAAAGAAAGAGCAAGCTTTAGGGGATTGGTTCAGTGAGGTAATTGTAAAAGCTGGCTTTGCTGATTACAGTCCAGTTAAAGGGTGTATTTATTATTATCCTCCAGCCATTTACGCATGGGAAAAAGTACAAAGGTTTGCAGATGAGCTTTTTAATCAAATAAATATTGAAAATGTTTATTTGCCTATGTTTATTCCTGAAGAGATGTTTGCTAAAGAAGCAGAACATGTTGAAGGTTTTAAACCTGAAGTTGCATGGGTTGAAACAGATTCTGGAAAATGGGCTGTAAGACCTACTTCAGAAGTTCTTTTCAGTGATGTTTTTTCTAGAAAAATTAGAAGTTATAAAGATTTACCATTAAAATACAATCAATGGTGCAGCGTAGTAAGAATGGAAACAAAGGCAGTAAAACCATTTTTAAGAGGAAGGGAATTTCTTTGGCAAGAAACTCATGCAATATATGCTACAAAAGAAGAAGCTATGAATGATGTTATTTATGTGTTGAACAATATTTACAAAAGAATTTCAGAAGAACTGTTGCTTTTGCCAGTTATTACAGGACGAAAAAGTCAGAGAGAAAAGTTTGCAGGAGCAGAATTTAGTTTTGGTATGGAATCAATAATGCCAGATGGAAAAGCTTTACAAACAGGAACTACACATTATTTAGGAACAGGATTTGCGAGGTCTTTTAATATAACTTTTTTAGATGAAAATAATCAAACTAAATACGTTCACCAAACTTCTTGGGGAATTAGTACTAGATTGTTAGGTGCAGCAATTATGGTACATTCAGATAATAAAGGAATTGTATTAAATCCAGAACTTATAAGAAATAAGATTGTTTTTGTACCAATAATTTACAAAGATAATCAAGAGCCTGTAAAATATGCAAAAATTCTTGCAGAAAAGTTGAAAGTTTTTAATCCAATTGTTGATGATAGAGATTACACTCCTGGATGGAAATTCAACGAATGGGAGTTGAAAGGAATTCCTTTAAGAATTGAAATTGGTCCAAAGGATTTGGAAAAGAAGCAAGTTGTTGCAGTGCTTAGGCATAGTAATGAGAAGATAATTATAAAATGGGATGAATTAACAGAAGAAAAAATAAATCAATTATTTGATAAGATGAAAAGAGAACTTTACAATAATGCAAAAAGAATGATGGATTCTTATTTAGATGAAGCTAAAACATTAGAAGAATTTGAGCAAAAAATATTGCAGAATAAGCTTATAAAAGTGCATTTTTGTGATAATCCCGAATGTGAAGAAAAAGTTAAAGAAAAATATGGAGTTACTTCTAGAGTAATTGTTGAAGAAAAAGAAGGAAAATGCATATTTTGCAATAAACCAAGCAAATACGTAGCTTATTTTGGGAGTAGTTATTAATTTTTTATTTTATTATATTATTCTTCAGAAGTGATTTCTAAGTTCATTATCCATTTGCAAACACTGTTAAGTTCATTAGAAGGAATCATTTGAGGAATTACATATTCTTTTGAAAAAACTACTAAGAAATAAAATTCTTTAGTTTTAAACTTTAAATTAAGATTCTCTTCTAGGTAGAATTTAATATTTCCTGTTGGAGTATTCTGAAGTTCATCTAATAAGCTGCCATGTACTAAATATGATGGAATTGATTCTAGATAATCCAAAAAACGCAAATCTCTCAACTCAAAATAACCTTTATTTTTTAAATAATTTACAATATCATCTTCAAACTTAAGTTTTGTACAAATTAAGCAAGTATTTTTTTCTCTATCTAGGAGGTTTTGAACTTTAGACATTATGTTAAAATTTCCTGCTCCTACTTTTCTATAGCAATTTAAAAAGTCTTCAGCAATTATTTTATCAATCTTTACACTCTCTTCATCTAATTTTACATTATTCTTGAATTTTACTTCGTTATCATTAAGCTTTATTTTTTTCAATTCAGCAAGGCCTAGATTTTTTATCTTTATTTGACAAAATTTTAATTTTAAATCTTTCAAATACATAACATTTTGATAACTAATTAATTCGCTAAAACATTCATCACCGGATTTTTCAATTGCTTTTTTTTCTCTGTTAAATAAATTCATCATTAAAAGCAATCCTAAAGCAGCTAAAATAGTTCCTATTAAAATCCAAACAGTAAGTAATGATGATTTTTTCATAAATATTTTTTGTGCAATAAACTTTATAAATTTTATTTCTTCAACAAGTTTATGGAAATTTACATTGAAAGAACAAATAAAAAGTTTCAAAAGAATGTTGATAAAATTAAAGTGATAGATCTACTAAAGGAGTTAAATATAAATTTGGAAGAGGTTTTAGTAACTAAGAATGATGAATTAGTTGATGAAAATGAAATTTTAGAAAATGATGATAAAGTTAAGATAATTTCAGTTATCTCAGGAGGCTAATATGAATTGTTTTTGTGGGAAAAAAGCGATAATTAGTGGATATTGTAAAGATCATTTTATAGAATATGTAGAAAATAAAGTAAAACAAACGATAGAAAATTTCAATTTATTTACAAAAAACGATAGAATTGTTGTTGCTACTTCAGGAGGTAAGGATTCTTTAACAGTACTCTATCTTTTGAATAAATTTGGTTATAATGTTGAAGGTCTATTAATAGATGAAGGAATCTCAAATTATAGAGAACACACGATTTCAGATTTAAGAAAATTTTCAGAGCAACACAATATAAAATTTAGAATAATTTCTTTCAAAGAGGAATTTAACTATACTCTTGATGAAATAGTAACTAAAATTAAAGATACTTTACCTTGTACTTTCTGTGGCATCTTTAGAAGACATTTACTTAATAAATATTCTAAGCAATACGATGTTCTTGTTACTGGACATAATTTAGATGATGAATCACAAAGTGTGTTAATGAATTTATTAAAGAATCAAATTCCAATTCTTGCAAGAATCGGTCCTGTTGCAGGAATTAAAAGGATGAATTTTACGAAAAGAGTTAAGCCGTTGTATTTGCTAACTGAAAAAGAGATAAAAGCATACACTATTTTGCTTAATTTTCCGATAACTTATTCAGAATGTCCTTATGCTAAATATAGTTATAGGAATCATGTTATTGATTTTATTCATAAGTTCTCAAATTCTAAATCAATAAAGGAAAACATAATTAATTTTCATTTAGAACGATTATCAAGATTAAAAGAGAAATATCAAGATACTGAATTAAGATTTTGTAAAATATGTAATGAACCATCAACAAAAGAAATATGCAATTCATGTAAATTGATAATGAAAATAACGGGTGAAATGAATGAATAAAACTTTTGAAATTGTTGTTTCTACAACAGATCCTGCAAGTTTAAACATTTACAATTTTTTAAAACAGAAGCAATTAAAGAATACAAAATTTTATTTTACTGAGTTAGATGGAATTTATGCAGATATTAATTCTGATGCAGATTTTCTCATTGTTCTTTCAACACATTCAAGTCAAACTCAAAAACCTTGCTTAACTTTGCACAGCGTAGGAAATTTCAGAAATGCTGAATTAGGTGGAATAAGCAATACTTTAATGCCTACAGATGGAATTTTAATAAGATCTTTATTTTTGACGTTGAAGAAATATTCACCTATTGATGTTGATCTAGAAGCAACCCATCATGGTCCTGTTACTAATAAGCCAACAGTTTTTGTTGAAATAGGAAGCACGGAAAAAGAATGGAACGATCCTAGTTTAGGAAAAATATGGGCAAATGTTTTGGAAGAAGCAATAAACAATTTTGATTACAAAGTTGAAATTCCAACAGCAATTTATGTAGGAGGTTTGCATTACAGTAAAGCATCTTCTTTACTCGATGAATTTGCAATAGGTCATGTTTGTGCAAAATACAATTTACCAATAACAGAGAAAGATCTTTTAGAAATGATAGTCAAAACAAATCCAAAGCCCCAGTATATTTTAGTAGAAAGAAAAGGTTTAGGAGAATATAAACAAGAAACTATTGCATTAATTGAAGATTTTTGTGCTAAATATAATTTAACTAAGAAAACTATAAACTAACTTTTTTGTTATTGATTTCAATTTCATAAAATTTAAATATAGCCTTTATAATCCTTCTAACTTCAATAAAAGAGGTGTGAAAAATGGATACGAATAAAGGATTAAAAAAAGCATTAGATAGCGAGTTTGTAGAAAGTGTGTTGATAAGTGGTAGGTATATGCCTGTAGAAATTATTAAAGAACAGAAGAATGTTTTTACTGTAAAAGATATTTTAAGCTTAATGAATGATTTTATTAAAGACTATAATTATATTAAAAATGTTGTAAGCGAGAAAAATTTAGGTTTAAAAATTGAGCAGATTCCTTCTGTAGAAGAAGAATTTGAAAATTTAAAAAAGTATTATAATAAAATGAATGATGCAATAAAAAGATATTATTCTTCATTCAAAAATCAAGATGTGTCACTGTATGAATCAACAAAGGAGTTTGAATTTTTATTTGAAAACAAGTATTTGAATCCAAAAAATATAAAAGAAATTGTAGCAAATGATAAGGACATAGAACAATTAATTCAAAGTGACGAATTTTATGATTCTCAACTTTTTACAGATTTTTATAGATTAAATAAAGCATTTGAACCAAGAATGATTTATTTTACTAGAAACGTTTTTGGTGTTTTGGATGATCTTTTGAAAAAACAGCAAGCAGAACTTTTAGAAAGAATCGAATATGAAAAAATTTTAAATGAAATTGTTTTTGTAGACAGAGTTCCAGTGAGAGTTTCTTTTGAGGAAAATCCTTTGTATTTTGATAGAATAAATGTTGCTTATGTAGAAAGAAAAAGAGATAGAGATGCTATTGAAAAATATCTTGTATTGAAAAATTTAGAACCTGTTTATGAAAGATTAATTGATAAATATACAAAATTAAAATCAGGGTTTTATGAAATGTTAAATTATCATTATGATGTAGAAAGAAAAATTTTAAGGAATGACTCTTTAGTAGAAAACCTAAAAGAATCAATTTTGAAGCAAATGATTGCAGAAGAAATAACAAAAAGAGTTAATGAATCTAGTAATATGAAGTATGGTAGTAAGTATACTCTCTTTTAATTTTTTTATTTTTTAGATTTTTAGTGCATAAATTTTATATATTTTCTTTTTATTCTACTAAAACAAAATTTCACTAAATAGTGATAATATGACAAAATATGTATCAGATTTAGATTTTGATTTTAGATTGTATCCGGTATTAGTTTATTTTTCTCCTTTAATACTTCCTAAAGAAGAATATGACAAATTAGGTCTAGAATTTCCAGATTCAGAATATCTAATTAATCAAAAATCATTGAGAAAGTCATTTAAACTTATGAAAAAAGAATTTAATAAATCTTTTAAAAAAGATATTTCTGATATTGAAACATTATTTGAGAATTATTATTTTTCACTTAAAAACATAATTAATTTACCTCAAGAAATGTTATCTTTGTTAGGATATATTTATTATAAAGAGGAAGTGGAGCCAATAATTGAAGAACGAATGAAACGCTTTAATGAAAAAGTTGAATCTTATGTTTTTGATTATGAACTATTGTCTAGAAAAAAAAGAAATGATGATTCTTTGGAGTTTATTGTTGATGAAACTAATCTAATGGAATTTATTGCATTATCAACTGATTTAAGTTTTCAAGAATTTTATTTAAATTTTTCAGAAAATGATGAAGAATCAAATTATTATTTAGCTTATTATTTGGAAGAAGAAAAAAATAAAAAAATCAAAGATATTCTTAAATATGATAACCTTGCTTATAGTTATCTTAAAAGAAAATATTTTGAATTAGCCAATATTTTAGATAAAATTGATGATGATTTCAATAAATTATATGAAAGAATGCTTTTCCTTTACAATGAGGGAGTTTCTTCTCTTAACAAAATAATGAAATTATTGCCATCTGCAGATCCTGATGCTAAAAAAATATTGAAAAATCAATATAGTCATTTAGTTAAAATAATAGCAATAGAAGATGTTTTTTTAAAAAATTTAGAGGATAATTATTTTTCAATACAGATTAATAAAAATTATTTAAATTCAGTCTATAATAAAATTAGATTGAATGATGATGTTTATTCAGAAATAAGTTCTTTTTTTCAATATCAAGGTTTAGCGATGTATATGTATGATTTAATTGTTGAGTTAAATAAGAAACTTAGATGGGGAGAGAGGGATTTGAACCCTCGACACCACGGTCTTCAGCCGTGTGCTCTCCCAGCTGAGCTATCTCCCCAAAAATCTATTATTGATGATAAGCAATCATTTATAAATTTTTCGAAGAGGTGAAATAGATGCAAACATTAGAAGAAAAATTAGTTAGTGATGGAGTTAAGTTGTTTAAGGTAATGTATCCTTTGAATGTGTATTTAACTAGATTAACAGAAATAGTAGAAAAAAATGATTTGAAAAAAGATGAAACTTTGATGAAGTTGATATATGGATTAAATGATGCTATAGAAAGATATGATAAGACGGTAATTGATTTCTGGAAGTTATATGCTGCAAGTTCTGAACTTTACAAAAAATATTATTCTCAAGATAAAGAGCTCGATAATGTTGAAAATTATTATAAAAAAGATTTAATTCAATTGGTAACAGGTGCGAAGTCAAAAGATTTGCCAAAAGTTATAATGTTCTTAAAAAAGGAGTTAGATTTTAAAGATGTGCCTGATTTGTATTCAATTTTGAAAAGGGATAAACTTGCATATCACGTTAACAATGCGTACATTTATTTCATTGATATATTTGAAAAAGTACATAAAATTTACTCACATTTTGAAAAAAAGAAAAAAGATTATCTTTACCTGCCTTTAGTAAAGTTAGAAAATTCAATATATTCAATTTTAGGAAATGATAAGAATGATTTAAATCCTGAAGTTTTGAATTATTGTACTGAAATTGGATTAAAAATGCATTTAATTTCTCATGTTTTAGATCTAGAAATTTATAAAAAATTCGAAGAAAAAAAGAAAAATTATATTAAAAAATAATGCGGTGAAAACATGGACGAAAAAGAATTATCAAAAATTGTTGTTGCAATAAGTAATCTTTATAATGATACAAACAATAATTTGTACAAATATAATGAATTATTTTTTGATACTTTTTTTGAACATTTTAGAGAATATTATCGTGAGTTCATTGAAAATTATAAATCAATAACTGATGCATTAGAAATGATGAATGAGGATTATAAGAATTTAATGTTCAATTCAGTAAAAATCTTTCCAGAGTATAGACATATGTTTGAATCAACCAAAAATTTTCAAAATTTGAAATCACTTTACAATTCAAATTCTTTAGAAGAGTTAATTATAAATAATCCTTTGGAAGATGTTGTTGTTTTCTTTAGAGATGAATTAAATTTTAAAGAGAACTTTGATATTGAAAATAAGCACAAAGTTATGGATATTTTGTATTCTTTCCTTTCTGATTTTGAAGTAGTATATTATAGAATTCTTAAAACTGAAAAATGGATTAATCATTTAACATCCAATGGAACTTACATTTCAAGAAAATACTTGGATATTTCATCATTTTTTGGAGAATGGCTTTATGAGGTTTATTCTTTCGATAAGAAAATTTCAGAAAAATTGAAGCAATATGAAGAAAATAGTTTAACTTATTTTGAAGACAAAAGCGAATATTTGAAACTTTGGTTGAGAAATTATTTGTTAGCAAACGTTGACAATTATAAGGATCTGTTTTTATCTAAAAAAGAAAATATTATTACTAAAAAGTGATTTCAAATTAACAAATTTTATAAATGGTTCTTTTTTTGGTAGTTTGGTGATATTATGAGAGCTAATCTAGATGATTTTTTCAAGATGGACAATTATAAAATTAGAGCTGAAATCAAGCAGTTAGATGCTGAAGTTTTGGTTTCTGCAAAATTATCAAAAAGTTTAGAAGATACAATTTCAAATTACAAAGAAGAATTATCTTATGATGTAAGATTAAGCTATGAAAAATTTCAGAAAAATGCCAAAAATTTGTTGAGTTATTGGTATAACTATAATACACAGAATGGAAATGGTAGAATTACATTGAGTGAATATTTATCTTCATTAAGGGCAAAACTTAATTCATTGTCTATTGATTTGTACGAATTAGAGCTTTCAATTTACGAAACTTTCAAAAAGCAAAAAAATGAAATATATGAATCTATAATTAGCACTATACATTCATCATTTAATTGGGAATATTTAGCTAAGAAAAATGATAAATATCTTGAAAGAGTTAAAAATGAGGTGCTTGATTTTTACTATCCACCTTTAAATGATGAGGATCTTTCAAATGATGTATATTGAAAATAGATTTTTAAATAACAAAATTTATAAATTATGTAATACTACTACTAAATGGTGATACAATGAATATAGAAAACCTACTTAGAAAATATGCAGTTGCTAATGCATACAAAAATACAATAGAAAAGTACAATGAAATTTTTGATAAAGAATACTACAAGGTAAGAAACGAAGATGAATTTTCTGATGAAGTTAACTACGTTAATTTGAAAAAGAAGACCTTAGAATTAGCAATGAAAAATTTAGAGATGGGAAGTGAATTAATACAAGTTAAAGTAAGTAAAGTAAAAAATTATCTTAACAAGAATATTGACGAGCAAAAGTTGAAAACTTCTGAAGAATATTTCGATAATTTTATGGATAATTTGATTACAAATTGCTTAGTTATGGATGAATTGAGAAGTTTAGTAGAAGGAAGATATTTAAATAATAGATCGCAATTAAACAGAGAAACATTAGACTCTATTGAGAATCTTTCAAATACAGTTAAAGAATACAGGAAAATAATAAAATCATTAATGGCAATTGATGTTAATTAATTTGTTTATTTTTTATATTTTTTGAGGTGGGATAATGAATTATAAAAATTTAGAAGATAAATTAGAGTTTCAAAATTTTAGATATTATTCAGAAGTAATCAAAAAGAATCTAAATATTAAAGGATATTTTGACATCCTTAGGAATTGTTATTATGATGATTCAAATATAAGAAAATATTATTATTCACTTGTTGAGGAATATCAAAGAAGTCCTAAAAAAAATAAAGATTTAGATTTAAAAATTTTTGAGTTATACAAATCAATGAATTATCTAACAAATTCAAAAAATAAAAAATCAGACATTTTAAACTACAACGAAGAAATACAAAAGTTTGCTATTGAATATTTAACTATAAAAAAACAAATTGAAAATGATAGACGACAAAATTGATCAGCTTTATGATGAATTTTATGCAAAGATGGGAGAATTTTTTAATAGTGAAGAAATTACAGATTCTTTAGTAATTTTGCTTTCAAGAAAAAAAGTTTTGGAAAATTATATTAACAAAGTAATTGATCAAGTTAATTATATCCGACATAAAAATGAAAATTTTTATTATGATGTTTTAGATGATTTATCAAAATTAACTATTAGTAAAATGTGGAAAGTTCTTAATAATAAACCATCTGAACAGCAATCACTTGAAGAATATGAGAAAAATATTCTAGAATATCATAAAGAAGTAATAGATTGTGCTAACGATTTAATATATTTGAAAAAGTTGATTGATTATTATACTCTTTATGATCTTTTTTGTGCTCCATATTATTTAGAAGAAGCAAAAAAATTTTCTAAACAAATTATTAAGGAGGTATAAAAATGACTCTTCCTACAAGTATAGAAAAGATAATTAATGAGTATTATACTATTATAAATGCATTTCATTCGAAGTACTTTAAAAATGAAAATTATAACTACACAAACAAATTTGCAGCATATAAGAAAATTTTTGAAAGTAATGAAGAAATATTAGATTATTTTTCTCAAAAAATTTCAGAAGATGCTAAAAAAAATATTAAACAATATAAAAAATTGCTGAATCTTTTTGATGAATTTAGGAAAGAATATTCTAAGTTTTGCAAAGAAAAGAAAAAAGTTGAAATAATATATCATAATAATAAAGAGTACAATTTAGAAGAATATTTCTATGATTTAGATAAAATTGCTTTAGAGATGTTAAAAGATAGCAATGTTGAAGATGTTGGAAAAACGTTAAATGAGTTTTTGAAAAAGCGAATTGATTATATTGCAAAAGGTTATCAATTATCTATAATGTATTTGAATTTAATGGATGAATGTTCAAAAGTTTATGAAGATGGTGGATTGTATGACTCTCGATAAAAAATTAAATGAACTTTATAAGAATTTGAAAGATAAATGGAAACAGTTTGAAGAGTGGGAAAATCAGATTAGATCAAAATATCTTGAAAAATGGAAAAGTAAAGATATTGAAGATATCTATCAATTTATTAAATATCCTATGAGTTATGAGTTAATGAACCTTATTTTAGAGAAAGAATCAAAATATTATAAATTAAACGTAAAAACAAATAATGAGTATGATCAATTGTTTAATAAATTTTTAGAACTAAAAGATAAGAAATTTAAAAAGGATTATGTTAAATTTAATGGAACAACAATCTATTCTCTGGAAGATTTATTTTATATAACAAGAAATTCAACGGATTTACCTTTTGTTTTTTTAGAAACTTCTTATTCTTTAGGTCTAAATGAAACTTCAACTATGAATATTTTTGAAAATTATTTAGAAGATTTAAAAAGTTATTATCAATCTCTTTATGAATTCATAGATATGTTAACAAATTACATTGTAAAAAGAGGTGATAAAAATGAATAATTTAGAAAAAATTACATCAATGTCTTATCCTGAGTACAAAATGATAGAAGATAGGTGGAAGAAACATTTAGATTATATTGCTTCAAGAATCAATATGTTGTATAGTTCAATTGGCAATAAAACATTAATAGATAAATTTTTGAATTATTATCAGCAAAGCAATGGAAATCTATATAATAAATTAAACGATCTTTTTTCTCAATATAATATAATGCTAAGCTATTCCTCAAATTCTAAAGTAAATGCAATTATTCAAGAGATAACTCAAGAAATACAAATTTATGAAAATCTAAAAAATAAGTTAGAGGAAATAACTTTTTCTCCAGAGAAAAGGTATAATTTTAGCGATATGATAAAAAAATATATTCAAGAGAACAACATAAAGAATTTTAATTTAGTAAAAGATTTTCCAAAATTGTTTTTTTGGATCTCTAGGAAGAATAACCTAAATACTCAAGAGATAAAAGTAGGTTTAGACACATATATTTTGAAAAGAGAACAAATGTATTACAGTTTATTTAATTTAGTTGAGCTTTCTATAGATTTAGTAAAACAAGTATCCAGTAATAAAAAATAATAGATTTTGAAATCATAATATTTTTTAATTCTTTTTTGATATTTTATAATTGGTGATACAGATGAAAGTTGGAAAAAATATTGAAAAAAAATTAGATGAATTATCTTTTAAAAGGTTAAGTATGGAATATTATAGAGCTTTAGAATTGTTATATTCAAATTATATTTCATATAGATTTAGAGAACACATTGAAAATGAGAATATAAAAAATTACTATAATTTTGAGAAAGAAATTTCAAAGAAAGTGAATCAAGAGCTAAAGCCTGTTCATGATATGTTTAATTACGTCAAAAAATCAATATTCGAATATCTTGATAATCCAGAAAACTTTAAAGATCCTGTTGTTTTTAAGTATTATGTTAAATCTTTGGTCAATCAGTTTGAAAAGACAAATTCTTTTTTTGAAAAACATGTTATGCCATATCTTTGTCAAAAACTAGAAAATAGAAAAGCAAATATAGTTAGTTATGATAAAGCAAATAAAAAGATATACTTTTTCTATACTAATCGGTATGAAGAGATGAACAATCTTTACAAAACAATGCAAATGATCACAGAAAAGCTGAAAAAAGCCATTTCTTAATCTTTTTTATTTTTTTAAGTTTTCTTTAAAATTTTAAAAAATTTTATAAATGATTTGTATTTATCATACAGTGATAAAATGTCTTTGGATTTCAATATTGAAAAATATTATGAACATTTGTTGGAAGAAGTAAGAGATAGTTTAGTTTCTTTAGGTTGGGATAAGCAGTTTGTTGATGAACATATTCAAGAGTTAAATAAATATAATAGATATTCTTTATCAGAAGAAACCGATTTAGAATTGAGAAGATATAAAAATTTAATACATAAAATTTATTTAGGAATGCCTTATAGATTGAAAGAATATTTTTTAGAAAGATCTGAATATGTTTCTTTAGATGTAAATAAAATCTTAGAACTTTTTGATGAAACTTATGATAAATTAATAGAATTTAGAAATAAAAAAAGAAATTCAGAATTAAAAGATTATGTTGATCAAGAAAGTAAATTTTTAACTGAACTAGTTCACTATGGTTTAGGTATTGAAAATATAGAATCTATTTTTGAGATTATTTATTCTGATGAAGATCATCTTGATGAAAATACGATTTATGAAAAAAATCAAGCGGCAATAAGTTATATAAAAGATTTTTATTTTCCTGAATTAATTTTGAAAAAAGATGATTAAATATGGATTCATACGAATATAACCTTTTGAAAAGAGAGCGAAATTTAGTAGATCTTTTTGAAAAAAATTCACATTTCCTTTTTTATGAAAATTTAAGAAAAAATTTTTCATATGCTGATGCTGATAAACTTTATGCAATTATCGTTACTAAAATATCTTCTTTAGATTATTCTCTTCTTTTAGAGCTTAAAGCAGGAATAGAAGATAAGATTAATGATTATTACAACAATAGACAAATCTATTCTTCAAAAATTTTTGATGAGTTAGAAGAACGATTGATTAAAGAAGCAAAACCATTCCTTGATAAAATTAGAAATGAATATAATTTATTTTATAACATAGTATTATCTAATTTAAATCATCTCAAAGATCATGAGGCTTTTGCAGAAGCATTAATAAATATGACTTTAGCTGAAATTATCACCTTAGATTTAACATATAAAGAAATTTCATCTATGGAAATGAATTATGCGTATTTAAAATATGATGAAATTAAGAACAAAATTTTAAAAAACAAAGAAAAAAGAATTTACATTCAACCTGAGTTTGATGCAATTTTAAATGCATCATTATCAATTTCTGATAAAGATTTTATGCGATATTTACCTAGTTTTTTTGATCATTATAAATATGTTTTTGGTTTTGTATTAAGCAAAAATTCCTTTGAAAATTTAAAAAATTCAATTCAGGATTATAAAAATTCTATGGATAGAATTTGTTTTGATTTTCTAGAAGAAATTTCTAAGAAGAACATTTATTTTTTACCGACTACTTTCGAATTGAGATATAAGACGTTAGTTCCAGAAATGGAAATTTATGTTAATGAAAGTTATTATAAGAAATTGATGGTACAGCTTGATGTTTCTTATTTTTCAATGGAATATCAGAATTATATCTTAGAAAAATTTCAAAAGATAAAATCTTTTAATCTAGAAATTTTAGAAGATAATAAACTAAATGCTTCTTCTTTATTTCAAAACTTAGAAACATTAATTAAAGACCCCATGAAGTCAGAATCCCTCTTTTTAGAACCTATCTTAAAGATAATTCAAGATGCAATGTTAAACAATTCGAATTATTCAAATATATTCTTTAAAGAATTGAAAAATCAATATTTGAAAATAGCATTTTATGGAAATCTTATTGAATCTCTTGATTTAATTCAGGATTACTTTAATTATAGTAATAAGTTAGAAAAATTCAATGATTTTTTAAATTATTTAGACAATAAATGTAATCTAAGATGACATTTGACTTAGAAAGAAAACTCAATCAATATTTTTTGGAATATAAGGAAAAGTTGTTTAATCAAGGCATTCCTGAAAAATTCATAAATTATTATACGGATTATTTTTTTAACAAAATTGATAAGTTAGTTTTTATCTATGAAAGTGCAGAGAAAAAATTAGATTCGATTTATTTTCTCTTAAACGAAATTTTTGTAGATGATAAAAAGATAGATGACATTCTTTTTTCTTGTGATCCTTTCCTTTCAGAGTATTATTTTAGCATAGATCTTTTGATGACTTCTCTTGAACAAATAACATCAACAAATGAAATAAATTTCAAAGAAATTAAATCAGAATTGAGAAATTATTATAAAGCAGTTACTACTTTTATAAAATGCGCATATTATTTTGATAAAATTTATTATGTGATAAGTGATGCAACTTTATTTTTAGATAAAAGCTTTCAAAATAATGAAAAAAAGATGTACAACTACATTAGATACAATATTTCTTTGTTAAAAGAGCAATATCATAGCAAAAAATTTAAAAACTAAAAAATAATAAATAGTTTTATGGCATCTAAAACATTAAAGATCTTTATTGGTGTAGCTGGATTATTTACTGGAATTTCTTTGCTTTTTCCTCAAACCTACACAGGAAATTTTGTCAATCAAAATCCATCTTTTAGTATTTTTTCTTATTTAATGATTTTAGCATCATTTTTGTTGATTCTTGTTGCATCATCAGAATCAGAGACTTCAGAAAAGAAAGAAACTCTTGAAAATATAGTTGATGAATCTATTGATCCTGATTTAGAAAAGTATTATTCTTTAGCAAAAAAAATATCAGAAAGCTATGAAAAAGCAATAGTACCTAAATATGATAAAGAACAAATAAAGGTAGATCTCTTTAATCTTATGAAAGGAAATATTTTATATTATGAAGAGAATAAAGAGAAGATGAAAAGGATTTTGGATTATTTATCAGCTAACAAAGATAAAGAATTGGCAGAATTAGTAAAAACAAAGATTGATTTCTTACAGAAAGAATTAGAATATATGATCAATTACATTGATGATTTTGAATATTCTTTAGATAAGGATAAAAAAGAGATGAACATAAAAAGTAAGAGAGAAGAGTTGCTGAAAGAGTTGAATGAATATTATAAAAAAGTAAAAAGCAAGTTGCAATATTAATTATTTTTTCTTAATAGTCTTTTTTAAAACATTTAATGGAAGCAAAGCACATTTAATTCTATTAATCCCTAAAGGAATTTTAATCATGTTTCTTATGAATGTTTCATCAAGTTTTTCAATTTCTTTTATTGATTTTCCAATTGCGTAATCTAATAACATATCAGCACTTGCGATGCAAATAGAACATCCTTTTCCTGAAAACTTTGCATCTTTTATTTTTCCATTTTCTAAAACAACAAACATTTGAATATGATCTCCACAAATTGCATTTTCTTCTTCATCACTCAAACTGTTATCAATCTTTCCAAAATGAACTGGTTTTTGACTTCTTTCTATGATTTCGTTAAGCATATTGATTATTATGAAGTTCATTTTTAAATATTTTTTGAATTTTCTGGTAGTTTAACTATCTTTAAATGAATATATTTATAAAATTCCTTTGGCATTTTTAAAAAAATGAAAAATCCTTTTGATGTTAAATCCTTGGATGAATTGGTTTTAATGTTTAGAGATTACAAAAATTATGATATTAGAACCTATGAAACAGAGAAATATAGTTATCAAATAAGTGATTATGATTACCTAATCATATCTAAGAAGGATTTCAAATCAAAGCATATTTACTTTGACTATTATTTTGTTCTTCTGGATCAACTTTATCAGAATTTTATGCTAGAAATAAATGATAATGAATTTTATCTTTCTTATAACAATCAAAAAATAAGACTTGCAAAACCTAATCAAGTTATCAATGGCTTGTTTTGTTTCTTAGACGATTCTGTTTTAGATATTTTTGTTGAAGACAATGAGTATATGAATTCCTTGTACAAAAATTTAACAAATTTGATTTCGTCAGTTAAAAAAGTGAGTGTTTTTGATCAGATAGATAAAACCATTTTTTTAAAATCTTCAACAAAGAAGAATTTGATAAACGTATTAGATGAACTTTTTGTGCTTAGACAAGTAACTAAAAAAGTATCAATTTTATTGACTTATGATGTTGTTGATGAAAAATTTTTAAGCATAAAATATGCAATTGATAATAAAGACAATGATAAATTTTATGTGCCTTTGGATTTTTACATAAAAGAAGGTAAAGGAATTTGTAAGCAATTTTCTTTACTTTATGGTTATTTTTTAGAAAAATTGATTCAAGAGAAATATCTTCCAGGATCTTTTGCAATAGATTTAAATTATCGTGATTTCAACGATTTGCCTAGTGGAGGCCATATGTGGGTAAGATATACTTCAGAAGCAGGAAATGTTTTTATTTTAGATAATAACCATATTATTGAATTGTTTTCTTCAAAAGAAAATAAAAGTAATGCATATTATAAAAGACCTTACGAATTTGAGGAATATGTTAAGAAAAAAATAAAGAATGTTTAACCACTACAAGATAGTAAAATTTATAAGGAAATTTATTTTTCTTTTTTTATGGATAAATTGTTCAAAGCTAAAAGTTATGAAGAGTTGGAAGATTTAATTTATGAATATCTTGATCACGATCATAGATGCTATCAGGATTTTAAAAGATATTATGAGATAAGCGATTATGATTACCATATTACGTTTTTAAATGATTCTAAAAGGTTTGTTGAGGTTTCTTTTTCATATTTTTACAATTTGTTTGATCATCTTTTGATAAATCAATTGATAAAAGTAAAAGATAATGAATTTATTCTTCAAGATTGTGATCTTAAGTTGGTTAAAGAGGATTCAGTTATCAATAGGTTGTTTTATCTATATCAGATTCAAGAACCTGCACACATTTATATTGAGGACAACGATTACATGAATAAAATCTATAATTCTTTGAAAGAAAGAATTTCTAAATCAAAAGAAAAATCAGTACTTCAAGAGATTGACAAAACAATTCATCTTAAAGAGCAAACGAAGAACAATTTAGAAGATCTTTTAATTCATGAACTGAATATTCTCAATAATGTTAGATTAACAGTATTGGAACATTTAAGATATGATTATTTTAAAGAAAATCAAATTGCAAAAATCAAATCAAAAAATAGAAAAATTATTGTTGAAAAACCTTATGTGTTGTTAGATGAATTTATAAGAGAAAGAATTGGAGTTTGTAAGCAATTTTCTTTGTTCTATGGTTACTTAATTGAAAAATTAATACAAGATAATATTCTTTTTGGAAACTATTGTTTGGATTCTAACTTAGTTTATTCCTCAGAAAAACCACCTTCAAGTCATATTTGGGTAAGATATAAAACCATAACAGGTTCAACATTCATACTTGATCAAGAATATATTTTGGAATTAAATTCAAAAGTCGAAAACAAGATGACTATTTTTTATAAAAGACCTAAGGAGTTCGAAAGACACATTGTTGGCTTGTTAAATGCAAAATTAATGGTAATAAACAAAAAAGCTTAATAAAATTAACTACCATGGAAAAAATTTTCAAAGCTAAAACTTTAGAGGATTTAGATCGTTTTATTTTTAGAAATGAGTCTCATGATCATAGAGTATATGAGGATTATGATTTTTATTATTACATAAGTGATTATGATTATCATATTTGCCCAAAATGGGATTCTAGAAAAACAATAACAATTTCTAGAGATTATTATTACCAACTTTTCAAAGATCTTCGAAATCAATCTAAGTTAGAGATAAAGGATAATGAATTCTTCTCAAAAGATCATGATATTCCTATTGTAAAGCCCAATAAAATCAAAGATAGAGTATTTATTTTTTATAAAGAACCATTAGACATTATAGTTCAAAACAATGACTATATGCAAAATATCTATGAAAGATTAAAGAAAAAGATCTTTTCTACAAAGAAAGGTGAAGTTCTAAGCAGTATAAATAATGAAATTTTTTTAACAAAAAAAACTTATGAAAAGTTAGATGATATTACTTTAAATGAGCTTCATTTTTTGAAAAATTTGAGAGATGTAGTTAATGAAATTTTAGTTTATGATGTGAAAGAAGAAAACAAACTTCTTACAGAATTTATAATAAAAGAGATTCAGGAAATAAAAGTCTTTGATGATCTTTTTGCCTTTTTATATAATCCAACAAAAAATAGGATATCCATAAAATTAGAGGAATACTTAAAACGAGGAAAAGGAGTTTGTAAGCAATTTGCATTGCTCTATGGTTATTTATTAGAATCATTAAGTGATGATTTTCTTTTAGCTGGAAATTTCTCTTTAGATCTGTATCTAATTAATGATTATAGAGATAGTTTGAATTTAGGTCATATTTGGGTAAGGTATGAATCTTTAGAAAATAAAGTATTTATTCTTGATCAAAGATATATTTTGGAGTTGTTTTCTAATACAGAAAGACAAATAGGTCAGCATTATAATACGCCTAATGAATTTGAAGAATATATCAAGAGAAGAATAAAGAATAAATATTATTCAGTATAAAATTCTTCTTCTATTCTAGAAACTTCACCATTTTTATTATGATAAACTTTAACGAATCCAAAACCAACATAAGGAACAATCTTTTTTCCTTTCATAAATAAAGTTTGATTGCATAATGTTCCAGATTCAAAAGCGTGAATGTTTCTTCTGAAGATATACAGATACTTATGATAATGTCCTGAATGTAAAATATTAGGTTTATTTTCACCTTCAAGAGCGTCAATTAATTTTTCAATTTGATAGCTCATTCCAAATGCACTCTTATCGTTAGCATGGAAAAGTTTAATCTTAATTCCATCAATAGTAATACTTCCATCCATTTGTCCAAGATGAACATAATTATCTAAAACTTCTTCAAGCTTTTTTCCTACTATGATGCCAATGTTAAACTTGCTATGGTACCACATATCATGATTTCCATCAATGCCATAAATAGTTACAGGAATTTTACTTAACAATTCAACAGCGTAATTGAATTGTTCATCAAATCCTATCTTTTCTAATTCATAAATGTGTCCATCTCTTCCAGACATACCTTCCAAAGTATCACCGACATTTATTACAAAATCTGGTTTCTTTTGTTTAATCATTTTCACCATATAGTCAAACATTTTTTTGTTGAATTGTTTATGTCCTATGTGAGGATCTGCAAAATAACAATAATAAAAGCTTTTGTTTCCTAAATCAATTTTCAAAGGTTCTTCTTCCTTTTGTTTAGCGTTTAAAATTATTTGTTCTAATTTATCTAAAGAAACATTATTTTCCTTCATCAATTTGATAATTTTTTCTAAATTACCATTATACATTTTAATGATTTCATCATCATTCATCTTTTCACCTAATCTCTATAACTTGGAACAAAAACATGATTTAATCTTTTTATTTCATTATTTTCATAATTAACTTTTACAATACCAAAGCCCATTGCTGCTGGAATTTTTTTATTTTTCATGTACAACGTTTGTCCACATAAGGTTCCTGACATAATTGCTACAATATCTCTTAATTCTGTTTTAAATGCTTGATGATAATGTCCTACGTGCAAAATGTTCGGTTTTTCACCGCCTCTAATACTTGCAATAAGTTTCTGAATTTTATAACTTGTAGTATATGCTGGAGTATCAGTAGGATGAAATAACATGATTTTTATAGAATTTACTAAGATGTGTCCTTCTAATTGTCCAAGATAATTATAATTAGGTAATTCCTTTTCTAATTCATAACCTACTATAATTTGATTATTTTTCTTTTTGTAGAATTCTTTATCATGTTCTCCATCTATTGCATAAATTGGAATCTCAATTAAGCTTAGAAGATTTTTAGCATAATTCAACTGTTCTTGTAAGCCAAATTTATCCAATTCAAATGTGTTTCCTTCTATGCCTTTCATTCCTTGAACAAGATCTCCAACAAAAACCACAAAATCAGGTCTGTACTTCTTTATAGCTTTTAGCATTTTAAGATAAAGCTTTTCACTGAATTCAATATTACCCATATGAGTGTCAGAAAAGTACAAATATTGAAACTTTTTTTCAGGAATATCTATTTTAGCTGCTTCTTTAACAATATTTTTAGAACCAAGAATCATTGCTTCTAAATCTTCTAAGTTTAGTTTATATTTATTCATGAACTCAATTACTTTCTTTTTATCTTCATCACTTATCTTTATATTCTTGACTTCAAAACTTTTAAGAATATCTTCTAAATTCCCCCCCTCGTTCATTTTACTTTTATTAGTTTTTAACATTTATTAATTTTGTTGAAATTAAATATATAGATTAATTGAGTACTTTAGTTGTGCTTTATTTTTGAATACTATTTTTCAAGAATTAATTTTTTTGTTTTTGTTTTGTTACTAACTTATATCTTTTTTAAAACATCAACAAACATATCAATTTCTTCAAAAGTGTTATAGAAATAAAGTGATGCTCTCACGCTTCCTTGATTGAAGTTTAAAGCATTATGTAAAGGCATTGCACAGTGAAAACCTGATCTAGTTGCTATGTTTTTTTCATTAAGCAAAGCACTCACATCATGACAATGCAATTTTTTATGTCTAAATGCAAATAAAGCTTGATCTGGCTCAGAAATCAGTTCTATATTATTAAGTTTTGTTAACCTTTCATAAAGATAATCTCTTAGCTTTTTTTCATACTTTTCAATGTTTTTCATGCCTAATTTGTTTAGATAATCAATTGCTGCTTTTAAGCTATAAGCTTCAACAAAAGGTTGAGTTCCTGCTTCAAATTTTTGAGGAATTTCAGCAGTTGAAAAATCTTCTTTAGTTACTTTGCTTATCATTTCTCCTCCACCAAGAAATGGTGGAATTTCTTTTGCTAAATCTTTATCTATTTTTAATACTCCTATTCCTGTACTAGCTAGCATTTTATGTCCTGAAAATGCAAAAGCGTGTGCTTTCAAATTAAATTCATGATGTGGAATGTATTGAGCTAAATCTAGAATAAGAAATCTTGCTCTTTTAGCTATTTTCAAAGTTTCTTTGTTTATGTTTTTTCCAGTTACGTTTGAAGATGCTGTGATACTTAAAATGTCTGTGTTTTTAACTTTTTTTTCTAAATCTTCAACATCAATGTACTTTGTATTTTTATCAATTTTAACAAAATCAAGCATTATCTTTTTCTTTTTTGCAAGGATTTGCCAAGGAACTATGTTGGAATGATGTTCTAATTCACTTATAGTTACATTAATCTCTTTTTCTTTTTCTAATAAATAATCTGTTAAAGAATTAGCAATCAAGTTTATTCCCTCTGTTGTGTTCTTAACAAAAACAATCTCTTCGGGTTTAGCATTTACGAATTCAGCAACTTTTCTTCTAGAATCTTCAAACAATTCTGTAGCTTCTTCACTCAACCTGTACAATCCTCGATGAGTGTTTGCATAGTGTTTAAGAAAGAAATCATTCATTGCTTGAATTACTTGTTTTGGTTTCAAAGTACTAGCTGCATTATCAAAATATATCTGTTCAAAATGAAAATCATTCCTTATTTTTTCCAAGTTTTTTTCAATATCCATTTTTTTCTAAAATTTCATCAACTATTTTTTTTTCATCTTCTGTAATGTTAAGATGATTATATATTATTACTCTTTCAGGATTTTTAACATTTTTGCTTTTCAAATAAAATAAGAACTCTTTGTTCAATGGTTGAATTCGTGCAGAATGTTTGGCTTTTTTTATTCCATTTATTAGTAATGCTGGCATTATAGTAGTTGATTCTTTCAACTTTATCACATCAATTTCAATATTAACTTCATCCTTTCCATAAACAAAAATCTCTAAATTGCTTAACGAAACTGCATTTATATTTATTGTTGAATTTGTAACTTTGTTTATCATAATTCTATTCTTTTCATTTGCAAGAATGAATATTTTACAATTGTTTAATATTTCTAAATCTATTTGATTCTTTCCATAGATGAATATTTCAGCTTCTTTTTCAATCCTTAAATTTCCCTCAAATTTAGTTATTAATATTTTGTCTTTCATTTTTCCATCGCTAATTCGATTAGTTTATTTAGTTCTATGGCATATTCTAAAGGCAACTCCTTAGCTACAGGACTTAAAAATCCTAAAACAAGTAAAGTTTTTGCTCTGCTTTCAGGAATTCCTTTGCTTTTTAAATAGTAAAGTAAAGTTTCATCAATGTAACTTGCTTTAGCTTCATGCTTAAGCAAAACATCTCCATTGTTTATATTAGTAGGAAATGTATTACTTTCTGCTTTTTCAGAAAGTATTAAACTATCACAATCAATGTTTATCATTCCTGAAGAATTTTCAGTAGTTTTAGCTAAGCTTCTAAAATTAGCTATAGCATTATCTTTAACTAGGGATTTGTTTATAACGTTAGCTCGACAATTTTTTCCTTGAAACAATACTTTTGCTCCTGCATCTATTATTTGATTTTCAGTTGCTAAACTTAAGCTTAAAATTTCAGCTTTGGCATTATCTTTAAGTATAGCCATAGGATATTTCATTGTTAACTTGCTTCCTAGGTTTCCATCAATCCATTCAATGATTCCATTTTCTTCAACTAATGCTCTTTTAGTTGAAAAATTATAAACGTTCTTACTCCAATTTTGTATTGTAGTGAAACGCATCTTTCCATTTTTCTTAACGAAGATCTCTACAACTCCTGCATGAACATTAGCTTTCTTATAGATTGGAGCTGTACAACCTTCTATGTAATGTAATTCAGCATCTTCATCTACAATAATTAAAGTTCTTTCAAATTGTCCTGTTCTTTCAAAATTTATTAAGTAGAATGTTTGTAACGGCATTTCTAGCTTAATTCCTTTTGGAACGTAAATGAAAGTACCTCCTGTCCAAGCTGCTGCATTGAGTGCTGCAGCTTTATTATCTGAAAAGCCAATTAATTTTCCAAAGTATTCTTTTACTAAGTTTTCATGATTTTTTACAGCTTCTTCCATTGATTCAAAGATTATTCCTCTTTTCTTAATTTCTTCTTTTAGTTTCTTATAAATAACTTCTGCTTCTAGCTGAGTTGCTGAACCACTTAAATAGTTAATTTCTGCTTCAGGAATGCCTAGCTTTTTGTAAGTTTCTTTTATTTCTTTTGGTAGTTCTTCTAGATCGTTTATTTTTTTATTTAAGGCTTTTACATCAATGAGTATGTCTTCATAATCTATTTTCTCTACAGGACTCCAGGAAGGCATATCTAATTTGAAGAAAAATTCTAAACCTTTCAATCTGAAATCAAGTAACCATTTTGGTTCTTGCCTTTCTTTACTTAATTCAACAATATTCTCTTTAGTTATTCCAATTTTTGAAGCCATTTTTCTCAATTTCATCTAAAAGCTCTTTGTTTCCGGATTTTATAATTGTTTTCAACAAAATATGCACTTTGTCTATATTCAGTTCTTTTAATAATCTTGAATTATGGGAAATCAAAATTATTCCAACATCTTGCTTAATTTTATTTAAAATTTTTGAAAATATTTTCAAGTTGTCAATATCTACGCCAGAATCAATTTCATCAAGGATTAAGAATTTAGGTTTTTGCAATAAGCAAAGCATAAGTTCAATTCTTTTCTTTTCTCCTCCACTGAAACCTGTGCTTCTGCTAAGATAGCTTTCAGGAATGTTAAGTTTTTCTAACAATTCTTTAAGTTTCTTTTGAAATTCTACGGCATTGTAATTGTTCTGTGCTATGTACCATGCTAATTGCCTTAATTGTAGATTTTCAAACTCAGGTACATGTTGAAAAGCTATTGATATTTCTTTAGCTATATTTTCTGTTTTTTCATTAGTTATGTCTTTATCATTTAACAAAATTTTTCCTTCTTTTTGGTAATTAGGATGGTTCATTATTGCATTTATTAAAGAAGTTTTTCCTACTCCATTAGGACCAACAATTACATGAATTTCATTCTGTTTTATCTCTAAAGAAACATTTTCTATCAATTTTTTTCCATCAGCTAACTTTACACTCAGATTTTTTAACTTTAGTGTGTTCATAGTATATGAGAATTAATCTTTAATTTTATAAAGTTAATGAATTTTTTGGTAATATAGTAATATTTATAAATTGACCACCTTTTCACTTTGTATTACTTTTATCATGGTGATTATATGAAAAGATCCAGTAGACGTTGGAAAAAGAAAAATCAAATGCGTTGGAAGTGGCAAAGAAAAAAGATTAAAAGAGTTAAGAGAAAGAAGAAGATGCAAAGAGGATTAATATAAAAACTTATAAATCTTTTAATTTTTCTTTTCTTTATGATTTACGATTATGATTTTTTTAAAAAGATAGCTTATTTTCCAGAGCCAAAAATTATAATTGATCGTGCTTTTAAGAGTGCTAAAAAAAGTCTTTCTAATTTAGAATTGCCTTCAAAGAAAGAATTAGTAAAGTTGAAAAAAATAAAGCATAAGATCTTTGTCAATATTTTTGTTTTTATGATAGATCAAGAGCTTAATGAGATAATTTCTAAGTTACCAAATTTTAATGAACTTTCAGGTTTTTATCGCGATCTAATTTCAGCTAAATTTGATTTTAACCAGATTAAATTAGAAATCAGAAAAATTAAATTTACTATTAAAAAGATAAAAGAATTTAAGAAAATCTATCTTGAAGATTATAAAAAGTATGAAGAATTTATTGGAAGAACTACTGATTTGGTTGAAAATTTATCAGATACTATTGAATATTTAAACTCATTCGTTGATTATGTTCATAGTTTTCCTAATTTGAAATACTTGCCAACTATAGCTTTAGCAGGTTATCCTAATGTCGGAAAAAGTTCTTTTTTAAGATATTTTACAAAAGCAGATGTAGAGGTTCAGGATTATGCTTTTACAACCAAACGTTTGCAAATAGGTTATGTTCAAGATTTACCTGCTTTACAGATTGTAGATGCTCCAGGAATGTTAGATCGTCCTTTCGAAGAAATGAATTTCATAGAAAAACAGGCGTATTTAGTTTTAAAATATGCTACTGCGGTGTTTTTTATCTTTGATCCTGGATTAGATCATGAAAAGCAGCTTAATCTTTTGAGAAGAGTTAAAGAAATAAAAGATGTTTATATCATTGTAAATAAGATTGATCTTTATCCAGAATTCAAATGGAATTACGATAATGCTCTAGGAATTTATTATATTTCACTTTCTACAGGAAAAAATTGTGAAGAAGTTTACAATTTAATGAAAAAGATCTTCTATGAAAATTATAAAACTTATAAGTGATGAAAAAGATTTAAAAGTTTCTAAGTGCATTATGTTCCAATGTATCAGCGAAAGATGAATCCTAAAACTAAGATGATGATTTGTCTATATGCTTTTCTCTTGCTAAATTTAGTGCTTTTTACTTTGATTTTAATTAAAGCTTCAGATAAGATAAAAACTATTCAAGTGAAGAATGAATTTTCAGAAGTTCAGAAATATGTTCCTACTGAAAATCCTTCCCAAGAACAATCTTCTGAAAAAGTAACTAATGATGGAATGAAATTGATCGCAAAAGTTGAGGTATCAAGAGAATGAATAATAATATTTAAAAATAATTATGTTTCTTATTCTTTAGGATGAAAAAGAAAAAGAATAATAAAAAACGATTGATTTGGATAGTTGTTTCTTTATTGTTTATTTTTGTTGTAATCGGTTTGTTTTTTTTGTTTTCTTCAAAAAACAAAGAATCTGAATATGTTTTTAATGGTTTTACTTTTTACAGAAGTATTGCAAATACATGGAAATTTAAATTTAATTACCAAGGTCAAGAGTACGATGTTGCTCTTAGAGTAGACCCTAAATCTTTGATAGCTAAAAATTATAAATTAGTAGAAAATTACGATATGTTTTTGCGTTTACAATCTGTAAATATCTTTTCAGATCCTGATTTAGATGCTAAATATACTTTTGGTATGTACGATCTTGGAAAGATTTTTGCATCTGTTTTTGGAATAAAAGTAAATTATGGAGTCAGTAGGAGTTATGCAGATTTAGCGGTTTATAACTGTTCAGAATATGGTTTCTATTTTACAAAGAATAATGAAAGTAATAAATTTTATTGGTTAGATAAATGTTTAGTTATCAATACAACTAATGCTGATGTTGCAATAGAATATGCTGATTTCTTAGTTTATCATTATTTGGGTGTTCTGAATGGTTGAGCATTACTTTTCTAAACATCCTAAATCAGAAGAGAAAATTTTTGAGATTCAAGTTGATTTAGATATTTCTTTTAAAATTTATTCTGCAACAGGTTTGTTTAGTAAAGATGAGCTAGATTTAGGAACTGAAGTTCTGTTGAAGCATTTAAAGATTCAACCTTTTTGGACTGTTTTAGATTACGGCTGTGGAAATGGTGTTCTTGGAATTTATCTTAAACTAAAATATCCAGGGATTACAGTATATGCAACTGATATTAATGAAAGAGCACTAAAGATTACAAGAATGAACGTTAAAAAATTTGGATTTGAAAACTTTGAGGTTTTAAAAGTTAGAAAAATTTTAGAATTAGAAAACTTTTTTGATGCTATTTATTTAAATCCTCCGATGGCAGCAGGTTTTAATGCAATTAAAGAGATGTTTATAAATGCTAAGAAAATGCTAAAACCAGGAGGTGTTTTTCAGATCGTTGTAAGGAGTAAAAAAGGAGCTAATTCTTTAGAAAAGATGCTTTACGAAATATTTGGAAACGTTAATGTTTCTGGCATAAAATCTGGTTTTAAAGTTTTAGAATCAACTAAGCTTTAAGTTTTTTGCTTAAATCATCAACAACCTTATCTAAATCTTTAACTTTTCTAATATCATAAGGCTTTAGCCAGATATCTATAAATCTAAACATGAAAAATCTTTTAGCATAATAATTCCTATCTAAAGCTTCTTCAATTTTTCCTTGATATGATCCAAGTTTATCATCTATCTTTGCATCAACATCTACAGTAATTTTAGAATTTTTTCCGTCTGAATTTATTTTTATGCTTAATTTAAATTCATGGGTTATTTGTTCATGTATTTTTTTGCTGTATGTTCTTTTTTCTCCATATTCGATTTTATCTCCTTTTAAAGAGCCTTCTATGCTAGGAACTTCATCTAACTTCAATTGATTCTCTTGTTGCCATTGATCTAGTCTTTTAAAAAATTCTTTAACAGGCAAATTGCATTCAATTTTTTTATGGATTATTTTGTAAGTTGGCATTTTCAGTTGTAAATATTAAGTAAATCTTTTATTCTTTTCTTAAAATCACCCATCAAATTACCTTCTTCTTTTTCCATATATTTTTCTTCTCCTTTACTGTATTCTTTGAACTTATTTTTCATGAATTCTGCTAAATTACCTTCTGCGTTCTTGAAGGGTTTATCGTAATTGAAGGAAAATTCAAAACTGATAGAAAGTTCTAAATAACCAGTAAAACCTTCTACTTCTTTGGAATCTTTTTTCATAGTAGCTTTTTTAAGATCTGAAGCTTGAACTGATACTTCTCCTTCCATCTTTATATAGCTAGAATAATCTCTTGAGAATTTAATTTTTAATTCGTAAGAATCAGGCTTAACTTTAATTTTTTGTTCATCTAAATCAATCTCATTATCATCTAGCCAAGAAGTTATAGTTTTTTTAATTTCATTAGGTTGAAAGAATCCTTTATAGTTAAGAGCAAACCTTGCCATGATTTTGCTTATATATTATTCAATATATAAATGTTTTCAACAAGCTTATTGCTTCATCAGGATCGTTTATTATCTTTACATCTTTAGCAATCAAATCTTTAGTGTTGAATTTATCGTTTATACTAACTTTGCCTCTTACAAAAAGAATTTTTCCTAATAAGTTGTTTAGATTCTCTAAACTTCCTATTATTTCAAAAACTTCTTTGAAAAGAACTACTCTTATGCTATCAGTGGCATCATCAAGAATTAAAGTTACAACATAATTGTTTTCAGGAAGTTCATTAGAATGTTCTTGGCAAAAGTTTTCTACTCTTCTTTTACAAATTTTGCAAGTCTTGAAAGTTTTAGGTTCAAAAATCTTCACAATAATTCCTAATGTTTCTACATCTTCTGGTTTTTGAATTTCTATTATTCTTTTTCTTATTCTTGGTTTTTCTTCATTCTTGATCTTTTCTACTTCGTTAATTTCACTTTTAGAAGTTAAATGTACTTCATAGCTATTGTTATTTTTCTTTATCCTAACATTTTTGATTTCATAGATCGTTTGTTCTTCAAGCTGGAATTGATCAATAAGATCGTTCCAAAGTACTATTCTTGTAGTTCCTGTTTCATCAGAAGCAAAATATGTTCTTACTCTTCCACTTTGACCGTCTTTTCTTACGAATTCAGAAATTCCGTTATCTCTGATCACTTTAAGCTTCACATTTGCTGATTCAGTTTCAAAGAATTCATTTACTTTAAGAACAATGTTATTAAAATCAGAGAAATTTATCTTAAGTTCATTAGCTACTAGTAATGCTGCTCCTTCTCTTGAAAGAATGTTTGAAAATTGTCTTAATTTCTCTTGAATTTTTTCTTCTATCTCTTGCTTAGTTAAAGAAGTTTGTGCTTCTATGAAGTCAATTATTTTGTTGTAAGGAATCTTTAGCATTTGGTAGATTTGTGAGAATTAGATTTTAAAAATGTTTTTAAAAAAATTTCAAAAATTCAGGAGCATAATCTTTCCAATTAACAATTTCTTTCTGTATTATTTTTTGTTCATTGTTTTTGAAAATGTGTGTTTCAAGAATTAAGGTTAAAGATTCTTCAGGATTAATGTAGTAGGAATATGGCAACGTAGAGATGTGTTTTAAGTAAGATTTTACATAAACTCCAGGTTTCATTAAAAAATAAATTGGTCCTGTTCCTGTTGTGTTTATTGAGGTTTGACTCATAATTATTATTGGTGCTCCTGTTATAAGATGAATGCTTAATCCTGCTTCTCTTTTTGTTCCTGTTTTTTCTCCAAAATAAGCTTTTGCTAAATCCTTTATACTGTTAAAAGAAGGAAAAAGATCATGTACTAATGAATACTTTGGCTTTAACGTTATGTTGTTGCTTATTTGATTGTTCTTTAAGTCAATAATTATTGCTTTGTCTTCGTAAATTCTGTTTATAAGTTCATCTTTTAGATTTTCAATCTCTTTAAAATGAGGTTCTTCTGCTAAAAACTCTTCAGGAATTTTTTCTAGAATTAAAAATAATCCTGAAGTGTTATGATTTTCTTGATTAATTATTGTAGAATAACCCTTATAATCATAGTAAATTCTTATAAAATTACATAGCGTAAAAACATCTTCGTTTTTTAGTGTAGTTTTTAGCATATTGGTATAATTATGTGTATAATAGTATTTAAATGTTTTGTTTTATCATTTTTCTGAATTTTATGAAAAATTAGAAATCATTTAAAAATGGTTTTTTCTTTATTTATAAATAGGGGTTGTTGTTTTGTTAATTACTCTTTAGTTATGAAAGTCTAAAAGTTCAAAATTTTGCAGTTTTAGGCTTTATCTTTGAATATGGTGTTTTTGATGTAGATTTTTGATACAAAACATTTATAAATAGTTTAATGCTATTATCATATTAGCATTTTATGCTATAAATTCAGGTGAGAAAAAATGAAAAACGGAAAAAAAATTAAAAAGTTAGTTGCATTGGGTACTGGTGCCCTAATGGTAGGTGCCAGTTTGTTCGGTGCAATGGCAGCTGGTTTGAGTGATTTGCCATCGCCATTTGTAAAGGCAGATGGTAGTTTCGATGGGTTCATCGTAGTAGGTGCAGACGCAAAGACTGGAGATGTTTTAGGAGCAATCGACATTGCAACAGCATTCCAAGCAAGAGCAGTTAAGAAAGAAGTTGTAAGTGTTGAAGGAACAAGCAAAACTGAAGTTAGTGTAGATGATGGAGTTCTTCTTTGGAGTACTACTAAGCATCTAACATTAGATAAAAATTTAGATGGAAGAAGATCAACATTAAGAGAAGCACAATGGGATGTATTGAAAGAAAGAGAAATGAGATCCGATACAGGAAGTAAGAAAGTTAAGTATACTCAAAGTATAGCATTACCATCAGGTGTTGCAGTCGCATATGGAAGACCAGAATATTCTGATTTATTACCAATATTGCATTATGATATTACCAATAAAGAATTTACATATACCGTAAGTTTTGAAAGTGGATCTTGGAATTTTTCAGAATTTAAAAATGCAGAATTAGTATTATTTGGAAAAACATTTTATGTTACAGATGCAACATACAACAGTTCAAGTAGTTTAACAAAACTAGTTTTATCAGGAGCAGCAGATGAAGTTACTATGAAAGTAGGAGATAAACAAACAGTAGGAGGTAAAAGTGTAGAACTAATCGGTGCAAATGAAAATACAAAAGATGTTTCTTTGAGAATAAATGGAAGATTGTATTCTGCTAAAGAAGGAGATAATATAGAATTAACTGATGGAGATACAGTTTATGTTAGAAAGGTTATTTTGTATACAATTCCTGAGAAAAGTGTTTATGTAGAATTGTCAGTAGGTTCTAAGAAAATGGAATTTGAAACAGGAAAAGTAACGATCAATGGAAAATCATATGGCGCTTCTAATGGAATTGATGTAACTTTACAGGATGACAAATTAACTGTGAAAATAAAACCCTCTGCATTTTCAACAGATTTTGGAGGAGTTTTCAAGTATTGGAGAGAAGGTAGTGAATGGACAGATCCAATATTTGGTTTAAAATGGAGATTTGAAGGAACAACTCCTAATTATAAAGTTACAGAAAATAAAGTTCCAATAAGATTAGTGAGAGATGGAGATAGTTATGTAATCTTTAGAGGAGTAAGAGCAGATGATAAAGAAGTAGAAATAAAATTATTTGAAAGTGATAACGCATCTCAAGTAAAAGTGTATAATGAATCAAATTATAAATTAGTTTTACAAGGAAATTTAACAAACGTAGAGGTAGGAACGGTATTTATTTACAATGATGCAGATTATGGAGACTATCCATTAACTAGAGTGTTCATGTTAGATAATATTTATGATGCAACAGGAACGGATAAAGACAGAATAAGACTTATTGATTTAACTACTAACGAATATATTGAAAAAGAAGATACAAATGGAAATTGCATAGAATTGATAAGCGATAAAGTATGGGGTAAAGTAAATTCAAGTACATTAGTTGATTTTTATAGTAACTCAGTTTGTAATGCATCATATAATTTAGCAGCATCTTCAGACTTTTATGCAAAAGGAGGATTTAAAATTACTTTTGAAATAGCCAGTAATAATGGAAAAATAACTTTAAATGAAAATACTGCAACAGATATTAAAGATGAAGTAACTAGCTTGATTCAAGGTCAAGTTATAAGCGTAACTGCTGATAGTACTAAGAAAATTTCTATGGATTTAGTTTCCACAGGAGGAATTATAGCTCTAGTTAAAGAAAGAGATGGAGATTGGAAATATGGAGTTAGTAATTTAGGAACTTTCTTCAAAGCAGATGATAAAGATAAGGATGAGGTATACATTTATTTACCACAAGAAGAAGCAAAGGTTGTTGTTGCAGTAGGAACTGAAGATATGAAAATTAACTATGGTGCAGCTGCTACATCAGGCTCTGTTGAAACACAAACAGTTAAACCAATTAAGTTAGGTGCTGCAGTATTGGATACTGAAGTACTTGGACAAGTTGGTAGAGCAAACATGATCAGTGTTGGTGGTCCAGCAGTTAACAGAGTAAGTGCAGAATTGATGGGATTAACTTACCCAACCTATGGTACAGCATCAGGAATTCCAAAGGATTCAGGATTAATCAAGATGTTTAAAACTGGAAGCAAAGTAGGAATTGTTGTTGCTGGTTGGGAAGAAGAGCAAAGCAGAATGGCAGCAAGAGTTTTAGCAGAATACTTAGTAAGTGGTAAATATGCAAGTGATTTAAAAGATAAAGAAGAAGTTGTTGTTACTGGTTCAAGAGATAACATCAAAGTAACAACACCACAATAAAAACCAACTTTTTAACCTTTTTTTTCTTTTCTTTTTCTAAAAAAATTCATAATAGTTATAAATTGATAAAAGATTCTTGAATTTATGGATTTATATGATTATTTAGATTTTGATAATAAGGAATTGCACAAGATGAATTATTCTAAGGAAGATTTACAAAAGATTTTAAATTTTCTTATAGATTTAGGAAGTTTATATGTTTTAGAAAACACAGAAGAAAAATTAAAAACATTAACTCCTTTTCCAGAAGAAGAAATAAAAAAAATATGGTTTTATAGAGCGATTCTTTACAGATTTAAGTCAAATGCATTCCATCTTTAAGAAAAGAGGAAGTTGAAAAGTTACTAAAGAATTATGCAGATTTAGATTATTACTTAAAAAAGGAATATCCTATTAGAACTACACAAGGAGTTAGAAGAACTTTATACTAATTATTATAAAGAATTAAAAAAACCAATAAATCCTGAACTTTACAAAGCTATAGAGAAAGAAATCAAGTCAATAGAAAAACTTATTATTACAGAAAAAGAAGAAGTAAGGCAATTAGCAGAGAGTTATCTAGAAGAGTTTTTAAGATCATTTTACAGTTTAAATCTAAAGCCAGAAGATTTAGAAAAGATTACTAGTTTAAGTTATCTTAAAGAAGAGCTTAAGAATTATAGAATTCAAAGATTAAATACTAATTTTTTAGGATATATTAAGCTAGAAGCAATTCAAGAGATTACTGAAGAAGAGATTTTTATAATTTCTAATTTAGATCCATTTAAATATCATGATTTTCAAGAAAATATCTGTAAAATTTTAGAAAAAGAGCCAATTCAACTTAAAGCTAAACTGCAATTTTATTATAATGCAAAAGAAAATTATAAAAAACTTAAACATCAAAAGTCCACCAACGATTCCATTTCTTATATTTAATGTAAATATCAGTCAAATCACTAACTATCTTTTTCTTATCAACTTCTTTTTTAGATTCAGATTTTTTCTCTTCGCTAGGTTCAGGTAAAAATAAAGTAAACAATTCAATAAGTCCTTCAGCCAATGCTTTCAATGGTTCAAAGAGATCTCCAAAAGAATCATTTTTAGCAGAAGATTCCTTTTTCTCTTCTTTCTTAGTTTCTTCCTTTTTAACTCCTTCAGCTTCTTTTAAATATTTTTCAAAATCATCGCCTAAGTTTTTCAAAGTTTCTCTAATGCTATTGTCAATATCAGCAATCAAACTTAAACCTTCTTCTTCACGCATTTTTTTATAATTTTCAATCTCTTCTTTGCTCCAAACATAGCCACGTAAAGTAATTTCTAAAGTGCCGAGATGAATAGGATATCTTTGATATTCTTGACCTGTCATCATCAAAGGAGCAGTTCTAAAAAACATATTTACAAGAACACAATCGTACTTTGAGCTATCTCCTGAATTCTTTCTTTTAGCTAGAAATTCAATTTCAGTTACATTAGCATCAAAGCTATTAACAATGTAAACAGAGTTCATGTACTTTTCATGCAAATTTAAATAACGCACATTAGTTAAGTAAGGTTTTAACCAATGAGAATACATTTTTAAAGAATTATAGTTTTGAACCATCATTTTTAAAAGAACATTTCTTCTTACACTTAATTCATGTTCAATTTCTTTTGCCCATCTTAGAAAGCTCATCAATTTCCTTTTTAAAACGCTTTTCAGAGGTAAAGAAACATCATAAGCATCAACAATAGTATCAATTTCCTTTTCATCTTGAACAAAGGTTCTAAAGAAAAGATCAGGCAAAGCACTGTATCCTGCTTGTTGAGCTAAAACAAATAAACCCATTTCTGTTTTAGAAGCATTATCGACATTATCAGCCCAGATTCCTTTTAAAGCTACATCTGCAGCTTGACTTTTTTCTTTCCAAGCTTTAAAGTAGCCTAATCTTTCATCAATTTTCCTTAATTCTTGAACTTGTTTCAATATGTCAATGCTTAACTTACCAATAGCTGCAAGAATTCCGCTGATTCTATCTTGTTGACTAGCTAATCTTTGCATAGCATTTCCAAAAAATCCAGACATAGTTGATGAAGAGTAAACATCAGTAATTTTTTCAAACTCTTCAAACCTTTTAATTCTTTCAAGAAAATTCACAAAAAAATAGTAATGATTTTCTAAAGTAGCTTTAGGAGAAGAATAAATAATTTTAAAGTACTTTAAAGGCTTCGGATATCCTGTAACAATACCATTTACAGGATCTTTTTCGACTTCTTTAAAATTATATTTTTTCAAAAGATCTTCATTGTTCTTTGGAACTATCATTTTCAGATTTTATTTTTTCATATTCCGCAAGCACTTCAATAAACGCATTTTTTACTTTTTTCATTATAATCTCATCAATCTTACTATTAACATCAAAGCTTTCAAATGCTTCTTTAATTTTTTCATTTAAAACGTGATCCAATCCAGAATAAGTTACAAATTCAATAGGTTTCCAAAAGTCAATATATTTCTCTAATCTCATCACATCTTCTTTTTTAGCAGAGCCTTTTAATTCAGAAACCATTTTGTTCATAAGATCAGTTAATTGGTTCAAATTTTTTCTAAATTGTTCTAAATCACTTTTAAGTATATCAATTTGATCTTTATCTTTCTTAAACGTAGTAAGCATGTTTTGATTAAATACTTCAATCTTCTTCTTTAAAAGTTGCAATTCATATTCTAACTCTTTCATTCTTTCGCTTAATCTTCTAACTTCTTCGGTTAATATTGGAATGATATCTACATTTTGTTGCTTTGGTTGAGTTGTTTGAGGTTTTTGCTGCTGGGGAGCTTGTTGCTGAGTTTGCTTTGTAACAGGTGGAGGAGGTGGAGGTGTTACCATTTCAAAATTCTAAGCTTTTACTATATTTAAATATTTCTAAAATTCATAACTTTTTTAAATTGAAATTATTGTGTTAGTTTGAAAGGTGATTCTTATGGCATTGGAAATAATAAATTTACTTATAGTACTTCAGATTTTTACTTTGGTAAATCCTTTAAGCTCAATTCCTATGCTTTTGATGGCATACAAAAATAATGCGGATGTTAAGAAAATTGCTTTAAAAGGAGTGATGTTGGCTTTGATTATTGCAATAGCAATGGTTCTTATAGGTCCTTTGTTGTTTAATTTGTTTGGTATAAGTATTGATGCATTCCGCATAGCAGGAGGGATTGTATTATTGCTTTTAGGTATTGATACTATAAGGGAGAAAGAGGAAGAAGAAGTTCAAAGATCAAAACCTAATGATAGCATAGTTGCATTATTAGCAACTCCTATGCTTACTGGACCAGCAACAATTTCATTCTTAACTTTAAAAACCATGGAATTAGGTGCACAATATATGATTTTTAACATAATTTTATCTTTTATTTTAGTACTTTTAGTTTTCTATCCATTAGCAACAATGATACCTAAAATAAATATGACAGTAATTAGTATCCTTTCAAGGATTTTAGGATTGTTTCTTACTGCAATGGCTATTGAAATGATTTTTGCAGGAGTAAAAGCAATAATTTTTTAAAATTGAAATTTACCTAGAAAATTAATATGATAAAGAAACTTTTATCTTTATTTTTAATTTTTAGTTTGTTTTTTATTTCTTGTGAAGAATCTTTGCCAAAAGAAACTAGGAAAGAGCTTTGTAATGCAGTAGATTATTCAGTAACAGAGGTTAGTGTAAACAATATAGATAATAAAATTTCAATAGTTCTAGATGTGAAAAATGAAGGAAAATCAAGTAATTAGTGGAATTGAGTACAGAATAAAATCTGAGAAAGCAGTAGGAATAGAATATACGGGTTTTTACACTGCAGAATTTCACAATAAATTAAGTCTTGAGCAGAAGAAAAGTTTGTTCATAAATTATCCAGAAGTGGATTTTAAAGAAGCAAAAGAATTAATTTTATATCCAAGAGTAGAAGTAAAAGAAGAAAAAACTAGAAGAGGAGTTTGTAGAGAAAAAGAGAAGAAAATTAATCTAGAAGATTATAAAGGAGGAATTAGAATAAGAATAGAATGAAATTTAAAGAACATTTAGCAATAAACGCAATAACTTTTTTTCCTTTACTTTTATTTGCTGAAAGTTTTTTAGATGTATTCATATACATAAACATATTGATATTCGCAATAATACCGGATCTAGATTATTATAAGAAATTTTCAATATTGAAAATTTTTCCATTCCTGCTTTCTTTGTTTTTCTTAAGAAAACCTAAACATAGAGATGTTTTTCATAGCATATTTTCTTCCCTTCTAGTTTCTTTTCTTTTACCACTGCTTTACTTATTCTTTTTAAAATTTGATCAATATTTAACTATAGTTTTTTATTGCTTTTTATCTTATTCATTACATCTTCTTTTAGATTCTTTTACTGTTTCAGGAGTTAAGCCTTTTCTTCCTTTTTCTGAAAAAAAATTTTCAGGAAGTTTAAGAAATACAACCACAATTCTAATATTGATTATTCTTTTAATAGCTCAAATCGTGCTTTATCCCATTTTAAGAAAAGAAACAATAATTTTTGCTAATTTCTTGTTGATTTTTTGTTTAAGGTTTATTATTTAAGTTCTCTAAAATTTTTTCAACTTTAGGATTTTAATAGATTAATTTTAAAATCATAAATCTAGTCCAAAATTTAAAATATTTTAGAAACTTTTTTATTTTTTTCAATTTATTCATAATCTACTAAATGGTGATAAAATGAAAAATATAGAACATTTAATTGCAAAAAAGGAAAGGGAGTTGAAGATTGACGACTTTATGAATTTGCCTGATTTGAAGAAGAAGATACAAGCAAGTTGTGTAGAAAATTTCTTTAAGATGCAAAAATTGTTATATGAAATTTCAAGTATAGAAAAAGAAGTATATATTTCTAATTTTTCAAAAGATCGAAGACTTTGTAGAGATGTTTCTGAGTACATTGAAACTTTGAATAAGCTTTCGGCGTTGCAAACTAATACCTATTTAAAAATCATAAAAATGTTTGGAAAGATAAATTATTTATCAAAAGAAAAAGAAGAAGTTTTTGATGAAGAGATATTAAATATTTACAAAAAATATCCTAATTTCAATTCATTTATCTATAATTATGAAAAGAAAGTGTTGAATAATCCAGATTATAGCGATTTAGACACAATGCTAAAGTTTTTAGAGAAAGAATTTGATTACAAAATTGCTTATGATCCTACTGTAGAGAATGAAGTGGTTTTAGAGGTTATTTTTGGAAAATATTATGACAATTTTAAAATATTAAATAATGTGATCTACAATATCAAAGAATGTTTGCACAATGAAGTAAAAAAGCTTCAAAAAGAATATTCAAAAAAGTATATTTTAGATGTGCCTTTTGAATTAGATGCTTTAACTTATGAAGAAGTTTTTAAAAAATATGATAAAGTAAAGCAAAGTTGGGATTATTCCTCTATTGAGAAACTTTATGAAAAAATTTTAGAATTTGAAAGGCAGTTCGATGAAATTTTAAATGAAAATTTTAAGAGATATGAGTTGTTCTTTAAAGATCCAGAATACGATAAAAAGCATAATGAAAAGCAAACGAAATTCGGCATTTTAAGAGAAATTAAAGAAACCATAAGTTGGTATAGATTTGAAAAAGAATATCAGAAAAAAAGAAAGCAAGTTATTAAAAAAACAAAAGAATAATTTTTTCATTTTTTCTTTGTTTTATTTAAAAATAATTTCTAAATTGGAATAGTTAAATTTATAATAAACAAAAGAATTTACATTCTAGAGGTGGTTTTAATGCCAAAGGAAGAAAAATCTAAAACACAAGAAAAGGAAATTACAATTTATGATCTTCCAGGAGTAGGACCAGCTACTGCTGAAAAGCTTGAAAGTGCGGGTTATAGTGATGTAATGTCTATTGCAGTTGCATCTCCCACAGAATTGGCTGAAATTACAGGTTTAACTGTAGCAGCAGCTAGAAAGATCATTCAATTTGCAAGAGAGCAATTTAATATGAGTTTTGTTAGAGGAGATGAAGTTCTTAAGCAAAGACAAACAGTGCTAAAGCTTTCTACAGGTTGTAAAGCAGTAGATGATTTACTTGGAGGAGGTTTTGAAACAGGAGCTATTACTGAAGCTTATGGTGAATTTGGTTCAGGAAAAACTCAATTAGGTTTAACTTTAGCAGTTAGAACAATAGCTTTAGAACCTGATGCAAAAGTTGTTTATATCGATACTGAAGCGACATTTAGACCTGAAAGAATAATTCAGATTGCACAAGGAATGAATTTAAAACCAGAAGATGTATTGAAAAGTATTTTTGTTGCAAGAGCATTCAATTCTGATCATCAAATGCTTTTAGCTGAAAAGGTAGAAGATTTAATAAAGAAAGAAAATCAAAAGGTAAGAACTGTAATTGTAGATTCATTAACAGCACATTTCAGAGCAGAGTTTGTTGGAAGAGGAACTTTAGCTGAAAGACAGCAAAAATTAAACAAACATATGCATCAATTGCTTAAACTTGCACAAGTTTATAATATATGTGTTTACGTTACTAATCAAGTTATGGCTAAACCAGATACTTTTTTCGGAGATCCTACTGCAGCAATTGGAGGAAATATTGTAGCACATACTTCAACATATAGAATTTATTTAAGAAAAGGAAAAGCAGGTTCAAGAGTTGCAAGGATGATTGATTCTCCATCATTACCAGAAGCAGAAGCAGTATTTTACATTACTCCTACAGGAATTTCAGATAAACCTCAATAAGATGAGATTATTCCTTGCAGTTAATGTCCCAGAAGAATATCATAAAATAATTGAGGAATTTCAAGATAGCATTAAAGGAATTCAAGGAACTAAGAATAAGCATTATCACTTTACTCTTTATTTTTTTGGAGAAAAAACAGAAAAAGAGATGCAAGATATTATAGAAAAAGTATCAGCAATAAACTTTGAAAGGTTTAAGAATGAAGAAGTTATTGTAAAAGATTTAGGTTTTTTTGACAACAGGGTTTTATTTCTTAAAGGTTATAATCTAGAAAATCTTTACAATGAAGTGATTTCAGTTTTAAAACTTCCAAAGGAAAATTTTCAGGCACATTTAACTTTATACAGAATAAAAAAACTTCTAACTTCAAAAGAAAATATTCTTAAACTAAAATCTCCAGAATTTAAGTTTAAGATGAATTTACATCTTATCGAATCAAGGTTAGATGTACATCAATATTTTATCAAAAAAACGTTCTTTTAGGTGAAAATATGAAAAAAACAAAACAAGAGTTAATAAAAATGCTATTAAAAGCTTATGTAGGAGAAAGTTTAGCAAGATTAAGGTATACATTTTACGCCAAAGTAGCAAGAAAAGAAAATCTTTTCAAGCTTGAAGAAATTTTTCTGATTACCTCAGAGAATGAATTAGAACATGCAGAATGGTTTTCAAGAATGATAAAATCTATAGATCCTAATTTTGAAATTGAAGAAATTACTTTAGAAGAACATCTTAGTTTAGGAAATTCTATTGCAAACCTTGAAACAGCAATTCAAGGAGAAAATTATGAAAATTCGAAATTTTATTTAGAGATTGCAAAACTAGCTGAAGATCTAAACTATCTTGAAATTGCAAAGAGAGTTAGAGCTATAGCAATAGCAGAAAAACATCACGAAGAAAGATTTAGGAAGTTTTTAGATCAGTTAAAAAACAACACCTTACTGAAAAAAGAGAAGAATGTTTATTGGGTTTGTAGAAAATGTGGTTATATACATTATGGTAAAGAACCTCCATCAGAATGTCCAAGTTGTGGACATTCAAAAGAATATTACGAATTGATGAACGAAGAATATTAAAAAAAGAAAAAATTTAATTTTTTACTTTTATTTCTACTAAATTATCTACTTTCTTTACAATTCCGTCTGCAAAAACACACTTAGGACTTGGAATTCCATTAAACGTAGTTCCGTATTCTAATGTGTATGCTCCTGCTGCAAAGAAATATACTAGATCGTTCATAGTTATGCTTTTAGGTAATTCTATGTTGTAATACATAACATCCATACTATCGCAAGTAGGCCCTGCTAAATTAAACTTCTCTTTACTTTCATTGTCTTTTCCTTCTACTGAAATTCTGTACTTGATGTTTTGTATTGTTTCAGTTAAACCGTGAAATACTCCTGCATCAACGTAAACCCAATTTTCATTAAATTTAGTACTTCTTAAAATTACTTTAGTGATCATTATTCCTGCATTACCTACCATACTTCTTCCTGGTTCAGCAATAACTCTAACATCTTTTCCTAAATATTGTTCTACTGATTCATTAATTACTTTTGCAATTTCCTCAACCTTAGGAATTTCTTTTATGTATCTTACTGGTACTCCTCCACCAGTATTAACCATATTTAATTTTATTCCCATTGCCTTAGCTGCATTGAAAATTTCAGCAGTTTGTTTTATTGCAATTCTCCAATTTTCAGGATTGTAATTTTGACTTCCTACGTGAAAGCTTACTCCAATAGGTTCTAAGCCTAGATCTTTTGCATACTTAACTAATTTTATGCAATGTTCAACACTTGTTCCGAATTTTCTAGTTAATGGCCAATCTGCATCTTCTTCCATTCCGTTTGTGCTTAATCTTACATAAATTTTGCTTCCTTTTGCAACTTTTGCTATCTTTTCTAATTCCATTTCTGCATCTACTGCAAACATTCTAACTCCTTTTTTATAAGCGTATTCTATATCTTCTAATTTCTTTATTGTATTTCCAAAACTCATTCTGTCTGGAGAAACTCCTAAAGAAAGTAGCTTATCAATTTCTCCTCTAGATGCTACATCAAAGTTGCTTCCTAAATCTCTTAGCAACTTCAATATGTTTTCATGGCTATTTGCTTTTACTGCATAATAAATTTCTACATTCTTAATGTTTTTCTTCAAAGTCATATAGTTTTCTTTTACTACTTCTAAATCCATTACTAACAAAGGCGTACCAAACTTTTCAGCTAAATCTTTTAATGGAGTTGTGTCCATTTTCTTTTTCCCTCTTTTACAATCTTTTTTAAATTAGTTTAAGAATATAAAAAGCAATGCTCTGCATTTAAGAAGCAGATTGAACAATTTCAGTGAGAATCTATTTTTAAATTTTATGAATTTTAGATTTTAAAACTGAAAGGAAATGAAAAAATGCTCTATTTTATGCCAACATTTTTGAAAAATTTTCAAGATATGATTAAGATTAAATATATTTTTAAATCTAATTTTTTTATTTAATGTTTTTAGAATTCCTTTTTGGTATTTTATTTGGAATAATTGCAGGATTGATTCCTTCAGTTCATATTAATTTTATTGCAGCAATTGTTCCTAGCAATTCGCCTTATTTTTTGATTCCATTAGCTATAATTTTTTCTTACTTAAACACTATTCCAGCAATACTATTGCAATATGCAGATGATTATACAATAACTCTAAAAACTCAAGCAAGTGAATGGTTAAAACAAGGAAGAGCAATGGAAGCAATAGATTTGACAATTTTAGGTTCTTTTTATGCATCAATAATTTCAATAAATTTAGTTTTTCTCTTAGATTTTGTTCCATTAGATGCTATAAAATATTTTAGCGTTGCAGTTTTGGCAACGATAATAATTTATTTTCTAAAAATAGATTTTCTGATTTCTTTACTATACGGCTTTCTTGGATTTTTCTCATTCAACTTCAAACAAGGACTTTTTCATATATTTTCTTTAGGCATTGCAACTTACAATTTTTTTCATTTTTCAAAATCCAAAATTCCAGAACAAAAAATAATCTATGGAAAAATTAAGCTAAAAGAATTAATTGCATTGATTTTCGTATCATTGTTATCGATAATCTTCTTATTTTATCCAGGAATTACAAGTAGCTTAGCAATTGTTCCTTTAATGTATTTATTTAGAAATCAAAAAAACGAAAGATTATACTTTCTTTTCATAGGTGCATTGAACAGTGCAAGTTATGTTTTTGCACCTTTTTTATTGAAATTCAACATAGCAAGGAATTTTTTAGTTCAGAGATTAAAATTTACCTCAACCCTAGAATTTTATTTAGTCACAATAATAGCAGTAATTGTTTCATTTATTTTAGCAAGAAAAATCATGCTTTATAGCATTAAATTCATTTCTAAGTTAAACCTTCCTTTTTTCAACACAATAATATTTATTTTTACACTAATCCTTTCATTCTATTACGATAACATTTTTGGAATTTTAATTGGTTTTTGCTCGTACTTTTTAATATATTTGCTAAATTTTAAAAACAAACCTCGATACTTAATTTTAGCTTCAATCGCAATTCCTGTTTTCATGAAAAAGGTACTAAAATGAAGCTTGAAAAGTTATTTTATGCATTAGCTGTAACAGTTATACTCATTCTTACCTTGAATTATTACGTTAATCAACAACCAAAAACAATAACAAAAGAAAATAAACAATTAAGAACAATTCAGGAAGATTCAGCAATAATTTTTATCAATGAAACTACAGAATATGAGCAATATTTTTGCAACATAGAAGATTGTTTAGATAGATTAAAACTTTTGTTTGAGAATCAATCAGTAATTTGTTTATTCTACAATGCAGATCCAGAACTTATTGATTATCTTGCAAAAAATTCTAAAAGCTTTAAACTTTACCTTGACAAAGTTGCAGAGAATAAATCATTTAATGTTAATGTAACTTTTATTTCTTACAAATTTGGAATATTTCATGCTAAAATTTGTTTAGTAGAAAATATTACAGTAATTCAAAGTTTCAACCCTACTAAGAAAAATGCATTTTACGATGTTAATGATCAATTCATAATTCATTCAGAAAATATTACAAAATTTCTTAAGAAAACAATAACTGAAGAAAATTTAAAGAGTAGAAAGCCATTTAAAATCAAAACAAATAAGATCTGTATTACAAATTCAAACATAGAAAATTTAATTCTTGAAAACATAAACAATAAAACCAAATTTATGCTTTACACATTAACTTTAGAATCTATAGCTAATGCATTAGAAAGCTATAATTCTGAAGGATTAAGATCAACATATAACAATAAATATTCAAAATTTCCAAACAACACAATAACTTTCAAAAATAAAATTGGTCAATTGCATTTAAAGGTTTTTTTCAATGAAAATTCAGTAATTTCAGGAAGTTTTAATCCTACTAAATCGGCAACACTTTACAATTATGAAATTTCAATAATGGTAAATGATACGACTTTAGCAAAAAAATACCACAATTTTTACAATTTTCTTAAAGAATTAACTCAAAATGAAGAAAATTTAGCTAAAGTAAAAGAATTCTTAATAAAGTATAATATAACAATTTCTAGAAAAGAGTATGATGTCTTAATAAGAAACAACAAAAAATATTACAATTTTACTAATGAAAAAGGCATTTACTACATAGCTTTTGTTCCTTTAAAAGAAATAAAATGAGGCAACCATGTAAGCCCCTTTTTGTTTTCCAAATTGGAAGACAGCATCAGTCTAAGCGTTTAAAACTTGCTCCCGAGAGCATTTTTTTCAACACGCTTTTGGCATGTCAATATCTTTCATCCTTAGCCAAAAGCAGGAATTTTCTTTCCTTAAAGGCTTTCGCCTTTGCTCTCTTTTTAAGGGAGAGGGGACTTTCCTCGTTTCCGAAGCTGTCCTGGTTGCCTCAGGCTAAATAATGGATTAAAATTTAATAATTTTACGATTTATTTAATTCTTTCTTAAGCATTTCACTTTTTTTAATGAAATAATAGCTAAGACCAATTAAAACGTTTATTGTGTAAAGACCTCTAACGATAAGTATGAAACCCAATGCATCAGTTTTACTTAAACCTACTTCTGGGAAGAAAGTTATATATGTATATTCAAATCCACCTAGAGAAGCTGGAATAAAAGATAAAATCCAAACTACTATGTAAGATGTTAAAGCAAAACAAGCATAAAACAAAACTAGTTTTTTATGATTTAAAGCGTAGAAAAGAATAACGTACTTTAAAACTTCAAAGAACAATCCAATGTATTTGAAAATGAAAGCTTCGATTATAACTTTTTTATTTTCTTTCTTAAGTACAAAGAACAAATCTTCTTCAAAATCCATTATTTTCTTTTTGATTTCATCAAACTTTTTGAAATGGAACGTAGAATAAAGCCAAGATAATATTGCAGAAAATATTCTTTTTCTTAAAATTAGCATGTATAAGAATAATGATAAGAAAATTACAAGCATTAATGAAATAGCTATCATCGCTATTTTAATATACAAAGGAATTTCTGAAAAAAGAACAACAAAAGATGCAACACTTAACAAAGAACCATAAGCAATAACTTCAATAGTTCTTTCTAATGCAATAGTAGCAATTATCGTTTTTGCTTTCCTTTCATGGTTAGCTAAAATACTAGGAACAAAAACATCTCCGCCAATGCCAACAAAAGGAGTAACGTAACTTATTGCTTGGCTAGCAATTTTTGCAAGAAAAATTTCTAAAACATCTACCTTATAGAATGCTCTTAAAATTTTATACCAAGCTAATGACCAAAAGAAAGGAATTAATAGATTTATTAAGATAAGTAAAGGAATAAATTGCCATTTAAAAATATCTTTTAACTTATAAAAATCATGAAAAGAAATTTTAGTTAGAAATAGATAAAATAGTAAAATCAATAGCGAAATCTCTGCAATCAATTTTACAATGTTTTTAAGTTTTGAGTGCATATTTCAATATAAGAAAAGAAACAATATATAAATTTTTAGCAAAATATTTAAAAGGATAAGAATTTAAAAACCATTAAAATGAAAAGAACCATCTTGCTTTTTTTATTAATATTATTTTTTTCAACATCTGTTTTTGGGTCAGAAATAGTTGGTAGAATTTCACTTTTAGCTGTTACTGAAAGTACTATAATCAAAGATGGTAGCGTTTTAGAAGCTGAGTTGAAAATAACTCCAGGTTCAGGAGCTGTTTATGTTGATACATTTCCTTACAGTAAATTAGATACTGTAGCTAGCATAAGATTTTCTAAAGAAATTGCTTGTAATTTTCTTGATTTGGATTGTTCAAATCTTGATTTTCATTATAGAATAAAATCAAATCTTCCTTTAAGTATGGAAGTTGGTGGTCCTAGTGCAGGTTCTGCATTTGCTTTGCTTAACATTTTACTTTTAGAGGATCTTAAAAGAGGAGAACAAGGAATAAAGGATTATCGTTACATTGCAATGACTGGAACAATAAATGCAGGAAGTTATATTGGTTACGTTAATGGTGTTGAATATAAAGTTAAAGCAGCAGTTAAAAATCATTTAAAATATGTTTTCATTCCAGATTTTACTTATGAAAAAGACGAATATTCTGATGATAAAGAATACTTAAATTTTACAGGCTGTAAAAATTTTGGAAAAACAACTGTTTGTAAAGTGAATAATCTTTATGAGGTTTTAAGTCATTTAAATAAATTAGAAAATAAAAAAGAACAATTCGAGCAATATCAAACTAAAACAATAGAGGTTCCACAATATTATCATGAAGTGATGAATGAAATTGCAAAAAAACTGTGCAAGAGAGTAGAAGATTTGATGATCAATAATTTTGTAATAAACACTTCAAAGGAAATGAATTTAACAGATAGATATGAAAAGGGAAAATTAGCAGCAGAACAAGGAAATTATTACAGTGCAGCAAGTTTATGTTTAACTTCTTCTATTCAAATTCAAAAACTTTCATTGTATAATGAGATATTGTTTAAGATAAATATAAGCAATCTTTCAAATGAAACAAAATCAAATTTGTCTTTGTTAATTTTTGAGGAAATTGAAAAATTAAAAGTTAAAGCAAATGAATTAAAAGAAAATGTTACAAAATTTCAAAAGAACATTGAAAATTTGAAAGCTAAAAGCTTAGGAGATTTTCAAACTAAATTAATAGTTTTAGAAAGAATAGATGATGCACTTCAAAATTTAAAATCTATTGAAGAATTTAGCGTAAACGAAAATTCAACTTTTGAAGAAAATTATCTCTCTTATTTAATGATAATTGATAAATTAGGTTATGCGATAGAAAGAAGCTTTACTGTTGAGCTTTGGAGCATGTTTTTTGGGAAAGATAAGAAGGAAATAAATTTGGATTTGAATAAAGTTAAAGAGTTGTGCGAACAAAAGCTTTTCGAAGCTAAAGAAGTTTTTTATTATATTAATTATTATGTTCCTTCATTTAATGAATCTAACACATTATCAAAAGCAGAAGAGTACATGAAAAATAAAGACTATGTAAGTTGTGTTTATTTTTCAACAAGAGCTAAAGTAGAGTTGCAAAGTGCATTAGTAGGAAGTGAAGATAAAAACAAAACAGTAGAAGAATTATTAAAACTTTTAAAAGCAACATTAGTGGAGCAAGCAAATCAAGGTTACTTTGCTATTCTTGGTTACAGTTATTTTGAATATGCAAACACTCTAAAAAATTTTGATATTGATTCAGCGTATAGCTTTGCATTTCAAGGAATTGAATTAAGTGATTTGGAGATGTACTTTAAAACAAAGAAGAGAGAAAACATTATGTTTTATGAAAGAAATCAATATTTGAATGGATTTTACAACGGCTTTTTGTTAGCAATTCTGTTAATTACTTTTATTTTCCTTTTTGCAAAGTTAATAAATTTTAAAAATAAAGAAAACAAATTTATCAAACATCAATGTATCTTTCAAAAAATTTTGTTTAACAATAAAAAATGGAAAAAGAAAAAAATACCAATTTTCAAAAAAAGAAGATAAATTCTAAGTTAAAAAGACACATCTTTTATGTTTTTTTATTGTTTATTGTAGTTTATTTTACTCTTCTTTTATCTTGCATAGATAATTCTAAAGTTTCTAATTTAATAGGAGAATCTGAAATTGAATTTCAAGGAAAGGGAAGGTTTTACAATTTTATTTACGATTTTTATAATTTAACAGTTTTTATTTCTGAAGATGATTTAAAAGATAAATCAGAGCAAAATTATAAATCCCTTTTGGTGTTTTTTGTTAATAATGATTTTAAACAATGTGAAAGAAATTATGTAATTGGATATAAATTTGGTAAATACTTTATTTGTCATAAGGAAGTTTGTGCATATAAGCAGCTTGATTTAGAAATTGAGAATTTATTGCTAAACATTATAAATGCAATAAAAAGAAATAAAAGTGTAAGCTATGAAGTTAATATTGTTTTAGGGAATCAATTAATATCACAAAATAATAATCCAACAAATTTAACTTTTCTAGGAAAGATTACTGAATTTAATGAACCTTGCTTTGAAGCTTACGTTACTGATTTTAAGAAAAAATTAAAAGTAAGAGCAGAAATTCTTTACAGCTAATTTATCAATTTCAAATTTCCTGTGATTTTGTCAATTTTATCTGATTTATCAGGACCAAAACCAATACAAGTTAACGTTCCTTCTTCAACTACTGTTTTTCCAGCGTCATGAATTACGGTACTTAGAATCCCTTCACTTTCTGCTTTTTCTTTTAATTTCCAGATTTCTTCTTGATTTTCAACAGCAACTACAACTTTTTTACTTCCATTTTTTTGCCATTCTTTCAGAATTTCAGGATTGTATTTCAAGCATTTTAGTGCAAGTTCTACTGCAGCATGAGCTACTTGTGCAGACATTTTTCCTTTAGGTAATTTCAAATCTTTCCTTACTGCAATAACCATCTTATAATCACTATCATCATAGTTCAAAATTTTCATAAGTTGTTTTATATTGTCATTTTCTTTGATGTTCATAATATCACATAATTCCTATACTAGTATAGTTTATAAATCTTTTTATATTGCTAGTTTTCAAAATTCTAATAAATCAAAAGATTTAAAAATCGAATTTTCTAAAATATGCTACTGCTATGGAACTAAATCATTTTAAATTTTTAAAGTCACTCAATCATGAAAGATTGATTTTTCTCTATTACACTATATTTGAAAGTATATATCTTGCTACTTTTGATAGATTTATTATCCCTTTTTTAGTTTCTAAAAATGTTTCAAACGTTTGGATTTCAAATTTAATCGCTTTAATTTATCTCTTAAGTGGAATAATTGGTTTATTTTATGCTAATTTAGCTACTTCAAACAACAGAAAAAAGATTTTGGTTTATACTATTTCATTTCAGGTAGTTTCTTTGTTTATTTTTTTTATACTATCTTTTTTTAATGTTTTATGGTATATTTACTTAATTCTTTCATTAATAATTTTGATCTTACAACTTTCCTATGCTCCTGTTTCAACATCATTATATGGAGATTTGATTAAAGGAAACAACGATGAAAATACATATTTAGGAATAAGAGCTGCTATTGCAGAGTTTACAATTTTTGTAATTTCTTTTATCTTTTCACTTCTTTTAGATATATCTTTAAAATGGTTTGTGCTAATATTTTTAATTGCTTTTCTTGGAAGATTTTTGAGTTTGTTAATTCTTAAAAGAAGATTCAAAAATCCAAAAACATCTTTAGAAAAGCTATCTTTCAAAGAATTTCTAAGGAATATGAATGTTACTAATTTTGGACTTTTTGCAGAATTTTTATTCTTCTTTTACTTCGCAGCATATATTGCTGTACCTTTTTTTACACCCTATATGTTTAAAGAATTGAATTTCAATTACATTCAGTATTTCGTTATAAATTCTCTAATGTCAATAGTAATCGTTTTTTTCAGTCCATTGATTGGAAAGCTTTGTGATAAATACGGTGAAAGAGCTATTTTTGTTTCAGCAGGTTTTATTATTGCAACAATTCCTTTTTTATGGACATTAAGTAAAAATTTTGTTTATCTTGTTTTCATAGAAATTTTTGCATCATTTGGTTGGGCAAGTTTCAATTTAGCAACTGCAGATTTTTTAATTACTCATGTTGATTCTAAGATTAGACATACTATAACTGCTTATATCTTTTTTATAAGAAATTTAGGAATTGCAATTGGTTCTTTCTTAGGTTCATTTTTAATAACTCAAAGCACAACTATAGTTGGAATTTTCATAGTTTCATCAATTTTAAGATTTTTAGCAGTGCTTCTTTTTGGAATGAACGTTAAAGAAACGAAGACCGTTGAAAAATTCAAATTTTTGAACTTTATAAATGAGAAGTTGCATCAAATTAAGCTGTTGCCTAAAAAATCAGAAGATAAGAAAAGAGATCTTTATTATTTAAACAAACCATAATTTTCACAATTTTTTATTGAATTCTTTTTCTCTTTCTTTTTTATACTCTTCAACAATCTTCCAAAAATCATCCTGAATCTTTTCAAAAACTACAATGAATTTTTTTTCTTCTAAAATTTTAGCGTTTATTTCTTTATAACTTTCTTTTTCTTTTTCATAAATCTTTCCATCTTTGAATTGATATTTATATTTGAAAGAATTGTAATTTTCTTTGATTGCAAAGGGCATGTTTTTTAAAGAAGCTTCCAAAAGCTCTTGAATGAATTCATTATTCTTTTCTAAATCTTCTTTTAAACAGTAGATCTTTGAAGTAAGCATTAGCATTCTTTCATTGATTTCTCTTTTTCTTTTTTCTTTTTCTTCTAAAAATTTATTTTTCCAGAACTCAATTTCTTTTTCATATTCTTTGGTTTTTATCTTGCTTATTCTGTTGTAATTTATTGTTTTTATCTCTTGAATGTTTCTCAATTCTTCAACTTCAATTCCTTTGATTTCGTTCAAAATTTGATCAATTGTTTTATTAGTGGTAAGTAAAAGCTCTAAAAATTTTTCAATATCTACATTTTCATCAATTTTTTTAATTGCTTTGTTTATTCTTGATTGAATTTTTTTAAAAACGTAAAAGGCGCTTACTAAAGCATCGTATTCATGAGTGTTCAGTTTCAGATCATCACAGTAACTTTGAAACAATTCTTTCTTTTCATGAAAATTTAGATCATGATCTGGCTTAATTAATTTTGAGTTGAATTTTTTTGCTATTAATTCAACGTTACTAGGAGCTTTAGCTTTATCACAACCACACAATAAGATTTTTCCAGGACTAGAACTTTTTTCAATTTCATAGATCATTTCTTCAACAGATGCATTTTTTTTAGAAAACAAAGTTTTTATTTTTCCATCTAAGCTTATCAATGCAAAAGCACTGTTTGTTCCAGGATCAACGCCTAGGATGTAATGTTTCATTTTATGTGCTTTTATTTCCAACAGTATTCATAATAAACACATCTATCGCAATAACTCATTCTTTCAGGAGGAGGAATCTTTTCTAACGCTTCATTCATTTGATAAATCAATTTTTTCAATTCAATTTCATGAAATGGATTCAACAGAATTTCTTTACTTCGCGAAGGATTAATTATTTTTACTTTATTTACCATAAATCTATTATTTTTAAGCATAATTCCATAGGCAATTGCTTGCATCAAATAACTTTCTCTTAATGTTTCAGTGGATTTTATTTCTACAGGTACTATCTCTTCGTCGTATATTTCAATTAAGTCTATTCTTCCACTGAGATCTAATATTTCATCTTTTATTGGAAATTCTATTTTTATTTTTGGCATTATTGCTTCAGCAAGTTCCTTTCCTTGTAGTTTTTTTACTCTATTAAATTCTCTAACTAAGTTTATTCTATTGATCATGTGGATGTTCAAAAATTTGTTTAATGAATTAATTTCATTAACTAATTCTGGAATTTTCCTAGAAACAAAAATAATGCTGTCATTCTTCAATTTTCTATAAACAATTTCTAAATTGTTTTTTTCTAAACTAAATTCTTCTAAATACTTTTTTTCGTTGTTGTAGAAGTACTCTAATCCTTCATGAAAAAAATTACCTAAGTCTAAACTGTATCCTTCTTCTTTTATAGAAATTTTTTTAGAAAGAGCAAACTTTCGTTTACAAAATAAAAAAGAATTTATATCAGAAACATAAAGCATTCTATTCTTCTTCTAGATTTGGAATTCCTGATTTTGCTATTATCATTATATCTCCTATAGATTTTACTAATTTATGTGGAATAATTACTCCTTTAGCATTAGTCATTGTTCTTTCTAGAATAGAATTTTTAGTAGCTCTTATTTTCCAACTTAGGATCTTGTGTATATCCATAATGCATTCCTCAACTTCTCCAAAATAATCTCCGTCTTCAGTAAATACCTTAATTTCATAAACCTCAGATAAGCGTTTAACCTTTAGCATATTATCACCTTCTATTTTTTAAGCATCTTATTATTTATAAATATTTTTATATTTAAATCTATGAATTGCATTTATTGATAAAATATATAAATTATAATTTTTAACTACTATTTGATGAATTCATTAAATTATTTAACTGATTATGAAGTTTTAAAAGATTTGAAATCTTCCTTAGATAGCAAAGTAAAGCTCTATCTTTACAATCCTGAACAAAATGAATTTATTACTGAAATTTTTTCGATAAATTATTCTATTCCTAGCTATTATGTCAAGGATTCTGATAAAGTTGTTAAAGCGATAAACAATTTAAAAAGAGATTACGAAAAATATCTTAGTTTTTTATCAGAGAGATATGATGATTTTTTCTATAAGCAAAAAAAAGCAATGATTGATAATGATATTAAACTTATTAAGGTAAAAGATGGAAAGTATTCAAAATTTTTGTTAACTTTACCTAATCTTCCGAAAGAGATGATTGAAAAGAGTCTTAAAGGAATTTTTCAAATACATAACTCATATCATGATTTCTTAAGATATCATTTAGAGTATCCTTTTTCAAAGATAGTTATAAAAGATGAAAAATATCTAAACTATAAATATTTTTACTTAGATAAATTTACAGATGAAGACTATAGCAAATTAAGTTCTTTTAAATCATTAGCAATTAATGCAGAATTTGACAATTCTATAAAAATTTCATTTTATGATGGCAAAGAATATGCAGAATTCTCAACTAAAGCAAGAAACGATGAAAAATTCTTTGAAGATATTTTAGCATATTATAATAAAAATAATCCTTTTTTTATTTATACATACAATTTTTCTTTATTTTACCAATCTTTAAATCTTAATGAAGCAAATATGCTAAGATTAGGCATAAACAATGAAAATTTAAAATATTATGGAAAATCACAAAATCTTAAATTATATTTGATTCCAGGAAAAGTAGATATTGATTTGTGGCTTATGAAAAATATACTTTCTTTTGATATTTTTGAAAAATTTGATTCTTTAGATGAAAAAAACAAAACAATTGCAATTTACAATTCTTCAGAAGAAATAAAAGAAGAACTAATTTATCTATCAAAACTTTACAATCTGTCGCCTAATGAACTAGCTTTTCATGGTGCAAAAAGAAGAGTTTCTGATTTTTTCATGAAACACGGTTATTTCAAGAAATATTATCCAAAGGTTAAGCCATACAATGATTATGCATTAGGAAATAATTCAAAGGAGCCACTTCTTTTTAGAGATTTTGATCATAATCGATATTTACAGAAATTAAGAAATAAACCAATAATCTACAAAGGAGGTTTATTTTATGCTGATGTGGTTAATTTTTATCCACTTCAAAATGTTTTCAAGGATTTAATTTCATTGGAAAACAAAAAGTTTCAAAATAAAGAAGTTGTTCGAAGAGAATTAGAACACATCGCCAGTTATCCTTTTTTCTTGTTCTTATTTGATTCTGAAAAAGCTAAGAAAGAGTTTGATTTGAAAATTAAAGAAAAGATAAATCAAAAAGATTATGTTGAGTTTTATTTAACTATGTTGAAAAATAAGATAAACAATTTAGAAGGAATAATAAATTTCAATGATGAAGAATTTGTTTTTGAAAATTTCTACAAAATAGTTAAAGATCCTCTTGAAAACAATGACTTTTTACCAAAATATTCAGCTTTAGTTTTGAGTTTTGATCAAGGAAAATATATTTTAGCTAATGAAAATAAATTAAAATTTAGAGGATTTAATTTAAACAATAAAACAGAATATGAAAAAGAAATGATCCTTTCATTTTTAGAAGATCTTATGATAAAGAAAGATCTCAATGCAGCATTTTCGAACTTAGATTTTAAAATTCAAAATATTTATAATTCCTCATTTATTCAAAAATTTTATCATAAGAAAACTTTACAAAGTGATGAAGTAGAAAAATTTTTGCAAGAAAATTCCTCCTTTTTTGAAGATTATAAAATTGAAGGAGATGAAGTGAAAGTTATATACTATTTACTTAAAAAAGATCAATTCCTTAAGGATTTTTATTCATCAACAAACATTTTAAACAAAATTTTGAAATCGTTAGGTGTTGATAATTTGAATAGTTTGCATAATAGAAAATATCTAAAAGAGGTAATTTTTTCATTGTATAACTCTATAAAACAATCCGAAAGCTTAAAACTTTTTTAAAAATGAAAACATCACAATATAATGAAATTGTTGTAAACTTTTTGAATAGATTAGAAAGTAGATTAGAAAGAATAGTTAATAATAACATAGAAAAATATCAATTCTTTAAAGATGTATTATCTGATTTGATTGATTTAATACCTACTGCTGAGAAAGGTACAGCCTGGGAATATCGAGATGATTTTAAAGTTTGCATAGCACAACAGGGTTATAGTGATGAATTTATTGAAAAATTAATACTTCATCAAGATTGCGATGATTTTTTTAAAAAGGAATTCGATTCTCAAATTGTTGAAACTACTATTGTAAATACATCGCAATCAAAAATATCTAATGCACCTCAAGAAGTAAAAAAGATGTTTGATACTTATGTTCCAAAAAAGGAATTCAAAACGTTGAGAGGAACTGTAAATCTTGATAATCAAAATTTTTATGAAATTTATTTAGATAATTTTTCAAATAAACAATACTCTCAGGAGGAAATTAAAATATTTTCAACCTATCTTAAGTTAACTGAATTATTTTTAAGAGAATATTCTCTTAAACATGAGTTAAAGTTAAAAAATAAAAAAATAGAATCGTTGATAAGTTCTTTGCCAATAGTTTTTGCTGAATTTGATCAAAATTTAAATTTGAAATCTGGGAATAAAGCATTATATGAAAATTTTTCTAATTTTTTAAAGGACAATCAATTTAATTTTTTAAATATACATAAAAATGTATCTAATAAAGTTCAAAAAGTAATTTCTGAGCTACAAAAGAACAAAATAGTATCTTTAGATTTTTATACAGAACAAGATGATAAAAGAAAATACTATAATTCAATAATAATTCCATTTGTTTTTGAAAACGAAACTTCATATTATGTTTTTATTCAAGACAACACTTTAAAGTATAGAGAAAGACAAACTTTCATAAATTCTTTAGAAGCTTTAGCTAAGATTTTAGCAACAATGGCTGAATACTATACTCAAGACACTCAAGAACACATTGAACGAATGAGAAACTATGCAGAAACATTTTGTAAAATTCTGCACATAAAGAACGAAGCATATTTTGTAGGAATTAAATTAGGAGCAATGTTGCATGATATTGGAAAATTTAGAATAGATCCTAGAGTTTTAAATAAGCCCTCAAGATTAACCAAAGAAGAATTTGAATACATAAAAATGCATGTTAATTATGGTATTGAAATGCTAACTCCTTTTGAAGAATACATCTCTAAGATAGATAAGCAAAGTTTCAAAAAAACATTATACAATATTGTAAGAAACATAATTCTTTATCATCATGAAAATTACGATGGAACCGGTTATTTAGGTTTAGAAAAAATACAGATCCCTTTTGAAGCAAGATTTGTTCATATCATTGATGTTTATGATGCTTTAACCCATAAGAGAGTTTACAAAGATAAGTATTCTCAAGATGAAGCATTGGAAATTATGTTGAATGAAAAAGAAAAATACGATCCTTTTCTTTTAAAAATCTTTATAGAAAATAAATCTATGTTTCCACCATAAAAATAAATATAAATTAAAGGAAATACTCTTCTTATATGGAATTTTTTGATTTTGAAAATTCAACTATTGTAGAAATTGAGAAGTATTTTGAAAGTTTAACTAATGCAAGGAAGATAAATCTTCTAAAAACAGAAGATGCAAAGAAGCTATATCAAAAAATCTTGACTATTTTAAAATCTTTTTTTCAAACAAATTATTCAAAAAATAAATTTCATCTTTTTTACTTTACCGATAATATAGAGGAACTTAAAAGAAGGCATGAATTTATTCAAGAGTGCTTAAATTTGGAATTAGATGATTTGAAAATAAAGGAAATAAAGTTGCCTAATTTAGCTGTAAAAAATGTAGCATTTATAACTACAGATTATGAAAAATATAAGCAGTTAATTGAGAAATACAAGAATTTTCCAATATTTTACGTAGAATCCAATCAAGATTTAATTATAGCTAAAGATTATGTTCAAATTAGAACAGATTCCTATGAAGTTGCAAATTTACTTAACAATGCAGTTTTTTCAGAAGAACCATTTCCTGAATATCATATCAATAGATTACTCTACATTTTAGAAGAATTAAAATCGATTAAACCATATTTATCTGAAAAATTAGTAATAAAAATATCAAAGTTAGAAGAATTCAATTTCAACTTTATCGATTTAAGGTCTTTAATAAGAAACAAATTAGATGAAATAAATAAAAATATACTTCAAAGAATAAAGCAAGAGCAATTCGATGGAACTGAGTTGTTAAATGTAATCTCATCAGGTACTTCTGATAAAATAAAAAAGTATCTTTATGAAGAAATTGAAGTTTTGGAAAAAGAATTAAAAGATAAACAAATCAACATAAACCTTTCTTTTATAGAGCTTAAACTTCCATTAACGATAAATGAGCAAGATTTTGAGCAAGAAGTTAATGCTTTTGAAATTAATCAAATGTATCATTATTTTAATGAGGTAAATAAACTATATAGCATTATAGGTAATAGCGATGAATTTATTCAAGAAATCAAATCAGAAATTTATGAATTAGATTTTAAGTTAGGAATAAAAAACATTGTGAAGCATTTTGATTTGAAAAAGCCTGAGTTTAGTAACAAAGGATTTTCCATAAAACAAGGAAAAAATATATTTTTGCTTGCAGAAAATATTGAAGTTGAGAAAATTGATTATGATGTTAATGTGGATTCAGTATTGTTGACCGGTGCAAACAGTGGTGGAAAAACTACTTTGCTTCAATTAATTTTTCAGGTTCATGTTTTAGCAATGATGGGTTTCTATGTACCTGGAAACGTACAATTAAGTATTTATGATGAAATTTATTACTTTTCAAAACCAACAGGAAAAACAGATGCAGGTGCTTTTGAAACTTTATTACGAACATTTTCAAAGATTCCTAAGGAAAATAAAAAACTAATTTTAGCAGATGAAATTGAAGCAATAACTGAACCAGGTGCAGCAGCTAAAATTTTGATAAGTATATTGAAATGGTTTAAAAATACTGAAAGTTTGGTAATCATTGTAACACATTTAGCTGAAGATATAAAAAAGTATTTAGAACCAGGAATGAGAATTGACGGAATTCAAGCAATTGGAATTGATAATGGAAAATTGATAGTTAACAGAAGTCCTTTGAAGGGAGTAGTTGCTAAATCTACTCCAGAGTTAATAGTTCAAAAGTTAAAAGATCAAGATCCTTTCTTTGAATTTATCTTCAAAAATTTGAAAGAATTATAGAAACAATTATAGAAACAATTTAGTTAAAGTTAAACTTAAGAACATGAAAAATGTTAAGTAAGGAATTGCAGGATAAAATTTATCTTTTTCTGAAAATTTGAAGATTAATGTTAAGCCAATCAAACTTCCTAAAATTACGCTTATTCCATAAATCCATCCAAAGTTTATTGCCATATATGATGCTAAAATCATTGGAAAAGCAATGTCTCCTCCACCAAGTATAGCACTTTTAGTTTCAACTTTTTTTATTACATAGATTTTATCATCATTTATTTCTTTATTCATAGAAACATTAGAAGAGTTAATTTCTTCTTTCAAATTTTCATTTTTTTCAAGGTTTGGATTGTAATCTATCTGTAAGCCTGAAAACGAAGAAACTTCCATTTGAGAATTAGCCATGAGAATCATATGCTTTGTAATTCTTACAGAAATAAAATCATAAATAGATAGAATAATTAAAAGGATTATTAAATATTTAAAATTAAAAAGTGGTAAGATCATTGCTACAAAACCTGCATACATAAATGCTTCAGTAAGATTTCTTAAAGAGGTTTTTCTTACAAAATAAAGCAATATAGCAAAAATTATTGCTAAAAGATCTACCCAAAGTTGAGGAAATTTCAAAATGCTAAATACTAATGTTAAAGTCAAATAAAATGCAACAATGATACTTATTTTAGTCCAAAACATAATGGGCTTTCTAAATTTTTTCAAACTGAGAATTATAAAAGCAATAGTGACTAACAAGAATAAAATAATAAACCAATTTAGAGAACCTTGAGCACTTTCATTGCTAGGTGCAGTATAATTTTCAACAGTAGAATAGTATTTTGTAATAAGTAAAACAGAAAAGACTTGAATAATCAAAAAGTATAGCAATAGCAAAATTATTACGTTTTTAGGGTGTTTCATTTTATTCTAAATTTTCAAAATACCTTTTTATTTCTTTATTCTTTAATTGTTTATAAAAGTTTGCTAAAATTTCGAAATAATTGAGTTCTTTAGAATAATATTTTAATAGTTTATTAACTTCATTTTTGTAAAAAAGTTCAGTAGTTATAAATTTGTAAAATCTTTTTTCATCATTTTTAGTTTTAAAAATTATTATATTGTTATCATTTAATTCTTCATTTATAACATCAACAATTTGAAAGAAGTATTTTTTTAGATTTTTGTTATCATGTTTTTTAATTTCTTTCAAATATTTGTTATTTTCATTCGTCAATAATTCTACTGTTTTTTCGAGCAATGCATTTGCTTTGTAATTAAAGTAAATGAAAAATTTGCTATAAAATCTCATAAATTCTACAATTTCTTTATTGCTAACATTCAAATTTTCTTGTACATCTTTTTTTAGATAAAATAAATAATAGGGAAAATTTTTTTCAGCATCGATATTTTTAATTTTCCTTAAATATTTTAAGACATCGTTATATTCTTGAGTTATTTTATCTTCAACAATTTTAATCATTTTTTCTCTTTTTGTTTGATCCATATTGTAGAAATCAGCAAAATCGAATTTTTTCAAAGTATCTAGGAATAAACAGCTTAGTAAAAGGTTATAGGAAGGATTTTCTGATAACTTATCTTTTTGGATTTCATTTTCATAACTTAAAATTTTTTCAAGATCAATTTCGTTGTTTTTTTTGTTATAAAATTTCATTACATAATAAATTCCTTCTACATTTCCATAGCTTGGTTTTCTTTGTTTTTCATAATCAATTATCATTTCAACCAATTTTTTAGCTTTTTCTGAATTCAAAATTTCATCATACTTTAGCTTAATATCTTGTAATTTTCCATTTGAATTTTGTTGAATGAACTTAAAAATGTTATAGATATCTTTTATGAATTTTACTTTTTCTCTATTTTTAGCAAATACAAAATCAACATCATAACTATAACTTTCAATATTTTCGTTAGATTTTCCATTTTTGTAGTAAAATATATTTAAATCGAAAATTTTGTATTGAAATTTATCTTTTGGATTAACAACAATTTCAGATTTAGTTAGATAAGCAAAATTGTCGCTAAAAGAGTTTAATTTTTCCTTTTTGACATACTTTTCTATGCTTTTCAGAGTTTTTTTCGAATTATTAAATAGAGAAAAATGATTATCGTAAATGAAAATTTTATCAATGAACATTTTGTTTTTGAAATAAAAATTTTTTTAATAAAATTTATGATTTTAAAATTTTTAATTAACCGAAAAATACCAAAAAATATTTAACTAACCAATGTTTATTTTTTCTAATGAAAACGAAGCAAAAAAAGTTAAAAATTAACATCAAAAGGAAACATTCAAAACTTTTTAATTTAAAGAACTACAAAGATGAGATTGTTGAATTTCTTCTTATTATCGGTACAATTTTGCTAGGAATTTATTTAATCTTAAACTTTAGAGAAGAGAATTATCAACTTTTAAGAACAGAAACTGCGATTTATGCTAAATTTGAATCATCTTTTTTTCCTTCGGGATTTGAAAAAATAAAATCTAAAATTGAAACTACAAAAAAAATGTTACCTAAATTAGAATGCAAAGGAGATTTATTTGGAATTATTGTTCCACATGCAGGTTATGATTTTTCATTAAAAACTGCACTTTATGGTTTAGAATTGTTAAAATCTTGCTCTAATTTTAACAAAATAGTTATCTTATATCCTAATCATTACACTAATGAAAGGAAAATTGCTGGATTGAATGCATCTAAATACGTTTTTTCTGATTTTTATGTTAACCTTGATAACAATTATTTTTCTATACTTAATATTTCAGAAACAGATAATTATAATGATCATACATTTGAAGTTCTTTTACCCTTAATAGAGTATTATTTTCCAAATATTTCTGTTGTAGGAATTTCAGTAGGTAGTAATGATTATGAAACTTTTAAAAAAGTACTAGAACATTTCGAAAATGATTCAGTTTTTATAATTTCATCAGATTTTATTCATTATGGTAATAATTATGGTTACACTATAAACAATTTCAACATTGAAAAGTTAAATAATCTTCATTATGAAATTTTTAAAGCTATAGAAAATAAAGATCTTGTTGGATTCGAAAATAAAGCAATAAACGTTTGTGGAAAAGAAATAATTTCTTTGATGATGAAATATTTTGAACAGAATAAATACTATACCTACAAAGCCGAGCTTTTGAATTATTCAACATCTTATGATGTTTTAAAAGATAACAATATTGTAGGTTATGCTTCTTTTTCAATCTACAGGGTGACAAAGATGGATGATGAAAATAAAAAATTGTTGCTTAAATTAGCAAGACAAAGTATTGAATATTATCTTCAGAACAAAAAAATTATGAAATACATTACAGAAGATCAATCTTTAAATGAGAAGAGAGGGGTTTTTGTTACTTTAACAGAGCATGGATTATTGAGAGGTTGCATTGGTTACATAGAACCAATAAAACCAATTTATCAAGCAGTAATTGAAAATGCAGTTAATGCAGCATTCTATGATCCTAGATTTGAGCCATTACAAAAGGATGAGTTAGATGAAATTGAAATAGAAGTTTCACTTTTAACTAAGCCTAAACCACTTTTTTATGAAAATTCGGAAGATTTACTTAATAAGCTAAATAACAAAATGGGTTTAGTTATTGAATACAACGGAAGAAGTGCAACTTTTTTACCTCAGGTTTGGGAACAACTGCCAGATAAGGAACTTTTTTTGGGTGAGCTTTGTAGAAAAGCTGGTTTAAGTTATGATTGTTGGAAGAAAAACAAGATTAAAGTTTATGTTTATTACGACGAAGCTTTTAAAGAATCAGATTTTAACTTAAGATAGTTAGAAAAATATAAAAATTAAGAAATACAAAATAAATTATGTTTTACAGGGATATAATAATAACCAAAAATGAATTTTTAGCAATAATTTTTGCATCTTTGATTACTGGGTTTTCTTTTTCTTTTAACGATTGGGGATATGAAACGTTTTCTTTTGAAATCGGAATAGTTAATCTACAAAAGGCGGTTATAGTTTCTTTTATAGCATTTACTTTGTTAGTTCTTGTTGCTAAGTTTTTTTCAAATTTTTATGGTGTTGGATTAACAATAGAGTTGAATGTGTTGGCAACAATTTTAGGTTTTTTATTTACTTACATTATCTATGGAGTATTTCCTATTCCTGCATTTTTAAATTTTAATTTTTATCATGATCCTAAATTAAGGTTCGGACAACGAAGACCATTGCCAAATTTTACTGATTATGAAAAAACCTCTAAGTATAGTTCTTATATCATTTTTTTCTTGCTTATTTTGATGTTTTTATTTATAAAAGAAAAGTACATTTTGAAGTTTACAATAGGTTATTTCTTTTATATTTTACCAATTCCTAAAGTTCCAGGATTTTATGTTTTTATAAACGGCAAAGACAACATTAAAAAGTTTTTATCAACTTACATTTATTTTGTTTTTTTTGCAATAATTCTTTATTTCATTTCTAGCTAAATTTTTTGAGCTGAAACAATAGTAATATTTTTAAATAAACAAATCACTATATTATTATACTTTTTCGGAAAAAAAGAAAAAATATGGTGAAATAATGGGTTTTGATACTATAGCTAGTAGTTTGATTATGTTTATTGCTGTTTTAAGTGTTTCAGTTATGGTTGTTTCTTTATTTAATAATTATGTAACTCAAGGTGTTTCTGCTTTGAATTATAAAAAAAATCAAATAATTGATAGAATTGATACGGATTTCAAAATAGTGGAGATAAAGTTTAATTACTCTGAAAGTGTTTTTTACGTTTATCTTCTCAATACAGGAAAAACATTATTAAAGCCTGAAAATTTCGTTGTTTTTGTAGATGGAAATTATATATCTAAAGAAGAATATTCTCTTCAAATTTTAAATAATTTTCAGAATCCTTCTTTGCTAGATAAAAATGAAATCTTATTTTTCAACATAACTAGGATTCCATCAGAAAATGAAAAACATGAAATAAGAATTGTTTATTCCAATGGAGCTTATGATTATTCAGTTTTTAATTAAAAATGGCCAAAATTTTAAACTTTAAGCTTGAAAGAGATCAATTGCAAGAAAAATTAGGAAATGGTTTACCTAGCAATAGCATTATAGTTATTGAAGGTCCTGATGGTGGAGGAAAAAGTGTGCTTTGTGAACGGTTTACTTATGGCTTATTAGAAAATAAAATTTCTGTTACTTATATTAGTTCAGAAATGAATACTGCTGATTTCATAAATCAAATGAATTCTTTAAATTATAATGTTGTTGATAGAATTTTAAATGAAGAGCTTCTTTTTATTCCAATGTTTCCTTTCTTTGGTTCAGTGGAGTTTGATGAAAATTTCATGGAAAATTTGTTCAAAGCAGATTATATTTATAAAAATCAAGTAATTATTTTTGATTCTTTTTCTGATTTAATTTTAAAGGATAAAACTAAAAAAACAATCTTTGAAATTGTTGATTTTTTCAAAAGACTGATAAGCATGGATAAAACTTTGATTATTACATTTAATCCTGAACTTTTAGATGATGAGATTACTAAAATTTTAAAATCAATAGCTGATGTTTTATTTCACGTAGAACTTAGAGAAAGGTATGGAGAGTTGGTAAATTTTATCGATATTGTTAGATTTAAGTTAGCAAAAGATAGAACAGATAAACAGATTCCTTTTAGAGTAGATCCTGGAGTAGGAATCGCAATTGAAATCACTGCATAAAATGGCACTAAAAAGAATTAAAGCACAAAAAACTTTGGATTTTGATGAAGCAAGATTGAAATTTCCACATTTAAATAGTTATGTAAAAGAATTAGAAGAGAAAAAAATACCTTTTGAATGGTATCAAGAATTAAATAGAAATCTTGCTCATTTAGAAAATATAAGTATAATTTATCCAGTGGGAGATCCAATCTTTATTCACATTTACAAAGATCCTGAAATCGGATTTATGTATGTTGTTATTGAACCTAGAATGAATGAAAAACAAAGAAAAGTTTACAATGAAATTCTAGATAAGATGATTGAAATTGCAGGCTTAATGCCTGTACCAAAAAATGATGAAGAATTAGAAAATATACTTATTGATCTTTTGAATGAAGTTGTTAGCATAGATAAGCCACCTTTATTTGGAGAAAAGATTGTGGTAAACAAAGATGATTATGAAATGTATAAATATTATCTTATAAGAGAAAGAATAGGTTATGGTAAATTAACTCCTTTATTTTTTGATTCTTGGTTAGAAGATATTCATTGCGTAGGTGTTGGAAGTATTAAAGTAGTTCATAAAATCTTTGAAACATGTCATACTAATATTGTTTTTGAAGATGATGTTGAATTAAACAAATACATCTTAGAAACGTCAGAAAGAGTTGAAAAACCTGCAAGTTCAAGGCATAGTGTTATAGATGCAATAATGCCAGATGGATCAAGAGTAAACTTTATCTATGGAAGAGATATTAGTCTTGAAGGATCTAGTTTTACAGTAAGAAAGTTTTTTGATGTTCCAGTAAGTATTACTCAGTTGATAGATTGGGGTACATTAAGTGCAAGAGAAGCAGCATATCTATGGCTTGCATTAGAATACGGAATGAACGTCTTTGTTTGTGGAGAAACTGCAGCAGGAAAAACTACCACTTTAAACGCAATGGCTGCATTCATTGTTCCTGAAGCTAAAGTTTATTCTGTAGAAAACACACCTGAAGTAAAAATGCCACATGAAATTTGGCAGCATTTAGTTACTAGAGAACAGGGAAAAGCTAGCGATGTAACGTATCAAGATTTATTAATTGCAGCTTTAAGAAGTCGTCCTAATTACATCATTGTGGGAGAAATTCGCGGGGTAGAAGGAAATATTGCATTTCAAGCAATGCAAACAGGACATCCAGTAATGTCTACATTCCACGCAGGTAGTGTAGAATCTCTAGTACAACGTTTAACTGGAGTTCCAATCAATGTTCCTATTGCTTCTATTGATAACTTGAATATTGTAGTTATTCAATCAGCAGTGAAACGTCAAGGAAAGAGCTTAAGAAGAGTTTTGAACATTACTGAAATTGAAAAATATTATGCTCCAGAGAATAAAGTAATTACTAGACAAGTTTTTAAATGGGATCCAGCTACAGATGAACATATTTTTCAAGGTATGTATAACAGCTATATTCTTGAAAAGAAAATAGGAGTAATGCTTGGTTTAGCGGATACAAGAGAAATTTACAAATTATTAGAAATAAGAGAAAAAATTTTGAAAGCTATGGTTAAAAACAAAATTTTCGATTATTATGATGTTTGGAAAACTTTAAAGCTTTATCGTCATGGTGGTTTAGCTGCATTGCCATTTGAAGTTGTATAATAAAAAATGCCAATCGATAATCCTTTTCAAAACTATTTGAAGAAATTAGCTAATTTGAAGTATTTCATTAATAATGTAGTTATTGCAATGGGTTATAGTGGTTTTTGGGAATGGGTTAATAGGTTCTTTATTCCAATAACTTTTTTATCATCTATTGCATTAGGAACGATTTATTTTATTTCTGATTTACCACGATGGTGGTTGATTATTCTTTTTTTAATTTATTTAGGTTTTGTTTTGTTTTATCCTCTTCAAGTTTATCTTTCTAAAATTATGGATCTTAAAACTCATTTATTTTATTTTATTACTTATATCACTTCATTATCAACTTTGCAGATCAGTAGAAATTTAATCTTCAAAAGAGTTTCACAAGCTAAGAAATTTGGTTATATTTCAGAATTAGCAGAAAAAATCGTTTACTTTTCTAAGCAATGGAACTTAGGTTTTTCTAAATCAATAAGAGAAGTAAAAAAATTTGTAACTTACAAGCCTTTGGCTGATTTCTTTGAAAGGTTAGCGACGATAAGTGATTTTGGTGAAGATGTTGAAACATTTTTTCTTCAAGAACAGGATGCTTTAGTTAATGAACTTGTTGCAGAATACAATAAAACATATGAGTATATTCGAATGATTCAAGAGATATTTGTATCTTTCATAATTACCTTTTCTTTTATAATGGCTTTGTTCATGATAATGCCTATTTTAACAGGAAATTCTATGGAAGGAATTATAAAAATTTTAGCTGTTATCGTTTTTACTGTTGATTTGATCCTTATTGTTTTTGTACGATTGATTATTCCAAAAGATGATCTTATACATGATTTACCAATAGTAAGTGATTATGCAAAAAAAGTACATCTTTCATTTATGATTTCTTTTCCAATAGCTATTGCTTTGATCATTTTATTTTGGTTTATTTTTTCAGATTCATTACCATTTTTATTGATAATTGCTTTAGGAATTACACCATTATTAGTTCCTGCATTTATGGCTGATAAATTAGAAAAAATGATTATTGAAAAAGATAAAGCATTTCCTGCATTTATTAGAACTTTTGGAGGAGCTATTGAAGCTAGAGGTGGAGGAGTAATTTCAGCAATGGAAGGTTTAAGGATTCAAGATTTTGGTCCATTGCAAGAAATTTTTGAAAGGCTTTACGTTAGATTGAAAACTGGAAACGATAAATATGCTTGTTGGCTTTACTTTGGTGGTGAAAGTGATAGTAATTTAATTTACAATTTTTCACAAATTTTCGCAGAAACAGTTTATCTTGGAGGAAATGCTGAAAAGATTGGAGAAGTTATCAGTAAAAATATGCAAAAAATTATAAATCTAAGGCAAACAAAATTTCAATTAGTTTCTTCATTAAGAGGAGCATTGTACGGTGCTTTAGTTGGCTTTGCAACTGCAGGTTACATAGGTATCGAAGTTAGTTCTCGTTTAGCAAATATATTTTCATTACCCCTGTCTATGATGCAAGAACTAGGTACTGATATGTTTGCTAACATTGTCTCGGAAATACCTCAGATCGATGTCAAAACAATGTTCATTTACGTAGGAATCATGATTTTAACACATTCTTTCTTTAGTGCATATTTATTGAAAATTCTAGACGGTGGGCATAAATTTGCAATGTTTTTTGATCTAATTTTAATGATCTGGATTGGAGGAATTTTAAGTTGGTTTATTCCTGTTGTACTTTCACAATTACTTCCAGGGATTACAGCAACAGCAACCTCTTTGTTTTCATTCTAAAATTGAATTTTTTTGATTATTTTTGTTTTTCTTTTTCTAAAAAATATCTTAAATTATCTAAGAAAAGCTCTAGATCGTGCTCATGTATTATAGCTCCACAAGCTTTTTCATGTCCCCCGCCACTTCCTCTTATTCCTTTTAACGATTGTTCTAGAATTCTATTTACATTATATTTTTTTGATCTTAAACTTAAAGAATATTCGTAAAGCTTTTTTCTTCCAACAACGATTAAATCTTTATCTGGGAAATGATAAAGTAATTCGTTGCTTAGCAAGCCAGTAAGACTATGCTTTGATTTATATAAAAAAACCAAAACGTTAGAATACTCTTGTTTCAATGCTTTCTCTAATAGTTTTTCATAATCTTTAGCAATAGGTTTTACTCTTGGAAAACTTGTTAAGATTTCCTCATAATTTTCAATATTTGCTAATCTTTTAATATCTGCTTTAACTTTGTGACTTTCGCCTTTTAGCAAAAAGGTCAAAATTTTACCGATTTTTCCGAATTCAGAATTGAACAAAATTTCTTCTATGGTTAATTTTTCAGGGAATAAATGTTTATACTTTTCATCTTTTGCTACTTTTTCAACGATATCTAATAAAAACCAATCAGTTACTATTCCTAGTGCAGCTAAAAAGTCATAATCTTGGATCATTTGATAAACCCAAAATGTAGTTGGATAAGGTTCAAGATTGAAATTCAAAGGATTGAAGTATAGCGTGTTATTTGCTACAGGAGGATGATGATCAATCCATACTATTCTGTTGCTTTCTTCTGTGAAATTCATTTCAGGCTTATCAAGGATTACTATCAAATCAGCATTATGATTTTTAGCTATTTGGATAAAATTTTGATCAACTTTTGGTTTTCCTCGAACAACAGAAAAATTTCCTTTTTTGTATTTTTTATAAATCAGCAAAAAAGAACAAAGACCATCAGGATCATCGTCAAAAAGAAAATATGGATTCTTTGAATTTTCAATGAGATTTTTTATTTTCAATAATAATTCTTTTGCTTCATTGTTTATTGTTGTTTTCATTTTGATAAAAGAGAATAAGAATTTTATAAATATTTATCTTCTAGATAGAGTTATAGAATTATAACATCTATGACAGATTAACATATTATTGTAGATTATCAATTCATTGCTTAATTTTCCACACATTTCACAAACTTGCTTTTCATTATCATCAAATTTGATCATCTCTATTGGTTGATTCTTAAAAATCATAAACAATTCTGGTTGAATTTTTATAATATCTTTAGCGGTTATCATTCCTACGAGAATATTTTTCTTAGTTACTGGAATTTGTCTTATGTTTAGTTCTTTCATTATTTTGATGGCTTCTTCAACCGTTTCTTCAGGATCAATTGTGAAAGGGTTTGCAGTCATAATTTCTTTACACTTTACTTTTTCAGGATCTAATTTATTTATTACAACTTTTCTTACAATATCTTCATCAGTAATTATTCCTAATACTTTTTTATCAGAATCAGTAATTATTATACTGTTCACGTCTGCTTTAGCCATAATGATTGCTGCATTCCTTATTGATGTTTCTGGTAAAGTATGTACAGGATTTATACTCATCAAATCCTTAACCCTTAATTCGTTTTGATTTTTCATTGTTTTGGTGTAAAACAAAATGATTTATATATTTTTATCTTTTATACATAAATAAAAATGAAACGTTTGGAAGATATTTTTAAATTGGAGTTAATTGATTCTTTTCCAAGTGTTGAAAATTTAAATATTGATAAATCGATGGCAATTTTGGGTAATTCTACTTATAAAAAGAAATTAAGCTATGATTTAGATGATGAAGCTGTATTAAAAATTCACAAAGAATCTACTAGAAGAGGGCATGCAACTATAACTTCATTACCTGAACTTCTTATACATTTTAAGGGTACTAGAGTTTTAGATTACTATTTAACTTCATTTAAATTCACAAGAGCGTTGATTTCAAGTACTAGAAGAATAAATTATAATTACGATGATTTTGCATTGCCAGATAGCCTTATAAATTCAAAGTATTCAAATGATATTGAATATCTCTTAAAACAATCATACGATTTTTATCAAGAAATGTTAAAACAAAACGTAGAAAGAGATCAAGCACGAAAGATTTTACCATTATGTTTCTTCTCTCAAGGTTTTGTTAAAATTCCTCTAGATGTAGCAATAGAACTAACAAGAACACGCTCAAAAGTTAAGGAGCTTTGTTTGGTTGGGAATTCATTGGATAATATTTTAAGAGAAATTTCACCAATCATTTATGAGAACAAGAAAAAGTTGAATTTTTCCACAATTTATTCTGCAAGAAATATTTTTCAAGAAGATAATTTCATATTAAACTATGATGATTTTACTAAAGTAAATGATTTTTTAATTTCTTCAGATGTTAGAAATTTTTTAAAGGAATACAAGATAAATGAAAACTATGATTATAATTATCTTTCTGAACAATTACATTCTAAGGTTTATGTTCAATTTTCAAAATACATTTCTTTAGCTATTTACAATGAGGAGAAGAGACATTCAACAGTTAATTTTTCAGTAGAATCAATTTACGATGCTTTGAATTATGCGTTATATAAAATTGATTCTTTAGAAAAAGTAGTTTATTTGCCTAAAATTTTAGAGAAAAAACAACTTACTAGTGATTTTTTAAAAATAAACAAACAGATGCTTTTGCTTTATGAAAATTTAATCAAAGAAATCCCTAAGGAAGATGCAATTTACATAGTGCCTCAATCTTTAAAAATTCACATAAATGGTACATTAGATGCATATAATTTGTTTCATCCTTTCGGTTACTTGGCTGTAAGGAGCTGTATTACTTCAGATTTAGAAATGTATGAAACAACAAATCAACTAATAGAACAGATAAGCGAACTTTTACCAGAACTTAAGCCATACCTAGGTCAAAAATGTAAAATTGGTTTTTGTCCTGAAAAGAATTATTGTAGTAACATTTTCAAGTATAATTCATCATACAATCAAGAAATTCATAGAAAATATTTACTTTAGAATGAATAAATGTTCTATATTCTTAATCATGCAAAAATTTATTAATTAAAAAATCAGTTATAGTCGAGAAAATGGCAAAAAAATTTGTCTTTTTTGATATTGATGACTATTTTAATGCAAATGCAGAAGAGTTGGCTAAAATTATTGCTTATCGTCTTGGTGTTGTTCCAAGAAAGAACAAAGCGAATGCAGGAATGCATAAAGTTTTAATTGAGCTTTATGAACGGAAAAAGATTTCTAATCAGCAAAAGAAACCAGAATTAGCAATAATGACTGTAGAAGAAATGGCGGTTTTTGCAGGAATTAAAAGGCAAACGATGTACGATTACCTTGAAAGATGGACCTCTATTAATTTGATAAAAAAAGCGAGTTATGTTGCAAATGGTAATATAATTAAGGGCTATATGCTTAATGGAAATACTTTAGAAGATGCTATAATGAAAGTTCAAGAAACTATTAATGTTTTTTTCGAAAAAACTAAAAAGATTGTTCAAGAATTTCAAAGGTTACAGAAGAATGAAAAAATAAGCAATAGTATGAAACAATCAATGGAATCAGTACAAAGCTAAAATGGATAAGATAGTTCAAATCATTTTGGATAATCAGAACATAGATTGGCAACAAGTTTTGTTTGAAGTAGTTAAAGAAGAAAACATGAATCCATGGGATATTGATATTGTTCTTCTTACTAAAAGATTCATAGAAATTATTAAAAAATTAAAAGAGATGGATTTCAACTTAAGCGGAAAGATGATTCTTGCAGCAGTATTACTTTTAAAAATGAAATCAGAATATCTTTTAGATGAATTGAATGAAAATCAAGAGATCTTTCAAGAACCCATTGTTGAAGAATCTTATCAAATCGAACCTGTTCCTGAAAATGTAAAGCTTTTACCAAGAACTCCTAAACCAAGAGTAAGAAAGATATCAATATATGAATTGATTGAATCTTTGGATGAAGTAATCAATAAAAATCAAAGGAAATTGATGAAGCTTTCAGAAATAAAGAAACAAGAGATCAAATTGCCTGAAAAGAAAGTAGATATAGAGCAATTGATTAATGTTGTTTTTAAAAAATTGTTTTCAATTTTTAAAAGGAAAAAGCAGGTTAAATTTTCAGATCTTTTGAAAACCAGAACTAGAGAAGAGATAATCTACACTTTATTGCCTTTACTTTATCTTTCGAATGATCAAAAGATAGAATTAATACAAAAAAAGGAATTTGATGAAATTTACATACTTATGAAATGAAAATGAAAAAGATATTTTGGTTTGTTTTTTTGTTTTTTGTAGTTTCTGTTTATTCTAAATTGGAGTTTGAAATTGATGCAGCTTCCTATTTGAACAATTATTTTATACCTGAAAATCAATACATAGTTGGATATCAAAAAAGTAGTGAAGATGATATTATTTTATATATTCCTCAAAAGTTTCAATTGGTTAATCTTTCTAAGTTTATTGTTAATAATCAAACGATTTTTTTTGTTCCTGTTTTTTCTATAAATTCTTCTTATTTTATGATTTATGAAAACAACGCGAAAGAAACATATAATTTTCTTAGAATTCCTATAATTAGATTCGTAGATGAAATTTTTTCTTCAAATCAAAAGTATGATGGAAGAATCATTGATGAAGAAATTACTGCAATGGCTTTAGTGTATGCTAAAGATCAAAGTTTAAGGAATAAAGCTTTGAATTATTTATTTCAAGCAAGAGATGATAAGCTGAAATGCTTTGGAAAACCTTGCAATATTGAAACTACACTAAAAGTATTATATTACTTGAAAAAAGCTAACTTAACAAATTTAAAGATTTATTCTGATGCTGAATTATGGCTTAAAAGTCAAATAAAAACAAAAGACAAGCAATATGAGGTTCTCATTTCACCATCTAAATCTACAGTTTTGTGTAATATCTCTAACAAAGGAAACAATATTCCTATAACCGATAGTTATTTAATGAATGTTTCTTTTTCAGATGTTCCTTTGAAGATAAAATGTGATTCTACCGTAACTGTTACTTTTGTTTATCAATCAAATTCTTTCTACAGAAAAAGTTCAGAACTAGAATACACTTCAGGAGTGAATTGTCTTGGTAGAGAAAATATATTCAGTGAATGTAATTCTTACTTAAACATAATTGCTAAAGAACTAGGTTTTGATGTAGATTTAAAACGATGGATTAGAAATGATTCTTTAGTTGGAAAATACATCGATGGAGAAAATCCGTATTTTATTACGAGCTATTATCTTAAAAGGATAGAAGAAAATAAAGATATGATAGATTGGTTATTGTTTAATCAAAGGAACGATGGTTCATGGAATGATGTTTATTCTACAATTTTAGCTTTAACATTTTTGAAGGATTACAGAAATAAGAATTCTGAAAAAAAATATCAAGAAAGCTATAATTTAGGAATGATTTGGTTATTAAAGAATATAAACATTACGTTTGATTTTGCAAGAAAAGAAAGGATATTCTTGTATGAAATGCTTTATGAACTTTTCAATGATCAATATTTGCCAATAGTTGTAAATCAAAACTGGATAATTGATTCAGTTCCATATTCTTTAGAAATTAAAAAACTAGAATTAGATAAAAGTGTTTATAATATAACTCTTGTAAGTAAAAATGGAATCATTAACTCAAAATCAGGAATTTTAAAAGATATCAGTTTAATAGATGTTGCTCCTAAGAATAATTTGAAAAGCACTCAATATTTGGATGTTTTAATTATAAACGTTTCAAACAATGAAATTATGAAAAGTCAAGTTTTCAGATTGCCAGTGATATTTGAAATAAAACCTTTCTTAAAATTAAAATCACATCAAATCAATCAAAAAAACAAAACCATAATTTTTGAATTTGAAAAATCAAGCGATAGTTTTGTTTGTGATTTAACAACAGATTTTCTTGAACTTGGCATAGATAATAAAATTTACTTAGAAAAACCAAAGGTAGAATTAGGTTATGAAATCAAGAAAAAGTATTCAGAAATAAAAAATATAGATTTTGAAATTGAATTACTTTGCAAAAGAGATAAAGATGCATATAAGTTTAAAAGTAATTTTAGTATAATCGTTTTCCCACAAAAAATAGTTGATTTAGTTGAAAGGAATATAACTATAAATAAAAAAGGTCAAGGACAAATTAAAGTAGCTGTTAAAAATTTATTAAATCAAGAAGTTAAGCTTAAAGTTGAAATTTTGGATGAACCATTTTTATTTTTACCAGATAATTATATTTTATTGAAACCAAATGAAATTAAGGAGATGTATATTAAATATTCAATTCCTGATATTGATAATTACACCAACATAGCAAAATTGAAATTTTCTTATGATATTTTTGAGCAAACGTTTAACATAAAAATAGATACAAATTACAAAGAATTCAACATTTTAGATTATATTATTCCTTTGATTATAATTTTAGCTTTAATCTTGTTCTTGCGAAATCAAATCCTATGGATTATAAAATTCTTAATTCGTTCTTTACCATTATTTATTCAAAAATTATTACCTACCTTCGTTATAGATTGGGCATGGAAAGGTATTCCAAGGAATAAAGAGTTAGCAGAAAAAGTAAAAATAATTAAAGATAAAGAATATCTTTCAGAATTGCTTGATTTGATTGAATTTTACAAAGATATTGGAAAACCAGAGTATCAAATCATCGAAATGCTAAAGAAAAAAGGATTTAAGCAAGTTGAAATTGAAACAGCATTAGAAGAGTGGAAGAAAAGACAACAAACAAAACAAACCAAAAAATAATCATAATTAATCATAAATTCCATAAAGAAGCATTTTCCAAGTAGCTACTGACCAAAGTTGCATTAAAGAACCTTTAGGTTCAAAAGTAGAATCTGTTATTTCTGGCAAAGAAAAAATAATTCCATCTTTCCAAAACTTCTCGTTTAAATTTTGAATCTTTTCTAAATATTTTGAATAATGAGAATCTATTTTATTTTGATTCATCAATTTTTTTATCAATAATCCAAAGTAATTGGTCAAAAACAACCAAGCATCTCCTGAATGATAACTTTCTGGATTTTCTCCAGTATGGATTGATTTGTAGTTTTTACTATTAACATTTTCAGTGGTTATCGCAAAAAATCTTTCATTCGATATGGAATAATTTTCTATGATATAGTCAAGGTAGTTGATAAAAACAACATCTAAATAAGGCAAAAAGTTAGCAGCTAAGATTATATTATAATCAAAATTATTTTTCATTTTTTCCTCAACTTTTTTTATTATATCTTCTTGAGAATACTTATTAAAAAGCATTCTATTAACTTCATACCATAATGCATGAATTTCTATTGCATCTCTACTCTTTGTATCTGTCCAAGAGACTTTGTCAGGAATAATTAATTCTTCATCTATTGTGTAGTTTTTAAAAAGATCAACAATTTCTTTTGCTTCTTTTTCTAAACCAAATTTGATGCAATATTTAGCAATAAGCAAAGGACCATCAAAAGATAATGTTTCAGTTTCAGGAATTCTATTTAAAAGTTTTCCTCTAGAAATAATTTCATTTGCAACTGTTTTTAACATTTCTTTATTTTTGAATGCTTTAAAACTGTAAGCAAAATCTCTAATCCAAAATTGATCAAACCACCAAAATCCAGCAAACGGTAAAAAAGTTCCTTTATATTTAACAAAAAATTTACTTAAAGAATAATCTACATCACTTATATCAGGTACATTTGGTTTTATGTTTTCTCTATTGATTAAATATGTTTTTTCATCAAAAATTTGGTAAACATTCAAATAAAAATTTTTCTCAAAGGTCCTTACTTTATACATCCAATATTCATTAATTTCAGAACCTCTTTTTTTATCAAAATCCCAAATTAATTTTTCCCAACCAATTTCTTCAACCTTAGAGATTTCGCCTTTAACAACCAATTTCTTATTAAAATTAAATTCAAAAGAGTGATCTTTGATTTTTAATTCCTTTCCAAATGGTTCAAAATTGTATCTATTCATGAAATCTAGATAAATATCTAAATATTCTAAATTATGATTGATTCTTAAACCATTGTCTAATTCAAAATCTATGTATTTATCATCTGAAAAAAGTACTAGTTTATTTCTTTGTTCAAATACCTTTTTTACATCAAAATCAACATAAATTGAAAGTACTCTAATTGGTTCTTTTTCTAGATCATACCTTAAAAAGTATCCAAAGAACTTTGATTTTGTGTCAAAGAGAGGAATAGCAAAGTAATCTCCATAATGATTTACAATAGTTGCAAATTTATTATTCTTATTAATTATGTTTCTTAGCATAAATTACTCTGTAATTCTTTATTTTTTAATCTTTTTAATCATTCTTTAATAGTTTCTAAGTGAATTCTTTTAAAACATATTTAATTCTTTGAGTTTATTGTATATCTTTTCTTCTAAATTAGAAAGAGCAAAAGAAAAGTCTATGTTAGATGATTCTAAAATTAATGGTTTTATAAGATTATTGTAATATTCTTTCAAAGGGGTAAATATTCTAGGAATTATTCCGACATAGCCTTTTTCAAGAACTAATTCAGGATACTCTTCAATATTTTCTTTTAAAACTTTTAAATCCTTTCTATATATTTCTAAGCCATCGAAATAGAAGCCTAAATCATAAAATTTTCCAGCATAATTGTTTAAGCAAATGTTTTGTATTGTGTTGTGGGTTTGAATTATATATTCAAGAATCCCATCTCTTCCAAATTTATGTTCTATAGTTTTTAAAAATTTAGAATCTTTATTTGAAATTTTTTCCAATGCATTATCAATATGATAAGTAGTTACATTGTTCAAAAATAAAAGAAATTTTTCAAATTCTTTTACTTGATGCTTTGAGATAGGAATTCTATAGTTGTAATCATATTTCTCTTTGAACAATAAACCTTTTATTTTTAAAAGGAAATCCTCAATTTTAATTTCTAAAAAATCTAATTCTTTTCTTTGCTCATTGTTTAGTAAAACACCAAACAAATCTCCATCAAAATCTAATATTTTTCCATCTTTTGAAAAGTAATCTATTAAGAAAGAAAAGTTCATAAATAAACTGTAATATGATGCTAATGCTAAATCTTGGGTAGGATTATTATTTAAATTATTCATTGTTTCTAATTTTAAAAGATTTTTATAATCAGAATTATTAGCAATATGATCTCTAGCAAAATAAATTAAATTATAAATTCCTTCAGGATTTAAGAAATTTTTTGCTTCAATTTTTAAACCGTTTATTAATAAATCATTTACAAACTCTAAATCTTTAATGTTTTTTATTTTATTGTAAATTTCAGAGTCTGGGAATTCTTCAGCATTTTTTTCAAGTTTATTTATAAATTTACTAAAATTGTATATGTTTTTAAGGTATTTTTTATTAGTTTCATCAAACATTAAACAATCGATTGCTCTTGTTTTACTTCCTTCGTTCGATATTTCATAAAATATATTATCCTTTGATAAAACTATACATTCGTACTTATTTTCAGAATTTATAAGATCGTTTTTTCCTATTTCATAGTGAAAAAGTTTATCTTCTGGATTTCCATTTGCTGTTAAAATTTTTTTTATGTAATAATTAGAATCATCTCTATAAAATTTGTTCTTCAGATATTCTAGATCAATATTTTCTATTTTCTCAGGTTTTTCTGAAAAATATAGGTTATATAAAAAATCTTCAAAGGAATTAGAGGTATTTTCTTCTGAATCGAATTCCATTTTAGATCCTAGTAATTATTTAATTTTTTAGCTTATAAAAATAATGATTTTCTATTTCTCTTCTAAGTAAATCCCATTCAAAACCATTTTTATTTTTAGCTACAATATTATAATACTCCTTAACTAAATCTCCAGGAAATTCCTCAATTCCAAAAAATAAATGTTCCTTTGACAATTCAGGATATCTTTCTAATATTTTATTTAATGCAGGAAAGTATTTCTCTCTGATAAATTTTTCTCCATTAAAATAAAGTCCTGTATCTTGTATTGCATTAATTTCAATAGGTAGTTTATTTTTATAAGGTATATTTTTTTCATAATTATATCCATATGAGATTTTAGTTAAAATTCTATTTATAGTTTGTATTCCTTGTTTTAAATAGTTTAAAATTCCTTCTTTTCCGTATTCTGCATCTAAAAATCTATAAAATTCACTTTCAAAATCAGTTAATTTATCCACAGCAGAATAAAGGTATTGCTCTATTTCATTGGTCATGATAGCAACTAAATCCAGAGCCATCTCTTCTTTAGCATTTCTTTGGTTTTTCCAAAGCATATCCAATGTTTTCCAATTCTTCTTTACTTTTTCAAGATTATCCTTACCTATTTTTGTTTTTATTTTATTAATATCATCATAGGAATAACCTAAATACTCTCTTAGGTATTCAAAATTTTTCTTGTCTATTGCCATTCCATTACTGTAGTAAATCATTAAAGGAATCCCCCAACCTCTTAAATAAACACTATATAAATCTGCAAAAAATAAATCGAAACTAGGATTTTTTGTGAAAGTTTCACTTGCTGATTTTTTATTTAAATATTCTTTTGTTTCTTTTACAAAATCAATTAATGATTCCAAATCAGAATATTTGAATGTTCCATAGTTTTTCTTATACATGTATGTTTCTAAAACATTTTGAACTCCTTTTATGTTTAATATTCCTGGATAATTTTTTATCTCTGAAAATATAAATTGTTCAGAATATTCTTGCCACAATTCATTATTGATTATTTTCATTAATTTTAAAATGTTATCTTGATCATCAGTATACTTCAAAATTTGCATTATTGCTTTGCTTGAGTTATAAATGTTTCTAAATCTTACCTTATATTCGTTTTCTAAAGAGTTAGGTAAAAGAGGCTCTATTGCTAATGTTTCATCTCTTCTCAATCCTTTTAATTTGTATTTATTAATATCATAGTCAAGTCTATAAATATCTACTGTTGTCAAAGGAATTGAAATTTCTAAATTATCTAAGTTTGGATAATATTTGAATTCTTCTAAATTATATTTATGATAGTTATCGTTTAAAATAAAATCATCTATTGAAAGAAATTTATCTTCGTGAATATAATTTAATTCTTGTTTCATGTATTGAGCATATTCATCAGTAATGGAAGGTTCATAAATGTAAATGGGTTTAACTTCTTCATTTTTATTATCAAAAGGTACTTGTTTTCTATTTTCAATAAATTTGTTTCCATAAAATCCTAAGAGAAATAATAAACTAGCTCCTGCTGAAAGCGAAATAATTTCTTTTTTATACTTTTTAAATCCGTTTTTAAGATCCTCTATTTTTTTCTTAAATCCATTTTTATTTTCATTTTTATTTTCATTTTGTGTATTCATGAATTTCACCTTAATTTTAGTTTATTTGTAAACTTTATTTACTTTTAAGTAGTTAATGTAATAAAATATAATTTATAAATTTTTTCTTAAAATTTCTTATAAAATTTGCATATATTTGAATAAATTTTTAAAAAATAAAAACATCTAAAAAAAGAATATGCCACAAAAATCAAATCATGTTGATTTTTCAAATATTGAATTGGTTAAGGTAGCTAAAGAAAAAATAAAACCTAAAAAAGCATTATTAATTGTTGGTTTTCCAGGAATAGGGAATGTTTCTAAGTTAGCTGCGAATTATATTATTGATAACTTAAAGCTAAAAAGAATTTATGAAATAAAAAGCATTGATTTTCCTTTTCTTGTGATTGTTGATGAAAATGATGTTCCAAAAGAACCTACCTGGGAAATATATGGAGGAAAAATTAAACATAAATACTTTGATTATATTTATGTTTTTACAGGAGATTTTGTTTTAGAGGACACAAAAACGAACAATTTAATGATAAAATTTCTTGAAAACGAATTCAAAAGACTTAATGTTAAAGAGATCATTTCTTTTGCAGGAATTGCTACTGAAAGCCCTAAAGAAAAACTTTATGTGTTAAGCAATGATAAAAATAAAACAAAGTTGATTAAAAAAGAACTTAATCTTGATTCTGAATTATATGGCTTTGTAGGATATATTTCTGGAATGAATGGTGCTTTTTTGAAAACTTCAATAACAACAGTTTGCTTTTTGATTGAAACTTATGCAATTCCATATTATCAAGGAATTACTGAAACTAAATTGTTGATTGAAGCCATTAACAAAAGTTACAAGTTGAAGATTTCAGTAAAAGATTTAGAAGAAAACATCCAGAATATTAAGAAGAAGATTGAAGAAATTAACAAAGCAGAGACTACTAAAATCGAAAAAACAATAAATTATATTGGTTAGTTTTATTTCTTCTTTGAATATCTTTTATATGCTTCGTAAAATCTTCTATTACTTTCTTTTCTCATTGCATTTATTTTATTGATTACATCAACTACTTTTTTATAACTTTCTTGATAAAGTTTTCTGTAAAGATATTCTTCTGCGGGTCCATAATCCTTTCTATTTCTAAGTTGCTTCATATATTTAATGTTTCTTTCTACTTCATTCAATGTTTCGGTATAATAATTTTTATTTTTCTTTCCTGAAAAATAATTTTTTATGCTGCTATATGTTTTATAGAAAAAATTCTTTACTGAGTTATATACTTTAGAAGCTATAGATTTTACTCCTTCATAAATCTTGTAAAACGGTTTATAAAATTCGTTGTGGTAGTAATTGCTGTAATTTTTACTATATCGTCCTGCTTCAAAATAATCTCCCAATCTTGTTTCAAGATTGTAGTATGCCATGCTATTATTTTTATTACTTTATTATTTAAAAATTTTTTTTATTATTTTTTGAAAAAATTTCAATATTTTAATTAAAATTTCAAAAATTTCTGAAAAATCATAAAATTTTTAAAAAACAAAGCATACAAAATATTATGGATTTATATACCCATTTTATAACAGCTACAGTATTAAGAGAAAAAAATGATTCTTTTAATGAATTGCTATTAAAAAAAGGTCTTGATTACAATTTTATTAGATATGTTTCCTGTGCAGCAGATGTTGACAATATTTGGAGATTCTTTAAGCCAGATTATAAACCAAATCATTTTGGTAATTTTCATACTCGAAAGTTTGATGAATTAACCGATTTCTCTTTAGGACTCGCATTACATGGAGAAAAAATTACTATTAAAGATATTGAATTTAGAGGTATAGATTATTATACACATAAGAAAAAAGGTTACATAGATCTTTTAAGAAACGATGTAAAAAAAATTTTAGAAAAATATGAATTAGATGATTTAGTTGAATTTGATCATGGAATAATTGAGTTTGTCACTGGTCATTATCTTTTAGAAAAATATGATGCTTATGAAGAAGAATTTAGAAAAACAATGTTAAGCAAAGAATACACTGAAAAGTTTATCAATAACATCGATCCTATCTTTAAACCATTAGGCAAAATAGTAAAACATATTGCAGTTCCTTTGCTGAAAAGCTACATCAAACATTATGAGAATTTAGATGATATTTGCTACAGTACTTATGTTTTAGGAAAAAAGCAATGGATAAAGTTTTTTAAAAAAGATAAAGCTATAAAATCAAAGATAGAACTTGCCTTGGATGAAATTCAACCAATGCTCTATGAAAAGTTCAATAAAGATAATTTAATTTATAAAAATCTTTTTAACGATGTAATAAATTTTGATTATACTTTATTTTTACAAGAACAGTCAAATAAAGAAAAACAATCAAACCTAATTTTACCAAATTCTACTAAAAAGGAAATAAAACTACCTGATGTTGCTTATTATTTATAAATACGTGATTTAAAATATAACAATTAAATTTCATGTTTTTCTGAAATTTCAAAAAAATTTATAAATTATAAATTCTTAAAAAAATTATGGATTCATTTACACATTATTATATTTATTTCAACACAAAGGATAAAAACGCTTCAATTGATGAGTTTTTGAAAAAATATTCTAAAGATGAAAATTTGCTAATTTTTAGCAATTCTGCAGCAGATATAGATAATTTTGCAAGAATTTTAAAAACTACCTATAAACCAAAGTATTTTTTCAATTTTCATTCAAGAACGTTTAATCAATTGGACGATTTTTCTTTAGGGTTATCTTTTCATGGAGAGCAAACAAAGATAAATAAAAACATAATCTATGGAATTGATTATTATACTCATAAAGAAGATGGTTACATTGAAAGGCTAAGAAGAAAAACTTCACACATTTTTGAAAAGTATAATATAAATTTAAAAGAGTTTGATCATGGTTTTTTAGAATATGTTACTGGCTATTTACTAGCTAACGAAAATCCAGAACTTAAAAAACAATATTTAAAATTCTGCAGTGAACATCTTGATGAGAAGTTAAAAGAATTTGCGGAACATTTAACTTTTGCAGAAAAAATCATACTTAAACCATTGTTACCTTTGATTTCTGAAGTTTTAAAAAAATACAACACTTTTTTAGATGATCCTCTTCCAATAATTTACAAAACCTATGCATTAGGTAGCAAAAGAATTGATTATTTGTTTAAAGAAAATAAGCCATTGAAAATTCAATTAGAATTAGCTTTCAACGAGCTAATGCCAATTGTAAATGAAGAATTAAACTTAAAAACATCATACTTTAACACGATTTTAGAAATTGCAAAGGATATTGATTATAATTTATTGCAAGAAGAAACTTCCTACAGCTTAGAGAAGAAACCTGTTTATCAAAAAAATTATGAAAAATAATTTACTTGAGTTGATTTATTATTTCTTTCATTCTTTCTTTTACTTTAAAAGCTAAAATCTCTTTGTAATTCTTTTTTAACTTATAAGCAATTCCATTTATTGTGCTTTCTTTTTCTAAAATTTTTACTTTTTCTAACTCATTTAAATACTTAAAAACTACCTTATACTTTAAATTTAATTGATTAGCAATTTCATTTATTGATAAATAATTTTGCGTTTCCATAAATTTTATTAATTTCTCTAATTCTTCTGCTTTTTCTTTTTGCTTTGCCAAATTTAGAACTAAAAATACATCTTTCATAAAATTTATTTCAATTTTTAATTTAAAAAAGTTTAGATTTCAAAAATTTTATAAAACTATTTTTATTTCAAAACTTTGGACTGCTCGGTGAAAGCTTAGCAGTACCAGGTGAAAACTATGGCAAGAAAATACTCAGGAAGTAAAGGTAAATCTGGTTCTACAAAACCACAAATACTTAAAAAACCTGTTTGGTTAAGGTACAATGAAAAAGAAATAGAATTATTAGTAGTAAAATTGTTCAAGCAGGGTTATGAACCAAGTGCTATAGGAAGAATTCTAAGAGATGTATATGGAATTCCATCGGTAAAATTAGCAACAAATAAAAAAATAACTAAAATTTTAGAAGAAAAAGGATTGAAATTAGAATTACCTGAAGATCTAAAAGCATTGATTAGAAAATATGTTAATCTTGAAAAGCATTTGCAAAACAATCATAAAGATATGACTGCTAAAAGAGGTTTAGAATTGACAAAATCAAAGATATATAAGTTAATTCATTATTATAAGAAAGTAGGCAAATTACCTGAAAACTGGCAATTTGATCCTCAAAAAGCAGCATTATATCAATAATCTTTTTTCTTTCTTAAAAAAATTTTTAAACTTATTTTCTTTTTTAAGTTTAGATGTGATAAAATATGATCGTAATTAACGAAGACAACAAAAAAGCTACAGAAATTGTTCAGTTTAAAGGTTTTATTCTTGACCCATTCCAGATTGATGCAATAAAATCTATTGAAAAAGGTAACAGTGTAGTCGTTTCTGCTGGAACTGGAACAGGAAAAACGCTTATTGCAGATTACATTATAGAAAAAGCACTTAAAGAGAAAAGGAGAGTAATTTATACTTCACCAATAAAAGCTTTAAGTAATCAAAAATTTAGAGATTTCAAAAGACAATATGGTGATGCTGTAGGCTTACTTACTGGAGATGTTACAATAAATCATGATGCTCAAATTCAGATTATGACTACTGAAATTTACAGAAATATGCTTCTTAATAGAGAATATTTTGATGATCTACAATATGTTATTTTTGATGAAGTACATTACTTAAATGATCCAGAACGTGGTGCTATTTGGGAAGAAGCAATAATCTTTTCCCCAGAACATGTAAGATTTTTATGTTTATCAGCTACAATTCCAAATGCAAATCAACTTGCTTTATGGATTGAAAAAATACATAAGCATGAGGTAGATGTTATAATTTACAATAAGAGAGCAGTACCTTTAGAGCATTATGTGTACACTGATTCTACAGGAATTAAAGAAATAGATTCTTTAGATACTTCAATTTTTAAAAAGGATAAAAAAGAAAAGAAAAGCAAGACCAAAAAAAATCAAAATGTTCAAAGATATTCAAATTTAGTAAATCTAATAAACATCTTAAAGCAAAAAGAGTATCTACCTTGTATTGTTTTTTCGTTTTCCAGAAAAAAAACTTGGGAAAATGCTTTTAAAGTAGCGGAAATTTTTGATTTTACAACACAAGCTGAAAAAAATTACATTAGTCAATTCTTTGAAAGCAAAATAAACGATGAAAAATTATGGGAATTAGACAGCGTTAATCAATTGAGATATCTTCTTTTAAGAGGTATTGCAGTTCATAACGCAGGATTATTGCCAACTTTGAAAGAGATTGTAGAAATTTTGTTTTCTGAAGGCAAAATAAAAGTCCTATGTGCTACAGAAACCTTTGCATTAGGAATTAATATGCCTACTAAAACAGCAGTTTTTACAGATTTGCGTAAATGGGATGGTATTCGTTTTAGAGATCTTGAAGCAAGAGAATACTTCCAAATGGCAGGTCGAGCAGGAAGACGTGGTATTGATAAAATTGGCTATGTTATTACAATGTTAAATTCTTCTGAAGATTACTTAACTCTAAAGAAAATAATGGAAGTTAAATCAGAGCCAATTAAAAGTCAGTTTGACATTTCTTACAACACTATATTAAATTTAGTAAGAGATCTTCCATTGGAAAAGGTTAAATTAGCTTTAAGTAAAAGCTTTTATTTATATCAAAATCAAGATCATTCAAGCAATCAAAAGATTCAAGCAATCTTTACAAGAAAGTACAAAGAATTAGAAAAATTTGGTTATATTAACAATGGAAAATTAACTACAAAAGGTTTTTTCGCGACTAAAATCTATTCTCATGAAATTGCAATAAGTGAAATGATTTTTGACAACATCTTAAAAGCAGCAACAGAAGAAGAATTTTTAGTATTATTAGCTTCTTTGGCATATGAATTCAAGTTAGCAGACAAATTCAACACAAAAAACATTAACAAAGAGGTAAATCGAATTTTAAATTTAATTTCTCATAATGAATATCTAAAAAAGTATGTTAAAAAAGTTAATGTATTAAGAATGTATAAAATAGTTACTTATTGGTATCAAGGAAGAACATTTGAAGAATTACTAGATATAACAAATTTAGCTGAAGGTGATATAATCCGATTATTTAGAAATATCATTGATTATCTTAGACAATTGATCAAAGCTTCTTCAGAAATATATCCCGAAAATGTAACTAAATTTGAAAGCATGATTCAGAAAATTGACAGAGACGTGATTAGAGTTGATTTTTAGAAGCTAATTTTATTAATCTTTTGAATTTTCTTTTTCTGATGTTTCAACCAGAATTTTCAGAAAAAGATTTGTATTTAAGTAATTATGATTATGTGTTGCCAAAAGAATTAATTGCTCAAGAACCATTGCCTGAACGAGATCAATCAAGATTGTTGATGATCTTTAACAATGGAATTCTACATACCAAGTTTACTGAAATTGTAAAATTTTTCCAAGCAGGAGATGTTTTAGTTTTTAATAATACCCGAGTATTGAAAACAAAATTAAAAGGAAAAAAAGAATCTGGAGCAAATGCAACTATAACTTTAATTGAAAAGAAAGATGATTTTTGTTGGTTATGCTTTGTTCATACTAAAAATCCTAAAGTAGGAACTAAATTGATCTTTGAAGGAAATCAAGAAAAGCTTATTGCTGAAATTGTTTCTCAAGAAGAAAATAAATTTGTTTTGAAATTTAATTCAGAAATCAACGAATTTCTTAACAACTATGGCTCTTACACTTTGCCACCATACATAAAGAAAGAATTAAAAGAGCAAGAAAGATATCAATCAATCTTTGCAAAAGAAGATGGTTCTTTAGCAAGTCCTACTGCATCTTTACATTTTAGTGAAAGAATAATAAAAGAATTGGAAAAAAAAGGAGTTAAGTTCGCTTATGTAACTTTAAACATCTCATTAGGTACTTTTGCACCTGTTACTGAAAACTATATTTTAAATCATAAGATACACTCGGAGATTTTTAAGATTACTAAAGAGAATGCAGAAATAATTAAAAGTGCAAAAAGATTATTTGTAGTAGGAACTACTTCTTTAAGAGTCTTAGAATCTTTAGAAAAATTTGAAGAAAATTATGGTTCTACAAACATCTTTATTTATCCAAGTTATCAATTTAAGCATCAATATCATGGATTAATTACTAATTTTCATCTTCCTAAATCAACTTTAATTATGCTAGTTAGTGCAATTGTTGGTCGAGAGAGAATTTTAAGAATATACACCCGAGCTGTAGAATTGAATTATAGATTTTTTAGTTTAGGAGATGCTACATTTATAGTAAACGATTCTTTTAGAGAAGATTTCAATCTTATAGGAACTTTTGAAGAGATTTAAAAAGGTTCTATTTATAAATAAAAATGATTAGTTTTTAAATAAAAACTAAACATTTATAAATAAGTTTATAGATATTTAAAAACAGGGGGTGTTAATGATGAAATTAAACCGAGAAGAAATTAAGAAACAAATTAAAATTGTTAACATTGTTGTAACAACTTCTTTAGAAAAAAATATTCAGCTAGAGAGAGTTGCAGCTAATTTACCAAACACGGAGTACAATCCAGAACAATTTCCTGGATTAGTGTTGAAACTTAAAAATCCAAAAACTTCAGCATTAATTTTTAACTCAGGAAATGTTGTTTGTACTGGTGCAAAATCTATGGAATTTGTGGAGCAATCTATTCAAGGGATAATTGATACCCTTAAAAAAGTAGATATTATCATTGATGTGAAACCAAAAATCACTATTCAAAATATAGTTGCATCAGGAAACTTAAATGTACACTTCAATTTGAACGTTTTATCAGTAAAACTTGAAAACACAGAATATGAACCAGAACAATTTCCAGGTTTAGTTTATAAATTACCAGCAGCAAAAGCAACTTTCTTAATCTTTAGTAATGGAAAAATAGTGTGTACAGGAACAAATAGTGAGCAAGCAGTTTATGAAGCAATTGATAAATTAGCAGATAGATTAGAAAAACTAGATCTATAAAATAACTATATAAAAATTTGTTTTATTTTTTATATCCATTTCTTTTTCTTTATGTACCATAATAAGAATAAAGATACTGCTAGTGTTAAAGCAATTACGTAATGATATCCGTATTTCCACTTAAATTCTCTAATAGCTTCGAAATTCATTCCATACCATGCAGCAATAAAACTAAGTGGCATGAAGAATGTTTGCACTAAAGTTAAAACCTTTATAATTTCATTCATTTTTTGATTGTTTACTGACAAATAAGTTTGTATTAGATCATAAACTTGATCTCTTAATGCCTCTGAGTGATTAATTGCTCTTATTACATGATCCTCTAAATCTTTCAAATAAATGTTATCTAATTCAAATAGATCTAATTGATATCTTTTCAATGAAAATATAACCTCTCTTACAGGCAAAATTGAATTTCTTATTTCTAACAAATCTCTTTTTAAACTATGCAATTGTATAATATCTTTTGATTCAGGATCTTTTACAATTTCATCTTCTACATTTTCTAATTTTTCTTCAATCTGATTTAAAACATACATATAATGATCGATGATAAAATCAATAATCATATAAACCAAAAAATCAAAGCCTTTTTTTCTTATCTTTCCTTTGTTCTCTTTAATGTTTTTTCTTATCTTTTCAAAATAATCTTTATCGTCATCTATAAACGTTAGTAAATAATTATCAAAAACAATCATAGCAACTTGAATGTTTTTCAGTTCTACTGAACTTTCATCCAACGTAACAAATCTTAATACTACAAAAATATAATCATCGTAAATCTCTATTTTAGGTCTTTGTTCAACGTTAAGAATATCTTCCAAAACTAAAGGATGTATTCTAAATTTAGCTCCTACTTCTTGAATCATTTCCACGTCATTAACTCCTAAAAATGTAATCCATCTAATTTTTTGTTTGCTTTTTAAATCAATTTTCAATTCAGATAAATCCTTTTCAACTTTTTCATCATAAGAATATTCATCATAACTTATGTACTTTATTTTTATCTTTTCATGATGTTCTCCTGTGTAAATTAAAGTTCCTGGTAATTCTCCTAGCTTTTGTTGTTCGATATCATCACTATTTTCAAAATTTTCTTGAATTTGTATCTCAGAAATATCTTTTTTAGTCATACTACCTCTAGACACTTTTTAGTTTATAAATTTTTTATTTTTTATTTTTTAACAGATATTAGAAACAAAAAATTTAAAAAACATGTCTCATTATTCTTTTAATCATGGAAATTGAAAAGCTATCAAAAATTGAAATAGATCTAATAAAAGAATTGCTAAAAAAGGAAAGAAAAGATAAATACTATGTAAAAGAGTTCAATAAAGATTATGCTGAAGTAATGAGAGCCTTTCAATTTTTAAGTAATAAAAATTTAGGAAAGCTTGGTGCTGAAAGTTATAAGCTTATTCTTCTGACAGATACCGGATTAAGTGCGAAGAAAAAAGGATTGCCTGAAAAGATTTTGTTTGATTTTGTTAAAGATAAAAAAGAAATGAAAGTTAGTGAAATTCCAATGGATAACAATGAAAAAAACATAGCTATAGGATTATTAAAGAAGAAAGGAGCAATAAGTGTTGAAAAATTGAATAATGAATTAATTTTAAAGTATGTTAAAGATTGTGAATTTGAAGAAGAAAAAATTTTGAAAAAAGAATTTCCTTTAGCATTTGAAAAATTAACTGATGATGAAAAAAGGATTATTGAAGATTTGATAAGAAGAAAACTTCTCAGAATTGAAGAAAAAAACGAATGGTATTTTGTTCCTGAGAAAGAATTATTTGAAATAAAACTAGAAGAGCTAGATTTTATAGAAAAAGTGGATAAAGAAGTTATTGAACAAGAACAATGGAAAACTAAAAAATTTAGAAAATATGATTTAACTTCTCCTTTGCCAAAGATTTATGGTGCTAGAAAACATTTCTTAAGTGAAACTATTGAAGAAATAAAAAGAATTTGGATAGAGATGGGTTTTAGTGAAATGGAAGGTAATCATATTCAAACATCTTTTTGGAATTTAGATGCATTGTTTGTACCACAAGATCATCCAGCAAGAGGATTGCAAGATAGTTTATTTGTAGGAAAAGATAAAATAGAAAAAGGCATTATTAATGATTTAGAATTAATGGATTCAATAAAATCAGTACATGAAAATGGAAAAATTGCAAACAGTACTGGCTGGCAAGAGAAATGGTCAGTAGAGGTAGCTAAAGAATTAATGTTAAGAACTCACACAACTGTGCTTTCTGTTCAAACGTTGTATAAATTGAAGCAAGAAAAGATCACACAAGGAAAATTTTTTGCAATTGGAAGAGTATATAGAAACGAAACTATTGATTGGAAACATCTTTTTGAATTCCATCAAGTTGAAGGAATAGTAGTTGGTGAAGTTAATTTTAGAAATTTACTTTACTATTTGAAAATTTTCTATAAAAAATTAGGATTTGATGATGTTAAGATTGTTCCTAGTTATTATCCTTACACTGAACCATCTGCAGATATTTTAGTTTATAGCAAAGAAAAAGATCAATGGTTAGAACTTGGAGGAAGTGGAATGTTTAGACCAGAAGTTGTAATTCCTTTATTAGGAAACAATGTAAGAGTATTAGCATGGGGAATGGGATTAGAAAGAATAATCATGATGAAATATAATTTGAAAGACATAAGAGATGTTTATAGCAGCGATTTAAATTTATTGAAAGAAAGAACACGATAATGGTGAAATCATGGCTAAGATTGAGTTTAACGTTAAAACCATAGAAACTTTAACAGGACTAACATTTGGAGAAATAATTCCAATACTTCCTAAATTAGGAATTTCTTTAGAAGATTACAATGAAGATCAAGTTTCTCTTGAAGTAAATCCTAATAGAATAGATTGGCTTAGTGTTGAAGGAATTGCTAAAAGTATAAAATTCTTTAAAGGAATTGAAAAACCAAAAGAAGAGAAAATTCTAGATTCAGATTATGAAGTTATAATCGATAAATCAGTTAAAGAAGTTAGACCATATACTGTTTGTGCTGTAGCAGAAATTAAATTTGATGAAGAATTGATAAAATCAATTATTCAACTTCAAGAAAAATTACATCTAACTTTTGGCAGAAACAGAAAGAAATTAGCAATCGGAATTTATCCAGCAGAGAAAATAAAATTTCCTATAACTTTCTTCGCAGAAGATCCAAAAAAAGTAAAGTTTATTCCTTTAAACGAAACTAGAGAAATGAATGGTTTAGAAATTCTTGAAAATCACGAAAAGGGAAAAGAGTTCAAACATCTTTTAGAAGGAAAAAAGGTTTTTCCATTTTTTAGAGATGCTAACAACAGTATTCTTTCTATGCCACCAATAATTAATTCAGAATTAACTGGAAGAGTTACTGAAGAAACTGAAAAGGTGTTTATTGAATGCTCTGGCTTCAATTTATTTTATCTGAATAAAGCTTTGAATGTTATTGTAAATACTTTATTAGTTAGAGGTGCTAAGGTTTACAAAGTTAAAGTAAAAGATGTCGATTCGATTTATGAAACACCTGATTTCAATTGGAAAGAATATTCTCTTGATAAGAAGATGGTTTTTGATTATCTTGGCGTTGATGTTGATTTTAAATTGCTAGAAAAGATGGGCTACATTGTAAAAGATGACAAAATTTTAGTTCCTTCATACAGAGCAGATATTATGCATAACGTTGATCTTATAGAAGATCTTGCTATTGCTTTTGATTACGATAATTTCAAAATTCAGCAAAGTAACATTGAATCAATAGCTGAAGAAAGTAAGTATTCTAAATTAAGCAACAAATTAAGAGAACTTTTAATTGGCTTAGATTTCTTTGAAATGGTAAATTTCAATGTAACTAAGATTGAAAATACTATAAATCCAATTCATCTTTATAATTCAGTAAATCAAGATTATAATGTGCTTAGAGATGTGTTATTTTTGCCCATGCTTGAGAATGTAAAACAAAATAAACAAATTGTCAATCAAAGAATATTTGAAATTGGTAGAACTTTTGAAAATGAAGAGAAAGAAAAGCTTTGTGCAATGCTTACAAATGCCAGTGTTTCAGAAGCAAGACAAATTTTAGAATATATTTTAGATAGATTTAACTTAAAATATAAATTTGAAGAGATAGACGAAGAAATTTTTATTCCTGGAAGACAAATAAGAGTTTTAGATGAAAAAAATAAAGAAATAGGCATAGTTGCTGAAATTCATCCAAAAATTTTAAAAGAAAGATCAATACCTTTCAACGTAGTATTTTTCGAAATCTATCTTGATTGTTTTTTCTAAGGACCGGTAGTCTAGTGGTATGACGTCGCCTTCACACGGCGGAGGTCGAGGGTTCAATTCCCTCCCGGTCCATCTTGATTAAAATCAATCTTAAGAATATAGGTAACTACTTTAACTCACCTCCTTTTTTACATCTCTATATCTCACATGCTCTCTGTAGAATTCTTTTTTATTTTTATAAACCATCTTATCTGCTTTTTCTAAGAGAATTTCAAAATCTTCATTTTTTGGATTTAAAGCATAACCAAAAGAAATTCCTGCAGAATCAGAAATTTTTACTTTATTCTTCTTATCAAAGTTATGCATAAAATCATCTAAATTATTAACTAATCTTTCATAAATTTTTTTCAGCACTTCTTCATCATTTGTAGGAATCAAAATAAGAAATTCATCTCCTCCATATCTAATGATTAAATCAATCTGTCTTAAATGATCTTTTAAATAATTTGCAATTTCTTTCAAAAACTTATCACCTACTTCATGACCATAAACATCATTTACATATTTTAAATTATTAATATCTGCAAAAATTATACTATATCTTCCTCTTTTGAACTCAATATGCTTTTTAAAGAAATTTCTATTGTAAACTTTTGTTAGAGAATCGATAAACATAAAATTATGATTTTTGAAAAATATTGTTAAAATTTCAGAAATATTTTTTAAATAATAAATCAAGCTTTCTGTAATTCTATAGGGTTCTGCAAATTTCAACGTTAAAACTCCGATAACTTCATTCTCTAGAATTAATGGAATTGCAATTGCACTTCCTTCTTTCTTTTCCTCTAAATTATAAAAGTAGGGATCTTTAGATACATCATTAGTGTAATATATTGATTTGGTTTTATATGCATAACCCGATATTCCTGTTTCAATAGGTAATTTCTTTCCTTCAAAAGATTTAGTGATACCTAATGTTGCTTTAACATAGAACATCTTTTTTTCATTTTCATCAATAACTTCTAAATAAGATAAAGATTTTGGCATAATTATTTTGGCAACATACTTTATCATAATTTTATAAAATCTTTTATCTATTTCTTTATCATACTTTAGTAAAAAATTTGAAAAGTCATTTATTGATTTTAGCTTACTAAGAATTATTTTATTTTCATTATTTATCTTTTCAAGAGTATTTTTGTAACAATAAATTCTAAAATCAGCAATCAAATGGTTTATTATTTTAACAAGAGTTATAAAATCAGATTCATGGATTTTTAATAATTCTTTATAAATATCTTTTTCTAATTCCAACAAATATATTAAATTTAATTCTCTATAAATCATAACAATTTTTTCTTCATAAGAAAAGGTTTCTACATTAAAATTTTGTAGAAAAACCAAAGTAGTTACTTTTTCACCATTTTTTACGATATTTTCAATATATTCTTTAAGATATATCGTTCCTTTTCTTTCTTTTAATCTTTTGTTTATTCTAGGTATCTCAATAAAATCAAAGTAATATTCACATTTAGACTCTTTTTTAAAAAGATCTTTAAAAAGCTCTCTAAAATTTTTTTCAGTTTTTTCTTCTACGAATTCATAATTACTAAATTCTTCATAATTAAAAGATAATAAAAATTTCAACAAAATTTTTTCATCAATTTTCATTTTATCTTTCCACAAGTTCCATAATTACAATAAATTTTAAATTTATAAATTTTTTTACGGCAAGATAAGATAATTTTCAGAATTATTTATAAAAATCAAATTATTAAAATTTTTTATAATTTATTAAAATTTTATTACTTTTAATTTTTTTAAATAATCTTTGATTTTCTCTCTTTTTTTTA
>JAWBMQ010000003.1:0-63603 GCA_038828875.1 Candidatus Woesearchaeota archaeon
TATTTTTTATGTTTTGATATTTTTAATAATGATCTTTCAAATCAAAAATGCTGAAGCAGTAATAAAATCTGATTTATTCTTTAAGAACTCTACTTATGATATTCCTGAACACTATGTTTCTTTACAGAAATGGATAAAAGAAAACACTCATGTGAATGAAGTTTTCTTATCTACAAAAGAATTAATTTTTGTTATAAATGCTTTAACAGGTAGAAAAGGATTTATATTTAGGTATATGCATATTGCAAATCCTTTTGAATCTTTTTTCGATAGAGAAATTGATGCTGCAATAATTTTATATGGAAACGATACTAATAAAAAAATAGAACTTTTAAAGAAATATAACGTAAGTTATTTATATTGGGATTATTATTGGATTCCATCAGAATATCAATTCTATGAAAATCAAGAACCTCATCCTTTTGACCCAATAAAAGTGGTAGAATCTAAAAAATATGAAGAAATCTTAAAAAATTACAATATCTCATATTTTAAACTAAAAAGTTGGTTTGATCCTGGTACTGCAAACATAAGAGTTCGAAGATTTAATTTAATTTTCGTGAGTTATGAAAATTACAGAAGTTTTGAAAAACCATGGAAGGAAGACTTAGATCAATTTTTAGAAGAAGTTTGGAATTATACTGATCCTTTTACAAATCTCACAATTGCAAGATTGTATAAAATAAAATTACCTTCTTAAAATGAAATCATACAAATCAAAAGTTAGAGATAGAATAATACAAATTCTAAGTGAATTAGGAGAAAGTTACGGATATGATGTTGCTAAAAAATATGTAGAAAGATTTGGTAAAGAAAGTCAAAGATTGATTTATTATCATCTTGAAAAAGGAGTTCAACTAGGCTTGTTTGAAAGAATTGAAAAAGAAGAAGAAGGAGAATTTAGTTGGGGAAACAAAGTAACAAAAGTATACTATAGATTAAAACAACAATAAATCTAATTTAAATCTTTTAAAAAATTTTAAAAGTTTAAAATTAATAAAATTTATAAAAAGGAACTCTTCCAATAGCTCATGGATAAAACTAAGAAACACGAAATCAAAAAAAAGAGTTCTAATGTTAAAGAAGAATATATTTTACAACTGATAGATGTGAAAAAAATCTATGATCTAGGAAAAGTAAAAGTTGAAGCTTTAAAACAGATTAACTTAAATATTGGAAAAAATGAATTCATCGTTATCATTGGACCTAGTGGAAGTGGAAAATCTACATTAGTTAATTTAGTAGGTTGCTTAGACAGACCTACTGAAGGAAAAATATTGCTAAAAGGAAAAGATATTAACAAATTAACTGATTCTCAACTAGCTCAATTGCGAGGAAAAACCATAGGTTTTGTTTTTCAACAGTTTCATCTATTAAACACATTCACTGCTTTAGAAAACGTAACATTACCAATGATCTTTCATGATGTAAACGAAAAAGAAAGAATAAAAAAAGCAAAATCAATTTTAGAAAGGTTAGGATTGGGAGAAAGATTAAATCATAAACCAAATGAGCTTTCAGGAGGACAACAACAAAGAGTAGCTATTGCTAGAGCATTAGCTAATGATCCTGAAATTATTCTTGCTGATGAGCCTACTGGAAATTTAGATAGTAAAAGTGGAGATGAAGTTATAAAAATCTTGAAAGAATTACACAAAGAAGGAAGAACCATTATTTTTGTTACACATGATCCAAGATATATGAACATTGGCACTAGAATTGTTAAAATTATGGATGGCATGATCGTTGAAGATAGTAAAAACGGTGAAAATCATGCATGATAACACCATTAAAGAAGAATTAAAATCTCTATTTAGAGAAAAATTCGAAAAAATTGGAAAAAATAAAATCTTAGGAGATATTTTTGTAGAATGCTTATTTTCGCCTACAGAATTAAGTTTAAACGAATTAAGTTCTTTAACAGGTTATAGTATTAGCTCTTTGAGTTTAGCTCTAAAACAAAAAGACAAAATGTTCAACATAATTAATAAACCTGGAGATAAGAAGACTTATGTTGATATCAATTTCAAAAGCGAAGAATGTATGATAAGTGAATTAAAAGAATTGAACAACTTCATATTACCAACAATAATTAACTTGATGTCAAAAATACAAAATAAAAATCAAAAACAAAAAACTTTTGAAAAGAATATTCAAAAAATGAAAAAAATAATTGAAAAAATAATAGAGGAATTCGAAAATGAAAATTAAGGATCTAGATAATAATGAAAAACATACCATAGGAGAAGAAATTGCAAATTCTATTACTCATGGTTTTGGCATATTGTTTGGAATTGTTGCTCTTATTTTACTAATTATCTTTTCATCTAAAAAAGGAGCCATTACATTAATATCTACTATAGTTTATGGAATCTCTTTAATTGTTTTATATTTAATATCAACACTTTATCATGGCATTCAACATAAAAAAACAAAAAAAGTTTTTGAGATACTCGATCATATTGCTGTTTATTTGCTAATTGCTGGAACATATACTCCTTTTGCACTATTTATAATAAAGGGAATGAAAGGTTGGATTTTATTAGTATTGATTTGGTTGCTGGCTATTGTTGGAATTTCAATAAAACCATTTACTGTAAAAAAATTTTTATTTTTATCAACTGCAATATATATTTTTATGGGATGGATCGCGATTTTCTTAATCAAAGATTTAATTGCAAACTTAAATGCTTTTCAAATTACAACTCTTATCTTAGGAGGCGTTTTTTATACAGTTGGAACTCTCTTTTATGTTTTCAGAAAAATAAAATATGGACATTTTATATGGCATTTATTTGTACTATTTGGAAGTATTTCACACTTTATTACGATTTTTTCATACATCTTGTGAGGTGAAAGAATGAAAATGAACAAAAATCATGAAAAAAAATTGAAATTTTGGTTGATAGGTATTATAATATTAAACCTCGTTGCAATTACTTTGAAATCAAATTATGCTGTAGATGATGTGAAAATAGGCAACTCTTTAGAAGACATTTTTGTTCTATATGTATCACAAAATCCTATGCCCGCTAAACCAAATGAGATTGTTAATCTAAAATTTACAATCTCTAATTATGGAAACAAATATCATGAAGATATTGCTATTGAAATCATTCCTGAAGAACCTTTCAAAAAATATGGCACAACTTTAAAATTCATAAATCTGTTAATGCCTTATCAAAAAGATAATTTTGCACAATTGATTGATTTTGATCTTTTCGTAACCGAAAACGCAGTAAGTGGTGATTATAAATTAAAGATCAGAATATATAAAATATCATCTCCAAGCAAATACGTTGAAAGAACAATAAATGTTAAAGTAGAAAATGAACAAGTTATTTTTAACTTATATAATTTAACAATATTTCCTAGCAAAATAAAACCAGGAGATCAAGGCAGACTTGAATTTGTTTTGAAAAACGATGGAATCAGTACTGCTAAAGATGTGGAAATTGAATTATCTTTGCCAAACGGTTTAAGTGTTTTAAATGGTGCAAACACATATTCTATTAGAGAATTAAAGAAAGATTCCAGTGTTGGAATAACTTACAATATTTTTGCAGATTCCATAAATCCAGGAATTTATAAAAGTACAATAAATGTAAAATATAAAGTTGGAAACAATAATCAACCAATAACTAAATCGTTTTCAATAGGTTTTGTTGTAGATGTTGAAAGCAACATAGATTCTTACGTTATTTATTCAAATTATAAAAATGGAGTTACAGATATAAGTATGAATGTTATTAATTTAGGAAATTCTCCTATAAAGTTTATAAATGCTAAACTATTAGAAAGTCCTGATTATACTATAGTTTCTGGAAATTCATATTTAGCAAGCATTGATTCCTCAGATTATGATAGTATAGATTTTAAAATTAAAACTGAAAAAGAAAAAGTTTTGCTAAAATATGAAATCTCTTGGAGGGATTATTATAATAAGCAGTATTCCAGAATCTTTGAAAAAGAGATTAAAATAAACATTCCCAAAGAGAACGTAAAGGAAAAAAATAAACAAATGGAATATGCATTTTGGTTAGGAATTGTTTTAGTAACAATCTTCTGGATATTCATGTTTGTAGATGCTTTACAGAACAAAAGAGAAAATAAAGTAAAAAAATGGATATGGGTAGTGGTAGTTATTGTAACATTACCTTTAGGAGCTTTACTATATTATTTATTTGGAAGAAACAAAGAAGATTAATTAATCTTTAAAATGATTTTAAAGGATTATTTTAAAATTGCTTGGCAGTATCTTAAAAGTAAGAAATTACGTACTTTTTTGACAGTTGTTGGAGTAAGCATTTCATTAATTTTAATTTTTACTTTACTTATTTTAGGAAGTAGTTTAAAGAACAGTATTGAAGAACAATTCAATAAGATAAGTCCTCAAACTGTTTTTGTTTTAGCAAAAACTTCAGGAGGCATCTTTCAAAGTTCTTTTGTAAAGCAACTAAAAAAAGATGATTGTAAATACATAGAAAACAATCCATTAGTAGATATTTGCACTTATCTTTACACAAAATTTGTTACAATAGAAATAGCCAATGAAAAAATGTTTACTTCCATTTTAGTAACAAACAATAATTTTTACAGTAACATTAATAAGTTCGGTTATACTGTTGCTGAAGGAAAAGTTCCAAAAAAAGGTGAAGCATTAGTTGGTTATTTGTATAGCACTGATAAAATAATAAAAGAACCATTAAAAATTGGAGATACTATTGTAATAGATGGAAAAAAATTCAAAATTGTAGGATTTTTAGAAGAATTAGGAAATCCTCAAGATGATATGAACATATATCTTCATGAAGATGATTTTAAGATCGATAGAGTCAATATACTTCAATTTTTAATAAAAGATCTAGAAGAGGTTGAAAAAATAAAGGATCAATTTAATAAGAAAAAAAATGGAAATTTTGAATTTTTGACTACTGAAGCATTGTTAGAACAAACTAAGGATTTGTTGAATATAATAAATTATGCTATAATTGCAATTGCATCTATTTCATTAATTGTTGGTAGTTTAGGCATTTCAAATACATTGATTACTTCAGTTTATGAAAGAAAGAGAGATATTGGAATAATGAAGGCAATGGGGGCTAAAAATTCAGATATCTTCAAAATGATCATGATAGAAACGATAATCATTATGTTTATAAGCATAATAATAGGAATGTCTTTAGGCTACTTAATAGGATATTCTGCAACACTGATTTTTAACAATTTAGGATATAAGCTTAGATTAATAGTTACTTTTCAAGATATAATTTTAACATTAAGTTTTGCTCTCTTTTTTGGATTTGTTTCTGCATACATTCCTGCAAAAATGGCAACAAAATTAGATCCTATTGAAGCTATAAGAAAATAAGATAAAAATGAATACAATAGATAAGATAAAACTTGCATACAAAGGTTTGAAAACACATAAAGTAAGAACGTTCTTGACTTTATTAGGTATAATTATTTCTATTGCGGCAGTTTACACTTTTATGTTGTTAGGTGATGGATTAAAAAATATAGTAGAAGATCGAGTTTTAAGTTTTGGTACTGATGTTATTAGAATAACTTCAGCAACAGGACCTACAATGGATACTTTATCATTTACAGAATCAGATCTTAAAAAAATAGAAAAGATTGAAGGAATTAAAAAAGTTATAGGAGTAAAATTTTCTCAACTACAAGTAGATTACAATGGCCAAAAATTAACAAGAAGCATTTATGGTTATGATTTCAATGATTTAGAATATTTATTTAACAAACTTAACATCCAATTCTCTAGCGGAAAATTCCCAAAAAATAATGAAAAAAATAAAATTATTGTTGGTAATAGAATAGCTAAAACAGCATTTTTCAAAGAATTAAAAGTAAAAGATAAAGTAATTATAGAAGAAAATCAATTTTTAGTTTCTGGAGTTCTAAAAGGAGGTTCACAATTTCTAGAGAATGCTATTGTAATGAACAGAGACAAACTTCATGAATTAACTAATTCAAAAGATTATAGCTTAATTATAGCTATTTATGATACTGATTACGATGTAAATGAAATTAAGGATAAAATAACATCAGAGTTGGAAAAAAAATATAGCAAAAAAGCTTTTGTAGTGCTTACTCCTACTGATTTAATTAAAACTATAAACTCAATATTAGGTTCAATAACTACTTTTATAATTTTAATTGCTGCAGTTTCTCTAATAATTAGTTCCATTGGAATTGCAAATACAATGTACACAGCAGTATTACAAAGAACTAAAGAAATAGGAATTATGAAAGCAACTGGAGCTAAAAATTCTGACATAAAGTATATGTTTATGATTGAATCAGGAATTTTAGGTTTCATCGGTGGTTCTATTGGAATTATTTTAGCAATAATTATTTCACACGCAACTCAAGAAATAACTAAAAATTTTCTCAATATGGCTATATTTTTGATAAAAGTAAAACCTTTAGAAGCAATAATCTTGATTATATTTTCTACTTTTATAGGTATGATTGCAGGATATGCACCTGCAAAAAAAGCAAGCGAAGTTAATCCTATTGAAGCTTTAAGATACGAATAAATTCATAAAAAATAAAAATAAATAAAACAATTCACATTATCATGACACAAAAATTAGAAGTTTATAGATGCAAAATTTGTGGAAACATCGTAGAGGTTCTTCATCCAGGAAAAGGAACTTTGGTTTGCTGTAATCAGCCAATGGAAAAATTAAATGAAAATACTGTAGATGCGAGTGTTGAAAAGCACGTACCAGTAATTGAAAAGAATGAAAAAGAAACTTTAGTAAGAGTCGGCAGTATTGAGCATCCCATGATTGAAAGTCATTACATTGAATGGATTGAAATTTTAGAAGAAGATGAGATTCACATAAAGTTTTTAAAACCTAATCAAAAACCGGAGTATCTTTTAAGTAAAAATGTAAGAGATGCTAAAGCAAGAGCTTATTGTAATTTACATGGATTGTGGAAAAATTAACAACAAAGAAAATTTTTTGAAACTTTTTTTAATTTTTTAAAGATTTTAATTACTTGCATAAATTTCAATTACATCTCTATGCTTCAATTGATATTCTTTTCCTAATGGTCTTTTGGTTCTTACATCCATGGCTTTTACGAAATTCTTAGCTAAATCTGAGTGAATAGTTGCTGCAAAATCTAAAGCAGTAGATCCTGGCGGAAGAAGAAAACAATCAGGCAATACGTTACCATCTTTATCTGCTAACTTATTAATTCCTCCTGGAAACACAGCAATATATTTTAAAATATCAAAAACAGCTACATTAATAACTTTCTGCACTCCTGTAGAACCATAAACATCTAATATCTTTTCTTTTATCATCTTTAATGCATATTGCTGCTTTTCATTTAATTGTTTAATTATTTTGAAATCAGGATCTCCTGGAACGTATTCTATCAATCCGGCTTTATGAGCTTCTTTTAAAACTAACTCTGCTTCTGCGGAAACAGGAATTATAACTAAATGCGAAAATCTTTCTTTTAAAATTTCTAAATTTTTCTTTGCAGTTGGTAAATCAATCTTATTTGCAGCAATAATGATTGGTTTAGATTTTCTTCTAACATCTCTTAAAAAATTAAAAAGAATTTCATCATTCCAATGGTCAATTTCAGGATATTTTTTAATTACTTCTTCTATATGCTGTTTAGAAAACTTTAAACCTGAAAGTTGATCATAAATATTCTCAGCTAATGACTTATGCTGTGCTTTAACTGTTCTTATAAATTTATCCCAGTTCTTTTTTACTATGTTGAAAATCCATAAGTCGATTTCTCTTTCTAAAAAATCAATATCATTGGCAGGATCATAAGTTCCTGGTTCAACTGGTTCTCCATTAGCATTAGTACTTCCTGCAATATCTACAACGTGAATTAATACATCTGCTTGTCTTAGATCATCTAAAAACTGATTTCCTAAGCCTTTTCCTTCACTTGCTCCTGGCACAAGTCCAGCAACATCAATAACTTCAACAGGAACAAACCTATTAGAATTTATACAATATCCATATCTAGGATTACACTTTACATTAAATTCTTTATCAACACATTCAACTCTAACATGACCAAAACCTTTGTTTGGATGTATCGTTGCAAATGGATAATTAGCAATAAGAACATCTGCCAATGTCAATGCTTTAAAAAAAGTACTTTTTCCTACATTTGGTTTTCCTACAATTCCTATTAACATTGTGTTTTGATAGAGTAGCAGAGAATTTAAAAAAGTTTAGTTATTTATTTTTCATTCCTTAATTCTAGAAGTATGTAATTGTACTCCTTTGCTAAGTAATCCCTTTCTTGATTTACGTTCTCATCAGAGATGTACTTTAAAGAACCTGCATAAAAAATGTTAGCTATTGTTTCAAATAACCTTCTTTCAGGTTTTAAATTTTTTATTTTTTGATACAATAAACCTTCAATTGAATTATTAATATAAGACTGATTTTTCATAGATTTTTCCATCTTGGAGATAAATTTTTCATAAACAAAATAGGGATTATCAACGTAATAATCAACTTTTTTTGATAATAGCTCTTTTCTTAATGATTTTATAAATTCCTTTTTCACTTCATTAACCACTTTTTCTGGCAAAATAATATTGTAATGTGACAAATAAAGATTGTTTTTCATCTTAAATATATCGTAAACTATAATTTTTCCTATGTCTTCAAGTAGATAATTATCTTCGACATATTCTTCAATTATTTTACAAATTGATTCAGATTTCATATGATCACAACCTTGAAGCTAAATTTGAAACATAACTTCTTTTACTGTAGGAATCAGGGAATGTGTAATGAGCACAATAAGGATCATCTTTAAATGCATTTGCTACATGAGCAATTCCTGAAAAATATCTATCAAATGTTGGATTAATTGCTTCAAATTGTTTAGGATCTCCTAAGAGAATAATTTTACTATCATTACCAACCCTTCCAATAATTAACTTTAAAACAGTCTTTGAAAAATTTTGACCTTCATCAACTATAATAAATCTTCGATTTAATGTTCTTCCTTGAAGAAATTGTGGAGGTAGAAACTCCAAAATATCATATTTATTTTCTAAATCATCTATAAATGTTTTTATTCTTTGTAGTTGTTCATATGATTGATTTTCATAAGAAAACATATCAAATAGATTATCTTTAACAGATTCTTTCCATGGTGCCATTTTATCTTTTTCTGTTCCTGGTAAATAACCAAATCCTTTTCCTGCTAATTCTTCTAAGGGTCTTAAATAACTTATCTTTTCAACTATTCCTTGATAAACATAATACAATCCAACTGCCAAAGCTAAATAACTTTTTCCTGCACCTTGCTCTCCTATTACACTAACTAATTTAATACTTTGATCTAAAAGCAAATTAAAATAGGGAATTTGCTCGAACTTAGGAGCAATATTATCATAAAAAGGCGATTCCTCAATCATTTTCTCAAAAGAATCCATTGAAAAATTTCTTTTTTTATCTGAAAAAATATGAGAAACCTCTTCAATTTTTTTAACAATTTCTCGTGTAGTTAAACCTTTTGTATTTTTTAATTTAGATAATGTTCTATAATATTCATTTATAAGCTCTTGTTCGGAATATCTTTCGCGAGAAAATTTATTTATCAACTTTTCATACGATACCTCTTCATTCTTTTTTTTAATTTTGTTCAAATAATCAATATATGCATTTAACAAAGTTATTTTTGATTTATCTGGAGCAACAATATTGTAGAAAAAATGCTCATCAATTATACTTTCATTATGTAATTCATCTACCAATTTTCCGCTATAAATTATAATCTGATTTGGATAAAGCAAGTCAGGAGAAAGCTCAAAATGATAACAAAATTCATCTAAAGTTATTTCCAAATCTTTATAATTAACATTTCTAAAATTTTCAGCTCTTCTTAAAATAAACTTATCTAATTTTTCTTCATTATCAATTTCAACAACTATTTTTCCATCGTAAACTTGTCTATAATCGCTAATTCTTTCTTTTCTATATTCTTCAACATCTATTTGAATATTTTTTAACATTGTTTTTGTAAGCATATTTACGTCTTCACTTATCAAAATGATTCTCTTTTCTGGAAATATTCTTTTAATTTGCTCACAAGAATAAAGAATTCTATAATCGTTTTCATTATTTTTATGTGTCTGCTTTTTTTCAAACCATTTTTGAAATTCAGCTTCATTTATTGGATAAATTATAACTTTTGCTCCATTTTCTAATGTAACTCCTGTAGTTAAGTTTTCATTTTGAGATTTTGCACGAATTGAAAGATATCTTATACTATCTAAAGCTCTTCTTGCTAAAAATTTCTGAAAATAAGAATGTTTATCACTATCTTTTATGTAATCCAATTCATCAAAAACAACTTCAGGAATAACTATGTTATTAGGTTCTGATTTCTTGAATTGACCATAACCAGAATATTTGTCATACAATTCCAATGGAACAGAATTCCCTGAAAGAAAAAATAAACAGTAAGGATCTAACATAAAAATATTAGTATCTGGAATGTAAATTTTTTTAGAATTTCCAGAAAGGTTTTTTCTTATTTTTTCTTCTAAAGTTTCGGTCATAGATTGTTGTAAAAATAATATGTTTAAATATTTTACCATTTTTTAGTGATTAAAAAGAATGATAAGCAATTTTATAAATTTCGATTGCTAAAACATTTTTATGGGACCATTTACTAATTTTATCCTGGATTTATTATTAGGATTCATTTTGCCATTTATTATATTGTATATTCTATTGTACAGCAGTTTAAACGGTTTTCAAGGTTATACAAAACAACAGAAAAAAATAATTGTGTTAATCCTTATTTTGATGACTATTTTTCTTAACCAAGGTTTCAAAGGAAAATTTCAAGAGGCTGTGAATTCTTTAGGTGCTGGAATAATTATTTTTATGATAAGTTCTTTTGCTATTGCTGTTTTTGGTGCACGAATAAATGTAAAATCTAGAATGGGAAGATCTATCATTTTTTCTATTGTTTATATGTTCGCTGATTATTTTACTTACTTATTTTTTGGAAATTATTTAACTAATTATATAATAAAAGGAATTTCGATAATTTTTTCTAGTTTAAGGAAAATAAACATCTATTTCGTTGGAACTATTTTGTTAGTCATTGGCTTAACATTCTTATTTATCAAGTATATGTATCCTGAATTGTTTAAAAAAAACAAAAACTAATACATCACTTTGAAATTATTTAAAGGCTCAAAGTAGCAAAGATGTTGATATTTTCTTATGAAGTTTTCAATTTCTTTAGAATCATATTCTTCTGTTTTTTTGTTATACCTTGCTAAATAATAATCAATCCTTTCAACATAAATTATTGAAAAACCTAGCTTTTCTAGATTCTTTACTATTTCTTCATCTAACATTTTATAATTTGGTTTAAAGATGAACGATTTAGATTCATCTATTTTCTTTAGCAATTCTTCTAATTGCATTTTTATCACCCTTTGAAAGAGCAAAATCCAACATCTTATCTACTCTTATTAATCCATAACCATATTCGTTATTGTGATTCTTTGAATCTAATTTTTCAGCAGTTACCTTCATGACTTCTTCTGCATATCTTTTATCTTTTACTACGGATAAATATAAAGCTAAACATCCTGTAACGTGCGGCGTAGCCATACTTGTTCCAGATAAATATTCATAAGAATTATCCAAATAAGTTGAATAAATATCCACTCCTGGAGCTGCAATATCTACCTTATCATTGTAATTGCTAAAATATGCTCTTCTTTTATCTTTATCTATTGCTGCAACACTTATAACACCTTCACAGCTTGCAGGATAATTATATACTGAATTTCCATTGTTTCCTGCTGCTGCAACAAGATAAATATTTTGACTTGCTAATTTACAAATATCGTTTAATGCATTAGATGCATACCATGAGCCTAAACTCATATTTAGTACATTTATTTTATTATCAATACACCAATCTATAGCTCTAACTACATCAAATTCATTTCCAGAACCATTTGAATCTAAAACTTTTAAAGAATACAATGTTGCTTCTAAAGCAATTCCTGTAGAATTTCCAGAAACAATTCCTGCTACATGTGTTCCATGGCCGTTATCATCAATAGGATTTTCATTTTCTTGTATAAAATTGTATCCTTTCTCTCTACCAAAATTATTCTTTAAATCTGGATGATTATAATCGATTCCTGTATCAATAATTGCAACCTTTATTTTTTCTCCTTTTCCGTAGTTTTGTGAAACATAAACGCCTATTATGCTTAAATTCCACAATTGCTCAATCTTTGGGACAGAACTCATCAAATTATAAGATTTAAAACGAAATAAACCAAAAGCTTTTACTTCTAAAGAAACATCTAAAGATTCTAAAATAGCTTCAGATTTTTTCAAATCTATTCCTAACGCAGAACGTTCATATTTGTAGTATCTTAAAAGTTCAATAGCTTCTCTTCTTTCTAATTTAAAACCAAAATAAGGAATGTTATTGTAGTAATAGACCTTTTTTGAGAAACTATCTAAGATTTTTTCTAATTTTCTAGGATGTTTGGAATATTTTATGTAAAAATCATATTCTTCAAGATTTTGATAGATTATTTCTTCCAACATTTGCGCTTTGGATTTATAATTTAATTTCAAAATTTTCATATTAGAATGCTAAATAAAAAGATCTAAAAAAATATTTAGCTAAAAGCTTCGTAAAAATTCCAAAAAAAGAAATAAAAAATTGAAAATCTTACACAATTTCTATTCTATTGAACTATAATTCACTTTCCAAACTATAACTTTTCCAGTTCCAACTGCAAAATCAGAATAGACTTTCTCAAAGTAAGGTTGAGTTTCTTCAAAATAAAACAACCTTGTAAATACTGAATCTACTAAATTGTAATCAGATAACATTATTTTATTATTCATTATTATTACTCCAATTTCAAAACCTGATTCGTTGTAAAATACATTTCTTCCGTCAAAGATCCTTTTTGGAACCAATGAAACTTGAGAATACCCTTTTGTATTTGAAATATATGCGTTATAGTAACCTGAAGCATTCTCAAAATTATAAACAAAAGAATCAATCACTAACTGATTATTATTTTGATTAAAACCAATCTTTATTGGACAACTTAAAGTTAAGTTAGTGAGTTTACAATCAAAAGTATTTCCAAAATAACTTGGCCATGGTGCAATCCAAGAATTTGCAGCTCTATCAACATCTTTACTTGATTTTACTTTTTCAATTTCACTTGCTAAAGTACTTGCTTCTTTCACAGAAAAGTTGTATTTAGTTATTAAATGCTCTTTTATTTGATTAAAGTTCATACTTCTTGTTTCAAGCCAAATTTTAGCTCTATAAAAATCCCAAATACCAAAATGAGCCCAAACACCTGATTTTCCAACCATATCCTCTGAAGTTATAAAGTATTTTTCAGGTGGATTTTCACAATCAAAATAATTCAAAATTTCATCGATTTCTTTTTCACTGAAATTTCTCTCTTTCAAAATGTTTCTATATTCTGTTCTTTTAGAATTTAGTAAATTATAAAGTAAAACTATTGATTCATACGAATCATTCAATTTCTTATCTATCAACTCAAATGCTCTATTGCTTCCACAGGACAACATCTTCAAAATTTTTACCGATAATTTGTAATCATTAGTCAATAATGCTTTACCCATCCAATGTGCCATCGGAGTATTTTGACTACCTCCATCAAAAGTAACTCTTCTTTCAGCCATTGCCTTAAACCAATGTCCAAAATCCCACCAGGAATCAATTATTGCATCTTTTGCTGAATTTTCTCTAATGTACTTCATTGCTCTATCCCAGCCGCCAGTATACATCGGAAGATGATTCGCAGCTAAAAAAGATGCATTTGCATACATTGGAAATAAAACTAAGCTAACGATTACAAATGAAGATATTAAAAACCTAAGATATTTGAAAACTTCTTTATCTTTTCTAAATAAAATATCATTCAAAAGATTAATCAAAAACGATATTCCTATTGAAACGATCAACGCATAAGCAGGAACTACATAAATGTTAAATCTGATTCCCTTTAACGTTGCATATCCCATTGAACCTAACCATGCAATTGCAATAAATAAAACAAAATGATAATCTTTTTCAGGATATCTTATGGAAAGATAAATCAATACAAAAATTCCAATAAATAAGATAGAAATAAAAAAGAAAGAATAAAATTTTCCTAAATTTTGCATATTTGTAGCTGCTGAAAAATAATTTTTATTAAATAATGCATTAAGAACATCATCTAAACTTCCCTCGTTTAATTCTGCTACTGTTGTAAAAACATTAGGCCAAATTGAATAACCCACTCCTTTCATTTCTCTAACTCCCCATAATGCACCTTGAATTGCATTAAATATGGTTAATTTATTAAATGCTAGAAAAATTGATGCTGAAATCAAAATAAATGCTAAATAAATTAACTCTTGTTTAATCTCTGCATCAAAAATCTTCACCTTTTTATCTTTAGTTTTCTTGTAAAACTTTACAAATATTAAGAAAATAAAATTTAAACCAAAAGCTAGAAGAATTACATCAAAAATATACCACCAACCAGGCCATTGAAGAGTGAAGAAATATAAAGATAATCCAAATAAAGCAGAAAAAATGATTAATTTTTTTAAATCTCTTCTATAGTTATAAGCTAAGTAAGCAAAAAGAACTACTAACAAAGAAAATAAGAAGTTTGGTGCATCGTTATCAGGTGCACCACCCATTGTTCTTGAAAGAATGAATGTATTTAAGCCAATGAATAATGAATACATGAAACCTGTTTTTAAATCATAGAAAAGATAACCTATCAAAAATGCAACAATTACTGTTAAAATAACAAATATTGCTGGAATATATAAGAAGAATTTGTATGCTGAAATGCTTGAAAAAGGTTTAACAAAAGTTTTATATAAAAATGCACTTAATGAAGTATAAAAATCTTCTCTTGTTGGAGTTCCGAAAGGAGCAATCATTAAAGTATCATAACAAGTACCATTAATAATTTCATCACAAACCGTTCCTTTTTCTACTAAATTTTTGTATCTTCTATAGAAAAAAAAGCTATCAATGTCTCCCATTAATGGTTCTCCTTGTTCATTGAAATATTCCTTTTTATACTGCTCAGCTGCTTGTTCTGCTTGTAGCTTTAGCTGTGTTCTAAATTGCTCATCCTTCATCATTTCTTTATATCTTTGCTCTACTAATTTATTTAAATCCTCATCACTTGGCCTTACTACGTATTTACTTAGTATTTCTTGTTTTATTTGCTCTTTTACATAATATTGCATATTTCTTTCTATGTTTTTTTCAATACCTTTCATATCTTCAAAGTAAGTTCTTACATTCCACGAAAGATAAATGGATATATAGAGAAGCAAAAATAACCAGAACCATTTAGAATGAATAATATCTTTAAAATTCCATTGAGTTATATTTTTTTCTTGCTTTGAATTTTTTGCAACTGATTCTTTCAAATGACCTTTTTGTTTCTTTTTTGAAGTAGTTTTCATTTTCAATTAAGAAGAAAATAAAATATTTATAAATTTTTGTAATGTTTATTTTTTATAATTATTTTTGAAATCCTCTACCGCTAATTCTTCTGTTAAATTTACAATTTTATCTTCTAAATCCTTTATCTTTGCATATAAAAGAATGAAAACATAAAAAAGAAAAGGAATGGTAATGTAAATAAATAAATCTGTTGCCCTTGAAACTTTGAAAATTTTAGCTAGTTGAAAAGATAATTCTGGAAAAATTGAAAAAAACATCAAAACTAAACTAAAAGAAGAACCTAACAAAGCAACTTGATATCTTATCCTTTTAAATTTATAATTGAAATATGTAACTATCCAAAGAAACAATCCTAGTAAAAAAATCATTATATTTAGTAACATATTTTCACCAAAAAATCAATTTTTTTATTATCATCTTAATTCCTATTGGTATTGCATTTAAACTAGTTTGTTTATCAGATCTATTGAAATAACGTATAGTTACAGGAACTTCACACAACTTAACCTTACTTTTTGCAACTATATCAATTAACTCTGATGCATAAGTCATATCTCTAAATTTAAATCTAAGCTTAGGATATATTGTTTTTGTGAAAGCCCTAAAACCATTATGAGAATCTGTTAACCATATTCCTGATACTATATACGTATATATTCTTCCTAATTTTAATACTAATTTTCTAGTTATTGAAATATTTATAGCTTCCCCTAATTCTATAAATCTAGAACCTATAACTACATCGTAACCTTGATTTAACTTTTCTATAAATTTATCAATATCTTTAGCCATATGTTGTCCGTCTCCATCAAAAACAATTACTGCTGAAAAATCCATCAATTCGGCTATTTTTAATCCTGTTTCTAATGCAGCTCCTGCTCCTAAATTGATTTTATGTCTTACAACATAAACTCCTAACTCTTTTGCAATACTATATGTTTTATCTTTTGAACAATCATCCACTACTAGAATATGCTTACAACCATGTTCTCTTAAATCCTGAATAACATTTGCAATGGCTTTTTCCTCATTGTAAGCTCTAACTATGATAAGAACATTATCTTTTGAATACTCAATTTTTTTAGTATTATTGATACTTCCTTTTTTCATATTTTTTGAAATAATTAATTAAAATAAAAAAGTTATTATTCCACCAGAATTGCTGGTTTGAGGGGATTAGCTAAATTGGATTTTTGATGATCAAAAACATCTGCGTCTTTGATTTCAACAGTTGCATCGAAAATTTTAGCTATGTATGATTTAAGCTCTTCATAACTTTTCATCTCTAAATCTTTATCTAAAATTTCTGGAACAGATTTAATCAATTTTGAAAAGTTTTTAGCTATAGATTGATCGTATTTTCCATATTTAGAAGCAATTTGCTTTAACATTTCATTAAACGTAACTTCTTGCTCTTGCATTCTTTTAATCTCTTTAAACATCTCATATTTGTAAGTTTTAGCAACAATCAAAGTTATTTTATTTATTTTTTCTAACTTAGCTAATTGTTTTATATTTTTAATATCTTCAATCAACTGCATAGCCAGATTATATTTAAAAACTCCAGATCCTATTAATTTTTCATATTCTGGCCAAGATTCAAGTGAAACATAATTAGAATGTTTTCTATGCCAAAGTTCTTCTGCTAAATGTGGAGTTGCTGGTTGCATCATCTTTATTAAAGATTCTGAAAAATTCATAACAATTTGTTTATTTAATTTTTTGCCAACACTTTCACAAATTCTCTTATATTCATAATAAATTTTCACATATTCAAAATATAATTTTTGAACATAAGTTCTATATCTGAAATTTTCTAAAGCATCAGTAATTTCTGAAATCAATTGATTAATTCTTTCTTCAGCAAACTCTTCTACCCAAGTTCTTTCTTCACTGTATTCTAAATTTTCAATTTCATTTACAAGAGAATTTATTTCTAACAACTTCTCTCGTGCAACATCAAAAAATTCTAATTCAAAAGTTGGATCATCAAGACCTTCGCCTGCATACAAAGAAGTTAATCTTGTAACATCAGCACCATAAGCAGTTAGTAAATCTCTCAAGGTTTTAAAATTTCCTTTACTTTTTGACATCTTTTGAGTACCTACTTTAACATATCCATTTATATCGTAAATACACTTTGGCCATTTCTCTCTTGGAAAGATTGCAACATGATTAAAAATCAAGAAAGTTAGATGATTTTGAATCAAATCTTTTGCTGAATTTCTATAATCAAAACAATACCAATAATCAAATTCTTCTTGCATCCTTTCAATTAAACCATCAGGAATATTGTATTTAACTTTTATCTCTTCTTTAGAGCCTTTTTTCAAGAAAATCAAATCAAAGAAATCATCTTCTAACTTCTTATTAAGATTCCATCCATAATCCTGAGGATGCTGTAAATAAGGTGCTAAAGTATAAAAAGCCATGTAGATCGTTGAATCTGATAATGATTCTATTACCCATTCTTTCTGCCAAGGTAAAGAAGTCCCTAAACCATGAAGTCTTGCACATGGCCATTGTTTTAACCAATCAATTGTGTTGAGTATTTGTTGCCTTACTGATTCATCATTAAACTTCATATCTTCAACACACTCTTTAGCTAATTTTTTCCATTCTGGATTACTATAATCTAAGAACCATTGATTTTGTAGTATTGCTGCAATTGCTTCAGTACCACATCTACAGACAACCTTTCCTGTTAGTTCATAAATTGGAACATTTAAATTCAAATCTCTCAATTTTTCAGCAACTAAATCTTTAGCTTGATTCACTTTCATACCTGCAAACTCTTTACAATTGATAAGCATAGTCCCTTCATAAAATCCTGCTTGATAAACTAACTTCTTAGCTTCTTCTAATCTTGGATCATTTTGATCTTTGATTTGCCATTCTTCACAAATCTTTTTAGCAGGCAAAGTGCCTAATTCTTTTGAATCTATGATTGGAATTAATTCTATACTTTTAACTTCTTCATAATTTAATCCATATTTTTTGCACTCTTCTGGATTATTTTGTAAATCTTTCAAAGCTTGATAATCATGTGGTGCATCTGAAGGAACTGAAGTTACTAAACCAGTACCATAGTTTTCATCAACAAATTTTCCTGGCAAAATTGGAATCTCTCGATCGATGTAAGGAGCTACACATTTTTTACCGACTAATTCTTTCCCTTTAAAAGTTTCAACAATTTGTACTTTATAATTCTGATAACTTAATTTTTCAGCAGACCTTTTTGAAACGATCCATTTCTCTTTGAAATGTTTCTTATCTAAATCATATTCAATATCAATTAACACATAATCAACATCAGGATTTATCCAGAAATTAGTTTGACCAAAAACAGTTTCAGGTCTTAAAGTAGCTGCAATTAAATAAACTTCCATACCTTTATAATTGAACTTAAACTTCAAACCATTAAATTCTTGGGTAGTTTCTCCTTCTCCTTCGCTTCTTGCATGATCTGGAACTGAAGCATTACAATTAGGACAAAAAACAATAGGATATGATCCTGAAATAACATAACCTTTTTCCTTAAGTTTATTGAATTGCCATCTTATGAAAGAATCATAGGTATCGTTCAAATAAGTAGTAAAGAAATGTCTTCTCGTATCTAAGCTAAAACCATAACCATAAAGATCTTTTTTAGCCTCTTGTATAAAATATTTTACCCAATTTTCAGGATTTTCAAAGAATTTCAATTTCTCTTCATCTAAATCAGGAACAAATCTTTTTAATAGTTCAATTTGTTTAGCATCTCTTTGCTTTATCTTTTCAGCATAAACCGTAATCGGTGCTCCAGTTGCATGAAATGCATATGCCCATAAAACATTATAACCTCGCATTCTTTTATACCTTGCGATTGTATCAGGATGTAAAGCAGTAACAGCATGACCTAAGTGCAATAAACCGTTTACATAAGGATACGGAGAAGTTAAGAAGTATTTCTTTTTAGAAGAATCTGGATTAGCATAGAAAATCTTATCTTCTTGCCATTTCTTTTGCCATTTTTTTTCTATTTCAAAAAAATTTAATTCCATACTTTCACCTTTTTTGTTGGATGAAAAAAACATTTATTTAAATATTACTAAAAAATAGTTATTTTAACCTCACATATTCTTCATAAATATCAGGAATGTCAAAATAATACCTAGAAACAATTGAATTTTTGTGAGAAATTTCAATACCGTATTCTTGATTTTCATAAAGTTCAGGAGTAGAAAAAACAAACTTTAAAGTATCTCCAGGGTTAATTATATTAGTTTCATTTTCTTTGAAATGTTCAACAAAATAATGACCAAATTGAGAATATGGCTTTACTTTAATGCTTACTCCTTGAGAACATTCTGAATGATCTACATTTCCAATTAAATACATTTTTCCATGAGAAATATTGTTGCTTATCAATTCATAATTTTCATCAAAATAATCTCCTACATTCCAAGGAATTATTCTGAATTTATCGGTTTCGTTGAAGTACCAAAACAAGAATCCATCTTCAATAGAAATTTTATCTTCAACACAATCGTTGTTCAAATCTAAATTCACATAAGAAGTATCACAGAAAGTTATCTCCTTTTCTCTATTAAAAAATGTTGAATTTTCATTATAGCAATAAACTATGTTAAAAGGAGTTAAAACTAAATAAACATCTTTGACTAAAATTTTTTTAGAGGATGAAAGAAGTTTTGAATATACATTTAATTTTTCTATAGATTTGTTTTCGCTTAACCTAGAATTTCCAAATATCGAAATAATCTCAAAAAAAGAAGTTATTTTATCTCTAGTCGAAGAACTGACTTGATAACTTCTTTGCTGTAAAACACCTGCAGTCCTTATTATAGTTCCAGACGCTATTGTAGCTGCAAGAATTGTAGCTAAAAAAACAATTAATGTCCCAATTCCTATCTCAGATTTTTTTGAAATGTTCATAAAAGATTATTGTATAAAAACATTTAAAAATATATTTAAAATTATTAAAAATCTTTGAAAAGATTTATAAATAATTCATCTAACCTTTAACTTGGTGAGTTTATGAAGTGCACATCATGTGGAAAACAAATCAAAAACGATTTCAGCGCAACTAAATTTCCTTGTCCTGAATGTGGTTATGAAATAGTTAGATGTGGAGAATGTAGAGCCAGAGGAACAAAGTACATTTGCCCCAAATGTGGTTTTGAAGGACCTAATTAAAATGGTGAAAGAATGGCTAATGTTGTCATAACAATAAAAATTTTGCCTTCTGATCCTGAAGTAGATATTGATGAATTGTATGAAAAGGCATTACCTATTTTAAAGGAAAACGGAGCAATTATAGAACCTGATTTAGTAAGAAAAGAAGTTCAACCAATTGGTTTTGGTTTAAGTGCATTAATTATAAGATTTCTTTATCCTGAAAGCAAAGGAAATCCTGATGTTTTGGAAGACGCTTTAAGAACACTCGACAATGTAGATGAAGTTAGTATTGTTGATGTTAGAAGAGCTTTTGGATAATCTTTTTTTCTAATTTTTATTCATTTTTTATCAACAATATTTATAAAATTAAAATTCTTAAGATAACCTATGGATGAAAAAAAATTATTGGGAGCAGTAGAAACAATTCTCTTTGCAATAGGAAGAGGAGTAAGCGTAGAATATATTAAAAATTTGCTTGAAAAGACTTATAATGAAAGTATAAGTCAAAAAGAGATTATTGAAGCTTTAAAGAAGATTAAGGAATTCTACAATGGAAGTTATGGTTTAAAAGTTTATGAAAACAATGAGCTTTGGTTTTTGTCTTCTAAAGAAGAGTTTGTAAATGTGATTGCAAATTTAACAGATGAAGTTGATTTAACAAAATCAGTGCTAGAAACTTTAGCAGTCATCGCATGGAAAGCACCTGTCTTGCAATCAGAAATTATTGAATTAAGAAATGTTAAGGCTTATGAACACATTGAGATTCTTGAAAAAAGAGGATTCATAAAATGTGAAAAATTTGGAAATACTAAACTGATCAAGCTTACAGATAAATTTTTTGATTACTTTGATTTAGAAGGAAGTGAAAATTTAAAAGAATTGTTTAGTCAACGGTTAAAAGAGTTTGAAGAAAAAATTAAGCAGAAGAAAGAAAAAAATAAGAAGAATGAAACTTCTGAAAACATTGCTCAAGAACAAGTAAATGTTCAAAACCAACAAATTCAAGAAACAAACAATAATCAAAATATTCAAACATTAGAAAATGCTCAAAACGTAGAATCAAAAGAAGAAAAAATAAAAGAAGATAAAAAAACTAATGAAGAAAATAAAGAAAAAAATGTTGAAAATTTAGTTATTGATAAAAAATTAGAGAGTGCTATTGAAAGCATATTAAACAAAAAAGACGATGAAAAACCAACAAAATTCCTTCAAACTAAAAATCAAAACCAAAAGAAAGTGGAAAATAAGCTGAATAGTGTTAATTCAAATCAATTTTTAGAAAATAAGATAGAAAAAGAAAATATTTCTTCGTCAATAATTCTTTCTAATAAAAACAACAATACACTTCAAAGTACAACTCAAAACTCTTCAATCATTACTTCCAACAAAAATCAAAAGAAAAAAGAAGATACAACTAAAAAAATAGAGGAGAATAATAATTCAAAAATACTGAATCAAAGCAGTAAGAAAAAGAATGATCTTTTTTCAAATAAGAAAAAATTAACTAACTTTGAAAAAACAAAGGATAATGAAGAAAGTAGTGAAAATGAATTAAAAAATAAAATAATTGAAAATTTCAAAGAACTCTATTCCGAAGATGATGATAATGAAGAAGAATAACATTTTAAAATAAATGGTTCTTTCTTATGTATGGTGTTATTATGGAAGAAAAAAACACAAAAGAAAATCCTTCAGAAATCATTCCTGTCGAAATTACTGATGAAGTTAAATCATCTTACTTAGATTACGCAATGTCTGTAATTGTAAGCAGAGCATTGCCAGATGTTAGAGATGGTCTAAAACCTGTACAAAGAAGAATACTTTACAGTGCTAAAGAGCTTTCCCTTTATCATAATCAACCTTACAAGAAAAGTGCAAGATTAGTCGGAGAAGTTTTAGGTAAGTATCATCCTCATGGAGATAGTGCAATCTATGAAGCAATTGTAAGAATGGCACAACCTTTTTCTTTGAGATATCCTCTTATTGATGGACAAGGTAATTTTGGTAGCATTGATGGTGATGATGCTGCAGCAATGAGGTATACTGAAGTGAGATTAAGCAGAATCGCTGAAGAAATGCTAGAAGATTTAGATAAAGAAACAGTAGCATTTGTACCTAATTTTGATAACACTTTGGAAGAACCAACAGTTTTGCCTTCAAAAATTCCAAATTTATTGCTAAATGGAGTTAATGGTATTGCTGTAGGTATGGCAACAAACATTCCACCTCATAATTTAAACGAAGTTTGTGATGCAATTATTGAAATAATAAAAAATCCAGAAATAGACATAATTAGTTTAACCAAAATCATAAAAGGACCTGATTTTCCTACTGGAGGGATCATAGAAGGAAAAGATGGAATTTTGAATGCATATTCAACAGGAAAAGGTAAAATAGTATTATCTTGCAAATATCATTTTGAACAAAACAAGAATAAGGAATTTATCATTATAGATGAAATTCCCTATCAAACTTCTAAAGCAGACATCATTAAAGAAATTGCAGAATTAGCAAAAAACAATGAAATTGAGATAAATGAAATACGAGATGAAAGTGATAGAAAACATGGAATAAGAATAGTGATTGAAGTTGAAAAGGGAAAAGATATTAACATAGTGCTTAACAAAATTTTAGCAAAAACAAAACTAAGAACATCGTACAACATATTAATGCTAGGATTAGTAAATAATCAACCTAAAATATTAAATCTTAAAGAGATTTTAATTCATTTCATAAACCACAGAGTTGAAATCATAAAAAGAAGAACTGAATTCTTAAAGAAAAAAGCAGAAGAAAGATTGCACATTGTAGATGGATTAGTTAAAGCTACTGATAAAATTGATTTAACAATTAATATTTTAAAAAATTCGAATGATGTTCAAGAGGCTATTGAAAAATTAAAACAAGAATTGAATATTGATGAAATTCAAGCTAAAGCAATACTAGATATGAAATTACAAAGAATTATTGCATTAGAAAGAAACAAATTAGTTGAAGAAAAAAATAATTTAGAAAAAGATATCATTCAATATAAAGAAATATTAGGAAGTAAAGAAAGGATAAATCAAATAATCATTGATGAGTTAACAACAATTAAAGAAAAATATGGTGATTCTAGAAAAACCGAAATCAAAGATTTTGTAGAAAATTTAGAAATTGAGGATTTAATTCACGATGAAGCAATAGCAATAGTAATAGATGATAAAGGATTTATCAAACGAATTCCTTTGGAAGATTTAAAAATAAGTAGTAGACAAGATAGATCAAAAGATAGAATCAATGAAAATGTAACTACTATAATTATTACATCCACAAAGCAAAATATCTTTTTAATGACTAAATCTGGAAAACTTTTCATAAGAAAAGCATATGTCATTGAAAATGCATCTAAAAAAGCAAGAGGAAATCACTTAAACAACATCTTAAATATTAAAGATGATCCTGTTGTTGCAATTTGTAACGTTGGATCTGAAATTGATCCTTCTAAATACCTATTTATTGTAACAAATTTAGGATATGTAAAGAAAGTAAAATTAGAAGAGTTCTCAAATTTAAAAAATTCAGGAATTAAAGCAATTTCTTTGAATGAAAACGAACATGTAAAAAAGATGTTTATAATTGATAAAAATGATGATATTGTTATAACAACAAAGAATGGAAAGTTCATTAGATTTGATCAAGAAGAAGTTTCTGAATTAGGAAGAAATGCTCATGGAGTAATTGGAATAAGAATGGAAGAAAATGACGAAATTATAAATTCATTCCCTGTAAAGAAAGATTATAACAACGTTTTCATTCTTGCAGTTTCTAAGGAAGGGAAAGGTAAGAAAACTGAAATTTCAGAATATAACAAAATAGGAAGAGGAGGGAAAGGAATCATAAACATAAATGCTGAAGAAGTAATTTTCTCTGATTGTGTAACTCAAGATGATGAAATTATATTAATAACAAAACAAGGATATTTAAGAAGACTTCCTGTAATTGAAATTCCAACCTTAGGAAGAAACACTTCAGGAGTAATTCTATTTAGGCCTTATGAAGGAGATGAACTAAGTTGTGGAGTTAAAATAGAAAAAGATTTTAAAAATTAAGATGATCTTTAAATTGTTAGGTTTTTTGGATCTTGTTTTTGGAATTTTATTGCTATTTTTAAATAGTTTCCCTAAAACTGTTTCTATTAGAATATCTTTGCTTGCTTTAATGTACTTCATAATAAAATTTGCTATGTTCTTTGGAGATCGTGCAACTTTTGGCGATTTTTTAGTTGGATTATATTTTTTATTTTCATCCTTCTTTTTTAGCATTCCTATTTTAAGTGTAATCTCTTCCATATATTTACTTCAAAAAGCAATATTAACTTTAATTTTCTAATTAATCACAATATTTTTATATTAAATCATTTAGAATAACTATAAAATGAAACTATCTAAAACTCAAATTATTTTTTCAATTCTTGTTGTAATATTATCTGTAATTGTTTCGTTGGTTTTAAGAAATTCTCAATATATTTCATTAGAAAATTTAGCTTCTTTTGACAATATTTTTGTAAATTATAAAGAATTCTTAAAGGAAATAATTTTAATAAGTCTTGTTCTAGGAATTACGATTTCTTCAGGAATCTTATTCTATGAACATAAAGCTTTAAAATTCATTTCACTGCTGCCGAGTTTGATGATGATTATTTTATCAAACAACCTAATAACATTTTATCTAGGAATTAGCTTACTTCTTGGAACTTTCATCTGGGTTTTATTTCCAACACCATTGCTAATTAAAAATTATTTTTCAAAAGTTTCTGGTTTATCTTATTATGCCTCTTCAATATATTCTAAAGCTAACCTAATTTTCTTCATTCTTATTTTAACCTATCTATTTAACAATCAAACGTTAATAAACAATAGTTTTAACAATTATTTTAAAATGGCTGAAGTTAGCATGTCTGATGATGAAATAAGAAAATTGATTGCTGATTCTCTAAAAAAACAACAAGGGTTTCCTGTAACTGCGAATGATGTTCCACAAGAAATGGTTGATCAATTTAAAAATGAAATTAAAAGAAATCAAGAAACGGTAATGCAAAGTATAAAAGAAAAAATCCAGCAAAATGAAAAGCTTAGAATTCTTTTACTATTTAGTTTTGCTGGTTTATTTTCATTTTTTATTTTCTTAATTTTCTTAATTGCTAGATTTTTTGGATTTGTATATTTTATGTTAATTGCTAAAGTTAAATTACTATCTGAGGACTCAAATAACTCTAACAATACTCTTCAAAATTAAAAATGGACCCTTACAATTTAGAGCATTCGTCAAAAACAATAATAACTGAAACAATTTTATTAATTGTATTTCTTATTCTCTCTGGAATTTATTTAAGAATCTTTATTTTGCCAATTAACACTTTTTTAGATCTTAACTTCCAATACATTAGTAGTTTAGGTATTGCTTTTGTTTTAAATCCTGTTGTTGGTTTATTCTTCTATTTTTTAAAAAAATCAAAATTTAAAACATTAGGATTTTTTATAGTTTCACCTGTTTTATTAATATTTGCAAAAAATGTAGAAACCTTCTTATTGATATTAAGCTTTTTAATAATATTACTCACATTTTATCTATTTAAGAAACAAGAATATCATTATCTAAAGATCTATGTGCAGACCATCTTAGCCTTAATGAGCTTATTGATACTTTATACATTTTTATCAAACGCAAACTATTCTGAAAAAGTGATCGACAGACTTACAAAAGATTTTATGTCTAGTGAAGAATATCAAAAGATGATTGGTTCAATTGATATACCTTTCGTTAATTTTGTATTCAATTTAATTACAATATTCCTTTATGGAATTTACACTATCATTCTTTTCTTTCCTAGTTTTTTAACTTATGTTCTTTTAGCTAAAAATAATAAAACTCCCGATGATTTAAAACCTCTTAATTTATCTTTAACTGTTTCTGAACCTAACAAAACCAATGTTAATTCTAATACTCAAGAAACTAAACAAGAAATAAATCAAACAAATAACCAACAAAATAATCAAAATTTACAAAACCAAAATAATCCAACAGATCAAAATCCAAATCCCTCTCAAAACGATAATGATCCATATGCAGAAATTTTTAAAAAATATAATCTAAAATAAAAAAAATTAAATTAAGAATTAATAAATAGCTATTTCTTTGATTTTTGATATACCACTCTAGTAGGATATGCAAAGTTAATTTTATTCTTCTTAAAAGCTTTGTAAATAAGTTCATTTGCTAAAGTACAAGAATCAATTTTGTTCTTAATATCATTTATCCAAAATTTAACTTCAAAATTTAATCCACTGTCTCCGAAACTTACAAAATTAATCTTTAATTTATGATCATCATCTAATACCAAATAAGGTATTTTCTTTATTTCGTTTTCAACAACTTTTTTTAATTTATCTATATCTGTTCCATATTCTACTGAAAATTTTATAACCACTCTTACTTCAGGAGTAGGATACATATCATTTTTAATTATATCAGTAGCAACCTTCACATTAGGAATAATCAACTCTTCATTATTCCATGATCTTATTCTAGTCGTTCTTAAACCAATATCTAAAACTTCTCCAGAAACTCCTGAAGAAGGCAATTCAACAAAATCTCCTACCTTAAAGTTTTTATCATATATTAACAGAATTCCTGCAATAACATTTTCTAATGTGTCTTTCGCTGCCAATGAAAATGCTAAACCTGCTAAACCCAAACTACCCATGATTACTGTAAGATTAATTCCCCATCTATGTAAAATTACCGTAACTCCTATTAAAAACATACCGATCATTACTAACTTAGAAACCAATTGATATCCTGAATTCTCAACAAAAACAATTTTTCTCTTTTCAGCTTCTTTAATTAGTTTTTCTCTAATCACAAAATTATATGTTGAGTAAATCTTGATTATCAAAAAAGTGTTAGATAATATAAGAATAGAATCAATTATTTTCAAATAAATTTCATTTTTTAAGAATTCGATTTCATGAAGCAATACATAACGAAAAGATATTAAAAAAAAGCTAAAAATAAGAAATGGCAATAAATTTTTTATAAAATACTCCTCAATTTTCGTTCTATCTTTTCTCAAGAAGAATTTTATATTCTTAAGAATAAGTTCAAAAAGAATTATACTTAATGCTAACAAAGACATACTAATAAAAATGAACCAAAAAAGAGTATTTGACATCATCCTTCCACCTTTATAACGGAATTATGATACTGCATCCAATCTGTACCATTTTTATAATAAACGTTAATTATTAAAATAAAAGGAAATTCATTATTAAACGTATTTTTAAGATAATTTTTATTTATTATGAAAGAACTTATCTTAAAATTTGAAGCATTAAGAATAAATTGTTCATCATTTGGATAAACAATCTTTGCTTCTGCATTTTTTTGATATAATGAAAAATTTATTTTAAATTCTCGCTCATCTGAAAAAATATTTTTTATGCCTACATAAAACTTATTGTTGTCTTTAGTAATTACTGCGGGATTTACATTCACTTTATCTCCTTTTTTCAATTCTTGAATCATTCTAATTTCAACCTCTCTAGTTATTACCAATTTAGCATCATTCTGAGTTTTTAACACTTTAGAAAACAAAATATTTAATCCTATAATTAATGTAACAACCGTCAATATGATTATGACCAACATACTAATTTGTATTTGTATTGCTTTTTTGCTTTTCATTTTGTTTTTATTTTACAACAATAAAGACATATTTAGGCAATCCATAATTTTGTCCTGAACATTCTGTAGCATTTACTCTAAAAACATAAACACCTTTTTTACTTCCTTTAAAACTTATTGCTAAATTTTTTATTTCTATTTCATTTTTCTTAACTTCCAATTCGTAGCCACCATTAGAAGCGGCATATTTAGGATCTATTACTATTTGCAAATTTCCATCAGAAATTAAATTCTTTTGATAATCATATGCAACTAAATACTCTGCAGAAATTTTAAATTTAGTACAATCACTTTTTTCATTCTTCAATGCATAACCAAAATTAGCAACTCCTGACCCTTTCAAAACTACGAAATTGAACGGAACATAAAATAATGATTGTTCTGATTCTAAAACTATTTTTTCAATCCTTTTTTTAATTTCTAAATTTAATTGATCACTCATTTCCATTGATTTAGAAATAACTGTTCTATACAAAACAAAAGACAAAATAAGAATAAATAAAGAAAGAATAACAATAACCAGCGTATTTATATGTAATTCAATCCCCTTTTTATCTAATTTATTTCTAAAAACCATATTACTAAAAAAGAAAAAGTATTTTAAAAAATTTTGTTTTTATTTTACAGTTACTGAGAAATCTACTCTTGCATATGGAGATGATTGTGTTGAGGTAGAACTTACATTATCATAAACTATAAAAGAACAATAATATGTTGCTCCTGAAACTGCATTAGATTTAACACTCACAGACCATTTGAAAACTTTAACTTCTCCACCTTGTAAAACAATTTGCGCAGGATATGAAAAGCTTATTTTAGAAGAGGGATTATTAGAATCTGAATCAGAACTATAACAAGAAATTACACCACCTGAACCACTAAATTTACCAGCACTATCTATAGAACCTCCCGAAAAATTAAATCTTGCTTCTTGCCCTAAATCATTTCTTATTGCAAATTCAGTACTCTTCTTTTCACCTTTTTTCAATTCAAAAGTATCAATAGACAAGACTAACCTTTCATTACCTTGTGTTAATCTATCTCTTAAAACTTTTTGAACATCTGAATTAACATTACTGAATTGATCTGATGCACTAGAGAATGTATTTCTTATAAACATCAAACCAAAACCTAATAAAGTCATTGCTAAAATTAAAATAACTATTGTTGAAATAGACATATTGAGATCTCCTTTTTTTAACATGGTTTCACCTTTTAAATACTTTAGAAAATATCATTTATAAATTTTACTTAAAAAAGCAAAAATGATGTATGACTACTTTTAAAAAGTTAAAAAAAAGAAAAATTTTATTAATGAATTATAAAATCTTAATGATGTGAGAATATGCTCTTCAAATTTAAAAAAGATGAAATAAATAAAAAATATATCTATTTTTTTGGGGAATTAGGTATCGAAGCAAAAAGGATTCTTGGCGGAAAAGGTGCAGGATTAAGCGAATTAAAAAAAATAGGGATACCGATTCCTAATGGCTTTACAATAAGTGCTGAAATTTGCGATTATTATTACAAAAACAACAAACAATATCCTAAAGATTTTAAGGAAGAAGTATTGAATGCTATGAAAAGATTAGAAGAGTTAAGCAGAAAGAAATTTGGCGAAGATCTGTTAGTTTCAGTAAGAAGTGGTGCAGAAATAAGCATGCCTGGAATGATGGATACAATTCTTAATTTAGGCTTAAATGATAAAAATGTAAAATTATTAGCTAAAAAAACAAACAACGAAAGATTCGCATATGATAGTTATAGAAGATTAATTCAAATGTTTGGAGATGTTGTACTTAATTTAGACGGTTTTGAAGAAGAACTAGAAAAATTAAAAAAAGAAAGGAAATTGAAATATGATTCTGAATTAACTGCTGATGATCTCAAAGAATTGATAAAAAGATACAAAGAGATTTATAAAAAACATAAAAAAGAGTTCCCTCAAGATCCTTATAAACAATTATTTTTAGCTATTGATGCTGTTTTTAATTCATGGAATAATGAAAGAGCTAAAACATATAGAAAGATTAACAATATTACTGGTTTGCTAGGAACTGCAGTAAATATTGTTGAAATGGTCTTTGGTAACATGGGTGAAGATTCAGGAACTGGTGTACTTTTTACAAGAGATCCTAACACAGGAGAAAATAAATTATTTGGTGAATTTCTTAGTAATGCACAAGGAGAAGATATTGTAGCAGGAATAAGAACTCCTCAAAAATTAGAAGAATTGAAAAAAGTTATGCCTAATGTTTATGATCAACTAGAACAAATAAAAGAAAAAGCCGAAAAACATTTCAAAGATATGTTGGATATTGAATTTACAGTAGAAAAAGGAAAATTATATATACTTCAAGTAAGAAGTGGTAAAAGAAGTGCAAAAGCAGCAATAAAAATTGCTTTAGATCTAGTGAAAGAAAAAATTATAACTAAGAAAGAAGCTATCTTAAGAATTAAAGTTGAAGATATTGAACAGTTATTACATAAGCAATTAAATCCAAAAGAAAATGATAAACTAATTGGTGTTGGTCTTGCTGCATCCCCTGGAGGTGCAGTAGGAAAGATTGTCATTGATTCTAACAAAGCAACCAAAGATAGCATTTTAGTTAGAACTGAAACTAGTGCAGAAGATATTAAAGGAATGGCAATTGCTCAAGGATTCTTAACTGCGAGAGGAGGCTTAACAAGTCATGCTGCAGTAGTAGCTAGAGGAATGGGAAAACCTTGTGTTGTTGGTTGTGAAAATTTAATTGTAAACGAAAAAGAAGGAATTGTTGAATTTAAAATTAATAAAGAAAGAATCATTTTAAAAGAAGGAGATGAAATAAGCATTGATGGAACTACTGGAAAAATATATCTCGGAAAAGTTGAACTCATTGAAAGTTCCTTAATGGATGAACTCAAAGAATTTTTAAAATGGTGTGATGAATTTAAAAAGTTAAAGGTAAAAGCTAATGCTGAAACACCTAAAGATGTTTTACAATCTTTAGAATTTGGAGCAGAAGGAATCGGTTTAGCGAGAACTGAGCATATGTTTTTCAATGAAAATAGAATAATGAGTGTAAGAAAAATGATTTTTTCTGAAACAGTAGAAGAAAGAAAAAACGCTCTTAAAGAACTTCTTCCAATGCAAAGGAACGATTTCATTGAAATTTTCAAACTTATGAAAGATAAACCAGTTACAATAAGATTATTAGATCCTCCATTGCATGAATTTTTACCTAAAACAAAAGAAGCAATTTTACAAACTTCCGCACTATTAAAAATATCTGAAGAAGAAGTAATGAAAAAAATACAAGATTTAGAAGAAGCAAATCCAATGCTAGGTCATAGAGGATGTAGATTAGCAATAACTTATCCAGAAATCTATGGCATGCAAGTTCAAGCAATAATTGAAGCAGGAATTTTCGTAAAGAAGAATCTAAAAATAGAACCGAACATACAAATAATGATTCCTATCATAGCTGACGCCAAAGAATTAGAAATTATAAAAGAATATATTCTAAATATCATCAATAGAATGTTTGAAGATTTCAACGTTAAATTAAATATAAAAATAGGAACAATGATTGAATTGCCAAGAGCTGCATTGATGGCTGACGAAATTGCACATGTTGCAGAATTCTTTAGTTTTGGTACTAACGATTTGACACAAACTACATTAGGAATTTCTAGAGATGATGCTGGTAAATTTTTAAATGATTACATAAACAAAGAAATTTATCCTGAGGATCCCTTCAAAACTTTAGATATCGGAGTAAAGAAATTGATTAAATTAGCAATTGAAAATGGTAAAAAAGAAAACAAAAATTTAGAAATAGGTATTTGTGGAGAACACGGAGGAGATCCTAAAAGTATAGAATTTTGTCATGAAATAGGAATGGATTACGTTAGTTGTAGTCCTTTCAGAATACCTATAGCAAAATTAGTTGCTGCTAAGAAAGCAATATTAGAAGAAAAAGTTAAATAAAAAACTAAATTAAAATTTTTTATTTATTTTTCTTTTCAAAGTAACCACAGTTTCCACAAGTTAAGCGGTCTTTGTGATCTGCAAGAAATGCAACACCACATTTTGGACAAATTCTCTTTAATCTCTTAACATTTTCTCCTTCTACTTTGTAATAAGTATATGCTTTTACTGGCTTATTTCTCATTTTTTCACCTCAATTAACCCATTTAATTCTAAAAATCTTTTTGTTTCTAACTTATGCATTGCTTTTTCATCTTCATAAACGGAAATATTAACTAATGCTTCTCTCTTCTTGAACATTGTATGAAACTTTTTTACTACTGTCAATTCTGGTCTAGTATTTTTTATTGCTATAAATTTATCTCTTATTTCCTTTCTACTTGGTAATGCATTTTCCCACGTAATTTTAACAACATAATCCTTTCTTTTTAACAATGATGCATTTGTTTCTTGCAATATTTTTAAATCCATTTTTTCACCTCTAATACATAGACAATTTTATTGCAAAATCTCCTTTTTTTGTTATTTGTGCTACTTTAGAAACTTCTGAAGCATCAGGATTAAATACATAGATTCTTCCTCGATATCCTTCTACAAAATCCGATTGATTACACATTGGACAAACCGTCTCTTTTTCATCTACAATTAATCTACAATGTTTACACACTTTTTTCATCTTCCCACCATTCCTCTTTTCCAAGATATGGTTGTCTCATAGTTAAACCAATCTTTGGATTCATAATATCTTTCAAACTTATAGCAATAATTCTAGCTAAAACAACATCACCGATCTTTAAAGATCTTTTAGTATTTTTTCCACTAAGTACTTGAGATTTGGAAAATGTAACAACATCATTCATAGTTTGTGAAATATGAATCATTCCATCAAAAGGACCTATTGAAATAAATGCTCCAAATTCAGTAATATCTAAAATTCTTCCAATAACAGCTTCTTGAAGCAAGGATTTGTATGCATAAATCTCAAATTCACAAGGATAATACACTGCACCATCTCCACTAATTACAAACCCCTCTCCTATGTTTTGAACAGCACCTATTGCAACAACAAATCCAATTTCTCTATCATTCAATCCTAAATATTTTTCTTCCAATGCTTTTTTGATAGATTCTTGAACATCATAATTAAACAAATGAGGAGGAACTCTTACATGATCCTTCATCAAATACTTATAAAACACAGTTTCACCTCAAAATTTTGGTCATTAGCATTATTTTTAAATGTTTTGTTATTTTTCACGATTTAATATATTTTTTTTTAAAATCTTTATGAATTAAAAAATTTTATAAAAATAAGCATTATCTTTTTCAATAAGCTCCGTTGGTGTAGAGGTCAAGCATAGGGGCCTCTCGAGCCTCTGACCCGGGTTCAAATCCCGGACGGAGCAGATTTATATGAATTAAAATAATTATTTTCTAAAGAAAATAATAAAATGATTGTTTTTAAATTATTAGATTATTTATTAAATAACTTTTTAAATCAAAAAAACAAAGAGATTTTTATGGTTGAAAACATAAAATATCCTGTGGCTTATAAAGATGTTAAAAAGAACGAACGCATTGACGCATTTTTTAGAAAAAAAGAAGAAAATCAAGAAAATTCTAGATAAATTTTTTCTTTTTTATTTTTCTTTTCACAATCAAAAAATTTATTTATTGTAGAATAAGATAATAAAAGAATGGAAGGCTACGTGAAAAATATTGAATTATCATTTACCGAAACACTAGGAGATGTAATCAAAATCCAATTTCAAGGATGTAATTTAAATTGTCCTTTCTGTCCCAGATTCGAAGATAGAATTTTCAGTGAAAAAGACTTTATTGATTTTCTACACCTTAAAAGAAAAATTGAAGAAATAAATAATAGCAAAATACTAATCCAGGGAGGAGAACCATTACTCCAAGATAAATTTTTATATACTATCTTAGCTTATTTTCTAAAATTTCGAGAAATTTGGCTACAAACTAATCTTTATAAACCTGAAAAAATAAAAGAATTAATTGCTATTGGATTAAAAAACTACATTATAAATTGGTGGAGTTATGATAGCAATCTTTTCAATAAACTTACTAATTCTAAAAATTTTTTCAACAATGAAAAAATACAACTTTACGATATATTTTATTCGCTTCATATATTAAAAAAAGAAAAAATCGTACCTATGTTTAAGATGACCATAATCCCTGGAATTTTCTATACTAAAGATCATATCTTAAACGAAATTGAATTTATTAGTAATTTTGGTTTTTATCCTACTATAATTATAACACCTATAAATCCAAATCTTGCAAAAGGAAGATACAAACAACTTAATCCTATATCTAATGAATATTTAGAAAACTTAAAACAAACACTTTTTAATGCAGGCTATAAAGCAATTATTGATCCCTATCTTTTCTAAAATTTTTCAAACTATAATTTTCTCTTTCTTTGTACTTGTATAAGGTTATCTTTTCAAAAGGAGTTTCTTTAAATGCTTCTGAAAAAGATCTAGTAATAAAAGAATCATAATTTTCTAATAGTGTTCTTACCTCATCTACTGGAATTTTAGTTCCTAAAGAAATCTCTTCCACACTTAAAAATTTGTCCTTGTTCTTCTTTAAGTATTCAATTATTTGTTTAGTTTTTTTCATATCAATCCATATTCCTTGATTAATTAAATTATTGAATATCTTTTTCAATTCCGGATTTTTTGTAACAAACAAAACTTTAGAATTGATTACCCTTTGCTTTTTCCCTTCAAAAGATAATTCTGAACTTACTAAAGCTAGTGATTCTAACCGATTTATTGCTTCTGAGATTGTAGATACCGAATGATTCAAATTCTCTGCAAGTTCAATTAGCTTCACATTTTTATTTTCAGATAAGTATTTCAAAATTTTTCGATAGATTGGATTTTCCCAAGCAACAGAAATATTCTTAAGCATTTCTGGAGTAATTTTTGACTTAGGAAAAAAATCTAAAAGTTTTTCACTACCTAATTCATAATAAACGCAAAGTTCAAAATTCATCAATATATTTTTAAAATCTAAAGATTTATAATTTTTATGCTTGAAAACGTAAAAAAAGACATAATTAATGTACTAAATGAAACAATAGATGCAATAAAACAAGAAAAATATTTTCTTTTAAAGGAGATTAGCGATCATACAATACACAATTCTACAATTATTCAAGATCCAGATAGTATAAACACAGCAATCCTTGTTTATTCTCTTTATAAAATATTCAAAAATAAACAAAATGAAAGAACAATAAAAAAAATTTTAGAAGAATTGAAAGCTGCTAGAGATGCACTTATAAATGATGATTTAGCTAAATTTAATCAATCTTACAAAAACATATTTCATGCTTTTGAGTTAAATAAAGATTTGAAAGAAAACATACAATACGTTATAAATGAAGCAAAAATAAAGAAAGGAAGCAAAATTATTTACCATGGATTATCGATAAGCAGAGCCTCTGAACTTTTAGGTATTTCACAATGGGAACTTATGAAGTATTTGGGAAATGTTAATATGTTCGATAATTTTAATCAAAAAATATCACCAATTACAAGATTGAATAATCTAAAAAAAGAAATTGAAAAAAAATGAAACCCTTAAAACCTACATTAAGAGAGAAAAATAGATATGTTTTTTGCATTTCTACGAATAAAGAATTTAAAAAGCAAATACATGAAAAATACAAGGAACTTTATGGAAAAGTAAATTATAGCCTTGCAGGAATAAAAATTCTTGAATTTTTTGAAGAAAAAGATCAAATAAAATGCATCATAAAAGTAAAAAGAGAACATCTTAAAGAATTGTTAGGATGCTTTATTTTTCTAAATACTCGAGCACTAATTGTTTCAGGAACATTAAAATCTTTAAAAGAAAAAATCAACAAATTGTAAATTTTTAACTCTGATTTCTATTGATGTATTCATTCATTATTAAGATCTTTAAAAAATATATTAGTTCATCCATGGTTGATATCTTTGAAAAATATTGAACAAAAGGAGTATTTTTGAAAGATTCAAAAAGTTTATTTTTTATTTCACTAAAATTAAAATCATCAATTAAGTTTATCAAATCATAGTATAGTTTTTCGAAAGAATTGTAAGATTTATTAGAAAATGAAATTTGAATGCTTGGATCATAGATTATCAAAAACTTTAACATTTGTCTTAAGGTTTGTTCATCAACACCAAATTTTTTCATATAATCATGCAATTCAGCAAATTTTTCTTGGGAATATTTCAAAAAAAGCATCTCCCTTTTTGCAGTATCGCCTATTAGTTTATTTCCTTCAGGAAGATTAATTGAAGGCACTTGCTGGGTTTCTTCTGCTTTGACTTCATTTTCTTTTCCTGTTATAGAATCTTGAATAAGAATTGTTTCTTGTTTTTTAATATTTCTAAGGTTTAATGTTTTAACATTTGATTCATTTGTTAACGTTTCATTTTTCTTTACAAAAGGATTATATAGATTGGTTATTGCTTCATATAAACTTATGTATTTACTTAAATTTGCTTCTATTTTAGAAAATTTTTCTTCAATCTCTGTTTTTTTATCTTTTTCTTGCTTTAATTGCTGTTGTAATTCATCTATGTTGTTTTTTAAAGTTTTGACTTGAGTTTCTAGTTCTTTCAATTTATTGTTCAATTTATCATGAAGAAGAACAACATTTTTTATTTCATCTACCAAAACACTCATAACTCTTTCAATTTTTTCAATTCTTTTGTTATCTTCAATTACTGTTTGATCATTAACTTCAAATTCTTCCTTATTTGCTTTTGACAGAAAATTAGAAATCATGTTTATCTTGGATAAAGCAAAGTAGTTGCTTCTACTAGAACATCAGGAGTACTTAAATATAATTCTGTTTCTTGTCCACGCTTAGGAATAAACTTAAATCCAAATTCTTCATCAGGACCAATAGGTTGAGATTCTTTCAATTTATATCTAATTACAAATAATTCACCACTTTCAAGAATGATATCTTGATTTTTACCTAATTTTATATCAATACAATAATATCTTTCAGGAATTAGATTTTCAAAAGTACATTTTTGATGCTCAGCAGATCTTGGAAATTCACTTATTCTAGCATCAAGTCCCTTAAAGGTATTATCTTCAGTAACTGTTCCTTTTATTTGTAAAAAACCCCAAATATCTTCGCTTAATGTATCATATAACGCTAAATCTTCAATTTCTATTTGATTACCGTTAGTGAAATTATAGGAAGTTAAATCTACAGAAATTGTTCTTCTTTGAGCAGTAAGTTTCAATAAGAGTAATAAATTTCCATTCGTATCATTACTTAATCTTACTTCCTCAGGAACTCCGTCTTGATCAATATCTCCGACTTGTTTCCAATTTTGATCATCAACAGAAAGATCAGAAATATTAAAGGATGGATTATCATAAAAACTTTCAAGAGTAATGTGTTGTGGTTTAGCAGAAATAAAAGAATTTCTTGTAAAGAAAGTATAACCCGTAGTAGCAAAATCTACAGGATAGGATCCTGCCATCAAACGAACCATAATTTCAAATTTATTAGTATTATGTGCTGTTTGATTTACTTTAGCAACAACATTAGAAACTTCTATTGCACTCAATATTCTTTGTCTTGCTTCTGCACCCACTGCAAAAGCTCTTTGCTGCAATACTCCTGCAGTTCTTAAAATGACACCTGCAGCGATAGCAGCAACAAGAATCATAGCAATGAAAACAATTAAGGTTCCTATTCCTACATCTCCTTTCTTAAGCATATATTTCATATGATACACCTTTGATCATATATAATTGAAACTATATAATACCAACCATTTAAAATGTTTAAAAATAATTTATTTTGTAATATATAAATTTTTCTATAATTGTGAAAATTATTACCAAAATCAAATAGATAGTAAAACAAAAGAAATATTCAAAAAATTTATAAATTGTAGTGTGTTTTAATGGAGCACTAAATATTGAAGCTATGCTAATAATTAAGTTTAACTTTGAGGGGTTATAAAAATGGTAGATGAAATATTAAAAGAAGTAATAAGATCAGTAAAAATCAAAGTTATAGGTGCTGGTGGTGGAGGAAATAATACTATTCAAAGATTAAAAGATCAAGAAATAGATAATGTTGAACTTATTGCAGCTAATACTGATGCTCAAGTTCTTCTTCATATTAATGCAAATAAAAAAATATTACTTGGAAAGGAATTGACTAGAGGACTTGGTGCAGGTGCTGATCCTACTGTAGGAGAAAAAGCTGCAGAAGAAAGTGCTCAAGAAATTAGAAAAGTATTAGAAGGTAGTGATATTGTATTCATTACATGTGGTTTAGGAGGCGGTACTGGTACTGGAAGTGCACCCGTAATTGCTAGAATTGCCAAAGAATTAGGTGCCTTAACTGTTGCAGTAGTTACATTACCATTCCAAATGGAAGGTAAAAAAAGAATGAGAAACGCATTGGACGGATTAAAAAAATTAAAAGATAACGTAGATTCTATATTAGTTATACCTAATGATAAATTGCTTGAATTAAGTCCACAATTATCTTTAAATGCAGCATTCAAAGTTGCTGATGAAATCATAACCAATACAATAAAATATACTGTTGAACTAGTAAGTAGACCTGGATTAATTAACGTTGATTTAGCTGATATGAGAACTGTATTAAAAGAAAAAGGATATGCTATGATTGGATTTGGTGAAAGCGATTCTAAAAATAGAGCAGAAGAAGCAGTACAAAATGCATTACACAATCCTTTACTTGACATAGACATCCAAAATGCAAAATCAGCACTTATTAATGTTGTAGGCGGAAAAGATCTTTCTCTTGGTGAAGCAGCTCAAGTAGGTAATGCAGTATCTGAATATTTAGATGAAGATGCTACTGTAATTTGGGGAGCAATGGTCGATGAAAATTTAGAAAAAACATTAAAAGTATTAATAATTGTAGGTGGAATTCAAGAAGATTTAATTGATAAATATGAATCTATCTATCTTCTAGGACAAAAACCAAAACCAAGAAAAAAAGATGAAGATATTGATATAGAATTTATTGATTAAATTTTTAAATTTTTATTATTTCTTTTCTTTTAGGATTAAGTAGATTTTTTATTATAGCCCCGTGGTGTAGAGGCCAAGCATGGGAGGCTCTGGACCTCCAGACTCCGGTTCGAATCCGGACGGGGCTATTGACAATGAAAATCAACATATTAAAAGCTAAGGTTAGTAAAGGAGCATTAAGTAAATCATCTAATGGATTATTAAATGCTCCTGATGAAATAGAAAAAGAGATTTATGAAAACATTTTTGGTTCTATTTATTTGAAAAACCCAAGTATTTCTTTTAATTTTTATGAAGTAAATGAAAATGATACTATTGATAAAACTTTAAATTTGGTTGAAGAAGAAATTATAAAAAAAGATATTGATGCAACAATAGGAGGAAATCACGTAATAAGCTATGCTACGATAAAATCTTTTAAGAAAAAATATCCGCATGGAAAAGTAATTATATTTGATGCTCATCCAGACGTAGAAAGCGATTTTTTTATAAGTCATGAAGATTATTTGAGAATTTTGATTAATGAAAAAATATTAAAAAATAAGGATGTTATTTTAATTGGTTTAAGAAATGCATCAAACGATGAATTAAAATTTTTAAAAAGTAAAAAAATAAAATATTTTAGCGCAAAAGATGTATATTTCAATGAAAAAAAAGTGATAAACTTTTTGAGCAAATTAAAAGATCCTTGCTTTATTTCTATTGATATAGATGTCTTTGATCCTTGCTTTGCACCTGGAACAGGATACGTTGAAAATTTTGGAATTTCTCCTTTTCAATTTTTAAAAATTATAGAAAGTTTAGAAAAAATAAAAATGTTTGATATCGTTGAAATTAATAGCGAAAAAGATATTAACAAAATAACTATTAATTTAGCTTCAAGAATAATTTATGAATTATCCATAAAAATTAAAAAAAACAAAAAAGAAAATTTTAAATAAAAGTTAAAATTTTTTAGTTTAATTGCGCGGGTGGCCCAGCGGCAACGGCGGTCGGCTGCAGACCGATTTACCGGGGGTTCGAGTCCCCCTCCGCGCTAATTTTGCTTTCTTACAAAAATAACCTAAAATTTTAAATATAAGTTATTATCTCAATGCTTCAGGGGTCCGTAGCTTAGTGGTAGAGCGTCGGCCTTATAAGGCCACTCTACATTCACGCCTAAGACAGCCGAAGGTCAGGGGTTCGATCCCCCTCGGACCCACTTTTACTCATTTTTAATGATGAGGGGAAATCTATGGAAAAAAATAAAAAAATAAGTTTAAAAAATAGAAAAAAAATTGTTTCTAGGTATGGAAAAGCACATCATAAAGAAGTAAAAAGTAAAAAAGAACCTAAATTTTCAATAAAAACAAACAACATATTAATTATTTCAATAATATTGGGTGCTGTTTTTTTGATTGTTGCTTTGATTTTTTTACTTCCTAATATAAATTCAAAATTAAATAATCAGCCCGCAAAAACAGATTCTTCAGTAAATGAATTAAAATCAGATAAATTGTTCATTTATGTTTTTGGTGATTTTGAATGTCCATATACTAAAAGAATAGCAGATACTTATGAAAAAATTTTGAATGAATACAAAGATAGGGTCCAAATTTTTTACAAACATTTGCCTTTATCTTTTCATCCAAATGCAATGAATGCAGCAATTGCAGCTGAATGCGCTAAAAAGATAGATAAGGAAAAATATGACCAATACAATATAAAGCTGTTAAGAGAAAATGCTTTGAATAGAGAAACTTATGTAAAAATTGCTAGAGAATTAAGCATTAATGAAGCAGAATTTACAAAATGCATAGACAGTTCTGAAACAAAAGCTATTGTTGAAAAAGATGTTGAATTAGCATCTAGCTTAGGAATTTCTGGAACACCTACTTGGATTATTGGAGAAAACATCATTCCTGGAGCTGTGCCTTATGACAGCTTGAAAAATGTTGTTGATGATACTTTAAAGCAATTTAATGGAACAAATGTAGACATAACTAATAATGAAAAAGTTAAAGGAATTATATTGTATGCACAAGATTGTGAAGAATGTCAAAATGATATGTTGATTCCTTCAATTAAGCAAGGATTTAGCTTTGCTGAATTTGAAGTTTATGAAATTAACGATGCTAAAGCAAAAGAGATTATAAAACAACTAAAACTTGAGTTTGTTCCTGTTATTTTAGTAAGCACTAAAGTAGAAAATTCATTTTTTTGGAAATCTAATAAAGACCAAATGAGCATGTATTTTGAAAAAATTGGAGAATGGTATAGATTTAAATTTGAAAATACTGGATTAGAAGTATATTATCTAGATGAAAAGAAAAGAATTCAACTTGAAGAAGAGAAGAAAGCATTGTTCAACTTAGATCCTAATAAACCACAAATTGATTTCTTTATTATGAGTTTCTGCCCATACGGAAATCAAGCAGAAGAAGCAATTGCAGAAGCCTATTTAGCATTGAAAGATTATGCAAAGTTTATTCCTCATTACATTTACTATCCTCAACCATCAGGAACAAATGATAGATGCTTATTAGATTCAGAAAAGAACATTTATTACTGCGCATTACATGGAATCAAAGAATTAGAGCAAGATGTAAGAGAACTTTGTGTTTACAACATCTACAAAGAAGAAAAATATTTTGAATTTGTAAAAACAATAAATAAAGATTGTTCTATAAGCAACATTGATAGCTGTTGGAAAACAGTTGCTGATAAATTAAAATTAGATACTTCAAAGATAGAGGATTGTTACAATCAAAACAAGCTAAACTACGTAAGAGCTCAGGTAGAGAAAACTGAAAAACTTCAAGTCTCTGGAAGTCCAACTGTATTTGTAAATGGTAAAAAATACAATGGAGCAAGAACTCCAGAAGCATATAAGCAAGCACTTTGCAACGAAATGAAAGATAAACCAAGTGCCTGTAATATACAATTATCAGGAACTCAACAACAAGTAACAGGATCTTGCGGATAAAACTTTTAAAATTTTTATCTTTTTTTCTTTTTAAAATCTAATTACTAAAAAGTTCATAAAAATAGCAAAATTTAAAAATAATGAAGGTTATTTTCTTAGTACTGTGTAGTCATAGGGGGTTTAACATTGAACTGTAGTAATTATAAAATTAATAGATTATTTAAGAATTTTATTTACTTTGGAGTTATTTTAACCTTTATGCTTAGTTTCTATTCTGGTTTTTCTTTTCAAAGATTTTCTAATTATGTTACAAAATTAAAGATCGATAATAATGAAATCACAATAAACAAAGAAATTGAAATTGAAAACTATGGGCAAGTTGGTATTGTCCCTGGTGAAATGATTTTTAGAATATTAAATGTAAAGGAAAGCGATATTATAAATATAAGTGCTAAAGATGAATTTGGTAATACTTTTCCTGTAAAAATAAATCCATCGGACGATTTTGTAGAAGTGGTAGTTGAAAATTATATTCCTATTTTTGCACAATCTAAACAAAAAGTCTTTATAGATTATACAATAAAATCAAATTTAAAAGGTTTACTCTTTTATAGTTTTGAATATCCTTTAATGGATACTTCAATTCCAATACAAAATGGAAAAATAATAATTATTCCTGGAAAAAATCTTCATTTAACTTATGCCCCTGAAGCAAAATGTGAAAAAAATGAATGCTTCTTTGAAATAAAAAATCAAAAGAACAAGATGGTAGAATTTGAATTATCAAGAATTCCGTTACCTAAACTAAAAGTTAAAGCGTATTACGTTTTCTGGTATGGTATAATTGCAATGCTATTATTGATTTCGATTTTACAACTTATCATAAGAAAAGTTTTAAAATAATTTCAAAAATGAATCTTAAAAAAAAAATTAAAAAAAATAGTATTTTGATTTTGATGTTTTTATTATTCACATGTCTTCCTAGCTTTGCAAATAATGGTTGTGAAATTGTAGAACTTAAAAATTTTCTAAATACTAAAAATCATATTGAATGTTTAAACATTAGGCAAGAAACTAATTTTTATCAAAAAGAGATAAAAGTTACAATTGATGGAATAATAACTAAAAGAAACAATGTCTATGAATATGATGCATCTATAACTTTAGATTTGAACATCACTGATTTAGAATTTGAAAAAACCTTAATAATTCAGACACAGAATAATTATCAAACATTAAGCGTTTCTTGTTCAAATTTTTCCGTGAAGAAAGATGATACTTTTGAATATATTTATTTAGAACAACATTTTCAAAAATTTGATAACAATACAAATACCACATACAATGTTTCATTTTTTCCTTCTCAAATAAAATGTAATGTTAAAGGTATTGTTGTTCTTGAAAATTACTTAACCCCTTTTGAAATTGCATTTAGAAATATAAAAATCATTCCAGTAGCTAAAATTTCAGTACTTAAATCATACATTCCTGAAATTGAAATTGAAAACGGAACAACAACTAAAGAATTATTACTAAACCAAACAATTCGAGGGGTTGGTGTAAAATTTGAGAATGATAAAAATTATAGCATGAAGTATAACTTTAAACTTTATCGAGAAATCAATTCTAATAAAACACCTGATTTTGAGAATCTCAAAGAAATATTAAACGGTAGTGTTATTGTTCATAATGCTCATTCTTTATTTATAAGCTTTAAGGATGTGTTTTATGAAAATTCAATATATTGGATTGAAGCAGAACCATATTATAATTTGAAGTACAACATAAAAAATAATACTATATTAAGAATAATCTATCCATCTGCTCCAGGAGGTACGACTGGTGGAAGTTCTGGGTTCATTATGGAAGAAGTGCAAGATAACAAAAATATCTCTAAAAAAAATATTACCGAAGAAGAAGCTGAAGAGTTTTGCATTCCATTATTTTCAAGAAAAGTTTTGGTTGAAGATATTGAAAAAAGAATAATAAAAGTAAGTTATGAAATCGTAAATCCATGTAAAGAAGAAAAAAACATCATTATTCAAGAGCCTTTACTAGAAAACGGTGCATTGATTGAGATAAGTGAAGGAAAAATTGTAAATAAGATCATAACTTTAAACTTAACCTTAAAATCTGATGAAAAAAGAACAATAAGTTACTTAATCAGATATCTAGAAGATGAATCTTTAATTCTTTATCCTTCTGCAACAGTCAAAGTAGATGATAAAATATATATCATAAACAATGAAATCTTAAAAATGAAGCCTTTTAAAGGAAATGCAATTTTTATTAAGAAAATTATAGAATTTATTGAAAACGATTTAGTTAAAATAACCATAGAGATCAACAATTTAGGCGAAAAAACTAATTTTTACATCAAAGATTTATCAAAAACCTATAGCAGTTTAACTGTTCCATTTTATAAACCAGGAGTTTGGCAAGTAAATTTGCTAGAAAATGAGATGTGGAAAGTACAATACCTAACTACTATAAATGATGAAATTTATACTATTCCTCAAGTAATAGGCTTTAGCGGTAAAGTGTTTTTTAGTATAATTTCTAGCACAAAAACAAGCGAAAAATTAGAAATAAAACAACAATCTACAGAATTAATACCTATTGCAATTCTTATTGGCTCGATTATAGTTCTTAGCGTTTTTACAATTGTTGAAATAACAAAAGCAAAAGAAAGCACAGATTCCTGGGAAAGTTTAGAGAAATCATTGAAAGATCTCTTCAAAAAACTCTAAAAAAAGCAAATAAATATAAATAATAAGGTTATTTCTTAAGGAAATAAAAGTTTTTAAAAGGTGAATTTGATGGAAAGAAATAGAAGATTTCAAGGTAGGCGAAGTTTTGCGCCAGTAAAGGTAAATGAAGAGTTAGAGTTAGATATCGTAGCAGTAGGAAAATCTGGAGACGGAATTGGAAAGAAAGATGGGTTTGTGATCTTCGTGCCAAATACTGCTGAAGGAGATCACGTAAAGGTGAAAATCACAAAGGTTTCTAAAAAAGTTGCTTTCGCAGAAAAAATATAAAAAAGTTATGTTCATTCTATCATTAAAAAATAATTTTTTTATTTTTAGTTTTTATTCTTAACTTATCATAAGATATGCATATTCTTCAGATTCTATTTCTACATCGTCGCTTTCAAAATCAATTTTTCTAAAATTGCTCAGTGCTTTAGCTGCATTTATAGTATCTTGCCAATAATATCCCCCTACAAAGATTATATTATTTGAAAATGCTTTTATTCTCCCTTTTCCTGGTTTAAATGGTGCTGAACATCTTAAAGGATACTCAAAAAGCTCCATAGTAACCATATTAACACAACTTCCACCTATGACTATAGCATTAATATCTTTCAAAGAATCTACATCCTTATCAACTACAAAAGTATAGATAAAATTAATTCCTTTGTCAAGATAATATCTTTGCATAGAAGCTAAAATTAAGCTTGCAGCAATACCATCATAGATTTGAGCATTTACTCCTAGGATAAACGTAACTTTTGCTGTGTTATCTTTTACAAAATTATTTGGAAACTTAGACAAAATATTTGCATTTACCATAGAAATTGAAATCAAACTCAAAAAGATCAAAACTAAAATATTTCTAAGTTTCATATTGTTATTTATAAATATGATGTTATATATAAGTTTTGCGATATTTTTTTGAAAAATTATAAAAATAATCTGATTTTCTATTTTTTATGGAAAAGATCACATTTGGAATTTCTTGGCTTGATGAATTAGTTGATGGAATAAAACCTAAACAAATAAATATGATTTATGGTCCTGCTGGTGTTGGTAAAAGTACTCTTTGTTATATTATTGCAAATAATTATCTAAAATATGAAAATAAAAATATTCTATACATTGACAATGATCATAATTTTTCAGCTGAAAGAATACTACAAATTAATCAAAATCCCGAAATATTGAAAAGATTCATTGTTGTAAAACCTTCGAATGTTTTAGAATTCCAAAGTTTAATAGATAACTTGAATAAGTTCGAAGATGTTGACTTAATTTTCATCGATTCAATTGCATCAATTTATAGAATTGAACTCTATGACAAACAATTGAAAGAAATTTTAGGAAAAATGTTAAGTGATATAAAAAAATTAAGAGATTTCGTTGAAAAGAATAACAAATTTTTGATTTTGGTTAACCAAATCTACGGAGAAAATGAAAAAGATATTTTCGGATACGAAAATGTTCAATACATAGCAAACGTTATTTTTGAAATTTCAAGAAATAATAAAGAAATTAGAAGTATAAAATTAATAAAACATCCTTATATAAAGGAGTTTGAAAAAAATTTTAGAATAACAAACAATAGCTTTGAATTAATAGAGGAGTTTGAAGTTTAATATGATACTTGGAAAAGATTTAGCAAACATAGAAGTAAAGGAATTCTGTAAAGAGTTCAAAAAATTTGAAAATTCATACATTGACAAGATTTATTATGAAAACCAAGCTTTAGAAATAAGATTAAACCATTCTGAATTAGGTAAAATCAATTTGTTTTTTTCACACCCATACATTTATTTAACAAGAAAAATTCAGCTTAACAAAACTTTAGGATTTGGTTTAATTTTGAAAAAATACTTAGAGCATAGCAAAATATTAAGTATTGAACAGCTTGGAAGCGACAGAGTTATTGTCTTAAAACTTTCTAATAAGCTTAGTTTAGTTTTTGAACTATTTTTTCATGGAAATGTTATGATTTTAGAATCTAATAAAATCTTAGCTCAAAGCAATCCTAAAGGCGGTTCAAAGAAGGAAAAGGAATATTTTTCGATAGAAAAAAAAGAAGATATATTTTCGATTAGTTTTGATGAATTTAGAAATAAAATGAAAGATAAAGAGTTAGTAAAAGGATTAGCAAATTTCATTGGAAATGTTTATGCTGAAGAAATCTGTCATAGATTAAAAATCGATAAATTAACTAAAGATTATGAAATTGAAAAAGTGTATGATGAATTTTTAAAATTAATTAATGAAGAAAATTTATTCTTATTTTATCCTGAAAAAAATTGTTTTAGTGTTAGAGAGCTGAAAATGTATGAAAATAATGAAAAGGTTCAATTTAATTCTTTTTCAGAAATGTTAGAAGAAATAAGCAAAAAAGAGATTCAAGATGAAATGATCGAAAAGTACAAAAAAGCTATAGAAATTCAGAGAAAGACAATTGAAGAATATGAAAATAAAATACAGAATTATGAAAAAACAATAGAAGTGATTTATTCTAATTATCTTCTTCTTGAAAAAATCTTAAAAATAATTAATGAAAATGAAAACAACGACAAGATCATTGAAGAAATAAACAAAAAATTAGAAGAAAACAAAATCAATATCAGAATAAAAGAAATGGATAAGAAAAACAAAGAATTTTCAATTGTTTTTCAATAGTAATAGATTATTTCTCTTTATTTACAAAAAGATAATGCTTTTCTTCATTACTTTTTAACTCTTCTATAATTCTCTTCACAATCATCTTTACTGGATCAGGAAGTAGATCTATTCTATTCTTTATATCTTGAAAGCTTTTAAATGGTTCTATATCCCTTTCATTTAATAACTGACTTAGATGTTTTTTTCCTAAACCTGGAAGAAGCATTAAAGTATGACTTCTCGCATTTATAGGCGGTGCTGTATTGTAGAAATCTACAAACTTTGATTCATTTTCTAAAACTATTTTTTCTACTATATCTTGCAAATTTTTTTGAGCCAAAGGGCTTAATTCATTGAAATCAATCCTATTTAAAATGTGATTAATTTTTTCTCTTTTTCCAGCTCCAATGTATACTTTTTCACCAATTTCTAAAGTTACACCTGGTTTTGGAATTACTTCAAGCAAGGTAAATTTATCTATGCCTATAACTTGTGCTATTGCTTTATTCTCAAAACTAGCTAAATCTTTCTTTAACTTACCATTAGGCAAAAAATCCAAAACTATTGCCCATTCTTCTTTAACTATTTTTTCCTTTCCACCCTCAAATACCATAAAAGTAGAAAGAATTCTTAAATATTTAAATTTTACTATATTTAATTCATGCAATTAAGCTAAAAACATTACATCCTAATCCATTCAGTTTGATAATAGCTAATGCTATTTTCTGAATCAACTATTGCAATTAAAACTTTCTTTCGAGTTGAATGTGCAACTCTATTTTTACTTGAAAAATCTTTCATTTTTAATGATTCTTTTTCAGTTAAAACATGAACAATCCATTTTGAATGATCTTGCTTAAATTTACCTTTTTCATAAACTCTAAAATCTCCTCCATACTTTAAACCTGATTTGATAACATAACCTTTTTCTCTTAAATCTTTAAAAACTAAGTATTTTATAAAAAAATTTTTTTCCTTTTTTCTTCCGTAATCAAGTAGTTCATCTATACTAAGAAGCTTGTTTTTCAAATAACATTCTAGCTTTTCTTTCTCAACTAAATAAAGAACTTCATAGAGATTAAGATAAACCTTTCCTTTTTCTACTACTCCATATCCTTTATCATAAAAACCTAGATAATCAGTTATTCCAAAATCATCTATCAATTCACATTTCATCTTTTCGAAAATAATGAATTCCAAAAAAAGCAATGATTAAGCTAAAAATTAACAAAAATAATACAAAAATGTTGAAATAATGAATTTCCCTGTTGAAATTGAAGAAATATCCTGCAATGCTTTTCCTAAACATGAAAACAAAAATAGTAAAAAGTATCAAAAAAAAGATATACAACATTGCTTCATTAATTCTTTTCAACATTTTCAAACCTTACTTCTATTTCTAAGTTTGCATAATTTTTAAAGATTTCTTTTAATCCTTTTTCTAGATTAGAACTAGATTTGCCTTTATACTTTAAAACAATTTTTTGATTCTCTTCTTCGACGGTTGCATTTAAATTGTATTTTTGAACAATTGCATTAGCAATTTCTAAATTGGTTTCAAATTTTTTAATTATTTTGAAGGTATATTTTAATGTATGATCGCTCAAAGGATGATTAAAATCTACTGTAACTCTTCCACCATTAACAGATTTTACCCTTGCATATGCTCCGTCTAATTCAAGTGCTAAACCAGGATATGGCTCGATTTTGTGCTTTCTAAATTCATTAATAGGATATACTTTTATAAGATTTGGATTTCTTTTTCCAAATCCTTTTTCAGGCTGAATTATTATTTCATACTCTTTACCAACCTCTTTATCTTCCAAAGCTTCATCTAACCCTTTTACAACTTCATTGTTACCTACTTTGATTATAACGTTCTTTGCATTTTTTATTAAATTAGGATCTGTAGTGTCAAAAACTTCTCCATTTTCTAATTTGCCTGTAAATGAAAGCTCAACAATATCTCCTTTTTTTATCATAAAATCACCAATCATAGAAAATTTCTTGTTTTTAAAAAATTAACTATCTCATCTACTAATTGTTCAGGTGTCTTATTGCTAGAATTTAAAACTAAATCATAATTTTTTAAATCTAAAAAATCAACTCCATATAATGATTTTAATCTATCTCTATCCTCATAATCCCTCATTTGAATATATTTTTTAGCATCGTCTATAGAAAAATATTGTTCTGTAGATCTTTTATCATTATAGATTCTATTCACTGCAACATCAAAATCTACATCAACAAATAATTTTACTGATTCTGGATGAAAAAAGAATCCTAATCTAGAATCTAAAACGATGTTTCCTTGTAATTTTTTTTGATAATCATCCACCATAGTATCGTATTCTTTTCTAACTTTAGATAATTCATTAAATTCATTTATAGATAGATTTAAACTCTCTGCAATCCTTCTTCTAATTTCTCCAACAGAAAGAAAATCATAATTTAATCTTTCAGCTAGCTTTCTTCCTACTGTTGTTTTTCCACTTCCTGCTTTTCCGGATATTGTAATTATCATAACCAAAACAAGAAGAATTAATTTAAAAAAGTTATTAATTTATGATATATCTTGAAAGAAGCTCTTCTTCAACGAAATGTAATGAAGAAGGTAAAATCAAACACTGTGGTTTTGGCTTTTTTTCAAAATCAATATTTAGTAACTTTTCATAAGAACCATAATAAATTTTTTCATCCTCTGTTGCTAATGCACAGCAAGCAACAAATTTATGTTCTTTAAAATCAGATAACTTAATTAGTGCTTCGTTTATATTCATAAACTTATTCTCTTCAGTTTTTAAATCTAAAAGTATCAAAGTATGTAAATTTGCACTTAAATTTTTCCTAATATATTCAATATAACTTTTACTTTCATGAAAGGGAATTGAAACAATTCTACCAAATTTATAAAGTTCTAATCCTGTAATTGATATTGCATTAATTATACTATAATTGTGAATTACTTTGACATTAGGATTTTCTAAAAAAATCGAATGTGTTGTAGCAATTAAAGGATGACCTATGATTAACAATGCAATGTCTCTATTTTGCGCTTTTTTAATCAACTCTTCTGCTCTTTCTTCTACAAAACTTCTATTAACTTTAATTATTTTTTTGTTAATTAATTTTTCAAGATTAAAAATATTTATTCTAGATAAGCTGGTATAAAATTCAAAGTAAACTTCATCGCATTTTTTCAAAATTTCTATTGCTTTTAAAGAAAGATCAAATTCATCATTCAATCCAGTTCCTATTAAATATAACATAAATTCAGAAAAATTCTTTAAAATAAAAAGATTTTCAAAGTTATTTTTTTATCTTTTTAAAAAAAGCACGAATTGAAGCTTTAAAATCGGCTATTCTTTTTTGGATTCTTTCTAACAATCTTGGTGTTGTATCATATTCAACATATTCCCATTTATTATTACCTTCACGTTCATAACCTAAAAAAAGCTCTAAAGGTTTTAAATGCTTTGTCTTTGGCTTTTCATCTGGAAAACCTAACGTGATAAATGCAACTGGTTCAGATTTCTTAATATCTAATAATTTCTTCAATTTTTCTTTATCGAAAGCTTCTACCCAACATGCTCCTAATTTTTGATTTTGGGCTTCAATTAGCATATTTTCAACTACTGCGCCTACTGTATGTTCAACCATGGATTTTGGATAATCTACATTGTAATCTGCACATACTACTAAAACAACTGGAGCACCTAAAATCCAATCTTGATCAGATAATTTAGCAATTTCTTCAATTTTAGAACAACTTGTTACTAAAATTATTGAAAAATTTTGAACATTTCCTGGAGTTGGTGCATGTCTTGCAGCATCAACTACTTCTATAATTTTACTCCATGGTACTGGAATCGGTTTATACTTTCTAATGCTTCTTCTATTCTTTATTTGTGATAGCATAATACTTAATTTTAGAATTGTAAATTTAAATATTTTGCTAAAGAAAAAATCAAAAAATTTAGTAGTTTATTTTGATTGAGTAACTTTCATAACTTCAACTAATTCACCAGAACATTTTGAAAAAGTTGATAATTGTGCTTGCATTTGTCTAGGATCTTCCATAATATCAACTATACAAACCATCTCTTTGTTGTTAAATGTTTTATTTATAGGATAATCAATCAATTTAACATTTATTTTGCATTTTGAATTTTCTATCTTTTCTGCAATTTCCATAATCCATTTAGAAAAAAGGTTTTTAGATAAATCAACAGGAGATTTAATTTCCATTTTCAAATATTCACAATTTTTTAAATAGTTTAAAAAACATTCTTCATCATTTTCATTGTCTTTACAACATGGCTCTTTATTGCAAGAATATTTAACATAAGATCCTTGATTTTCCTCATTGCTTTCTTGTTTTGCTTCCAACTGCTGATTATTAATCTGTATTTGTTGATTTGATTTATTTTTGCTATTAAATAAGTAATAACTTCCACCAACAAAAATAATCACTAACATTATTAGCAAGATTCCTACTAAAAGATTTTTAGAGTTCATTTTATTTGAAAAAAGAAATCAATATTAAAAATTTTTCTTACTATTATAAAAGAAAAAATTAAAAATAAACTTAAAAATTTTAATCGTATTCTATTGCTTGTGCTGGACAGAGATCTGCTGCATTTCTTACAGCTTCTTCTTCGTTTGTGTCTTTAGGAGATCTTAACACATGTGCTTTTCCATCTTCAATTACAAATATTGATGATGCTATTGCAGAACAAGCCCCACAACCAATACAATTATCATTAACTCTAACGTTCATAATCTCACAAAATTTAGTTTGTTTTTTATTTTAAAAAAGTTATGAATTTTTTTATTTTATTTTCTAAAAATTTTTAAGATATGATTTACTTTTAAAAATTTATGTTCAACATTTTTGAAAAGAAAATAACTGTTTTTTCAGACTTTGATGGTACATTAATTAAAGAACAATCAGGCTTTATGTTAGTTTTTTCTTACATCATCGAAAAGAAAAAAGAAAAAAGTAAAAGAATTAAAGAAGGATTTAAACATTTTCTAAAATACATTTTTGACAGAAACAATTCGCACTTAGCTGAATTTGTAAAAGATATTGATGAAAAAACTTTGATCTCTGTTGCTAAAAAACTTCATTTCAAGCAAAAATGGTTTGAAAACATTGAAGAAATAAAGAAAAAGTATAATGTCAATTCAGTAAACGTAATTATTGTTTCAAGAAACTTGAAAGAATTGATCGAGATTTTCATAAAATTAAACAAAGAAGAATTAGATAAAAGAAAAATTAAAATTGTTAAAGTAATTGCAAACACCACAAAGAAAAGATTTCTAATTTTTAAGAATAAAGTTGTACAAAATAATAATAAATTTGAATTCTTGAAAGGAAAAGAAATTATTTATTTAGGCGATGCTGATGATAAATATCTCAAAGATATTGTAGATGAATTTTTTGAATGCTAAAATAAAAAAAGAATATTAAAAGAATTTTTAATCTATGTTAGCTCTTGGAGCTAATATGAAAACTAGAGAAATTGTATCTAAAAGATTATACTCTAACCTTAAAGGATAATCGTTATCATACTTTATTATAACTTCGTCACTGATCTTTTCACCTTTTATCATTCTGCTTAAATACTCTATGCTATAACTTGCTTTGTACGTTGCTTTATCGTCATCTAAAATCATTTTTAAATTATTGAACTCAGTCTTTTGACTGCTTAAATCTCCTTTAGCTTCAACAGTAAACAATCCTTTTTTTGCAATGAATGTAACTGAATCTGAAACAATAGAACAATCTTCAATAGCATCTTTTAACATTTCTGAATTAATTTGTAAAGTTAAAGGAAAACTCAATTCAGGAACTTTTCTTGTTTCTTCTTCTAAGGAAAGTAAAGGCACTACGAACGTCCTTTTTGCATCTCCGACAATTTCAATCTTTAATTTTTCATCTTGGGTTTTTTCAAAAACAACACTTTCTTTTTTAACTCTTTTCAAAATTTGTTTTAAATAGTTCAAATTTAAAGACAAGGTTTCTTCTTTCTTAACATCATAAGTAGAGAATGAAGTTCTCATGATTTTCAAAATTACCATTGAAACAACTCCTGGATCCATAGCAACTAATTCCATATAATCTTCCTTGATTGTAAATGTTGCTTCTGTCACAAGTTCAGAAATAATCTCTATAGCACTTCTCAAAGGAGTCACATCTTTCATTTCTAATTTCATTTTTTCACCTCTAATTATTTTCAGTTAATTAATAATTATTGAAAAAAGGAATTATTTTGTGATTTAAAAAATCTTCTATTTATTATTTGAATTTTCTTGATTAAATATAATGAAAGATAATCTACCTCTGCGTTCTCTTCGAATAATACCTTTTCTTTCTAATGATGATAAATATGTTGATAATGTTGATGCTTTCCTCTTATCTCCTTTATAAACTTCATCAAGCAATGCTGAAACAGGAATATATTGACCATATTCGTTTGATAATTGTAAAAGGAAAGAAACGATCTGTTGTTCTGGAACTGATAAATTTACATTATCTGCATCAGAAATTGTTGTTTTTTCATCTTCAATATATGCTGAAAGTTTTTCATTAATCTTTTTATCTATAATTTCATCAAGCTGAGAATTTAATTTTATTAGTTTCTCAATATCTTCTTTCAACTTTAATTCAAACTTAACAACATCAACCAACTTTTCTACGTAAAGGTTCATTGTATTTTTTAAATTGATCACTTCTTCCTTAAGAGATTCTATTTCCTTGTTTAATTGATTGATATTAGCATGATGAGTAGAATGCATTTGATTGTACTTACTTATGGCTTCACTGTAATGTTGAATAAGATTTGATAATTTTTCTGATGTAGCATTAATTGATTTTTTGAAAAAATTATGTTCGTAAAGAATTGCATTTATTTTCAAATCTAATTTATTCATATCCTCTTTTACCTTCTTAAAAGATTCTTTAATCTTCTCATCACTATCTCTCTTAAATAAACCCCACATTATCTATTAATCTGATATTTTCTTTTATAAAATTTTTTAATTTTTTCTTAATGAAGCAACTTTTTGTAAATCAATGAAAGAATTTCTTTGAACTTCAACGCATTAAAATATTGATTTTTTCTTCTTGATGCCCAATAATAATAACTTTCTAGATTTTTTGCTAAAGAATCTTGCATACAAACATCAAAAATTTCTGCTTGTAAATTATCTTTAATCTTTTCTTCATTATAGCCTCTTTTTTCTAAGCGCATTCTAAGCTCTTTCAAATCACATTTAGTAACTATTACTAAATCAGGATTTAATTCATAACTTAAATGAGAATCAACAAGAATAATATCAGTATTTGCTAATTCCTTAGATTTTATATATTTAGAAAAATTTTTTCTCATTATATATACATCCACGATGTTTGAATCATATTTTTTGTCATAATAAAGCACAGATTCTGTTTTTTCTAAAAGCTCATCTTGAAGCATTAACTTTACTTTAACTTTTTTAGATAATTTTTCATAAAGTTTTTTTGCTAATGTCGTTTTTCCTGTTCCTGGAGTTCCAGTTATTGCAATTACAAAAGGTCTTACTTTTTGTTTTTTTTCAGCATTTTTAATATTTTTTTCAGCTATTTTTTTCTTTCTTAATTCTTTTGTTTTTTTGATTTCTTTCTTCTGAATTTTAATGTTTGATTTTTTCATTTTTCATTTTTACTTTTTTTATTTTTTATATGGTTTTTCATTTTTTAGCGAATTTTTTGACTTTTTTCCTAAGTTTTGAATTATTTATAAATTTATATACTTTAGAATAATATTTCGAAATTATTCAAGAGTAGTAATGAAATATTCAATGAAATATTCATAATTATTCAATAGTAGTAACGAAATATTCATGAAATATTCATGAAATATTCGAAATATTTCATTGAAATTTTAAAAAAGAATTGAAAATATGAAACAAGGAAAGAAATTGAACAAAAAGCTAAAAAACGCACGAAAAAAGGAAAAAATGAAAAAATGAAAAAAGAACTAAATTTCAAAAAAAAGAGTTGAAAATTAAAAAAATAAATTAAAAAAATTCACAAAAAACTTGAAAAAATAAGAAAAATTAAGAAAGAACTCAAAAAAACTAAAAAAAAAGAAAAAAGTAAGTAAAAAAGTAAGAGAACATTCTAAGAAAGAATAAAAAATTAAAATTATGCAACGGAAAAAGAATTTGAATGGGTTCGCGGGGATTCGAACCCCGGACCTTTACCTTATCAGGGTAACGCGCTACCAGCTGCGCCACGAACCCATATGTTTTATTGAGAAATCAATTAATTTAAAAATATTTTTTTCTTGATGTTCAAAACAAAAATATTATATATTAGTGCTTTAATTAAAGAAAAAAATTTTAAAAGAAGCGTTTTATTTGAATTTATTTTGCTAAGGTGAAAATTATGAATTTCATAGAAATTGAAAATGAAGTAAGAGAATTTTGGAAAAATAAGAAAATATATGAAAAAAGCGTTGAAATGAATAAAAACAAAAAGAGATTTGTTTACTTAGATGGTCCTCCCTACACTAACGGTGATATTCATCTAGGTCATGCTTGGGGAAAAGCTCTAAGAGATTCTATTATGAGATATAAACGCATGCAGGGTTTTGATGTTTACGATAGACCTGGATTTGATATGCATGGCTTACCTATTGAAGTTGAAGTAGAAAAAACTTTAGGAATAAAGAATAAGAAAGAAATTGAAAAATATGGCGTAGATCGATTTATAGAAACTTGCAAACAATTCGCTTTAGAAAAGATGTATCCTATGATTGAACAATTCAAATTTATGGGCGTTTGGATGGATTGGGATAATCCTTATATGACAATAAGCAAGGAATACATTGAAAACATTTGGTTCTTGTTGAAAAAAGCTTACAACGAAGGTTTACTTTACAAAGATAAAGCAACCATGACTTGGTGTCCAAGATGTGAAACAGCATTAGCTAAGCATGAGTTAGAATATAAAACAGTAGAAGATAATTCAATATATGTTAAATTTCCTTTGCGAAATGAAAAAGATACATATTTAATAATTTGGACTACAACTCCTTGGACTTTGCCTTTCAACTTAGCTGTAATGGCTCATCCTGATTTTGATTACATAAAAGCTAAAGTTTTCTTTGATGATCATTTTGAATATTGGATTCTTGCTGAAGGAATGTCAGTAGGTGTTATAAATGCCGTAGCTGGTAGAAAGTTTGAAATTGTTGAAAAATTCAAAGGAGAAGAACTATTCAGAAGAAGAATAAAATATTATCCTCCATTCTATGATTGGGAAGAAAGTAAAAAACACGATAATTTGGAATATGCATTCAGCGTAATTTTAAGTGAGAAATATGTAGATTTAAGCGCAGGATCTGGATTAGTTCACTGTGCACCAGGTTGTGGTAAAGAAGATAATGAAGTTGGTAAGGAATTTGGATTACCTGCTTTCAATTTGGTAGATGAAGCTGGAAAATTTCCAAATGGAATGTTTGAAGGATTAAAAGCAAAGGTTGATGATGTTAAATTTATTGAAAAATTGAAAGAAAAAAACTTATTAGTAGAAATTGTTCCTGTTGAGCACGAGTATGCAAGCTGTTGGAGATGCAAAACTCCAATAATCTTCAGAGCTACAGAACAATGGTACTTAAAAGTTTCACCTTTAAGAGAGCTAGCAATTGAGGAAAATAAAAAAGTAAAATGGGTCCCAAGTTGGGGAGGAGAAAAAGCTTTCAATGCATGGTTAGAGAATTTGCAAGATTGGTGTATTAGCAGGCAAAGATATTGGGGAACTCCTTTGCCAATTTGGAGTTGTGAAAATGGACATGTTGAAGTTTTTGGAAGTGCAGAAGAACTTCAAGATAGAGCAGGCATTTTAGTAAATGATTTGCATAAAGATAAATTAGATAATATTACATTTAAATGTAAGGTCTGTGGAAAAGAAATGAGAAGAACTCCTGATGTAATGGATGTTTGGCTTGATTCAGGGGCTGCACCTTGGGGTGTTTTAGATTTTGTCAACAAAAAAGATTTCTTTTATGAACATTTTCCTGTAGATTTAATTCTTGAAGGAAAAGATCAAATTCGAGGATGGTTTAATTCGTTGATGAATATGTCCATATTAACTGAAAAAAGAACTCCTTATAAAGCAGTTTACATGCATGGAATGATAAACGATGCTTTAGGAAGAAAGATGTCAAAATCTTTGAAAAATTACATTTATCCTAGAGAGGTTTTTGATAAATATGGAGTTGATGTATTTAGATTTTACTCTATTGGAGGTGCAGAAGCTGGCGAAAATTTAAATTACAATATGCAAGATGTTGAAACTAAAAGTAGAAATTTATTAATTTACTGGAACATTCATAAGTATCTTTTAACATTGTTAGAACAACAAAAAGTAGATCTTTCTAATAATGAAGAATACATAATAAATCATTATCAAGAGTTAAGCATAGAAAGCAAATACATTGTAAATTTAGTAAACAAAAGCATTTTAGATGCAACTAATGCATTTGAAAACTATTTCATTTATAAGGTTCCATGGATTCTAGAAAATGCATTTTTAGAATTAAGCAAAACATACATCCAAAGTATAAGAGAAATTGTAAATTCTGGCAGCGATGAAGAAAAAGAAGAAGTAATAAGAGTAATAGCATATTGTATAGATAAACTGAACATCGCTTTGGCTCCGTTGATTCCTTTCATTTCTGAAAAAGTATATCAAAATCTAAAGAATATTTTAAATTATTCTGAAGAAAGTGTCCATCTGAAAAAATGGCCTGAGGTAAAAATGAAAATTGATAATGAGTTAATAAACAATTTTTCAAACGCTATAAAGATAGTTAGCACAATTCAAAAAATCAGAGATAAAATAAAAAGAGGAATTAGATGGCCAATAAAAGAGGTTGTTTTTGAAAATATTACTTTAAATGATGAGATAGAAAAAATAATCAAAAATATGACTAACGTTAAGGAAATAAGATATGGTACAGTTAGTAATAATTACGAAATTGAAGAGTTTGAAAATGGAAAAATAGGAGTAAACACTGAGCTAACCAAAGAATTAATTATAGAGGGCTACACTAGAGAAATCATCCGAAGAATTCAGAATGAAAGAAAGAATTTAGGATTACGAAAAACTGAAAAAATAAATCTTTATATTGATTGTGAGCAGGAAATAAATTTAGAAGATTTGAAAATCAAAACAGGTAGTAATTCAATTATAAAAGAAAAACATCCAAAAGCAAAAGAAATCACAATCAAAGAAGCAAAATTCTTTATTTTTGTAGAAAAAGTTTAAAAGATCTTGATATTTTTATTTTTTATTTGGTGATTCAAAAATGAAATGTGAAATATGCAAAAAAGATATTAAAAAAACATATTTAGATAAAATTGTAGGAACTGTTATTTATAAAAAAGGAAAAAGGTATTACATTTGCAACAGTTGCCAAAGAAAAATAGATAAGAAAGAGATTAAATTTGAAGCATAATAAACATAATAACCACAATAAAGTTAATTTTATAAATAAAGATGCTTAGTTTTCTACTATGGCAAAAATAATTAAACTAGAGCTAGAGGGCTTTAAATCCTTCGCAACGAAAACTACTTTTTATTTTCATCCAAAATTTAATGTAATAATTGGTGCTAACGGTAGTGGAAAAAGTAATGTCTTTGACGCAGTTTGCTTTGTCTTAGGAAAATCTTCTATGAAAGATATCCGTGCTGAAAATGCTAAAAGTTTAATCTATAATGGAGGTCAAAGTAAAAATCCTGCTAAACAAGCAATTGTTTCTATGTATTTAGATAACAGCAAAAAAGAGATTCCTATAAACAGTGAAGTTATAAAAATAACAAGAATAGTTAGCCAAGATGGAACTAGCGTGTATAAGATAAACGATAAGAAAACTACTAGAAGAGAAATTTTAGAACTTTTAAATATAATTCATGTAAATCCAGATGGTTACAACATTGTTCTTCAAGGAGATATTGGAAAAATTGTAGAGATGTCAAGCATAGAACGAAGGCAAATTATCGAAGAACTTGCAGGAATAAGAATTTATGAAGAGAAGAAAGAGAAAGCAATTAATGAATTAGAAAAAGTAGAACAAACCATGAAAGATGCTGAAATAATCATCAACGAAAGAACTGAAAGGTTGAAAAATTTAGAACAAGAAAAAGTTCAAGCTGAAAAGTATTTGAAAATTGAAAGAGAAATTAAAATTCTTAATGCAAGCATCATTAGAAATGAATTGATAGAAATTGAAAATAAATTAAAAAACGTTAATGAAAAAATCAAAAAGTTTAATGAAAAAATCAAAGAAAATGAAAAATTAATAGATGAATTGAAAAATGAGAAAGAAAATTATGTAAGAGAAGTCAATGAAATTTCAGCAGAAATTGAATCAAAAAGCAACTTTGCAGATAGCGATTTGAGAAAAAGAATAGATGAATGTAAAATTAATCTTGAAAAAACAAAGCTACAAAAAGAAAATTATGAAAAAGAATTGCAAAAAATAACTACAAAAAAGGAACAGCTAAAAAATTCTCTTAAAGAGCTTGATTCTAAAATCCAAATAAATAAAGAAAATTTGAAGAAATTGAAAGAAGAGCTTCAAAATTATAATAAACAAAAAGAAAACATCGAAAAAGAAATTGCAAATTTAAAGAAAGAGTACAATTTTGAACAATTAAGCGAAATTGAGAACAAAATCCAAGAAATTGATTCTAATATAGAAAAATTGGAAGTTGAAACCAATGAACTAAAACAAAAACAAGCAGAACTTATGAGAAAAAAAGATAGAATAGATTTTGAGCTTCAGAATTTAAAAAGTAGAATAGAACAATTGAAAGAAGAGCAAAAGAATCAAGAAAATTTAAAGAAAGAAATTGAAAAGAAAAAAGAACAATTCAAAAACATTACTTTAAAGTTGAACGATAAACTTACGCTAGATTCTAAGTATAGCAAAGAATTAAGCAACGCAAGAGAACAAAGTATAAGAATTGAACAAGAGTTGGGTAAATTAAGAGCTCAAGAAGCAGAAAAAATGCAACATTTGAAAAATCAAAGGTTGATAAAATTCATTGAAGAATTAAAACAAAAGATTAATGGAATTTATGGATTCGTTTCTGATTTAATTTCTGTAGAAGAAAAATACGCATTAGCAGTTGAGATTTCAGCAGGAAACAGATTAAATGGTATTGTTGTTGAAAACGAAGATGTTGCCTTAGAAATAATAAAAAAATTGAAAGAAGAAAAATTAGGAAGTGCTACATTTTTTCCATTGAACAAAATTAAACCTAATCCTAAAGTCGATATTTCTAAATACAAAAACATTTCAGGAGTTATTGATTTAATTGAAAATCTAATTGAATATGATCCTAAATTAAAGAACGTCATTAGCTATGTTTTTTCTAATACTCTGCTTATTGAAAATCCAGAAATTAGCAAAAAAGTAGGAATTGGAAATATAAGAATGGTATCTTTAACAGGAGAACTTTTTGAAACTTCAGGAGTTATCCAAGGAGGATTCGTGCAAAGACAAAGCTCTGGCTTGCTCAATAAAGAAATTAAAAGTAAAATAGAAAAACTAGAAAATGATTATCAAAATTATTTGATAGTAATAAAAGAATTAGAGCAAAAAAAACAACAAAATATTAACGAAATTTATGAATTAAGAAAAGAAAAAGCAGAACTTGAAGCTGAAATAATCAAACTTGAAAAATCAATAAGCAATGTGGAAATTCTTGATGATAAAGAATTAAAACAGAAGTTGTTTGAAATTGAAAAGGAATTAGAACCCGTGAACAATCTATTGATAAAAAAATTACAAGAAATTGCAAAATTAAAAACAGAAAAACAAAAATTAAGGGAAAATTTAGCTAAAGCAAAAAGTCCTGAAGTTGTAGCACAACTTTCATCATTTGAAGAAAAAAGAAATCAAATAAAGCAAGAGATTATAAAGTTAGAAGAGCAGATAAAAAACAATGAAACTAATTTAAAGGAATATTTGCTTTTAGAATATGATGAAACCAAAAAATTAATAGACGAAGAAGAAAAAAATGAAAAAATGTTGAAAGAAAATATAAAGAATTTTGAAAATCAATTAAAAGTTTACGAAAAAGAGTTTAAAGAACTAAAAGAAAAAGAAGAAAACATCTATAGTGAATTCAAAGATTTGTTCAAAAAAAGACAAGAACTTGAAAATTTAATAAAAGAAATAGATATAAAAATATATGAAAAAGAATCTGAAAACCGAGAAATTGAAAAAGAAATAAATCTCATAGAATTAAACAATACAGAACAAAAAGCAAGATATGAAAGTTTAAAAGAAGAGTTACTAACTTACAATGTTGATGAATTTTACGAAGAAAGCAAAACAAAATTAAAAGATATGTTGAAAAAATATCAGGAGGAGTTAGAAGAATTAGGACAAGTTAATTTAAAAGCTATTGATGAATACAATGAACTGAAAAAGAATGTTGATGAATTATTAAGAAAGAAAGAAGAACTTGAAAAGGAAAAGAAAGAGATTCTATTACTTATGAATGAAATTGAAACTAAAAAGAAAGAAGAATTTTTGAAGTATTTCAACGTCTTGCAGGAAATTTTCAAACAAAAATTCTCAGAATTAGTTGAAAAAGGAGAAGCTAGCTTAGAGCTTGAAAGTCCTGAAACAATATTTGATAAAGGTGTTAAAATTGTAGTTAAATTAAATCAAAAAAGATTTTTAGACATTAAAAGCTTATCAGGTGGTGAAAAAGCAATTACTGCTTTAGCATTTATATTTTCACTGCAAGAAATTCAACCTGCTCCTTTTTATGTTTTTGATGAAGTTGATGCTCCGTTAGATAAAAGAAATGCTGAACGATTAGGAAAATACATAAAAAAGTATTCCGAAAATGCTCAATTTATTATAGTTTCACATAACGATGCTGTTATCGTTGAAGCAGATACCATTTATGGTATAACTATGAACAAAAAAGACGCAATAAGTAGTGCTATAGCTTTAAAAATGGAAGACTATTTAAACAACAAAGAAAAAGTTAAAAATACTAGTTAAGTAAATATAAAAATAATAAAAATCAAAAAATCAGAAAAATAAAAAAACAAATAAAAAATTTAGTTTAAATCTTCTAAAGAAAGGAGTTTAATGTTAGGATTAGAAGTTTGTGCTTTAATTTCTACTCCAACTACATACGATATGCCCATCTTCTCTACAGTAGTTACTAAACTCTTATCAATTACACCATCTAAAATTATTGCTAACAATTTTTTATCAATATTCTTCAACACATCGTTAAGCTCACTTGCTGGTACTTTTGCTAAAATATTGTTATCTTCATCAACAAGATATGCCCCTTTTGTTCCTAACAAATTCTCTAAAAGATCTCTATACTTAGCTAAATTTTCCTTAAAATCTGTTTTTTCAATTTTCTTTGTTTCCTTTAATTGCTGCTGATTTTGTGAAGATTTATTCTCTTTATTATCCCTTTTTTCTCGATTATTGTCCTTATTGTTATCTCTTTCTTTATCTCTATTTTGATTATTGTTTGGTGCTTGATTTTGTTGAACAGAAACATGAACTGTTCCTGGCTCTTCTTCAGTTTCAAATTCTTTATGAACCCATTCTTCATTTCCAAAGTATTCCATCTTAGCTTGTTCTGCTGTAATCTTTGCTCTTAATGCTTGATGTATTTCTTTCTTAGTTAATTCTTCAACTTCCTTTCCAATAGGTGCTCTTGCAACATAATCTATATCTGCTGTCATTAGCAATGCTTTCAA
>JAWBMQ010000003.1:63701-102792 GCA_038828875.1 Candidatus Woesearchaeota archaeon
GGCTTGTTCTGCTGTAATCTTTGCTCTTAATGCTTGATGTATTTCTTTCTTAGTTAATTCTTCAACTTCCTTTCCAATAGGTGCTCTTGCAACATAATCTATATCTGCTGTCATTAGCAATGCTTTCAAATCCAAAATACCTCCGCGATCTCCATCAACGAAAGCAATAATCTCCTTCTTTTTTGACAATTCTATAATAGTCTGAGGCACTCCAGAACCATTCATTGCAATTACGTTCTTAATTCCATGCTTTAATAGGTTAAGAACATCGGCTCGTCCTTCAACAACAATTACTTCATCACTCTCATCTATTGCTGGACCTGCAGGAAGTCTTTCTTTACCATATTCCTGAATCTCCATTACTCTAACCGCATTAGCTACTTCCTCTGCTAATTCTTGTGAATCAGGCAATACTGCACTTATCAAATCTTTTAACAAATCCTTTGCTCTGTTAATTATATACTTTCTCTTACTTATTCTTACATCCTCAATCTGAGTAACTGTAATTTTAGCATTACATGGACCAATTCTTTGAATAACTTCTAAAGATGCTGCAACAATACAAGTTTCAGCTTTATCTAAGCTTGAAGGAATTGTAATTGTTCCTTTAGATCTTCCCATCTTTGTTTCAAGATTAACTTCTATTCTGCCAATTCTTCCACTTCTTTGTAATTCTCTTAATTCCAAATCATTACCCATTAAACCTTCAGTTTGTCCGAAAATTGCTCCAATAACATCAGGTTTATCAACAACTCCATCAATCTCTATATCTGCATGAATTATATATTTTGCAGCTACAATACTAACTTTTGCCATTTATTTCACCTCTTTTTTCTTTTTTATATTGTTTAATTCATATTTTAGCTGCCTTAGAAAGAGATTCAATTATGCTTTTTTAACTACTTTTATTTTTGTATTTTTATTTTTATTTTCTTATCCTTTTCACTTATGTTATAAGGGAAATGAATGATGAGCATGATAATCCCTTTCTAAGGCAAGTTCTTATGAAATATGATTAATTTAGGTATATTTTCAAAGTTTATAAAGTTTTTTAGAAAAAATTATAAATTTATATATAAAGAAAGATTTAAAAATTAAGGCTGTTTTCTCATCTTATCTATATTTTAGATTATAGCGGGGTAGAGGAGCCTGGTCGTCCTCGTCGGGCTCATAACCCGAAAATCGAAGGTTCAAATCCTTCCCCCGCTAATTATCACTAGTTAACTTTAATTATTGTTAATATGATTAATGTAACAACAATTGGTGGTGGATCTGGTTCTTTCCAAACTTTATTAGCTTTAAAAAAGATTGAAAATGTCAACATTTCTGCAATTGTTGCCATGAGTGATAATGGTGGTAGTACTGGATTACTTAGAACATTGTATGGAATTTTACCTCCAGGAGATGTAAGGAATTGTTTAGTTGCTTTAAGCGAAGAAAGCTATATTTGGAGCAAAATTTTCAGTTACCGATTTGATGAAAAACTTTCAAGTCATAACTTAGGAAATTTAATTTTAACGGCACTTACAGATTATTATGGTTCATTTGAAAAAGCACTCGAAGAAGCACACAAAATTCTTAACGTAAAACACAAAGTAATTCCCATAACCTATTCTTGCATTGACTTAAAAGCTGAGTTTGAAGATGGTAAAACTTTAATTGGAGAAAGAGAAATTTTTGAGTATTGCAAAACTTCTAAGATAAGAAAAATTGAGATTTATTCCAAAGAAAAAAATCTCTTTCCCAATCCAAAAACAATTAAAGCTATAAGAGAAAGTGATTTTATAGTAATAGGACCTGGTAGTTTTTATAGTAGTATATTATCTAATGTGGTTTTTCCAGAAATAGCTGATGAAATAAAAACTTCTAACTCAATAAAAATTTTCATTTTGAACATTGTAAATGATCTAGAAACTAAAGATTTTAAATTGAGCGATTATATTAAAAATTTAGAAAAACACATTCATTTAGATTATATTATAGTAAACTCCACAATACCTAATGAAAAAATTCTTTTGCATTACAAAAAAGAAGGAAAGGAAATTCCTGAAATTGATATTGAAGATGAACGAATAATTTTTGCAGATTTGATAAATTCAGATAATCTACTCCGTCATGATCCTGAAAAATTAAGTAGATTGTTAGAATGGCTTTTTTTGAAACATAAGCGAAAAATATAAAAAAGCATTATTTTTCTAAATTCTTAAGGGCTCGTGGCCTAGCCTGGATAGGGCGACAGGCTTCTAACCTGTAGGTCCGGGGTTCGAATCCCCGCGGGCCCAAATTTTCTTTATCTTTAAGAAAATATAAAATAAAAAATCAGCAGGTTTGCTACTCATCATTGATCAGCGAAGCGAAGATTCTTCACTAAAGATCTAAAATAAATTCAACAATAAAAATATTATCTTTTTTTTCAAACTTTAACTCGTGATAAGTTATTGCTTTTACATAAGTTTTATATTCCAATAACCTTTTTCCTTCAATAATAAACGAAAGCCTCTCATTATCTTTTAAAACTTTAACTTTTGATGGTACAAATTGTTCTGAATCTGTTAAATAGATAAGTTCAGAAACAAAATCAAAGATAAGCTGATCATCACTTTGAAAGGGGATGTCAAAAGTTCTTATTTCAAAACCCCTTGCTTTTTTGCAAACTAAATCAAGATAAGCATCAGAAATTCCTTGAAAAACTTCTTCTATAGTGTCTGCTATAACTCTAACTTTTGCATCTGCTAAATGGTCTAAAAATTCAAATTTGTACATAAAATTAGAATTAAAATCTCAGTTTAAAATTTTTTTTGTTTTTTTACTTGATTATTAAATTTTATTATTTATTGCAACACAATAAAAGAATTATCACCTACATTAAGCTTTTTAGTTTCTGCATCAATCACAACTTCCTTTCCAATAACTGAATTTTCTATAACTAAATTATTGATTTCTGTATTCTTTCCAACTATTGAATTTCTAATTATTGAATTTCTAATCACTGCTCCTTCACCTATCGAAGCAAATGGACCAATAACTGAATTTTCAACTTTTGCACTTCTAGAAACATAACTAGGACCTATGATTAAACTGTTTCCTCTTACCACCATTCTTCCTTCACACAATTTTTTCAAAACGTACTTATTAGCATCTAATAAAACATCTACTCTTCCACAATCAAACCATTCGTTTACTTTTTTAGATCTTAGGACTAGATTATCCTTGATCATCAAAGCAATTGCATCTGCCAATTTAAATTCTCCTTTTGTTGTTATATTGTTTTCAAACAAAAAGTTTATCTTTCGATAGAGTAAATCCATACTTTTAAACCAATATGCACCAATAACTGCCAAATTTGATTTTGAATTCAAAGGCTTTTCCACTATGGATGTAATTATTTCTTTTTTATCTGTTTCAATTATTCCATACAACCAAGGTTCTTTTACATCTTTAGAAAAAATAATTCCATCATAATTTTTTCTTAAAGCAAGTTCTGCTCTTAAATCCACATCAATTAATGTATCTCCAAACAGAACAAGAACTTCATCGTCTTGAGAATTTCTCTTATAGATATCTTCTATTGCTAATTTTATTGCACCTCCATCACCATTCAAAATCTCTTGATATACAAAAGATAGCTGCTTATTCTTAACATAACCAGAAACATAGTTTTCAATTTCTTTTCCAAAATAACCCACAATCAAAACAATTTCATCCACTTCAGGAATAAATAAAATCTCATCAAGAATGTAAGAGAGAATAGGTTTTCCTGCAATTTCTAGCAAAGGTTTAGGTGTTGTGTGCGTGTGAGGTTTCAATCTTGTTCCTTTACCAGCAACAGGAATTATTGCTTTCATAATGTTATTACTTCAAAGATAAAATATTTAAATATTTCTTTTTTTCTTTTGAAAATATTTATAAAAAGAATAATTTTCAAATCTTATAGGACGATCTTTATTCAAATCATGGTGATAAAATGGGAAGAATTGTTCCAAAACAAATAAAACAAAGAGCTATTATGTTTTTTGAGAAATATAAAGATATAGTTAGCGATAATTTCGAAACCAATAAACAATTAATTCAAAAAACTACTAAAGTAGGATCTAAGAAAGTAAGAAATGTTATGGCAGGATATTTAACAAGATACGCTAAGCAATATCGTATGAAATTTCAATAATATGCATACTATACTAGGAGGTGAATAAATGCCAGAAGACAACCAAATTTATGTCGGACAGAAAAACTTTATGAACTATGTAACAGCAGTAGTTATGCAATTTACTACGAAAGACGCAAAAGAAGTTGTTGTTAGAGCAAGAGGAAAATATATCAGCAGAGCAATAGATATTGTAGAAGTTGCAAGAAAAAGATTTCTTGAAGGAAAAATTGAAGTAGGAAAAATAAACATAGGTTCTGAAGAATTCCAAAATAAAGACGGCAGAAAAGTTAGAGTTTCGACCATTGAAATAACTTTAAGAAAAATATAAACATTTTTGATTATTTTATTATTTTTTCTTTTTCTTTAAAATGTTATCTTTAAAATCCAAAAATTTTTAAATAGCAAGAACTATTATTTTAATTATAATTGAGGTGAGATTGTGCCTAAAATAAATATGATGGATGAAAAAGAAAAATTTGTTGCTACCGATATTATAGGAAAAACTGTTGTTAGTAAAACTGGAAAAAAATTTGGAACAGTAGGTGATGTAATTTTTGAAACTAGATCCGGAGAATTAATTCATATAGTTCTTACTAATCCAACGCCTAGTGCATTTAAATTAGAACTAGAGAAGGATTCTGAAGGAAATTTATTGGTTCCTTTTAGTAGTGTGATTGCTGTAGGTGATTTAGTAGTTATTTCTGAAGAAGATATAATATAAAAAATAAACTTTTTATTTTTGTGTTAACTTTTTTCTAACGTTATTTAATTCGTTTTCTAAGGAAGTTAAATAAATATTGATTCTTGAAAAATAATCTATCAATGGCTCAGTTTCTGCTTTTATGGATTTTGATTCTAAATTATTTAATAAATTAGATACGTTTTTCTGTAAGTAGCTATTTAAAGTATTGTACTGAGTTTTCCTATACCTTGCTAAGGTTTCTCCAATCATTGCACCTCCTACAGCAGAGATTGGAACAAACAACATTGCTTCTCCAGATCCTTGAGAAATTGAATATAATATTGCAGGAATTGCTGCAACCAATCCAAACGCAAAACCTAATTTTCCAAAAGGATGAGCTCCTTTATTTTTAAAATCAAAATTTTTTTCATCAAGCAAATTCCTAAGTTTGTAATTTTCTAAATCATAATACGTAGCTAAAAGTTTATTTATAGATGCATTCACATGCAAATATTCTAACAACACCTTATCATAGTACATTTTATCATTACTTTTAGCCTTAACCCTTAATTGAGATAAAATATCTTCTACATGATATTTATTATAATCAATGTTCTTTGCTACACAATCATTTTTTAATCCATCTCTTACTGAAGAATCTACATTTTTTCTTAAAGTTTCAATTATAGTCTCCAAATTATCCATCTTTTCACCTCAACATATTAAATTAGTTACTTTATGGTAGTAAAAAATTATTTATAAATTTTATTTACTTATTTCTATGGATTTTAGAATATTCGCATAAAGAACTTAACCTGCAAATTTCACATTGTGGTTTTGCTTTGCAAATTGTCTGTCCAAGTGCTACAAAATATAGATTAAGCACTTTTTTATATTTTTTTGGTGTTATATTTTCTAGAACTTTTTCTGTTTCATGTGGATTTTTTGTATTAACTAATCCTAACCTGTTTGAAATTCTATGAACGTGAACATCAACTCCTATTAAATCTTCATCATATACTTCTGAATATACAATATTAGCAATCTTTCTTCCAACTCCAGGCAATTCAATAAATTCTTCATATCTTTTGGGATAGCCTTTTTCAACTATAATTTTTGAAATTTCATGTACGTATTTTGCCTTCGATCTATAAAATCCGATTGGTTTTAACAATCCTTCTAACTCTTTTAAATTTAACTTTGAAATTTCTTCTGGTGTTGAATATTTTGAAAATAAATTCTTCACTACTTTAATAGTTATTTCATCTCTTGTTCTTGTACTCAATAAAGTAGAAATCAATATTTGAAAAGGTGTTTGATTCATTTTTTTAAATTCAAAAACTGGAGCTTTTCTTATCTCTTCGTAATTTTCTAAAATTTTTATAATTTTAACTATTGTTTTTTTATCTTTCTCCATTTTATAGAGAATTATAGTAATTTTTCATCAAGATTGCATCCTCTTCAATATTAGGACTTTCGCTAACTACAACTCCTTTAACATCATATTCTTTTAATAAATTCATAATTATTTTCCACTTCAGAGGACTTTTCTCTAATGGAAGATGATTCCTTTCTCCTTTCTCAGAAAAATTTATCCCTGACATATGAATATGCATGTTGCTTAATACTTCTTTACCAAGGTTTTTTTCTAACTTATCAAACACATTTCTAAAGGATTCTTCATTGTTATTTTTTCCATTTTCTCTTGCAATAAAATGAGCAAAATCAATACATGGCAATACATAATCTATCTCTTGTGACAAAGAAATTAACTCATCCAAATCTCCAAATTGAGTTGGTTTTCCTGTTAATTCTGGTCTTATCCAAATTTTTATATTTTCTGAGTTTAATTTTTGAATAATTTCTAGCAAAGAATTCTTTATTATTTTGTATGTTTGCTCCTTGGATGATTTTAAATAAAATCCTGCATGAAAAGTAATACTAAAGCCTTTAGCAATTGATGTAACTTTGGCTGTTTCAAATATTCTTTGCTGACTAGCTAAGATTTTTTCTTTTTCTGTTGCATTTAAATTTATATAATAAGGACCATGTGCTGTTAAAACTAAACTATTTTCTTCAGAAAATTTTGACAATTCTACTGCACTTTGAAAATTCAATCTAACGCCATGTACAAACTCCATTTCCATTCCATCTAATTCCAATCTTTTTACTTGCTTAAGTCCTTCTAAAGCACTAGCTTTAGGAGTAGATAATGGTATTCCTGCTGTTGTAAATGAAAGTTTGGTGAGTTTAGTTAATAATTTCATCTTTAAGTTATATAATTAGAAGATAATATTTATAAAGTTTATAGATTTGCTAATTTTGAATAGTCCTTTTACTAAAAAGCTAAAAAAGGATATTTTTATGAGGTGAAATCATGATGCGTGTTGGTGGAAGCGGAAGAAAAAGCAGATCTTTAAAAAGAAAAAACATCAGAGAAAAAGGTAAAATAAAGATAAGTCAATATTTACAAGAATTTAACGAAGGAGATAAAGTAATGTTAATTTATGAACCAAGTGTTCATGAAGGAAGATATCATCACAGATTTTATGGAAAAGTTGGAACAATCTGCGGAAAACAAGGAGATTGCTATATTGTAAAAGTTAAAGATTTGAATGCTGAAAAGAAAGTTGTTGTACATCCTGTACATCTTAAAAAATTAGCATAATTGTGGTGAAACCATGATAAACAAAGTTATTCAAAAAGAACCAGTAACTATGGCTAAAATCAAAGAAATTCTTGAAAAACAAGAAAAAAATGAGGATTTAAGAATCAAAAAAACATTAGAATATTGTAAAGAATTTTCAAAAGTTTCTGATGAAGATGCTGAAAAAATTAAAGAAGAACTAAAATCTTTAAATATTGCAAGATTAAATGATGAAATAATTGTAAAAATAATCGACATATTTCCAAAAACAGAGGGTAGTTTAAAAGCAATACTTGAAGGTTTTAACGTTACCTTAACAAAAGAACAGATAAAAAGCATACTAAATATCTTAGTAAAATATCTCTAATCTTTTTTAAGTTTTTATTTTATGGGCTCGTAGCTTAACCTGGTTATAGCGTTCGGCTCTTAACCGAAAGGTTGGGGGTTCGAATCCCCTCGGGCCCATTCTTTTGAAAACGAGAAAGAAATTAAAATTGAGAGTAAATTAATAGAAAAATTTTTAAAATATAAAAAACATTATCATTCTACAATGAATAGAAAAGCTAGCAAAAAAGGAGTTTTGTTATTTATTGTAATTTTATCATGGTTAGTTTTTATTCCTCAAGCACTAAGAGTTTTTTTTAGAATTCAACTCAATTGGCTGTTTTACGAAAGGATGTTTGGTGAAATTTTAGCAATTGTTACTGTTACTTTGTTAATTTTTGCTTTGATTCTTGATTTAGTAGAAGTTTATTCTGAAATGTTTATGAAAAGTGTTAAAATCTTGCTAATTTTCAGCTTGTTAATTTTATACATTGTTCCTTTTTTACAGAAATTTTTTGCTCCTTTAAGAATTGTTCCTGTTGTTTTTCCAGGCGTTTCAGTCGTTATTGCTTTAATTGCTACCTTAATAGTTTTAATAGATTCATTTAAAATTTATTAAAAATTTTTACCTTATTTGTGCTTTTTCTTCATTGCTTATGTCACATTTTATTGTTTCTTTGTCTGTTTTCAAAGGCTTATCTTCAAAATAAACAATTCCTTTTTTCAAACTTAATTTGATATTCAAAAATTCTTCAATAGTAATTATATTATTTTGCTCGTATTTTTCATCTATATAAACTTGCATTCCCGGTAATGACTCTGGTGCTTCTAATAACTTTACATCTCCTTTATCATTTTCTGCTGCTAAAACCATTCCTTGACTTTCTAAACCTGCTAGTTTAGCTGGTTTTAAATTTGCAACAAAAACAATATTCCTGTTTAGAAGCTCTTCTTCTTTGTAATATTTTTGTAAACCTGCTAAAATCTGCCTTTTTTCAGTTCCTGCATCTACAATAAACTTGTAAAGTTTTAGACTATTTGGAACCTTTTCTACAGAAATTATTTTACCTACTCTTAAATTCAAGATTTTGAAATCTATTCCAGAAAATCTAAGTCTTAATTTAGCAATGGTTTCATACTCTAATTTTTCTGAAATTCTTTCACTATGAATTTTTCCACTCAATGGCTTTTCTAAATCCTGCCAATATTTTATATTCTTTTCCTCCAAATGTAAACATCTTGAAATTTTTTCAGCTAAATTAGGAATTACTGGTTTAGAAACTATTGCTAAAATTTTTAAAATCTCTAATGCATTGCAAAGAACATAAGCTGCTTTTTCTGGATTTGTTTTTATTAAACTCCATGGTTCGTTCTCTTGAAGATATTTATTTCCAATTGCTGAAATTTCTAACATTGTTCTGACATAATCTTTAATTCTAATCTGATCTAAATACTGATCTATAAGATTTACTTTTTCAAAAACTTCATCCAAAACAGGATCTAATTGATGTTCTGGGACTTCTGAATTTAAGTATTTTTCACTTAGAGAAATTACTCTATAAGCAAAATTCACAAAATTTCCGAGAAGATCTTTGTTTATTCTCTCATAAAAATCATCCCAATTGAAATCGGTATCTGATTTTTCAGGACGATTATACATCAAATAAAACCTCCAATAATCAACAGGAATCCCTGAATTTATTGCATCTGTACAGAAAACTCCTCTTTTTTGAGATTTTGAAAACTTTCCTCCTTCATAATTAAGATATTCTGTACTAGCTAAAACATCAACTAAAATCCAATTTTCCTTAGTTCCTAATAATTGAGCAGGAAACATAATACTATGGAAAGGAATATTATCTTTCCCCATGAATTGAACCAATCTGGTATTTCCTTTCCACCAAAGATCAGCCTCAGGAAGTGCTTCGTATGTAAAAGAAATATAACCTATTGGTGCATCAAACCAAACATAAAATACTAAATCAGAATCAGGCACCTTTACGCCCCACGTTAATCTTCGAGTTATTGCTCTTGGTTTCAATTCTTCAACCATATTTAAAGAAAATTTCTTAGCGTTTTCAGACCATTCTGATTTAGAATTTATGAATTTCTTCAAATCTTCTTTCAATGCAGGTAAATCTAAATAAAGATGCTTAGAATTTGCAAACTTAGGAGGATTGTTACATATAGTACATTTTGGATTAATTAACTCAGTAGGTTCTACAATATTACCACATTTTTCACATTGACCTCCTGTTGCTAATTCATAACCACAATGTGGACACGTACCTTGAATAAATCTATCTGCAAGCTCGATTTTACAAGTTTCACAATAAGCTTGAATTGATTCTTTTTCTATAATATAACCATTTTCTTTAAGTTTCTTGTAAATATGTTGAGTTAGTTGTGCATGTTTTTCAGAGCTAGTTCTGCCGAAATAGGTAAAAGTTATTCCAAATTTTTCATAGCTTTCTTTATGAATTTTATGATATTTATCGCACAACTCTTTTGGAGATATGTTCATCTTCTTAGCTGTAACTTCTGTAGTAGAACCATTTTCATCAGTACCACAAATGTAAATACTAGGAACTTGCTTAAGTTGTAAATATTTAAAATAAACATCAGCACTTAAAACAGCTCCAGCTAGATGTCCTAGATGCGGTTCATAATTTACATAAGGTAATGCTGAAGTAACCAAAACTCTTTCCTTTCCTTTTAAATTATCAACTAATTTCAATTTCATCTTGAATTTTTTAAAACAAAGAAGAAATATAAAAATTTAACTAATATTAAATTAAATGCGAGCCCGGAGGGATTTGAACCCTCGACCACCTGCTAACTTCGCCTCATTACATAGATGTTATGCCATTATGGCACTACTCCTTTGGATAATCATCGGCATAGGAGGCAGGTGTCCTATCCAGACTAGACGACGGGCTCTTAATTAAGATAAATTTAAGATAAATATAAATATTTTGACTAACTTAATAATCTTTTGAAGTCTTTTAACTAAATTTGTTACACTTTGTTTCTAGTTGTTTCAGATAAAATATATATCTTGTTTCACTTACAAAAAGTATGGTGAAAACATGAAAAAAAATAAAGAAAATTTGATAAAATGGCTTGTTGTAAGTTTGTTGGTTGGTTTTTCCATAATAAGCAACTTAGTAAGTGTTTTTAGTGAAAATTTGACAGAAAATGCATTAACTGAAGAAGAAATCAATCAATTTCAAACAAGATTTGGAACTGAAGTAAGGATTGAAGTTTTAAAAAGAAGTTTGATTTGGCACAAAGAAAGAATTAATACAATAATAACATATCTTGAAGAAAAACAAAGAGATACTAGTGCATTAGAAGCAATTTATGAAGAATTTGATAAGTTGATTGAAGACTTATCTAAAATAGATGTGAATGATTTCAATCAAAGTTTAGAAACATATCTAGAAGTCAAAAAAAGTATGCTAATGCTAACAAATCAATTTAGAGTTGAAGCTCAAAAATTAATAGGCACAGAAGATAAAGCAGAACTTGGAAAAAGATTAAGTCAAGTTAAAAAACCATCAACAGAAGATTTGAAACAAAAGATTAGAAAACATAATGCAGAATTAATTCAAAAAAGAAATAAATTTTGTATGCCAAAGCCAGATGCATTACAAGAATACATTAACGGAAATATTGATAAAAAAGAACTCATAGAGATATGCAAAAATAATTCTTTAAAAATGATGCAAGGAAATCCACAAAAAGTAGAGGAAATTAGAAAGATGATCATGAATGCTAAAGAAGAGAGAATCCAACAAAAAATGCAAATAAATAAAAATGCATTAGAAAAATTAGCAAAAACTGAGCAAAAAATTAATCAAAGAATGGAAAAATTAGAAATTAGAAAAATGGAACTTATTAGAGAAAGAGAAAGATTAATGCAAAGGATTAATCAAAATTTAAATTCTTCAAAAGATACTACTAAAGGAAATAATTCAGGAAGTAATCAAAATCAAGGAAGTGGAAGAAAATAAGGTGAAAAAATGAAAATAAACTTAAGTTTTATTTTCTCTTTTTTATTGCTTTTTATGATATTTATTGCATGTAGTAATCAACAATTATCAACAGAAAATTTAGCAAAAACCGAACAAAAAACATCAGAGAATATTGAAAAAAATGAAGAACTTGAAAAAGAAATTTCAAATGAGATAGAAAGTAATTTCAATGAAAATGTAGATCTTATTGATAACGAAGTATTGCCTAATGAAGTAAACTATCATGATTCTTCAGAAATAAACAGTTACTTTTCAGAAATAGAAAGTGATTTTTCAGAAGATATAACAATTGAAGAGATGCCATTAATTTAATTTTTCTTTTCTTCTTTTTCTTTTAACACAATTAAGTTAGTCATACCATATGGATATATTTCTATGTATTGCCTTTTTTCTAAATTTTTAAGATGCCTATGTAATGATGCTTTAGGAATGTTCAACAATTTTTGTAGTTCACTTTGAGTAATCTTCTTTCTCTTAAGCAGAATTTCAATAATTTTCTTCTCCTTCTCTGGAAAAAAAGCTGTATTAATAGTTAGAAATTTTCTCTTACGAAAAAATATGAAAAAAAGAAGCAAAAACGATAAAATTAGAATTGACAAGATAGGAATGAATAAATTATTAGAAGAAGTAGTTTCATTCTGATTTATGAGTTCATATGTTAAAGAAAGCTTATAAGGTTCGCTTTCACCTATTGATTTTATCATTAAATTATCTTCAACTATTATCTGGCTTGTTTTAGGAAAACTAAAAGAAACTAATTTTATAGGATTTTTGAAAACCAAAGTTATTATATAAAAATCCAAAACATCTGAAGAAATTTCTAAAACATATTGAGTTCCATTTTTGATTAATGTGTAATTTTTAATTTCTACATTAGAATCTAATTCGAATTCTAGATGATCTTGCATTACATATATTTTTCCATCAGCATATTTCATTGAATAGCTATTGAAAATCAATATTAAAAAAACTAGTAAAAAATATTGAATGTACTTTTTCATTTGTTTTCTTTAAAAATATATAAAAATATAAAAATGTTATTTTTACAAATTACGATGATAACTGGATCAATGGATTTACCATTGCACTCTGGAAAAGCACCAGCATGGTTAATGCAATTGATGAAAAAACTAGCTAATGAAATATCTACTAGCATAATTGAAATTCATGGAGAAGAAAGATTTCTTCAGCTATTAAGCGATCCTTTATGGTTCCAAAGCTTTGGAAATGTGTTAGGATTTGATTGGCATAGTAGTGGTTTAACAACAACTACTGTTGCTGCATTAAAAGAAATTAACAAGAATGAAAATCTTCAAATTAAAGTTGCTGGTGGAAAAGGAAAATCTCATCAAATTAGCGAAGAAATTGAAAAATTAAGCCAGGATTTGGATGTAGATTTTAATAAAATTAAGTACTATAGCAAATTCTCTGCCAGAGTTGACAATAACCTAGTTCAAGATGATTTTGACCTTTATATTCATTCTATTATTTTTTCAAAAAAACATTGGGTGGTAATTCAGCAAGGAAAAAACAACACTTACAGCAGAAGATACCATTGGATTGACAATGCTATTGCTATTGAACCTCATTCAGGAATTATAAGTAACAAATTGCAAAAATGCTTAGATTTAACCTATAGAAAAAATGAGATACATCAAAAAACTTCAGTAGATTTAGTAAAAGATAATCCTGATCACATTTACAAATATTTTAAAGAAAAACAAACAACTTTAAACAATTTTCTACAATATAAAATGCCTGCAAGACATAAAATTTTGAACATAGATTTGGATGAAAAGACGAAACAAGCTTTAAAAAATGCTTATGAAGTTCAACCTCAAACCTATGAAGAACTGATCATGATTCAAGGAATAGGTAAAAAAACGTTAAGAGCACTTGCTTTAGTTTCTGAATTAATCAATGCTCAACCGTTGGAATTTAGAAATCCTGTTAAATATAGCTTTGCTCACGGTGGTAAAGACGGAATTCCCTATCCAATAAATAGAAAAGAGTATTCTAAAACTATTGAAATTTTAAAAGATGGAATCAATTCTATCAAAGATGTAAAACAAAGAGAAAAAGTTTTGAAAAGATTTGAAAGAATAACTAATTTTGAACAAGATTAAGATCTTTTGAAGAAAAACTAACTGAATGCATCCTATAATCGCTGTTTAATTCCACTTCTTTTTCAATTATAATATTTTTAAGAAGTTTTAAAAGATTTCCTGAAATAATTTGCCCTTGAGTATAGGTATTGTTGAAATATGCATTATCAATTACAACTGAAAACTCTGTAGTTTTTGAATTAGCAGTATGTAATCCCATTACTGAATCTATAACTAAGGTATCTTCTTCAGCTAACTGAGAAGGATTGTAAAAGTTATACCATTCATGTTTTTTTGGCATTGATTGCATTAATAAAGTTCTATAACTAGTTTTACCAAAATAATGACCATAAAGATTGATATCTAAATTCGAATTTTTAAATTTATATCTTAATGCACTTAAATAAAACTTACTAACAAAAGGACTAAATTTACCGTTTTTTAATATGTTGTGTGGTTGTACTTTTGTAAATTCAAAATCGTAATTTAAATTGTTCATACCTTTAAAAGGAACATCAATGAATTTTAGTTGATCTGAAACTTCAACATTTTCGTTCAAAAAAGTTAGATTTTTGTAAATATTTGCATCTCTTAAAGATTCAAAAATCAATTCTGAAGCAAAATGATGAAACAAACTTGGAGAAAATTTAACAACTTTTACCTTAGAAAGATCTATTGATCTTTGCTTTGCAACAAAATCTACTTCTTTTAAATCATCATCTAATTTTTGCAAAATTTTATCAAGATGTAAATAAGGAAAAGAATGGTTAAAAGACAAAGAACCAGTACCCTGAACTAAATAATAAGAAATGATAAAATCATTATAACTGTACTTATAATATGAATTTTCATTGAACACCTCTTCAGTAGCTTCTACATATGATGTTTCTATTGATTTTATTTTTTTATTTTTAGAAGCTTTATCTAAATCATTTAAATATTCTGAGGAATTTCTTAATTTTCTTGAAAAATCGTTATCTACTTTTTTTACTGATTTTGAAGAGAAAAAAGAACCTTCGATAGTGTTAAATTCTACATTTTTAAGTGCATATGTTAAATTTCTCAGATCGTTTAAAATAGTTATCTTTTGTTTAATCTCATTTTTTTGAAAATTCAAAACTCTAACAAAATACTCGGTATTATAATTTATAGTTTCTTGATGTTCTATGAAATCATTAGATTTAATTTTTGTATTTGTTTTTATGATAAACACTTCATCATACTCTTTTTGAAGAGTTTTTATGATTTTATATTCATCAAAATCATCTAAATTCTTTCTATTTTGATACTTTTTATTACTTGATTTTCTGAAAAAAAATTTTTTAATCATCATTTCCACCAACTATTGCAGATTTTATAATTATTTCGGGATTTTTTCCTCCAACAGGTACTGAAGCTGAATTTTTTCCACATGTTCCTGAAGAATCTTCTCCATATTCTTTACCAATCGCAACTATGTTATTTAATGTTTCTAATATATTACCTTTAAGAGATGTTCCTTTTATAGGATACAATATTTTTCCATTCTTGACAACATAACCTAATGCTGCTTTAAATTGAAATGAACCTGTTGCAGTATTTACTTGCCCTCCTCGAGAATCTACCATATAGATTCCATTTCTCAATTCTTCAAATAACTCTTCTTTTGAATAATCTCCTTTTTCAATGTATGTGTTTGTCATTCTTACCAATGGAAATTCATTATAATTGCCTATTCTTGAATTTCCTGTAGGTTTTAAACATAAATTTTTAGCAAATTTATGATACATTCTTAAGCTAACTAAATAATTCTTTAGTACCCCATTATTAATAATTTGAGTTCTTTGTGCAATAATTCCTTCATCATCATAAGAAAAAGTTCCCCATAGATAATCATCTAAACCTAATGCTGAATCATAAACATTAACATTTTCAGCTGCTATTTTCTGATTCAACTTTCCTTTTAAACAGGATTCTTCTTTATAAACTAAATCACTTTCTGATGCATGACCTAATGCTTCATGAATAAATACTCCAGTAAGTATTGAATTTGAAAGAACATCGTACTTTCCTCCAGAAAATGGCTTTGCAATTTCTAAATCTTTCATTTGCTTTAAAGCATCTTCTTTCGTCTTTTCTACATTTAATTTATCTATGTAAGAAATTTTTGCATCTTTTTTAAAACCATAATCCTGAATTTTTTTAGAAAATACTTCCAAAGCAAAAACAGATCTTGGAAAATATTGTAAAATTCGAGAATTTCTAGAAGCAAAAATATTCAATTCTCCAGAATAAATTGTTTTTGAATGATAATCTTCCTTTAAATCTAAAGTAGCTAAATCTTTAAGATCCTTAAAAGAAGGTTCTTTGAAAACATCATTTCCAAAATATATCTCTTTTTTATAAGAACTTATAAAGTATTCTATCTCTTTTCCTCGTATTTTTTCAATTTCAGAATATAATTTTTGCTTCCAATTATAAAAATTGTTTAATGAAATTAAATATTCTTTCTGTGATGTAATTATTCTAATTCCTAAGCCATAATTTGAACCTAAGAGAGTTTCACTAACTTTTCCATTATTTATCTCTAATCCTGATTTTTTTCTATAGCTAGCATTTATAGAATAATCAAATCTTACTTTTCTACTCAAAAATTCATTTATTTCATCTACAAAACTAATAAAAGATTCTGGTGTCAAGTTAAAAAATAAAAAGAAAAAGAATTTTAAAATTTTATGTTTTTTAAATTATTATTTTATTATTTATTTTTTATTATCAGATACTAAACAAGCTACATTTATCAAATCTACACTTATGTTTTCAAAAAACACATTAAAGGGCTCACATTTAGCAGAATTATTTAAAATTTGATAAACTGCTGCAACATATCCTTGATTTACTCCTGCATTATAATATTGAATTAGGGTTTGATTTAACTGATTGTCTAACAAAGATAAATAATTATTAACACAATTTGTAGAGATTAAATTATATACATTATCACCAACACTGATGTTGAAAGATTCACAATTCTTATACTTTTCTTCCATATCTAAAAGCTGCTTTTCTATAACTTTAACATTGTTTGCAGTTATTGATGTATACATTTTTCTAGTTAATGAATAATTTACATAACTAAAAAAAGATACTAAAAAAACCAACACTAACACCAAAACCATCAATAAAAATTCTGTTTTTACGGTATTCTTTAGATTGTCCATATTAAAAACCCTCTTTGATTATGATTATTCCTTTTGTATATAAATTTTTCTTGTTATCAAATAACCATAATTCAACAAAATATTAGTAACTTTTTCTAATTCCATATTATTTTTATTCATTTCATTTAATTCTCTTAAAGTTTGATCATTAAAAATTATATCACATCTAACTTTAATTTTATTGTTAATAAATTCACCAACATCACAAAGTTCATAGTGCCCTGTCCCTATATTATATCTAAAAAAATTAACTTTATTTATGTATTTTGAATCTACAAAACCTAAAAAATGACTTTCAAAAACTTTAGAATCAAAAAACATACCATCACCAACATTTTCAATTTCAAAATATAAACTTAAAACATTTTTAGTTATTATATAACGCCCGTAAGCATTTACTATTTGTAACGGCCCTTTTTGAGGAGGAATTTCTACAACTACATATTCATTAAGAACCTTATATTTGACTGTTTGATGAATGGAATAAAAAATATAAAAATAGAAGAAAAGCTCAGAGTTTTCGTTACTATTTTTAACATTTGAATCACTATAAACTTCAACAGGAATTGTAATTTTTGATTCTTTCATCCAAGATTGATATGATATTTTCGTTTTCAACGCAAATTCAGTAGATTTAGATTCAACTTTTATACCAAATACTGAAGAAGGATAGACATACATTTCTTTAAATGGAGTATCTGAATAAAAATAAATATATAACATTTGATGTTGAGAATAACTCTTTAATTTTATTTCTGAAGGTTCAAAATTTATATTTGCTGAAAATGTTCGAAATATTTTAACTTCTGACTTTTTATTCTCTAAATATATCTTCAAAGGATTAAAATCTTCAACAGTAGGATTCTTTTTATTAATACATCCAACAAAAAACAAAACTAGAAAAAAGATTATTAAAAATATTGCCTTGTTTTTATAAAATATTATTCTAAAATATTTCATTTTTCATTTACATTTAACTTGAAATTATTAATTGAAAATGTACTTTCTGCGCAATATTTATACTTTATTTGAAAATAATCATCAACGTTAAAGATTTCATTTCTTTGTTTTTTAATAACAAATGAAAAAGTAACATTGGTATTCTTGTAAACATCTATTATTTTTGATTTTTCTTTTTCGTTTTCTGCAGAAGAATAGCTCATACTTACATTTATTTTACCATATGTTGCATAATTCATTTCTTTACAGTTTTCATAAAAATGAAAATTATTATTTTTGTCAAAAAATATTGTAAATGTTATCAAGAAACTTTCAATGTTATCAACATTTTGTAATTTCTTTAGATCATATTTAATATCAGATATATATAAAGGATGTCCATTTGATGAAGGAATTTTTACCTTCGCTTCACAACCTTTTATTGAAGTATATCCTAAAGAATAGAAATCTAAACAAAATACTACTAAATTTTCAACTTCTTTTTCAAAAAAATAATTGAAAACAACATCAAACATTTTATCTTGATCCGCCCTATTCAAAAAAAGATAATAATTATCTAATATATTTCCCCCTAAAGGAGCTATATCAGACATACCTTTTACTTTATATTTTATTAAATTATTTGTTGAAATCATTTGCCTATTAGAATTTTTAAAAATAACGAAATCTGGCGCAATTATTTTGATAAAAACATCAGATTCGTTAGAAATTTTATTTGTCATCTTTAAATTTAATATAATCTCAGAGTTTTCTTTTAACTCTGTTGAACTTGGAATAACTTCTAAAATAATTCCATCCTTATTAGAATAATCAGGTAATATTTCTCTAGGTACTTCCTTTTGTTTACATGAGATCAAAAATAGAAACATAAATATAACTATTACAAATTCAATTTTTCTTAACTTTTGATCTTTCTCTTTATTTTTTTTCATTTTTTATCTTCTTTTTCTTCATCAGATTCTATCTGTATTTCAATTCCTTTTTTAATAATATAAATTAACTCTCCTTTAATATTAACTTCATTCGTTTGAATGGGTTTAGTTTCTTTAGTTGATAAAGTAATTCTAAATATATCTTTATTTTTTAAATTGCAAACTGCTTTCTCATATTTTGTTAATTCCTTCTTTTCACAATCTATTGCATCAGCATCTAGTTTTATTAGTGTATTTTTATCTTTGTTTTCATAATAAGCAAGATCAAATTCTCTATTCAAGTTTATTAGAATATTTTTAATTTTAAATATTTCTCCATCCAAGGTCCATGTCTTTTCAAAAACAAACTCTAATCTATTTTCTAGATCACTTATCAAAGGTAAAGCAAAAAATCCTATTCTTACTCTGTATGGTTCTTTAGGATCATATACTGTTTCTGGTAATTTAAGTTTATATGCTTCGAAAAAATTCTGTTTCTTCTTTCTTAAATTTAAAGCTTCAGTTTCATTTATAACATAATATTGTAAAGATGATGAAAAATTAGAAAAATAAATAACATAAATTTCTACTGACCTTTTATCTTTTCCTCCTACATTTTCAAAAAAACATTCAAAATCCATTGAATCATCTTTATCTAAGTAAAAAATAATATTATTACACGAATCTAACTTTTCATAATCACAAATACTTACTTTTTCTTTTTCTATGAATTGAGGAAATACTTTTCCTATTGTGTAGGTTTTTTTCTCTTCTTCAGATTCTTTTTTTTCGACTTTCTTTTCATCTTCGGGTTTTTCTTCTTTTTGATCTTCCATTCTACATCCGACCATAAAAGGTAGTACTTTAGGTACTCCAAAATTCTGTACTTGGAAAAAAATTCTTACATTGGAATTAGGCAAATAAGATGGCAAGATAGATTGAACTTCAGTAATACCTAAACCATAATCAGGCGGTTTAGTAATATTTTCTACTGTTGTTGTCTCTGTATCAAGACCCATTGCAACTTGAGTATATTTATCTATATAATAATCAAAAAATTCATCCATAGATTTACCAAAAAATAATTTAAACATACTGAATTGCCCGGACTTTGCCATATCAAAAAGTTTATTCGCTTCTTCCTTTATTTTTTGCCAAACATTCATAGAATTCATAACCAAATCATTAAAAACATAATCTGAAACTGCTTTTTGTACATCAACAGTATTCTTATAAACAGGACTTACTCCATCTATTGTAGGAAGATTTGCCATGAAATAAATTAAAAAGAAAATTGTCCAAAAAAGAACATAACCATTTAAAAGAAATTTAAAAATCGGCACTTCATTGTAAAATGAATAAAGAATAAAAATTGGCCAAACAGGAGTAAAAACTAAAAAAATAATAATCCATGGAAAAAATTTGGATAAATAAATAAAAGGAATTGGTAAAAAGAATGAAAATAAACTTAATAAAAAACAAAATATAAGATTATCCCATTTGAAAAATGTATCTGATGGCAAAGTAAAGAAGTAGAAGAAAAATCCATAAATCAAGTAAAAAACCAAAAAAGAATTTATCAAATATCCTCTATTAAAATTAGTTATCAAATCTATTAGATGAATAAAAACTGCAAAAAAGAATAAGACTAAGATTATTCCATTTCCTTTATTTTCAAATTCTGGTGAAAATTCTGATTTTAATCTCTCTATAAAATCTGCTACAGACTGAAAAAAATCTCCAATTCCCATTAAAAATTATTAAATAAAGCAATATTTAAATATTTGCGTTTTTTATTCTTTCTCAGTAAAAGAAAAAACATCTAAATCCTTAGAAAGATAAAATTTTATTCCTTTTTTTAGATTTTCTTTTAAATAATTTATCATGAGCTTGTTAAATTTATCATCGTCCTTGTACCTTTGGCTAAAATGAGTTAGAATTAAATTCTTGGGCATAATTTCATTGGCTAATTGAACAACATCTTTTAAAGATAAATGAAAGAATTCTGATGCTTTTTGATAATCTTCTGCTGAATAAGTACATTCAATCAACAAATTTTGAACATCTTTTAAAGAATTGATCAATTTATCAAAATAAAGAGTATCTGTAACGTAAGCAAAAATTTTCTCTTCTTTAGTTTTTAAGCCTACTTCTTCGTAAGTAATCTTTTTACCATTATGAATTATTTCTTCTCCATTTTTTAACTTTTTTATACTTTCGATCGATAAATTGTATTTTTGAAGCTTTTCTTTGTCTAGTTTAATTTGTGATTTTTTGTAGAAAATATACGCATAAGTTTCAATTGAATGTAACAGCTTTATAGTTTTACAATAAAAATTTCCTAAATCTATAGTTGAGTTTTCATCAATTTCAATAACTTCCAAACTGATCGGTGATGTAAATTCAAAGATCTTCAAAATTTGCTCTATCCTTTTTTTTGTAGTTTTAGGACCTATTATTTTTAATGTGTTTTTATAATTATTTGCTGCTAACATTTGAAATAAACCAGGTAAGCCTAAGGTATGATCTCCATGCCAATGTGTAATAAAGATATAATCTATGCTTGAAGGTCTAATCTTAGCTAGACGAATTTGTCTTTGTGTACCTTCTCCACAATCCAAAAGAATTCCTAAATCTTGAAGCATTAAGAAAAATCCAGGATGGTTTCTTTTTTCTGTAGGTGTCATTGAGGATGTTCCAAGTGCAACCAGTTTAATCATTCTATCACCTTAATAGATATTATACCTTAAAAAAGCAACTATTTTTCCAAAATTGTTGATCACTTTCTTCGCATCTTCAGTTTCAATAACAACAAATTTTCCATTCTTTTGCTCTAGTGCTTCTATTAAATTGAATGCTTCAGAATTTTCTAGTAAATAGTCTTCAGAAATTATCAATACTTCAATTGCTCCTGTTTCCACAATATCTTTAACTTTTTCTCCATATTCAACTTTATCGTTCATTTTTAAACGCTTCATAAATTCGTTGATTATAATCTCTTCTTCCCTTATTTGAACATCCTTTAATAGATTTTTCATCTCTTCGCTTCTTATTAATTCATGAATACCGTTTAAAGTAGGATTGTTTATATTAATATAAACTACACTATCTTTGAAAGGAAAATCTACCAAAATTTCATCAATAGTATTTTTCCAAAATATACTAAAACCTAACAATAGTTTAAAATATCTCTTTTTTTCATAATATTCTTTAATCAAAGCAAACAAATCTCTAAATCTCTTCTCATTTTCATCAAAATTGTTATCTAAAATTACATTTTCTAAAACATTTATCTTAGTGTTGGAAAGTTCAAAAATTATTGCTTCATGATTATCAAAAACACATCCTAAATAGACGTTTTTATTTGTTGGATTTGAAATCTTATTTAAGATATACTGATTGATTGGGGCATTTTTAATTAATTTAAATTCAGAATTCAATTGAATATGAATACTATGATAACCTGAAATTTCTTCACTGCTTTTCAAGATTTTTCCCAAAACTTTCAGCTCGTTAGAATCTTTTTTTAATTCAATTTTTTCTACTTCTAAAGAAACGAAAATTGTCTTAATTCTGACATTTTTGCTATCTTCGGCTTTTATTTTTCTAGTAGTTGTGCTTTCCACAATATCTTTTGGATTTATAAATAATTTTAAATGAAATAAATCTTCAAAAGTTTCAGGAATAAACTTAAATTCATTATCCTTTTGATAAATTATCTTCATTAGCCAAATAAAAAGAAAAACATTTATATAAATTTATGTTTAAATATGTGTAATGGAATTGTCAAAAGTTAAAAAAGCAAGAAAAAAAGGTGCAACTAGTGCTAACGTTGTAGTGATGATTGTGGTTTTACTTGTTTTCTTATTAATTTATTTGTTTTATTTACCAGATTATGAGAAAGCAGAACTTTTCGCTTTAAATTCGAGTTCAAGTAATGCAACGGTATTAACTCAAGAAATTTTAAGATTGAACGTAGGAAAAATAACTGGATTACCTTTAGAAACTTATGAATTTTCAATCCCTAGTGTTTCAGTGCATTACATCGAAGAATACACTACATTTTATGAAAGTGATACGTTCTTTCTTTATGCAAACCTCTTTGACAGCAATGAAAAGGTTATTAATTTTGATGTTGAATATCCATTAGAAAGTGATTTGTTTGTAAATTTAAACGTTTTAAGTGCTAAAAATGATATTAAAGTTTATTTGAACAACAAATTAATTTATGTCGGAAAAGATGATTTCACTATAGACAAGAATTTAGTTAAAAAACATAACATTTTGAAATTAAGGATGATGGATTCTGGAATGTATTTATTAGATAGCAATACTGCAAGATTATCTATAAAAATTTTTGGAAAAGTAAAAAACAGCAAAAATTCTGTACAAAAGTTGCCTATTTTCATAGGAAGTCAGCCTGTTCAATTTTGTGAAAAAGCTAAATTAGATTTATTTTTAGATTGTGTTGATGATCCAAAAAATTATTTAGAAATTATACTAAACAACAAAACACTTTATTCTGCATCACCTAATTGTAGAAAATTTTACAACTTTGAGCTAGATTGCTCAAATTTAAAACATGGTGAAAATGTATTAACATATATAAGCAAAGATGGTAATTATTTCATAAGCAACGCAATGTTGACAATAAAAACCCAACAAAAAATTTCAGAACCAATTTATTTTGATATTCCTAAAGAAGTTTACACTAAGATCTACCTTTACAACATAAACCTTTCATTAAGGTTTGTAGAACAAAGTAATGATTTTATTAAGGTAAATATAAACGGTTTTGTTAGAGAGATGCAAGCAAAGGATAATTACATAATAATAAATGATTTTGTAAAACCTTCTAATAACTATATTATAATAACTTCTGAAAAAACTATAAATATTGCAGAATTAAAAATAGTGGCCCAAAAGAGATAAAAGATTATGTTAAGATAATTTTTTAAATAATTTGTTTATTTCTTATGGTCATGACAAGCAATATCGAAAAAATAAAAGAATCTATATACAAATTTAGTTTGCAAAACGCATTACTTTATAATGGGAAAGCTAATAAAGGAAGCGTTATAGGAAAAGTAATTGCAGAACATCCTGAAATCAAACAAAATTTAAAAGAAATTATGCCTTTTGTAGATGAAATCATAAACAAAGTAAACTCTATGAAACTTGATGAGATAGAAAAAGAAGCTGAAAAATTTGAAGATTTATTCTCTGAAAAAAAGAAGGATAGAACTTTAAGAGATTTGTTTAGACCTTTGGAGATAGATGAGAATAAACCAGTTGTAACTGCATTTCCTCCAGGTCCTGAAAAATATCCTCATATTGGTCATGCTAAAGCAGCTTTGTTAAACTATCTTTTAGCTAAAGAATATAATGGTACTTTCATTTTAAGGTTTGAAGATACTAATCCTGAATTAGTTAAAGAAGAATTTTACAAGATTTTTGAAGAGGATTTATCTTGGCTTGGAATCAAATGGGATAAATTGATTTATGCTTCTGATTATCTGGAAGTACTTTATAACTTTGCTGAACAGTTGATTAAGGAAAATAAAGCATACATGTGTACTTGTGACGTAGAAACTATGAGAAAAAATAGACAAGAAGGGATTGAGTGTTCTTGTAGAACTAGAACTGTTGATGAAAATTTAAAGCTTTGGAAAGAAATGTTTAATAGTAAGGAAAATGAAATGGTTTTAAGATTAAAAATTGATATGAAACATCAAAATACAACTATGAGAGATCCTACTATATTTAGAGTAATTGAACATCCACATCCTAGAAAAAATGCAAGAGTTTGGCCAACATATGATTTTCAAAATGCTGTTTTAGATGGTTATACTGGAGTTACTCATAGATTAAGAACTAAAGAATTTGAATTAAGAAGTGAATTACATTCATACATAAGAAAGATTTTGAATTTACCAGATACTAAAACGTATGAATTCGCAAGATTTAGCATTCGGGGAGTTGAAACTTCTGGAAGAAAGATAAGAGAATCCATACAAAAAGGAGAATTAACTGGTTGGGATGATCCTAGTTTAGTTACCTTAAGAGCTTTAAAGAGAAGAGGAATTCTACCAGAAGCAATAAAAGAATTAGTAATTAACACAGGAATTAACAAGAGTGAATCAGAATTAGATATGGAAGATCTTTTCATTTTAAATAGAAAATTATTAGATGAGAAAGCCTATCGATTCTTTGCTATATTCAATCCTGTAAAGATAAAAATAATAGGTGCTCCTAAGAGAATTATAAAACTTAAGTTACATCCATCTAAAGATTATGGTTTTAGAGAATTGAATTGCGATGAATTTTATTATTTAGAAAAATCAGATTATGATAAGTTAGAAGATGGAAAAATGTACCGATTGATGGACAATTTAAACTTTATATTTAAAGAAGGAAACTTTATTTATCATAGCGATGATTATTTAGAATACAAAAACAAAGGTTCAGGAATATTTCATTGGCTTCCTGTAAATGACGAATTAATTAAAATTAAAATTTTAATGCCAAACCATGAAATTTTAGAAGGTTTTGCTGAAAAAACCTTAAGAATTTTAAAACAAGATCAAATTTGTCAATTTGAGAGATTTGGTTTTGCAAGATTGGATAATGAAAAAGAAAATTTCTTTTACTTTACTCATAAATAATGTTTAATTAAAAATAAAAAGATGAGAACAATGGAAACATCAATGAGAACACATACCTGTGGAGAGTTAAGAATAAACGATGTAAATAAAGAAGTAACATTATGCGGTTGGGTTAAAAAAATAAGAATACACGGTAAAGTTACGTTTATTGATCTTTATGATAGATATGGAATTACTCAAATAGTTATCAATGATGAGCTTAATCTTCCTAAAGAATCTGTTCTTCAAGTAAAAGGAATTGTTAAAGAAAGGTTAGAAAAAAATCCAAAATTAAGCACAGGAGATATAGAAGTTCATTGTAATGAGTATAAGGTTCTTAACTTAGCTGAAAGGATTCCTATAGATATGGAAGAAGAAACTACTACTAATGAAGAAATTAGAATGCGATACAGATATTTAGATTTAAGAAGGAAAAAAATGCAAGAAAATATAATGTTAAGATATAAAATTACTAAAGCTACTCGAGATTACTTCGATAAATTAGGTTTTATTGAAATTGAAACACCATTACTTTCAAAATCAACTCCTGAAGGAGCTAGAGATTATTTAGTTCCTAGTAGACTTTATCCTGGAAAATTCTATGCTTTGCCTCAATCTCCTCAACAATACAAACAATTACTTATGATTGCAGGATTTGATAGATATTTCCAAATCGCAAGATGTTTTAGAGATGAAGATTTACGAGCAGATAGACAACCAGATTTTACTCAGATAGATATTGAAATGTCTTTTGTAGACGAAATTGATGTTCAAAACGTAGTCGAAGGACTAATGAAAGAAATTTTAAAATTAAAAGGAATTGATTTGAAATTACCTCTAAGAAGGTTAAAATATGTTGATGCTATGAATGATTATGGAAGTGATAAACCTGATTTGAGGTTTAAATTAAAAATGCAGGATTTTACTGAAAACTTTAGGAATTCTAGCTTTGAAATTTTCAAAAAGATTGTTAATAATGGAGGTGTTGTAAAAGGAATAAAAATTCCTTTTGGAAGCAAAATAACAAGAAAACAATTAGATGAAATGGAAAGGATTGCTAAAGAAAATGGAGCTAAAGGATTAGTATATTTAAAGGTTGATGATGAAATTTCTGGAACTTTAGCAAAGTATTGGAATGAATTAAAGATTGATGCTGAAAAAGGAGATTTGTTTGTTTTTGTTGCTGATAAATGGAAAACCGCTTGCGAAGCTTTAGGAAAAGTTAGATTAAAGATCTTTGATATTGTGAAAGAAGATAATGAACTTTATGAAAAGTACAAAAAAATGGATATGTTTGGAGAAGAATTTGAATTATTGTGGGTTGTTGATTTTCCCTTATTTTCTTGGAGCGAAGAAGAGAAAAGATTTGTTTCTGAGCATCATCCATTCACAAGTCCTAAAGAACAATACATTGATGAACTTATGAAAAATAAAGAAAAATGGCTAGATAAGTTAGATCAAATTGTTGCTAGAAGTTATGATATTGTGATGAACGGTTATGAAATTGGAGGAGGAAGCATAAGAATTTACAATCCTGAATTTCAAAAGATTATCTTTGAAATTTTAGGTTTAAGTGATGAAGATATTAAGAAAAAATTTGGTAATTTTATAGAAGCTTTTAAATTTGGAGCTCCACCTCATGGTGGTTTAGCATTAGGATTAGATAGAATTACAGCAATATTAGCTGGAGAAAGCAATATAAGAGAAGTTATTGCATTCCCAAAAAATAAAAATGCAGTAGGATTACTTGAAGATACTCCTAGTGAAGTAAGTGAAGAGCAATTGAAAGAATTACATATAAAAATTGATCAATAATCTGTTATCTTTTTTTGTTTATTTAGGTTTATCAATTGCGATTCTTTTATAATTGAAGAAAGATCCATTAAAAAATTTCTTTTTGCAATACCCTGAATAAATTCTATTGAATCATCTAATCTTTCAAAAGTTCTTATCTTATGATTCATGGTTTTTCTTACTGCCTCTCTTACCACCCAAACACCTAAAGGAAATTCATATTCTGGAGTTATAAATCTAAAAACAATTGCTGATGCTTGTTTTTTATTTTTTTGTAAATATTCGACTACTGCTAATCTTGATGCATAATATCCTCCTGCTGTAATTTTAGCATACTCCTTTCTTCCTTGATAAAGCTCGTAATCGTGCTCTGCCTTAGCTAACTTCAATTCCTTTCTCTCAGTGTAAATTTCAAATAACTCATACATAAAAGGATTTGGAATTAAAAGAATAATAAAGTAATTTCCGTATAAGGAACTAAAAAACACTTCATAGTTTTCTATAGTTTCATATAATCTTATTTTATCAATCATATCTTTTGCAAGCATATCATCTATTGCTGTTATTGACCATCTTGTAGGAACCATTTTTTTCTTTATTCCTAATGCTCCTATAGAGAATACTTTTCTTAAGTAATTTTCATCAAATCTTTTGCTCAGTGAAACTAACGCATCTTTTGCTGGCTCATTTACAAAATTCTCAATTTTGCTAGGAATTTTTGGATTGTCTTGAAGCTCAATCTTTTGAAATCTTGCCCTAGCACCAAAAGGATCTAACATGTTGAAAGATTTTAACTTAATTATAGGTCTAGATTGCAAAGAAACTGAAAGATAAACAGGTTTATTGCTTAAAGCTAAGTCATTGAAAATATCTTTCTTAACTAAATTAACATCATTATTTTTATAATTCATTAAAGTGTTTGATCTTAAGGTTATAATTTCTCTTATGCTTAACTTTTGATTGATCCATTCCTTATTGTTAGAAAAAAATTCTGCAAATTTAGTTTCTGTTTCTGGAACATTTATAATTCCCACATTTACATTAGGATAATTATATCTTCCAACAAAAACATCAACATTACTTCCTTCTATTTGATCCTTTTCAATTTTAACTGCATTAAATTGATTAAGTATTGGACAATACTTTAAACCACAGAAATTTCTTCCTTTACATTTTGAACATAATTCTTTGGTTATTATCATTCTTTTTCAATAACCATCTTTTCATTATCATTTAAAAGCGAAAAAGGTACTCCTATCTCTTTGCATAACAAAGCTAATTTAGACCGTTTATCAATTCCTCCATGAGCAGGAATGACTAATTTTGGTTTTATTATTTCTATAAATGTTCTTAGATCTTCTTTACTAGCATGTCCTGAAACATGAACATCTGAAAAGAATGGAACATTTTGCTCTTGAAGTTTCATCTCTAGAAATTCTCGATTAGCTAATGCAGTTGGAGTAGGAATTTTAGAACATGAAAAAATCACAACGTAATTATTTAAATTCAATTTTATATTCCCAGTAGCAATTTCTCTTAAAACACTTCCTTTTTCTCCTTGATGACCTGTCATAACTAAAAGATAGTTTGAATAATCTTCATCGATCTTCTTTAAAGCTTTTCTAATTTCTCCTTTAAAAGAAATAATTTCACTTTCAAACTTAACTAAACCTATGTTTTCAGCTGCCTCGATATAATTCTTTAAACTTCTTCCTAAAAATAACACTTTTCTTTTTAGCTGTTTCCCTATCTTTTCCATTGTCTTCAATCTTGCTATGTGTGAAGAAAATGTAGTCATAATTATTCCTTTGTTCTTTATTGTTGGTAATTCTACGATATCTTTTATCATTGATTCTACTACATTCTCTGATGGCGTTTTTCCTTGTAATTCTATTCTTGTAGAATCTAAAATTAATACATCAGGTTTTGAATCAGTTAATGCATCATAATTTACTTTTCCACCAAATATTGGATTGTGATCTAACTTAAAATCATTAGCGTACATTATGGTAAGGTCATCTTCTACAACTTTAGCTACTACTGTTTGAGGTATTGAATGTGTTATATAGATAAGTTCTACCAAAGTATTACCTATCTTTATAGAAGAATTAGGAACTATAGATTTTATATTCATCTTTTCATTCTTGTATTCTTTATTAAGTTTTCTCAAAATTTCTGCTGTGTAAGGTGTTGCTATTATTGTAGGATTTTTGAAATGATGAATTATATAAGGCAAAGCACCGAGATGATCAAGATGAGCATGTGTTATTATAATTAAATCAACTTTATTTATTAAAGATTTATAATGTTTTAAATCAGGTATGACATCATAATTGATTAAAATTTTTTCATTTAATTGTTTGTTATCCTTTATCTCATAAATTTCATTTAATTTTGTATATTGCTCCATATTTAGCCCTGCATCAAAAATTATTGCATGATTACCTAAATCTACTAAGGTCATATTCTTTCCTACGTAATTATATCCTCCTATGGTATAAATGTAAATGTGTTTTTTCATCTTGATATTTTGTTATTATTATTTATTTATATAGAATTCTAATTTTCTCTTCTTTACTAATTTTTTAGATTAATCAAAACTTTTCACACATTGATAAGAATAACATACAAATCCTTCCTTACAATCAAAATCCTCTAAACACTGAACACATTCCGAAATTCCTAATGCACAATATGTTTTTTCAATTTTACAATTTTCACAATAAAAATTACATTCTGAATTATCTTTACACCCTGGCCTAGAATAGATTTGATCTGTAAATTGATCTGAGAATTGATTAGAAAAATCAGAATAGATAATTTGTTCTTGATTTTGTTGAGCTAAATCAAATTGTTCTAACACATTAAGTTCTCCATAATAATTCTCATCATTTTTCTCCAGGGATGAAGAAAATTCATTAATATCTGCAAAAGATTCACTTTGAAAATTTTTTTCTGATGAAGTTTCTCTTTTTAAATAATTAAATTGATTTTCATTTAGATTTAAGTAATACAAAGAAATAATTACAATTAATAAAAAAATTATAGTTAATGAAATTATTTTCAAAGGTAGTTTGTTTTTCTTTGGATTTTGAGATTTTTTTTGTTTTAAGAGTTCTTTCTTAATCTCTTCAAGAGTATAACCTTGCTCCAATCTCTCTTTAACATACTCTCTTATCGCTTCTTCATTCACTCTAAATAAAAGGTATTTTGAAATATATAAAAGTTATTCATTAGTTATAAAAAATCAAAAGATTTAAATATAAATATTATCATAAACATACTTAAAATATGGCTAACCTTAACGATTCAAACGATTTTATTGATATTAATAATTTGAAAAATAAAAAAACAGAAGAAACTGAAAAAACAGAAACAATTGAAGAAAAAATAATAAGAATAGAAGCTTTGTTAAGAAGCTTAATTGCTACTTTGGATAAAATTGTCAATTCTCCAGATCCTTATGAAGGAAAATTAGAAGAAGTTGTTTTAAGCATTCAAGAACTAAAGGAACAAAACAAAATCATTGCTAAATCCCTGCTTTCAGTAATAAAACAACTCCAATCTTTACCTACTCAACAAACAACAACTACATTACCAACTCCTCCAATTGCTCAGCAACAATCTTTACCTCCTCCACCTCCTCCGCCATCTCCACCTAAATAATAAAAAATCTATTAAACAAAAATGTCTATTGCTAAATTAAAAAAAGGATTAAAAGAACTTAAGAATGATGAAATATTTACTTCTATGTATAATGAAATAAAATCAACTACTAAAGAATTAAATGAAATTTACAGATTAGTTATTGATTATCCTTTTGCAGCAGAAGTAAAAGATAAACTAACAAAAGTTGATCAAAGATTTAAAGAATTATCAAAAATGATTGATGAACTCAAAAAGCAGCATAATGAACAACAAATATTTAAAGCAAGAATGAGAGAAAAAATACTTAACTTAAATAGAAAAATCAACAAGATGTCAGCACTTTTAACATTACATCAATTAATAATCAATAAAAATGATGAACAAAATCAGATAATTGAAAAATTAAAGAAAATAGCAAACAAAGAAGAATTGATTTCTCAGCTAGAAAAGTTTGATGTTGAAAGTTTAGAAAATAAAACGAATTTTGATTTAATTGAAAGTCAAATTGACTCTTTGAATTCAGAATTAGATATTCTTGTTCCTCTTTTAGAAGAAAAATTAAACGAAATAGATCAAAATCTAGAAAAGGAAAAAGATGAACTTGAGCAATTGAAACAATACGTAAAAAGACATGATGATTTTATAAATAAAATTCTTGAAGATCAATCTATAATTGAATTATTAAAAAAGCACTCTAAAGAATTGATAGTTACTGAAGAAAAAAATAATAAGGAAGAACCTAAAGAAGAAAAAGAGAAAAAAGAAGAAATTAATATAAAAATTAATGACAACAATACTACTAATATATCTTCGAAAAATAAAAATAAAAATAAAGAAAAAAACAAAAAAATAAAAAATGAGAAAAATACTAGTAAAGGTAAAATTAAAAGAAATTCAACAAAAAAGATAGATAATAAAAAGATAACTCAAAAAGAAAAAAATCAAGAAATAAATAAAAAATTAAATCCGATTGAAAAACAAATAAAAGAATATGAAAGCATAGTAAAAACTTTACCTGATGGAAACTTAAAGAATTATTACATTGAAAAAATAAATCAATTAAGAGAAAAATTAAAGAATTAAAAAATCCTAATCTTCTACAATAACTTCTTCATCAAATTTAGCAAATAAAGATTTAACTATAGTTGTAGCATAACTTCCCGGAGGTAATTCAAATTTTAAAACATATGTTGATTTTCCCTTTGATTCTATCGTTATGTCTAATTTTTCATAAGCATTTCTTTCATTTCCAGGAGTAGAAAGTAAAGGATATGGATGAACTACAAAATCTCTGAAAGTAATTTCTTGTTGAGCCATTAATTCTAAAAGCAAAGTCGAAATATCGTACAATGCAAATTTACTTATTTCAGTAGCAAAACCCACTAAAGGAATTTTAACTTCATCAAGATATTTTATTCGTTCATCAGAAGTATAGTATGTTCTATTCATTATTTTAATTGGATACTTTTTTTCAAAATATAATTCTGTAAATTTGTTCAAAATCTCATTGAAAAGAAAAGATTGATACGAATGAATGTATATTAATGAAATGTTTATGGGTATTTTTCTGATTGCTCCAACAAGATCCTTCGGTTGCTTTAGCAAATGCTCTAAGATGATCTTACTTACTTTATCTGCTTTAATAATTTCAAAATCCATCCAAAAACCAAATTTATCTTTAGCATCAGGAAAAGAATATTCTAAAATATATGTGATTGCTGATTTAAAATCATTCTTAATTATAGCTTCTCCAATTTTAACATTATTAATACTAAACCTTTGATCATCAAAATAATTAGCAAAGTAAAAATCTTCGATAGTTTTTGGTAATTTAACTTTACACTCTCTTGCAGTTATCTCAAAAATATTTCCTTTAAGATCTCCTAATTTAATAGGTTGATCCGAATAACCATAAAATTCTAAAGCTAATGTTTCATCGTTAAATATTTCTGAAGGATCTTGCTTAAGAAAAAAAGTAGGCAAAGAAATCATTTGAAATGTTATTGCTTTTTTATCTTTATTACCTGCATAACCTATATCTTTAATATCTAAATTTAATTTAGAAGCTATTTTAGAAATTGCATCATATGTTGTTAATCCTTTCTTCATCATCACATAATAAGAGTATTCTGAACGATCCTTTTTTATTTTGAAATCTTTATAGATTTCTTTCACTATAAAATCTTCTTCATGTTGTTTTATTATTGCCATTAAATATTATTCTACTTTTCAATTTAAAAATGATTTCTTTTGTTAATTCATAAAATTTTTAAATAATAATTATTATCAAATGATATTTATTATTAATTATTTTGATAATATAAAAATGGAAATGCATCTTGAAAACAAAAAAGAGATGAAAAATACAATTCAGAAACTAAAAGTTGTTGAATATTTAAAAAATCATAAAAACCATCCTAGTGCTGAAGAGATTTTTGAAGAGATAAGAAAAGAAATTCCTACCATAACATTAGCTACTGTATATAGAATTCTTAACAATCTAGTAGAAAATGGAAAAATAATAAAGATAGAATATGGTAATAAGAGTTTCTTTGATATTTTCGATGAAAAACATTATCATCTAATATGTGTTAATTGTAATACTATTTATGATGTTTATGACGAAAGATTGATGAATTTAATAGAAAAAAATTTACATGAAAATGTAGATAATGAAATTTTTGGATATTCTTTAATTTTCTACGGTCTATGTGAAAAATGCAAAAAATAATTAAAAGAGGTGAAAATATGGAAAAAAAGATGGAAAAAGATAAAAACAAAAATAAGGAAAGTGTTGATGAAAAAATTATGTGTAGTTGTGAAGTTTGTGAATGTGAAGAAAACTATGGTTTAATGCCTATATTAGGAGAAAAAGCACCTAGTTTCTTAGCAAAGACAACTAAAGGAACAATCAAATTTCCTCAAGATTATGAAGGAAAATGGGTTGTATTGTTTAGCCATCCTGCTGATTTTACTCCTGTTTGTACTACAGAATTTGTTGGCTTTCAAAAAAGATATGAAGAATTTAAAAAACTTAATACTGAATTAATAGGATTAAGTATTGATCAAGTATTTAGTCATATAAAATGGATTGAATGGATAAAAGAAAAATTAAATGTTGGGATTGAATTTCCAATTATAGCAGATGATCAAGGAAGAATAGCTGAATTATACGGCATGATACATCCAGGAAAAGGAACCAATACTGTAAGAGCAGTATTTATTATTGATCCTAAAGGAATTCTTAGAGCAATGCTATATTATCCACAAGAAGTTGGAAGAAATATTGATGAAATTTTAAGAATGATAAAAGCATTTCAAGTAGCTGATGCAAATAAAGTAGCAATGCCTCACAATTGGCCTAACAATGAATTAATAAAAGATAAGGTAATAATTCCACCTGCAAGTTCTGTTCAAGAAAAAGAAGAAAGAATGAAAAAAGTAGCTAATAAAGAACTTGAGTGTTATGATTGGTGGTTTTGTTATAAGAAAATATAGAGAAAAATTAAAATAAAGTAAAAGATTTTTCTTTTTTATTTTTACATAAAGATTTATTGTCCTGGGATTCTTGGAAATAATTGTACATCTTTAATATGCTTCTTTCCTGTTACAAATCCAATCAACCTTTCTACTCCAAATCCTGCTCCAGCACTAGGTACTAATAACTTTCTTTTTGCCAATTCTATGAAAGTTTCATATTTTTTTAACATTTCTGGCTTTTTGCTCAATTTTCTAACAATAATATCGTAATCTGTCTCTCTCTCGCCGCCACTTAATGCTTCTCCAAAGCCTTCTGGATAAATTAAATCATAGTTGAAGTAATGTCCTGGATTAGCAGGATCTTCCTTATTATAGAATTCACTTACATCATCAAACAACCAAAAAGGTTCATCTGTATCTTTCGAAGCTTCTATAACCCAATCTCCTTGATATTTTTCTTGCAATTCTGAGCTGTATATTTCTTAAAAGGTCTCTTTGGAATTTTTAATGTTCTTTCTTGAAGAGCTAACAATTCGCTATGATCTTTATTTAGCTTAGTAATCAACGTTACCATAAATTCTTCTATCAAATCAAAAACATCTTCTCTTTTTGCATAAGCAATTTCAAAATCTACTTGAGAAAATTCAAAACAATGCCTTCTAGTGTATTGCTTTGAAACATTTTCAATTCTAACATTTGGAGAAATTATGAATATCTTTTTAGCTCCTGAAATCAATGCAGTTTGCTTATGTAAAATCATACTTTGAGTTAGCATCAATTTTTGATCATATACCTCTAACGTTGATGTTGGAGTTAATGGTGAAGTTAGATCTGCAATAACTGGATCTGTTACTGTTGAAAGGATTACATGTATAAATTGATAAAAACCTTTAGAATCAAAAAAATCAACAATTTCCTTTAAAATTATTGTCTACAAATCTAATATTTTTATTGTTTCTTTCAAATGATCTATAAAAGAATCTAAATCATCTTTTATTGTTGTAAAACATCGGCCATCTTCAATAGTTTCTGATTCCTTAATTCCATGATTTTTTGTTTAAAACATAAAACAATTATATAAATTTAATTTTTGCTCAATTAGCTATCATTAAATAGAAAAGCATAAAAACCTTATTTAAAAAGAAAAAATAAAAAATATTTATAAAATGAAAATCATTCCAATTTTTATCCCTGCCTAGCTCAATTGGTAGAGCGGTCGGCTGTAGATGTCGTAACGATGTTGCAAATTGCAAAAAATGAGTTACGATCAGCCGATACCGACAGGTTCCCGGTTCGAGTCCGGGGGCAGGGATTTTTACATAAAAACCTGTTCTCCTGGGATTCTTGGAAATAATTGTACATCTTTAATATGCTTCTTTCCTGTTACAAATCTAACTAATCTTTCTACACCAAAACCTCCGCCTGCACTTGGCACTAATAACTTTCTTTTTGCTAATTCAAAAAATGTAGGATACTTAAGAATTATGTCCTCTCTTTTATTTTCGCTTAATTTTCTAACGATAATATCGTAATCTGTCTCTCTCTCGCCGCCGCTTAATGCTTCTCCAAAGCCTTCTGGATAAATCAAATCATAATTTAAAAAATGGCCTTTGTTTTTTGGATCTTCTTTATCATAAAACTCTCTCTTATGATCTAAAACCCAAAATGGATCTGTAGCATCTTTAGAAGCCTTAAATTCCCAATCTTTACCATACTTTTCTTCTAATTCATAGGTTGTAAATATTTTAAAAGGTCTCTTAGGTATTGCTAATGATCTACCTAATTTTTTCAACAAATCTTCATGCTTGGTAGTTACTTTTTTTATTATTCTAACAAGCAATTCTTCTATCAAATCAAAAACATCTTCTCTTTTTGCATAAGCAATTTCAAAATCTACTTGTGAAAATTCAAAACAATGCTTTCCTGTATCTTTTCTAGAATCATCTTCTAACCTTACATTAGGAGATACGATAAAAATTCTTTTCATTCCTGAAATCAATGCAGTTTGCTTATGTAAAATCATACTTTGAGTTAGCATCAATTTTTGATCATATACCTCTAACGGTGATGTTGGAGTTAATGGTGAAGTTAGATTTGCAATAACTGGATCTGTTACTGTTGAAAGGATTACATGTATAAATTGATAAAAACCTTTAGAATCAAAAAAATCAACAATTTCCTTTAAAATTATTGTCTACAAATCTAATATTTTTATTGTTTCTTTCAAATGATCTATAAAAGAATCTAAATCATCTTTTATTGTTGTAAAACATCGGCCATCTTCAATAGTTTCTGATTCCTTAATTCCATGATTTTTTGTTTAAAACATAAAACAATTATATAAATTTAATTTTTGCTCAATTAGCTATCATTAAATAGAAAAGCATAAAAACCTTATTTAAAAAGAAAAAATAAAAAATATTTATAAAATGAAAATCATTCCAATTTTTATCCCTGCCTAGCTCAATTGGTAGAGCGGTCGGCTGTAGATGTCGTAACGATGTTGCAAATTGCAAAAAATGAGTTACGATCAGCCGATACCGACAGGTTCCCGGTTCGAGTCCGGGGGCAGGGATTTTTACATAAAAACCTGTTCTCCTGGGATTCTTGGAAATAATTGTACATCTTTAATATGCTTCTTTCCTGTTACAAATCTAACTAATCTTTCTACACCAAAACCTCCGCCTGCACTTGGCACTAATAACTTTCTTTTTGCTAATTCAAAAAATGTAGGATACTTAAGAATTATGTCCTCTCTTTTATTTTCGCTTAATTTTCTAACGATAATATCGTAATCTGTCTCTCTCTCGCCGCCGCTTAATGCTTCTCCAAAGCCTTCTGGATAAATCAAATCATAATTTAAAAAATGGCCTTTGTTTTTTGGATCTTCTTTATCATAAAACTCTCTCTTATGATCTAAAACCCAAAATGGATCTGTAGCATCTTTAGAAGCCTTAAATTCCCAATCTTTACCATACTTTTCTTCTAATTCATAGGTTGTAAATATTTTAAAAGGTCTCTTAGGTATTGCTAATGATCTACCTAATTTTTTCAACAAATCTTCATGCTTTGTAGTTACTTTTTTTATTATTCTAACAAGCAATTCTTCTATCAAATCAAAAACATCCTCTTTTTTAGCATAAGCAATTTCAAAATCTACTTGTGAAAATTCAAAACAATGCTTTCCTGTATCTTTTCTAGAATCATCTTCTAACCTTACATTAGGAGATACGATAAAAATTCTTTTCATTCCTGAAATCAATGCAGTTTGCTTATGTAAAATCATACTTTGAGTTAGCATCAATTTTTGATCATAAACATCAACTTGTAACGTTTTTTTAACTGTACTACTTGGATCTGGAGCTAAAGGATCGGTAACAGTAGAAAGAATTACAGGCATCAACTGATTGAATTCTTTTTCAACAAAATAATTAACAATTTCTTGTAAAATTGTTGTTTGTATTGGAATTATTTCGGCTACCATTTTCATATGCTCTAAAAAAGTTTTCAAATCTTTTTCATACTGTTGCATTTTTACCACCTCTTTTAGAAAATAAAAATTATCAAGAATTTTATATAAAATTATTTTAAAAAAACGAGAACAAAATGCAAATTTTTACTATAATTTTTGAAAAAAATAAAACATTGTTCAAAATAAAAAAATTTAAATTGAACATAATTTATCATTAAATGAGAAAAATGAAATTAGACAAAAAGGATTTTAAGCTTATTGAATATATGCAAGAAAATGGAAGAGAAAGTATTAGAAATATTGCAAAAGATTTATCATTAAAACCTACATCAGTATTCACAAGATTAAAAAAATTGGAAAAAGAAGGAATTATTGAAAAATACTCTGCTGTTATTTCTAAAGAAAAATTAGGTTATAATGTTATAGGTTTCGTTTTAATAACATATAAAAAATCTCATCTTTCACAAGAGGAATTAGCGTTAAAATTGAAAAAATTCAATCAAATACTTGAAGTGCATATAATTGCTGGTGAATGGGATTTATTATTAAAAATTGTAGAAAAAGATATTCAAAGTTTAGGAGAATTTATAACGAATAAATTAAGAAACATTCCTGAAATTGAAAAAACAGAAACATTGATTGTTTTGAAAACATTAAAAGAGACAAATAATATAAAAATATTTGAAGAATGATGTTCTTAATTTTTATTTTTTGAAAAATTTAAGATTTTTACTTTCTTATCTTTAGCAAAATAAATTGGAACTTTACCTGGTTCAGGATGATGACCTACCTTTTCTTGAAATGCGGTTCTATCTTGCCAGGTTGAAGAACAAATTAAATGAACTCCATTGTAATAATTATATGAAACTTTATGTACATGACCTGATGCAAAAATATGAGGTACTTGTTCAATTACTAAATAATCCTTAATATCTGGATAATATAAAGTTGAACCATAGCTAGGTCCTAGATGTCTTAATTTAAGCAAATATTCCATTAAAAAGGAAATATTATCATATCCTCCTTTTTCTTTAACAATT
>JAWBMQ010000003.1:102890-129641 GCA_038828875.1 Candidatus Woesearchaeota archaeon
ATTACTAAATAATCCTTAATATCTGGATAATATAAAGTTGAACCATAGCTAGGTCCTAGATGTCTTAATTTAAGCAAATATTCCATTAAAAAGGAAATATTATCATATCCTCCTTTTTCTTTAACAATAGGAATTTCAGAAATGTAATAATCAAAACTATAACCATGATAAAGCAATATTTTAAGTGAATTGTTTTTAGAATCATAGAATTCTACAATTGATGGATTACTTAACATAACTACATTTTTCATATCCCACAAGGATTTTGCAAGATAATATGGAATTACTGGCTGTGGTTCTGCAAGTCTAACAGCATCATGGTTTCCAGGAATAATGATAATTGGAATATGTTCTGGTATCTGCTTTAAATATTGTGCAAATTGCTCATATTGTTCAAATATATCAGTAATTGTTAATTCTTTATTTTGCTCTGAATAAATACCTACTCCATCCACTAAATCTCCAACTATGAATATTGCCTTTATCTTCTTTGAAATTTCATTCAACAAAGGATTTGATGTTCTTTGATTTAACCAAGCTAAAAAAGATAAAAATTCATCTTCTAAAAATTGTTTAGATCCTACATGAACATCAGAAATAAAAACAAATACATCATCATCAGAGTAACTATTCTCAATAATAGGTACATCAGGAAGCATTATATCATCAACATAAAATCTTCCATTGTTATAACTACCAAAAAAACAAACAACAGCATCTAATGTTAAATTTTTTGCAATATTGAAAATTTCTCTTTTATTATTATTTACAACTACTTCAATAGAATCATAAAAATCTTCCAAATTTATAATAATGTTGCCAAATTTTTCATTTATGTTATTAATCATTCCAATAATAGCTACATTTTTTGCATTAAACTGTTTTAATCGATTAATCGTTAACAAATTACCTTTTAAATTAGCTCTGCTCTTGAGCATATCTGAAATAATATTAAACCTTGATTTGAACAAATTGGTAAAATCTTGTACATCTAACTTTTTCACAGATTCCTTGTAATACATATTTACTGAAAAAGAATTATTAACTTTTGATGCTAAATAATGCTCATAATCAAAAGGAAGTCTATTTTTCTCTAAATCGAAAAAAAAGTTTAATTTTTCTGTGTATTGAGTTTCATTTCTTCTTTTAGATAATAAATATTTTGCAAAATCTATAACTTCTTCATCTTCTTGAGTTTCATTATTGTCTTCATTACTATTTTCTAAATTTTGAATTTGAATATTTTCTCTAAAACTTTCTTTTGTAGTTTTTTGAGGAATTTCTTTGTTAATTTCCTTAGGTTCTTCTACTATATTTATCTCAAAATTATTTTCTATTTTAGCTTCGCTATTTTGTTCTTGAATATCATCTTGTATTTTTTGAAATTCATTATTTTCTATTTCTAAACTATTTAAGCTAAATTCTTCACTGTTTTCCTGTATGTAAATGTTATATGCTGTAGAAAAATCAGAACCTATTTCAACATTGTTTTCCTGTTTCTTTTCTTCAAAAAGCTTCTCAAAAAGATCTATGTATTTTGTATAATTTACAATATCTAACTTTTTCTGATACATTGCTGTAGATTTTTCAATATCGCTCCAATTTAAATTATGATTTGAATTTTTCAATGTTTTTTCAATCAACTTAAATATATCTCTAGTAATAATAACTATATCACTTTGATAGTTTTCAGTATAAGTTCTTAAAATATCTTCAACTTCTCTTTCATTATAAGGTTCTAAATAAGATATAAGGTCATCACTAACTAAAAAACCAAATTTCGTAAATAATTCGAAAATTTCTTTTTTTTTCATTTTTTAATCCAAACCTAATTCTTTAGCAAGCAATGATTTAATAATAGGATGTAACACTTTAGGATATGAAAGTTCTATATCTCTGGTTCTTCCATATCTACCTTGAGATATTAATTTTACATTTATTATTCCTAAAGAATCAAATTCATTTATGATATCTGAAACTCTTCTCTGTGTTAAAGGCCTGTTGCCAGTTTTCTTGATAATTTCTAAATACAAAGAATAAACTTCTCCAGTATAAATTTTTTCATCTTTTTCACTTAAAAGAATTATTGAATAAAGCACAGCTTGATATTGCTTAGGTTGTGATTTTATCAAATCTATGTATTTATCACTTTCCATCTTATCTTGAGCTATGTCTAAATGCTTTACTGTTACTTTGTTTGAATTTTCTCTTTCTGCAATTTCTCCTGCTAGTCTTAGCAAATCAATAGCTCTTCTAGCATCTCCGTGCTCTTTAGCAGCATAAGCAGCACACTTTTCAATTAATCCTGGTTCTAAAACATCAGGTTTAAAAGCTAACTTAGCTCTATGATAAAGAATATCCTTAAGCTGTAAAGCATTATAAGGTTCAAAAATTAGACTTTCTTCAGAAAGAGATGATTTTATTCTAGGATCTATTTTGGATGTTAAATTTATGTTGTTAGATATACCTATGATAGAAATAAAACTATGACTTAGTTCTTCATTTTTTCTTAGCAAAACATAAAGCAATTCATCACCTGCTTTATCGATAAGTTGATCAATTTCATCCAAAATTAATATAAGATATATCTTTCTATTTTCAATTATTTCAAAAAAACTTTTGTACAATGTTTGTGTTGGAACTCCTGTGTTAGGAACTTTTTTTCCAAAAACATCTAATAATTGTGCAAGAATTCTATATTCAGTATCTGCTTGTTTTTCTAATTTACAATTAAGATAAACTATTTTCAAAGGAAGATTATGTTGTTTGATAACCTTTTCTAACTCTCTTTTAAGATATTTTAAAGTTACAGTTTTACCAGTTCCTGTTTTTCCATAAACAAAAAGATTTGATATTTTTGAAAATTTTAAAGAAGGAGCTATTATTTTAGAAATAGCATCAATTTCATTTTGTCTATGATCTAGTAATTCAGGAATATAAGAAGATGACAACACAGAACGATCGTGAAAAATAGAATCTTTAGTTAGATACTTTTCAAAAAAATCAGTAAGATTCATTTTTCATTTAGAAGAAATCAAGGTTTAAAAAATTTCTTATGAATTTATAGTTATGTTTTTTTGATTTTATCGCAAATCAATTTTTGTAATTCATAAGTAATCATTATTTTACATTTTATAAAAATACACTCCCCTTTATTTCTTATGGAAATTATATTTAACATATTGTTAAATTTTTTATACTTAATTGAATTTTTCAATATTGAAAAATTATAAATAATATACTATTTGTTTTTTGTTTTTTTTTTTTTTTCAATAAACTTTAAAAATCAGAAATAAAAACATAAATTAATAAGACTATAATTTCCACTAGAAATAAAGGGGTGCCGGGGTCGCATAATCAGGTAGTGCGCCTGCCTCGAGAGCAGGTGCCCGAAAGGGCGTGAGGGTTCAAATCCCTCTCCCGGCGTACAATCATTGTAAATCTAATATTTTTTAAATAACAAAAACATAATTTAGTATAATTTATAAAAATGGCTACTGAAAAATCAGAATGGAGTAAAGAATTTAGCTATAAAGGTGATTTTTTATTAGATCAATTTATAGAATTGGTTTCTAGATGGTTAAAATCTAAAGGTTTTGTTAAATCTAATGAAGATTTAGATGAAAGTTATTATATGTATGAAGAATTACCTGATGGGTCTGTTAATCTTTCTTTTATTTGGAAAGTTGAAAATAAATCAGGTGATTTTGTCAAAAGAATTGAAATAAGATATACTATTGTAGCATTGAAAAAAGCAGAAATAATTTATAACAACCAAAAAATAAATGTAGATGTAGGTGAAATAGGTGTTGCTTTGAAAGGAAATATAGAGTTTGATCCTGATGAAAAATTAATAAATACTTGGTGGAAGAAAAAATTTTATGATATCTTTTGGAAGCCTAAATATGGTGCCTATTTTAAATCAAACAAAGATGACTTTTTTAAAGATTTGGATAAACTTTATACTATGATGCTAGCATTCTTTGAAATTGAAGGTAGTGTTGGTGATCTTAAAATAAGAGTTAAAGGTTATAAAGAATAAAATGATAATTTTTAAAAATTTAAAAATAAAACTTTTCTTTAATTTTTTATTCTCTTCTTTTCCCTAACAATTTTAGCAAATTGATAAATAAGTTAATGAAATCTAAGTATAAAATTAATGCTCCTACAACAGCTATTTTCTTTTCTAATTCTTCTCTATCTTTATCGTTTTTTATATGATATATTTGTTCTATTTTTATTTTCCACTCCTTTATTTTTTGAGTATCATATGCGATTAAACCAGTAAATATAATTACAGCAATGATTGTTATTATTAAATATAACATTGGATTTCTTAAAAATATGTTAATAATTGATGCAATTATTATTACAATTAAACCAACCATTAATATAGTACCTAAGCTAGTTAAATCCTTATCAGTATATCTACCAAATAAAGACATTAATAAGAAAATTAAAGAAGTAACAATGAATACAAAGAAGATAGAACCTAATTCATAAACTATGAATATAACTGAAAAAGTTAAACCTGTCAATGCACTATATATAAAAAACATTATTTTAGCAACATCAGCAGAAATATGATTGATCAATAATCCTATAACAAAAACCATAAGCAATTGTAAAACTATTAATATTATTAATATTACAACATTTCCAAAGATTAAACTTAACATAGTTTTAGAGGTAGAAACAAAGTAACTAACTCCTGCTGAAATCAATAAGCCTAAAAACATCCAAAAGTACACTAATTGAAAAAACTTGTTTAAATCTTCATTTGAACTTACCTTTTCGTAATGATGATAATATCTTTCAGTATGTTTTGATCGTTCCATGTTAAGAAAAGTAAAAAAAGAAATTTAAAAATTTTGTTATTTTAGAAGTTTACACTTTTTTCTAGTTCTTGTTCTTTTTTATAAATTAATAATCTAGTCTTTATCGCAGTATCAGGATTCAATGAAATACTGTCAATTCCTTCAGATACTAAAAATTCTGCAAATTCAGGATAATCAGATGGTGCTTGACCACAGATTCCTACTTTTCTTCCTTTTGATTTAGCTATTCTTATCAATCTAGATATCATTCTCTTTACTGCATCGTTCCTTTCGTCATAAACATGACTAACTAGTTCACTATCTCTATCAACTCCTAAAGTAAGTTGTGTTAAATCGTTGCTACCTATAGAAAAACCATCAAATATTTCAGCGAATTCTTCTGCAAGAATTATGTTAGAAGGAATTTCTGCCATAACATAAACTTCTAAACCATTATCATGTCTTCTTAAACCATATTTTTCCATAACTGAAAGAACTTTTTTACCTTCTTCAATTGTTCTACAGAAAGGAATCATTACTTTTACATTTTTTAATCCCATTTCATCTCTAACCTTTTTGATGGCTAGACATTCTAAACCAAATGCTTCTTCAAATTTAGGATCATAGTAACGACTTGCACCACGCCAACCTATCATAGGATTATCTTCTAAAGGTTCAAAGAATTTTCCACCTATTAAGTTTGCATATTCGTTTGTTTTGAAATCAGAAAATCTTACTATAACATCGTTAGGATAAAAAGCTGCTGCAATTCTAGCAATACCTTCTGCAAGTTTATCAATGTAAAATTGTTTTTTATCTGTATATGGTTTAGTCAATTCTTCAATTTCTTTTTTCAAATCATCAGGTAATTTTTCAAAATGAATTAATGCTAAAGGATGTATTTTAATGTATGAATTTATTATGAATTCCTCTCGTGCTAATCCTACTCCATCATTTGGTATAAAAGATAAATCAAAAGCTGATTCAGGGTTACCAACATTTACCATGATTTTTGTTTTTGTTTTAGGTAACGATTTAAGATCAATTTTTTCTACTTCATAATTTAACAATCCTTCATAAACAAAACCTTCATCACCTTCAGCACAACTTACTGTAATTTCTTGTCCATCTTTTATTGTTTCAGTAGCGTTTAAAGTTCCAACTACACAAGGAATTCCTAATTCTCTTGAAACTATTGCTGCATGACAAGTTCTTCCTCCTCTATTAGTTACTATTGCTGATGCTATTTTCATTATAGGTTCCCAATCAGGATCAGTCATTTCAGTTACTAAAACTTCTCCAGGTTTGAACTCTTTGATGTTATGTACATCTTTGATAATATGTGCTTTTCCTTTTCCTATTTTTTCTCCTACGCTTGTACCTTTAGCTAATACTTTTGATTTTTCTTTAAGAACATATTTTTCTATAGTAGTAAAATCTTTTATTGATTGAACAGTTTCAGGTCTTGCTTGAACTATGAACAATTGCCCTGAAATTCCATCTTTAGCCCATTCAATATCCATTCCAGTGTATTTATTTCTTTTTGCTGAATAATGATCTTCAATAATTTGTCCCCATCTTGCTAAGGTTAAGATTTCGTCATCATTCAAAACATACCTCTTTTGGTCTTCAATTGGTACTTTAACACCCTTTGTAGTTTTTACACCACCTAAGTTGTAGATTAATTTCATTTCTTTTGTTCCTAATTTTTTACTGATGATTGCTTTATAACCTTCTCTTAAAGTTGGTTTAAAAACAATGTATTCATCAGGATTTACCATACCTTGAACAATGTACTCTCCTAATCCATAAATTGCAGTAATAACAATAGCATTCTTAAATCCTGATTCAGTATCTAATGTAAACATAACACCACTAGCTGCAAGATCACTTCTTACCATCTTTTGTACTCCGACAGATAAAGCAACAGAGAAATGATCAAATCCTTTATCTTGTCTATAACTTATTGCTCTATCAGTAAATAAACTTGCAAAACATTTCTTTACAGCATCGATAAGCATTTCATTACCTTTGATGTTTAGATATGTTTCTTGCTGACCTGCAAAGCTAGCATCAGGTAAATCTTCAGCAGTAGCACTACTTCTCACAGCAACATCAGGATTACTGCCATATTGCAAACCAAGATGATAATAAGCTTCTAGAATAGCATTTTTCAACTCTTCAGGAATTTGAGCTTCTATTATCATATGTCTTATTGCAGAACCTCTTCTTTGTAAATCCTCTATATTATGTGTATCTAACCCTTTTAGCGTTTCATATATTTTATCTTTTAATCCTGTTTTTTCAATGAAATATCTATATGCGTATGCAGTAATTGCAAAACCATTTGGAACATTTACTCCTTTAGGTGTTAAATTTCTGTACATTTCTCCTAATGAAGCGTTTTTACCGCCTACATACTTAACATCTTCAATACCTACTTGATCAAACCAAAGAATAAATGCATGTTCTTTGTCCATGATTATCACATAATTGTTTTTGTTTTAGTTATTTATAAATTTTTAGAATGTTTGTATCTTAAAAATAAATCTTTATCTATGTGTTTAAATTGAAATTGTTTTAAATGTTTTTAAATTTTAAACATAAAAAGTACTCTACTTGTTTTGCCTTTTTTCCATAGATTGTTGATTTGCATATACCTATTACATCATACCCTATTTTTGAAGCATAACTTTCTATTTCTTTAGCGATTTGAAAACTTTTTTCCTCATTAAGTTTTTTTATTTTATTCTTTTCACTTTTTTCAATTTCAAATGGTGGTTTTATTAAAGCTAACACAATAGAATCATTATTTAAAAAATTTTTAACATGAACTAAAATATCCTTAATGCTTTCAAAAGTAACATCTATTGTGCAAATTTCTACCTTTTCAGGCAAAGAAGTTAAGCTTAGAACATCAGTGTTTTTAAAATATATTATTTTAGGATTTTGTCTTAGCTCTTCTCTTAACACATCTCCATTGTCAATTGCATAAACCTTTTTTGCAGAATTTTTAATAAGAAAATCGGTAAATCCACCGAAACTACAACCAATATCACAACAAACTTTATCAAAAATTTCAATATTGAAAAATTTTACAGCATACTCTAACTTATATCCTCCTCTTGTAACGTATTTGAATGATTCTTTTACTTCTATTTTTGAATTTTGGTCAATATCTTTGCTTGGTTTTAGAATTGGTTTGTTGTTAACTAATACTAAGCCATTTTTTATCAATTCTTTTGCTTTTTCTCTACTTTCAACTAAACCTTTTTTTACTAGTAACTGATCAAGTCTCATTATTACTCATCAGGATATGCTTCCTTGACTAAATTTCCTTTAGCATAAACTTCTTCTCTTATTGGTTTAAGTAGATTGTTCAATTCTCTAGCTAAACTCATTTTAACATCTAAAGGATGAACTTTTTTAGCTACAAAATCATTTTCAAAATCTTCATAATTAATGTATTCTAAATTTCCGCCCCATTTTTCAGGTCTTTCAATAACGAATTTTTTATTTTCTCTTTTTAAAATTTCAAAAATCACATACTTCAAGAACATCACAACTCCATTGTTTTCAATTATTCCTTCAGGACAATATGCTTTTTTCATTTTCTCTATTATTGTCTTTTCATCATCGATCAAATCGATCTTTGAACTTTTATCACTGCTTGACATTTTTCCAGATTGATTAAACGATGGAATTAAAGGCAATAAAACATGAACTCTCATATTATAACCAAGCTTAGGTAAATATTCATGTGCAAAAACAAAAACTTTTCTTTGATCGTTTCCACCAAGTTGTACATCTGCATCTAGATAAACTTCATCTAAAGCTTGCATCATAGCATAAATTAAACCAGAAACTTTAGGATTTTCAGTTTCTTTTACTATTTCTGAGGTTGCTTTTAAAGCATCATGTATTGTTGATAATGTAGAAAATCTGTAAACATCATAAACATAATCTTTAGAAAATTGAAAATCACTTCCTTTTACAAATTCTATGTTTTTTTCAAAACCTAAAACTTTGAACATAGCTCTAATCACAACTTCATAATATTGATATCTTTTTTCTAACAAATTCCAAGGTGTATTATCTAAAGCTCCGTGAACATCAGCAAGTAATACTTTAACTTTAAAACCTGCTTGTAGAAAATCAGCCATTTTGTTAACCCACATAAAATAACCAATATGAGGTCTTCCAGTTACAGAAGTACCAAGATAAACTACGGGTTGTTTCTTATTTTTTATCAATTCCATTAACAATTCAGGTTCTAAAATTTCTTGAGTATTCCTTTCAATAATTTTGAATTTCTCTTCTGGTGTCATGAATTCACCTTTCTTTTGTTTATGATTTAAGATTCAATTTATTTTCAATTTTTTGGATTTAATAAACAATTATATAAAATTTTTCAAAAAGAGAACAAAAAAGAAAATTTACCAAATCAATCTTTTAAACCAAAGAGTTTTTCCGTAAAAATCTTTGTAATTTACAAAAATTGCATTATTTTCTACACAAAGTTCTATAAATTCGTTAGTTTTCTTTGAGTTTAAAGTTAAATAATTTACTTTAGAATCTATCAATTTCTTTTTGTTTTCTTCATCTGTGTTAATCCATAAAACAATTTCTTCTTTATTCATTTCTAATAAATTACACATAATACATCTTTCATTTTTATCAAAAATTGGCAAGTATGTAAAAACTATTTTTTTACCAAAAAGATTTATTCCTGAAGGATCTTGAAAGAAACCATTTATATTATCTAATCCTAACAAAATTAAATTTTTTTTGATGTTCTTAAAATAAATCTCAAATACAAAGTTGTTTTTTCCAAAATATTTTTCATACTCTTTATATCCTTTAGAAAGTTCAAATTTTCCTGGAACTAATAAAAATGTAAATGTTTTTTCGCTTTCTTTTTCTAAACTTTCAATTTTTTTAAAGAATTCATAAAATTCATTTTCTGAAAAATCACCAAGAAGTACTATGTATCTGTCATTAGAATAAGTTAAAATATTTTTCAAAAAGTCATACTCTAGATCTTTCCAATTAGAGATTACTGAAAAGCAAATCCTATCGTTGGAATTTAGCTCAATTTTATACTTCTTGTATCCTAAATGTGAAGAATCTTTCAACAAAATATAAAGAACAATTGCAACAAACAATAAAACAAGCAATGGTTCAATTTTGAAGAAAAAATGGTTCCATTTTGTTCTTTTCTTTAACTCTTCATGATGCTTTTTTTTATGTTCTTTTAAATGTTCTTTTTTCATAAATCTATATAATTTATTTTTTTATTTTTAAAATTTTGCAAAAATCGAAGAGAAATAAAAAATAATTAATTTTCCTCCTTTTTTACAATGTTAGACAACATTTCTGAAAATGCAGGTCTTGTGATGAATACTCCTATAGTTATACCTACTATTGTTGTAAATGCAAAACCCTTTAACAACCCAGCACCGGCAAAAAATAATGGAACCATTGCTGCTAATGTTGTGAAATAAGATCCAAATACTATGAAGAACGCGTTCATCATCTTTTCTTTTAAACTTAATTTTTTGTTTTTTCCAGATTTAAGTTCATCAGTAATAACAATTTGATCGTCTACACCACTACCTATTGCAATTAAAATACCTGCAATTGACACTAAATCAAGGTTCCATTTAACGAATGATGCAAAACCTAAAGTAATCAAAATTTCAGCTAACATAGTTAAAATTATTAGCATTGAAACTCTTACATCTTTATATCTGAAACCGATCATTGAAGAAACTACAATGACTGCTAATAAAGCTATTAATATTGCGTTTCTTAAGAAATCTTTTCCTAATTTTGAAGAAACTTCTTCTATTTGGATAATTTCCAATTTAACTGGCAATGAACCTGTCATCAATATTGTTTGTAACTTTTTCATTTGTTCTAATGCATTTTCATAAGATTCTTTTTTAGTTCTTCCTTGTCCAGATCCAGAAACAGCAACTTGAGTAGAAGGTCTTTCCTTTAACTCTTTTCCAACGAATAAGGTTTCTACTAACTGATCATCAATGTAAAGTTCCAAAGATTCATTTAAATATTCATTATTCACTACGGATAACTTTTTTGCCTGATTCCAGAATCTGTTAGCTGCTTCTTCAGTTAAATAAACTCCAAATCTAAATCTACAAACATAAGCATTTTCATTATTAACTTTTATAGGGCATTCTGTCGATATTACACCTGCACCTTGTTGAGGAGTTCTTGCTACAAAACTTATATCTTTATTTCCTCCATAAAACACTGTTACATTTCCTAATTTAGCTTCAAACTTACCTGTTTGAGAAATTAAATCTAGAATATTAGATACTGTTTTCCCAGCAATTTCTATAGAGATGTATTTATTGTTATTAGTATCGCTTACAATTCTTATTTTAAGATCACTCAAACCGTACAAATTTAATCTGTTTTCAATCATATTTTTTGCTATTTCTAAATCTTCATCGCTTGCATTTCCTTGAGGTTTGAGCAAGATTCTTGTACCTCCTGCTATATCCATACCAAATCTTAGATTGGTTTTTGGAATGTCATCTACAATGATTCCTAATGGTTTTATTTGGTTTGTTGTGTTATCTGTTAAAATTTTTACATGATATGTTTCTTTGTTTGTTTTTATGATTAAAGTATCTTCAGGAATCAAATTTTTTGTAACTTCATAAAAATGTTGAGCGTTGTTTATTCTAATACCATTAACTTCTTTTATTATTTCATACTTAGTAGGTTGAATTTTAGGATTAAAACTTAAACCAGCAAAATAAGCAGAAGAGTCTTTTTCTATGAAAACAATTGCAGCACCGTTTTTTTCAAAATTGTATCCAATTGCTAGTAAAGCTAAGAATATGAAAAATAATGCGATTATTGTTCTATATCCTATTTTTATTTTCATTTTTTCACCTTATATTTTGAGCTTATTCTTAGATTTTAGATAATTTAATAATAATGATACGTTCTGTAACCAAGTCATAATGATGTCAGATATTAGACCTATTATTAGAATTAACATAATTTCTTTGATTGTGGTTGAATTTGTGAAAAGATAGCCTAAACTTACTGTTGCTAAAGTTGTTAAAGACATCAACAAACCTGTTTTTAAGGATGAAGAAAGCAATTCTTCAATGTTTCCTTTTTCTTTTATTAATCTGGTAGCTAAAAGAATATTAGTATCGATGCTATAACCAATTAACATCAATAATGCTGAAATTCCAGCAATAGATAATTTAAAATCAATTATATTCAAAATTGCTAAAGTGATAATCAAATTTGATATGTTTGCTAAAATCATGGTAAATGAAACAAAAAAGTTCTTGAATCTTAAGAATATAACTATTGACATTATTAAATAAGCGATCAATATTGCACTTAATATTTCTTTGAAAAAGCTTTTACTTAATTCAGAACTCGTTGTTCTTATATTTACTTTTTCCAGATCAATTTTATTTTTTTCTAACAATTCTTTAATCTTTGAAGAATCTTGTTCTTGAGTTTCTAAAACATAACCTTCAAAGTTTCCAAATTGATAAATTTCAGAATATCTAACTTCTTTAAAATTTTTCTTAAAATCATCGATCAACTGTTCAAAATTTTCTATTTTATAGTATATTGTTACTTCAGTACCTCCTGTCAAGCTAATTCCTTTTTTTATTGGAGTTCCTTCAGTTATGGTTTGATAAATTAATTGAGAAATTGATAAAATTAGCAATAAGGATGTGAAGATCAAAATTTTCTTCATATGAGCGTTGTAAAAGTTTAATAAAGAAGAATCCTTTTTATAATTTTCATTAACTTTTTTAGAACTTTCTATACTTTTTTTACTACGCGGAATGTTTTTATTTGCCATTTTAAATTGAAAAATTGAAAAGATTAAAAAATATTTCTATGTTTTTTAAAATTATAACTTATAACTACACAAAATTTATATATAGTTTTTATTTCTTGTATGTTATGTTACGCTATAAAAATAAGTTCATCAAATTATTTATTCTATTTTTTATTTTTAGTTTAATTTTGTTTTCTGGTTATTCAAAGATTATCGTTGATTATTATTACTCTGAAACCTGTCCACATTGTAAAAAAGTTCAAGATAGTCAGATTTTGGAAACAATTAAAGAAAAATATGGAAACGAAATAACTATTAACAAGATAAGAGTGAACGATGATACTTCCTTTTTTTTAGAGCTAACTCAAAAGGTTTTAAAAGTATCTCCTGGAGTTCCTTTTATTATAATTTATTCAGATCAATTGAGCGATAGAAATAAATTGTTAGAATCTTTAAGAACAGGTGATTATCAAAAATACTGTTTTACTTATCTTCAAGGTGATTCAGAAATTCTTGAAAATTTAGAGAATAAAGTTTCTCAAATTTTAGACTGTTGTAAGAAAAATAGTTTAAATCTCAATCCTATAATTTCAGCAGATGAACAAAAATGTGAATCTACTAACATAGAAAAGAAAAATTTTTTACACGATTTGATACTTTTGATAGGGACTGCTTTGGCTGATTCAGTTAATCCTTGCATTATGTCTGTTCTCGTTTTGCTTATTTCTTATTTGTTTACGTTGAAAAGAAGAAAAGATATTTTGAAATATGGTTTTTTTTATGTTGTTGTAGTTTACTTAAGTTATTTTATAATTGGAATTTTATTGTACTTTGGAGTTGATTTGATTTTCAAAATTGCAATAAATTATCTTTCTTCTTTATCAAAAATAATTATAATATTTATAATTCTCCTATGTTTGTTTGCTGCAATAGTTAATATTAAAGATTTCTTTGCCTATGGAAAAGGTTTTACTTTTGCACTATCAGAAAAGGATAAAAAGTTTGTTGAAAGATTGATAAGACATTTATCTTTACCAACTTTGATTATTTTAGGATTATTTGTTACTATAGTTGAATTTCCATGCAGTGGAATAATGTATGTAGGTTTGGTAAGTTATTTATTTTCTTCTTACAACTTTATTCAATTTTTACTTTTAATAGCTTTATATAATCTTTTATTTGTTTTACCTTTGTTGATAATTGTATTTTTAACAATTATTGTTAAAGATCCTAAAAAGATTGATGATTTTAGATTGAAATATAGAAAATGGTTTAGATTGGCAATGGGTTTATTGTTGCTAATACTTGCAATATATCTTTACAAAATCTATTTTTAGGTTGATTATTATGGAACATGAACATTTTCAAAACATTGAAAAAATAGATATTAATATTAGAGAAGATATAATGGAAATTTTTAATACTTATGATCCTAGTCCATTTATGGAAAAGGATTTAGATGATGATGCAGCAGATTATATAATTTCTTCTTATAAAGAATTGAAGTATAAAGATAAAGTTAGGTTAGTTATACACATACCTATTTCACAAAAACAAAAAATTACTGAAGATGAAATAAGATTTGCTATACATAATTTCTTTTCTTATAAAGCGCATGTTACAAGAATTACGTTAAGATCAAAGTTTTTAGAAGCAAGAGATAGTATGATTATAGCAATTTTATTTTTATCAATATGTTTAATTTTGAAAAACTTTCTTTTGATTAGTAATAATCCTTTTTTTAATATAATTGCCGAAGGATTGACAATAATTAGTTGGGTAGCAATGTGGAAACCAGTAAGTTTGTTTTTGTATGATTGGAGACCTATTGCAAAAGATTTAAAAATTTATGAAAAATTAGCTAATTCAGAGATAATTATAAAATATAAAGCATAAAACATGGGAATTACTGAGATTTTTAAAAAGATAAGTAACGTTTTTATAGATAAAGAAGTAGATCAATATTTTCCAGGATGTTTAACAGAGATAAAGATTCCTGAGTTAAAAGATAATTATTTAGAAATTTGTAGGATTTTAAATATAAGATTAGAATTGTTCGATTTGATTTGCTGTGGATTGCCTGCAGTTAATGCAGGAAACGATGATTTTTTTTTAGATGAAAAGAGAAAATCACAAATTCTTGAAGAAAATATAGTTAAAATTTATTCGAATTGTCCTTCTTGCGTTTTTCATTTGAAAGAAAAAAATTACAATGTAGATCATATTTTAGAATTGATTTATGAAAAACTTAAGGTGCATAAAAAAATTAGAAAATTAAATATGAAAGTTACATTTCATGATCCATGTCATTTAGGAAGATATTTAGGTAAATACGATTTACCAAGAGATATTTTGAGATTAATTGGTTGTGAAGTTGTTGAAATGAAACATAATAAAGAAAATTCCATGTGCTGTGGAGCAGGAGGTGGTTTAATTAATAACAATCCTGAAGTTGCTAAAAAAATAGCAAAGGAAAGAATGAGAGAAGCAAAAGATGTTGCAAATATTTTAGTTACTGCATGCCCTTTGTGTTACTTACATTTAAAAGAAGTTTCAGATAACGTTGAAGTTTATGAAATATCAACTTTAATTTTAAAAGCTTTAAAAGAAGATAAAAAATGAAAGCTAAATTTAAATTTGGAAATGAGTATGATTCCTCCCAGAACAAAGGAGTTGCAATAGATGTTTTTTACGTTCATAATGAAGAAGAAGTAATTGATGTTATTAAATATGCTAAGAAAAACAAATTAAAAGTAACTCCTCGTGGTTCAGGAACATCATTGACAGGAAGTAGTGTTCCTAATAATAGTGTAGTAATAAATACAAGTAAGATGAATAAGATTTTAGAGATAAATCGCAATAAAAACTATGTGGTTGTTGAACCAGGTATTATTTTAGATGATTTAAATTATGAGCTTAGAAAAATAGGAAAATTCTTTCCAATAATTCCTTCAAGTCATGGTATTGCTACATTAGGTGGAATGGTCAGTTGTAATGCAGCAGGAAAGGAAAGTATTGCATATGGAAAAACATTAGATTGGTTGGAAGAGTTAGAATTAGTAGATGGAGATGGAAATTTAGTAAAATTGAACAAAATTCCACAATACACTGAAGGAATGTTAGGAATAATAACTAAAATAAAATTAAGAATTACGGATTATGTTGAAGAAAAAAGTTATGATTTATTTGAATTTGACAATTATAAAGAGCTTATTAAAAAAGTTAAAGAAATAAAGGAATTAAATCTAAAAAATAAAAATATTCTTTCTTTGGAAGGTGTTGGTTTTTATGCGGCTAAATTCATAGGAAAAGAAAAAAATCTACTTTTTGTTTATTATAAAGATGATACAGGTAAATATAAAAATAAGCTGGAGATTTTTGAAAGGAGAGATGCTCTTTATAGTTTACTTTCTAGTAATGGTTTTACTATTATTGAAGATCCACAAATAGATTTAGAAAAAATTTTAGATTATCTTGATGAGTATCAAATTCCTTGGTTTGGACATCTAGGAGTTGATATTGTTCATCCTTGTTTTAATGATTTTAAGTTAGCGGCAAATTTTATGAAGTATGTTGAAATGAACAAAGGAATTGTTTCAGGAGAACATGGTTATGGATTATTGAAGAAAAACTATAGACCTAGAAAAGAAATTGATGATATAAAAAATATAAAGAAAGAAACAGATAAAGGAAATATCTTTAATCCGTGGTTGTTGGAAAATGACTAAAGAAAAGAAAAAATCTAAGGAAGATTTGGAATTAAAAGAAGCTTTAGAAAAATGTACTTTGTGTGGTTTCTGTAATATAGATTGCCCAGTTTTCAAAGTTTTGAGAGAGGAAGAATCTAGTGCTAGAGGAAGAATGTTCATGTTAAAGGAAGAAATATATGAAGAGTTACTTTATCTATGTACTTTATGCAAATCCTGTGAAAAAAACTGTATAAACGGAATAAAATTAACTGAATTGTTCTTAAAAGCTAGGAAGAAATATCCAAGAAACGAAAAATTGATGGAAAATTTAAGAAAAACAAATAATGCAATTGGAGAAAGTGATGAATGGTATTGTTGCTAATTTACTTCTTATTTTGATAATATCTTTCTAAGATAATGTTTCTTATTTGTTCTATATCGAAGTAATCAAGTAAATTTTTATCTAAAATTTTAGCTGTGTAATAGGCCATTCTGAAATACTTTATAGTTTCTGTATAGGATAAATTTTCATGAAGAATTTTAGAAACATAATATTTCATGTAATTTTCATTGATAATTTTACATAAGTTATTCATTTCTTCTATTTTTCTACTAATTGTTGTAGGATCTTCAATTATCATATTTTCAATTTTTCTTTCAGGTTTTTTAATTTTTTTTCTTTCGTTCTCAAAAAAAGAATAAAGTTTGGAAAGGATTTCAAAATTATTTCTAACGTTTTTACTATTACTACTGCATTTTCTGAAAATTTTATAATCGTCTATCATTTTAAACATCACCTATAAGTGCATTCCATTCTTTTCTTTTTTTCAAAATAATATCTCTAATTTCTTCTCTGCTAATATAATCCGTCAAAGATTTATTAATTTCTTTGCAATATTTATTAGCACTTCTGATTTCTTTTATGGAATACGGATAAAGCATATATTCGCTTTTAAATCTATCTATTGAAAATCTTATTGCATTATCAAAAGTTTCTGTTTTAGATTGATTTAAAATTTTTTCTGCTTCTTCTTGACATATGTATTCTTTCCACTCTTTGTTCAATTCACTAGCTAACTTTTTTATTCTTTCAAAATCATTTATTTTTATATAATAGCTATCAAATTTGTTTTCCTTAAATCTTTTCAATAGATAATTAAATTGAGCTTCTAATTCATCATGATCAGCATTCAAAATAGTATTTCTTATTTCTTCTAAAGAGATAAAATCAGTTAATTCTTTATTTATTTTCTTAGCTTTTTCATATGCTTTTCTAATTGAATAGATTCTTAAAGCTTTAGAATATTTTTTACTTTTGAAATCATCAATTTCATGTTTTATTAAATTCTCTTCTCTTTTTTCATATGCTTTTAGCATATTTTCTCTAATTTCTTCTCTATCAATATAATCGGTCAAACTTTTTCCAATTTTCTTAGATAATTTGGTAGCAAATCTTAAGTCAGTTATTTTGCTATAATAACCAGAATTTTCATTTTTAAAATCATTTATGAAAATATTTATGAGTAATTCATTATATTTTTTATAAGAATCTAATATTGTTTTTTTCAGTTCTTCTACAGGAATATAATCCGTTATTTCTTTATTAATTGTCTTAGCTAAAGTATTCGCTTTTCTTATTGAACTTATTGCATCTTTGTGATTTCCTATTTTACTATAATAATAAAATCTATCAATTTGGTCTTCGATTTTCTCTTCAACTCTTTTTCTTTCTCTTTTTTCTTCTTTCTTTTGTTTTTGATTATCTAACCAATTTTTTAACCAATTTTCTTTGAAAAAAGATATGGTTTTCATTTTATACCATCAGATAGTAGTTACTTTATAAAATTTATTAATTTTTAATCCATAAAAATCGAATAAAATATAAAGAAAGATTAACATTAAATCATAATGCCAGTAAAATTGAAAATCATAAAAAGTGATTCATTCAAGTACAAAGGAATTTTCGATTTGAATAGATTGATAGAATTAACTGATGAATTTTTCGATAAAAGAGGTTATGATACAGGAAACCCAATTCAAATTATAAGAAAAGATGAAAAAGAAAATGGTGTTTTTGTTATGGTTTTAGAATTGAAATTAAACGATTATTTCAAGATCTCTGGTAAATTAACATTTGTTTATAATGTTAAAAAAGTGAAAATAAAAAATGAAGAAAATGGAGAAGAATTTACATTAGATGAAGGTGATGTTAACATATCAATGGAGTTTACAATGGAGCATGATTACAATAAAAAATTTGACAGCTATGGAATTTTTTCTGAAGTGATTAGATACTTTGTAGAAAATCTATTTATGAAAAATGTATTAGATGATGCTAAGAAGAAAGTTAAAGAAGATGTTGAGATGTATAAACAAACATTACTAAATTATTTTAACTTAAATGCAATAGATAAGGTTCTTTAAAAATACAATTTTTTGCTTACTAATGACTGATTTCCTCTTTTTAGGTTATTGTAATTATTTAAGAAATAATTCAAACAATCACTCCCACAAAAATAAGCTTTCTTTCTAATCCCTCTTTTTCCAAATAATAATACAAAAGGTTCATCAATTTCACTTATAGGACTTCCACAAACCGCACAGAATTTGTTACTTTCTTCAAACTTCTCAATCTTAGAATCTATCAATTTTATTAATTCTTCAAAATTTTCTTTTAATCTTCTCTTGAATTCTATTAAGTCATAGGCGTTAGTATTTTCAATTTTTTCAAGGAGTTCATTGTATAAATCAACCATATCAGTATACTTAAAGCTATACTTATATATAAATGTTTTGTTTATTCAGTGGTAAAAAGTTATTAATTAGAAGTAAAAAAATATGTAATTTTTTATAAATATCTTATTTATTTTGATATTCAGTATTGAAGAATTCAACTATTTTCGTAGCCCTAATCTTTCCAATATTTTCTACTTGAGAAAGTTCATCAATATTAGAGTTTGCTAAATTTTTTATTGTTTTAAATTTATTCAATAATGGTTCACTTAAAGTATACCCAATTCCTGGAATCGTTGCAACAGTGAATCTGATTTGTTCATTGATATCTTGTTTTGGTTTTTTAATTTGTATGTATTTATCATCTTCTTGTTCTTGTTTAGCAATAAAATAAATCATTCTTGCAGCTTCTTCACTATTTCTTGCAAATAGAATGGGAACATAAAGTTGAGTTGCTACACTTGTTAAAGTTCCAATTATTGAATTTATGTGTAAGCTTTTCTGATAAATTTCTTCATAGTTTACTATTATTAAGATAGGTTTTTCATATGCTTTTTTCAAATCTCTCAACTGGGAAAATAATCTTCCATCAATTATTGAAGCAATAAAATCTTCAGCTTTCTTTAGTTCTATTGCTACTTTAGAGCTAACTAAATAATCAGCTAATGGAAGTTGTTCTAATACAATAGAAATTTCAAATTTACTTAATTCTTTTAGTATTGTACTGTTTCTTTCTCTTTGATCAACAAGAATTATTATTTTATCCGTTTTGTTTTCATCATTATTTTTGTTACTTTCTTCAATATTTTTTTCTTCAATTAACTTTTCTTCATTTTCTGAATTGTTTTTTTCTTTTTCATTATTATTGTTTAAATTGTTTACTTTTTCTTTTTTTTCATAAACAAAGAGATTGTTTTCTTTTCTTTTTTCATTTTGTTTCAAAAGAAGCAAATCTTTTACTTGTTTTAATGTTTCATACATTTTCTTTTCTCTTCTTAAAGAAATCCAATGATATCTTTCATCTATTGTTCCTTTAGTATAAAGTAAAATAACTTCACCTTTTCCATGTCTTCCTGTTCGTCCTTTTCTTTGAATTGCTCTAATTTCGCTAGGAATAGGTTCATAAAAAACTACTAAATCAACTTCAGGAATATCTAATCCTTCTTCACCTATAGAAGTTGCTATGATGCAATCTAATTCCCCTGATTTAAGTTTTTCTATTACTGCTAGCTGTTCCTTTTGACTTAATCCCTTATTCTTTCTTTTTCCTTGTCCAATGAATATTTCTGCTTTAAAATTGAACTTTTCTAATTCTTCTTTTATTCTCTGTGCTTCATCTCTAATGTTTGTAAAAATTATCGCTTTTCCTCCATTTTTTTCTTTAAATTTTTTCAATATATCCTTTAAAACCTCTAGCTTGGGATGTTCATAATTTAGTTCTAACAGTTTTTTCACATGAGAAAATGCTTCATTAAATCTTACATCATTTAACAATCTTTTCAAATTCTTAGAATTTTTTGAAAAAAATTCTTGTTTAAGTTGAATTATGTAATTGTATAAAGGAGTTATTCCTTGAGTTTCTAGAACTTCAATCAAATACTTTAACTTCATAATTATTGAAAGTTCAAGATTAGCTTCATAAATTCTAGGATCAGAATTAAATTCAGAATTTATTTGTTTCTGTAAATTTAGAAGATCTTTTTTTCCAATATCTTTATGTACTTTAACCAACTCTAGTTTATTGAATTTTTCTATTTCTTCATTAAGAATTTCATTAAACATAGATGAGATTTTTTTCATTTCAGAATTCAATTCAACTGCAATCCATTTTATTTCCACATCCTTAATGTAAGGTTTTACATCTTCATCAAATCTTGTTCTTATTTCTATATTTTCTATAAAGAGATTATTACAAATTTCTAAAATTTTTTCTTTATCATGTCCGGGACTTGCAGTTAATCCTAAGATTCTTTCATATTTTGCTTTATTATGGTAATTTTCGGCAATAAAAACATAGGCATAATCTTTAACTGCTCTGTGTGCTTCATCAAAAACAATTAATGAAACATTCTCTAAGGAGATATTGTTCATAACTAAATCGTTCTGGATTGTTTGCGGTGTAGCTACGATAATTTGATTCTCAGAAAAAAGTTGTTTTCTTTTTTCAGGAGCTATTGATCCAGTAAAAGCAATACAATTTACATTTAAGATACTTTCAATTGATTTTTTATGTTGTAATACTAACGGCTTAGTAGGTGCTAAAAATAAAACTTTGCTATTTGGATAGTTTTTTAATCTGTTTTCAATAAGCAATATTGCTATCAAGGTTTTACCTAAACCAGTAGGAAGAACAACAAGTGTATTGTATAGTTTTGCTTTTTCAAATATCTTCTTTTGATATTCTCTTGGCTGAATGGTTAAGTTCATATTTAGAATGAAAATACCATAATTTATTTATTTTTCTTTAAAAAAATTGGAAAAAATTTAGAATTATTTTTTATGTTTTTGCTGATTTCTATCTTTTTCTAGTTCTTTGAGAAGTTTTATAGTGTTTGATTTTCTTTTTTCTCTCTCATTATTTCTTCTAGAATCCAAGATGGAAAGATCGACCATGACTGCAAAAAATACCAAGAGCAACACTAAAAATATGAAAAATAATAAAGTATTACCATCAATCTTTTTAGGAAGAATCTCAAAATTTACTGTTAATGTTCCACAACCTTCTAAATAAAATTTAAGTTCATATTTTCCAGGTTTATTTTCTACTGGAATTATTTCATAAATGTTAGTTGCAATTTCTTTAACTAAAAGATCATCATTTAGAAAGATGGGTTTGTTTTCGCTTATTATATTAAGTATTATTTTTTCTCCTTCGTAAAACGTATCAGAAGGTCCAGATTCTAATGATTGCAAAACAAATTTATTACAATTATAATCCTCTTTTTTTTCATAATTTACATCATAATTATCTTCTTGATTTTGAATTTTTTCATTTTCTAAATTTTGTTGATGATTTTCAACAAAAATTGGATTGTTGTTCCTTTTAAAAACAGGAATAAAAATTTCCTTATAAACATCCCCATAAACTATAAAAAAAACACCTTCTGTTCCTTCTTTTACTTCTACAAATCTGTTTATTTCATAAAAATTATTTGCTTTAATAGTATAATCATCTTTAACATAATGTTTTTTATAACCATCTTCAAAAACATAACTAATTACGGATACTTTTTTATCGTAATTATCATTGTTCTGAAGTTTTAAACTTACAAATCCTGAATTATAAAGCATTTCAGGTTTAGAAGTTATTTCTAAGGAATATGCCAAGCTAACCAACCAAAACAAACTGAAAAAAGCCAAAATAATTTTGTAATTTTTCATGTCTAATACATAAAATTTTTAAAAGTTATAAAATTTTTTATTTAAAATGATGTTTTTAAATATTTATGAATTTTTCAGAGAAATTTTTGAAATTGCAGTAGTTTCTTTTGCAGTAGCTTTTATCTTTAAAAATTATTTTGAAAAACCTAAGATGCTGGATCTACTGGATGAAAGAAAAAGAATTCTAAGCGATGGATTCTATAAAGCTTTAATTTACGTTGCTCCTGCAATAATTGTACATGAATTGGCACATAAATTTGTTGCAATTTCTTTTGGTTATGAAGCTACTTTTCATGCAGCTTACTTTTGGCTTTTTGTAGGTGTTGTTTTAAAACTGCTTAATTTTCCGTTCATCTTTCTTGTTCCTGCTTATGTTTCAATTCCAGGAAATGCAACGAACCTTGCTGCTTTTTTTATTGCAATTGCAGGACCATTGTCAAATTTATTGATGTTTTTATCTACTTATTATTTAGTTAAAAAAACTAAAAATCCAGAATGGTATGCTTTTGGTATAATCAATTTTTGGTTGTTCATTTTCAATATGATTCCTTTACCAGGATTCGATGGCTTTAAGGCATTAATTTCACTTTGGAAACTTATTTTTTAATTTTTTATTTTTTAGTTACAACTATGTTTAAATTTTAAAAATTTAAATCCTGATTTACAAATATTTATATATAACTTAACATTTTTAATAATATTTTTGAGGTGATTAGCTATGGAGCAAAATGAACAAAATAATGTTCAAAACAACACTAATTTGGAAAAAAAAGAGGTTCATAAAGCAATTAACAGAACAGTTAAAAAATCAATGCACAAGAAAAAGTTCAAGAAACATCATTTAGTGGAAAAGGCAAAAGTAAAGCCTGAAAAAAGAATAATTAAAGAGAAAAAAGAAAAGAAAAATACGATATGGATTGTTCTAGGAATTGTGCTTGTTTTGCTTATTGCAATTGGCTTGTATTTTGTATTAAGCAATTCTAAAATATTCTCTAACAAAAAAACATCAACTACAGAAAATTCAAATATAAATCTAAAGGAAGAAGTTTTAGTAGAAATTGATGGGGAAAAGATAACTACAAAAGATTTGAACAATTATTTGAACAGTGTGCCTAAGGAAATGAGAAGCCAAGTAGATGTTCCAAGAGCAATAAATGATTTAATTATTCAAAAATTGTTCTTAAATGATGCTAAAGCTAAGGGATTGAAAATTGAGGAAAGTGAAATAACTCAAGTTTTCGATGCATATTTAGCTCAATTAAATATGACTAAGGAACAATTTAAACAGCAATTAGAAGCACAAGGAATTGATTATAATTCATACTATAGCAATTTGAAATTACTTATTATTTTGAACAAATATATGGAAGAATATTTAATTAATCAAGTAACGGTTTCAGAAGATGAAATTAAGGATTTCTATGAACAAATGCAAATATTCTTTGGAAATGCAACATATGATGAAGTTAAAAGTGATTTAGAAATGTATGTAAAACAAATTAAGTTACAAGAATACATGGTGAAATATTTAGAAACTTTAAAATCTAATGCAAAGATCACTATTTACAAGTATAATGTAGAGCTTTGCTTATTGAATGAAGGATTAACAGATAAATTTTATTTATACTCTTCAGAAAATTGTGAGCCTTGCAAAGAATACAAGAAACTTTTAGATGATAAAAATATAACCTATTATGAATTTTCAGATGAAAAAATTAAAACTTGTTTTAAGGAATCTATAGAGAAAGTAAAAGGAATTAGGCCTTTATTATTATGCAGAGATGGTTCTTTTACAATGTCTAAATCAGATGCAGAAATTGATAAATTTGTAAGCAGTTGTAAATAAATATTTTTATTTTTTGGTTTTTATTTTATCTTTAAAATCTTCTTTATCTTTTCTTCACCAACATTAAGGTATTTTTCAATGGGCAAATCTGAATTTAATTCTATAATTTTATTTCTTGTTTTATAAAAATCGTATAAAGAATGTGTTTCTTCGTAGTAAATTTTCAATCTTTTTCTTATTACTTCTTCTTTATCGTCTTCTCTTTGAATTAAGGTAACATTGCAAATATCGCAAAGGTTATCTTTTTTAGGAGGATTTGTTAACAAATTATAATTTTTCTTGCATTTAGGACAAATTCTTCTATTAGTTAATCGTTGTACTATTTTTTCATCATCACAAAAAACAAAAATTGAACCAATAACTTCAAAATTTTTTTCTAAAAATTCCGCTTGAGAAATTTTTCTTGGATATCCATCAAGCAATACAAAATCTTTAGTTTTTATGTTATCATAAATAATCTTGTTCAAAGTTTCATCATCTAAAAGCTTTCCTTGAGAAATTATGTTTTTAATTTTTCTTCCAAGTTCATTATCTTGATTTGCAATTTCTCTTAATAAATCTCCTGTAGAAATCCAAAAAAAACCAAATTTATTGCTTAAATGTTCAGCTAATGTTCCTTTTCCTGCACCAGGAGGACCAAATAACACTAAGATTTTAGTCATATTAAAATAAAATGTTAAAAAATATTTATAAATCTTTTTAAGCTAAGTAAGCTAATGAAATCCTTAGTAAAGAATTCTCTAATCATAATTGCTTTTCTTTCATTATTCTGTTTTTTTATTTTATTAGGTTTAAAGTTGGCCTTTTCAGAAACATATCTTAATTTTATTTATTCTTTTGATAGCATTAAACCTGATGATAATTTTATTTATCCTTATTCTTTTAGATTAGAATATGCTAAAAAAACCTTGAATTTAATTTTAGAAAATAATTATCAAAATCAAGAAAATTTGTTTTTTACAGAAAGAGAAATAAATCATCTTAAAGATGTTAGTATTTTATTAAAAAAATTGTTTTTAATTAAAGATGTTCTGTTTATAGTTGCAATAATTTCATTAATTTTTATTTATTTGATTATGCAAAAAACTACAATAAAAATTCTAAACTTATTATTGTTATTTCTTAAAATTTATATCTTTTTAGTGCTATTATTATTCATCTTTTCATCTATCTTTTTTAGAATTTTCTTTACATCAATGCATAAACTTTTTTTTGAAGAAAACACATGGATTTTTGATAAAGAAGATTTAATAATTCAATTATTTCCTCCTAATTTTTGGTATATTGGAACTATTTTCTACTTTGCAATGCTTGAGTTCTTATTTATTTTTTATTTTATAATGTTAAAGTATCTAAAAACGATGAAATCAGAAACCTCAACCAATGATGAATCAAAAGGTAAATAAATGCAATTTTTATCTTGTTTAACTTCATTAAATTCTTTATCTATCACTAAATTTAAATTAGAGCAATCTTCAATTTCAGAAATTGTTAAATTTACATCTAGATGCATTAAATTAATCAAATCTTGAAGATAATATTTTGCAGCATCAATTTCATCATCTTCTAAATTTTTGAAAGTTAAACTTATCTTTGGTGTTCTTGTGAATGTTAAATTATAATGCTCTACTCTAGTAGGATCTAAAAACGTTTTTATAAGTTTATTATTTACTTTAGTGTAAAATTTTCTTTCATTTTGATTGTATTGAAAAACAAAATTATTGTATTGAATTGTATTTGTATTATCTTCAGATCTGTTCAAAAAAATCCATGCAAAAGAACTAAAAATCATAATGAAACCAATTATTAAAGTTAATATGCTATAAAATTTCTTTTTATCATTTTCCTCTTTTGTTCTATTTTCCTTAAAAGTTCTTTTTTTTGGCATGTTAAGTTTTGAGTAATCATAAGAATTTATAAATGTTTAAGTTTTTCATTTTCTTAATATTACTATAAAGTGATAAAAAATATTTAAATAAAGTTCTTGCTTTGTTTTATTAATGAAATTTGTTAAATATTTGTACTTTATTATATTTATCATGTTTTTTCTAATTAGTGTTTTTTCTTTTGAAGAGATTACGGATTATCAAAATTTAGTTAAGAGATTAAAAGAAGAATCTTATAATTATTTTAACGAAAGTTGGAGTTCTTTTGTAAATTTCAACAATACCAACAAGAATGGTACAATTTATTATGTTTCTACAAGTGAAAGTGATCAATATATATTACTTAGTGTTTTGAAAGATAATGGAAAATATTATTTATGCAATAGAACGGCATTATTTTCTTACAGAAATGTAACTATCAATGGTAAAAGATCTTTAGTTTTTTGTGAAAACGGATTGATTAGAGCCACTCACTTTCAAAATTTTGCATCTGGAAGATACGCATTAAATGCACAATATTTGAATGTTCAATCTTTAGTAGATAATTTTG
>JAWBMQ010000004.1:0-15573 GCA_038828875.1 Candidatus Woesearchaeota archaeon
AGATAGAGCTTAAAACTTAAAAATTTTTCTTAAAAGATTTACGATTTCGCAAAGATTAACAAAATACCATACTAGTATCCATAACATTTAAAAACGAAACTTTTTCCAAAAATGAAAATTTAACTACTACCTCTCAATTCCTTCAAATTTTCAAAGTATAGACAATAGTTATAGGGGTAAATTTTTCAGAAAAACTTTTTTAAAACTTTCTAATCAAATAACTCTCTCTTATCTAGTAAATAAAAAAATTTAAATAATATAAAAACCATTGATTATTAATATGAAATACTTTGAGGGGCAAGTAAGAAATCAATTTCATGATTGGTATTTTTTTATGATATTGCTTTTCTTAGGGATTTTTACAATAATGACGTATTATGAGTTAATTCCATTAGATCTAGGGATTGCTAGTTTATTGATTCTTCTCATTATCTTGTTTTTTGCTTTAGAAGAAATGATTCCAAACGCAAGAGATGTAAGAAAGAGAAAAGAAGAACTAAGAAAAAGAATTTAATTATTTTAATATAATAATTCTATTCTTAATTTTACTTTTCCTGTATCTTTATCAAATCCTACATTTCTAACTCTTAACTTTCTCTTTCCTTCTAAATTTTCATACTTTAGTAAAGGATCTATTTCTAGAACAACATCATTTAATTCGATTCTTAATGCAACAGTTTTTTCAGGCAATGGCATTGCGTAATTAACAAATTCTCTCATAACTAATTCAGGTTCTTTCTTAATATTTTCTGTATTAGAGAAGAACATATCGAAATAAGTACCTTCTCTAGCAACTAAAACGTTTCCAATAATTTCTTGATTAACTGCTTTTTTAGAAACACCATACACACCATTACTTTCACTAACGTATACTATATTATTTGAAGGATTATAATTAGAAGTGGTTAATTCTAAATTAACAAAAATAGGATTAACTACAAAATTATACTCTTTCTTAACTCCTAAAACATCAACCACAATATTGTAATTACCTGCAGGCAACGGAATCAATAAACTGTAAGTACCATTACCAAAATCAGCGAAGCCGTAAGTTGTTTCTATTCTTGCGTTTTTTGAAGTTTCAGTTAATTCTATTGAAAAATCAGATTTTCTTAAATTAGATACCAAATTATTGGTGGTAGATTTAACCTCTACAAATATTTCAACCTCTTGATTATCATAGAATGTTTTAGCAGTATATACATCCAAGCTACCTACGTTCAAATCATATAGTAAGTAGAAAGAATAACTAAAATTAGTAACCAAATTTACTTTGTTTTTACAACTTACATTTACTTCGTACCTTCCAGGATGTTGTAAAGCTACTACAGTTCTATGATGAGTAGATTCAGTATAATCAAAAACTTTGCTTTCACCAGTACTTAATACATAGCTACAAATTGAAACATCATCGGTTTTTACATACAAAGTAATAACATCATACTTGACTTCACCAACAGGACCATAAGCAAGGATTACAGGAGCAGAATCATCATATTCCAATCCTGCAAAATCACTCCATAATGAAGGATTACCTGCAAAATCAAAAGCTCTAACCTTTCCTAGGTAACTTCCAGATGGAATTGAATAATCTATATGTTTCGTTGAAGTAACATTGATCAATTTAATTACATTTTCATCGCCATCTAGAATCATCAATTCATAATGTGAAATACCTAAGTTATCTTTACCTTCTTCCCATTCAAACAAAACTCCACCATCATCTAAAATTCTTACAGGCTTTATTCCATAGATTATTGGATGAGTATCATCTAACTTTAAAGTTACATAAGTATAATTATAATTTCCAGCTTCATCAACACAAACAAGATGCAAATAATTCACTCCATTATAAGAAACTATTAAAGAAATGTTCAAATTCTCTGAAAATTGCATCTTAGTAAAGTCATAAGTAGAATTATCTGCAAACAAACCATAATAAATTCCTTTCAAATGTTTATCATTACAAACAACATTAATAGTTGGTTTCCTAACATTATACCAATTATTGAAATCTACATATTGCTGAGATGATATTTCTACAAAAGAAGGATTTATTAAATCAACCGTAACGGTTTCACTTTCTGAAATCTCACTTCTAAGGTTTGCTGAATTTATAACTTGAACGTATAATTTTAATTGTAAATCATTTATGAACTTTTCTTCAGAAATATTAAAATTAAGGATAGTTTCATTAGTAATTCCTTGTAATAAAGTTTCATTAGTAATGACATTCTTAAGCTCATAATAGTAGATTAAAGGAATCTTCAACAATTCTTGTTCAAAATCTTTAGCGTCTAAAATGTAAAATGTAAAATTATTTTTATTAACTACTCTATCTTTAACAACAACTCTTGCTTTGCTAGGTGGAGTAACATCTAATGAACCTCCTGAAGGATCATAGTAAATTAGTTTTCTTGGTAAAATTAAAACATTACCTGCTTCATCATAAACTACAGCACTTAAATTATTCCAACCTTGTTTTGAAACATAAATTAAACCTGAACAACTTTCTACGAAAGTAATAATATCATAACTATAAACAACTCTATCAACAAAAGCATTTTCAATAGAAATGTTCTTTCTTGCAATATTAACGCTATAATTCAAAATTTCTAAAGTATTATTTTTTATCAAAATATTGATCTTATTTAAAGTTAAAATCTTGCTATTATTACAATTCAATTCTCTTAAAGATTCATCGTAATTGCAAACTAGATTATCAATCTTAATTTTCGTACCATTTTTCAAATACAATGAAAGTAAAACAAAAGAATAATCAGTTAAATCATTACTATAGTTCAAATAACTTGCATAATCTATACTATATGGCCAACCAACAACATCATTTTTGAATTCTTCTATAATTCCACTACTAACGTAACATCTATATGCTTTAGGAATGTCATAATAAACGTAAGGAACAACAATAACACTTTCATTAAATTCTTTAAATCCAACTTCACTTGTAGTATACAATTTGAAATCATAATTATCAATTTTAGAATCTAAAAATATCTTAGTTGTAAATATCTCTGTTCTATTAGTGATATCTGTATAATTTATAACCACATCAGACCATTTTTCCAAATTGAAAGATGGCAAAGCATAATTTCCTTTGAAAATACTTCCATTTTGAGCTAAATTAAACGAAATACCTAGCTCACTTATCGTAATTTTTATAGTTGCATTTCTGTGATCTGAAGCAAGAATGTTCAAATTAAAAATATCATAAGGTTTATAGTGTTGTTTTTCTAAATATATTTGTAATTTTGGTTTTTCTTTTATCACATAAGTGGATTTAATATTACTTTTATTACCTTCTTTTCTTGCTATATCAACTGCAACAACATAATATCTATATTCACCATCAGGAACGTAATCTACAAAAGAATTAGTCGAAACTTCATAAGCCTGAACAAATGATCCTAGTGAAACTGATTTGTAAATTCTATAACTTTTTGCTCCATCAATAGCAGACCAATTTAAATAAATAACTCCATCTGAATCAAATTCATCTCTCAAATCTAAAACAGGAGCAGGTAGTTCTTTATTTAAAATATTAATGACTATTGATTTATTTCCTATCATTTCATCTCTATTGTCATAAGCAAATAATTTAATAACATACTGACCATCAGAAAACTGAGTAGTATCAAAGTAATAAGTATCGATCAATTTATCAGATTTAGAAATTAATTTAGTAGAATTTACAAAAAATTCAATTTTATAAGTTTGAATTGGATAAGTAAAGTAAAGTACTTTAGTTCCATACAAATAAATGCCATCATACACATTAATAATATCTACAACTCTAAAATTTCTTACAACTGCAAAAATAGTATGTTCTGCTGAATTTCCAAAAACATCAACAACTTTAACCTTAAAACTATGCACTCCATCAAGAAGATTTAAAGTATCTACTGTATAATTTCTTTGATTAAGATTACTTATAGTATACTTCTGTTGATCTATATAGAATTCTAAAGTTTGTAAATTGAATCTGTTTTGAATATCAAATTCAAACACTGTTGTTTCTGATATTATTGAATCAGGCAAGGGTTTTGTAATTTTTACTAAAAGCTTTAATAAAGGAATATCAAAATAAAATTCTTTAGTTATGCCTCTTAAACTTGCTATAACTTTTACATATAATGTTTGATTAAAATCAGAAGGAAGATATATTCTTATGAAATTAAACGCTTCATCTACAAAAATCCATGAAGAATTATCTTTAGAAATATAAAACTTAATGTTATCTGCATTAGATGTAAAATTTAAATCTACATATTCTTGAGTTACATTATAATTAATCAAACTAAAAGTTGGAATTATCACAGGCTTAGAAACGTTCAATGTGAAATTTGAAAATCCTAAAAGTTGATTTTTTTCATTATATGCATATGCAAAGATTGTACAAATTCCTTCATTTGGCAAATACCATCTTGTTGTGAATCCATTATCAATTGTATTATCTTCCACTACAGACAAACTTCCACATGTAACAGTAAAATTAACTTTTCTAGCATCAAAAGCAAGAACTTCTACATCAACATCATCTTCCACAAAAGTAGCATTAGGTTTAATGAACACAACCTTATAGTAATTGGAAAATAAGAGAATTATTGAATCTTCTACATCAGTAACTCCTTTTGCAACTAACTTAATTTCATGTATTCCATCAAAATATTTAGTGCTATCAAAAGAAATACAATTTGCTCCACAATTATTGTAAGTAACTTCATTTCCATCTATGAAAAGATGTAATGTTACAGGTGTTGCATTGTTTAAGGAATAAGTAACATTAACTAAATCTCTAACTACATCATAGTTTAATGGAGTTAATATTTTTATGCTATACGGCGTTAAATTTACTGTAACGTTATAGATTATTGATTTCATATTCAATACTTCATCAAAACAAGTTATATTGAAAACGTTCAATCCTTCTTTTCCAGTTACAAAGTAAACAAAGTATGTCATTCCTAGAACTGAAATTCCATTAACAGTACAATTCGCCCTTTCAGAAGTTTGAAACTCTAAATTAAAGTTTTGTTGATAAATATAAGGCACTGGTTTTATTACGGTAATTTCTGGAACAACATTGTCGAAGGTTAAATTACCTTCTAAAACATACTGCATTTGCATTGCATCTGTAACTTTCACACTTACATTTACTACACATTCTAAACAATCTTTAGAAGCATTAACTAATCTATAAGTAAATATTCGGTCTCCTGCAACTTCATCGCCATCTTGTCCCAAATCATTCATCAAAACAATTCCTTTTCCTAATTCAGATAAATTCAATTCCGCAATAATACTAGAAGTAGGACTATAGAGCTTAAAATAAACATCAGTACCATTCTTAACCTTCTGAGGTGTTATTTCTAAAATTCCTTTAGTAATGTTAACTATGGAATAAATTTTTACTTCTGATTCATAAACTGCTTCTTGAGAAGTTTCATCAATAACTCTACAATACAATATATGTTCTTTTCCATCATTCCATGGGAAATAAAAACTACAACTAGGATCTTTTAATTCCCAACCTGATTCGCAGATGTTATTACTCATACTTTGATTTCCACAAATTAACTTAACTCTATCAAAATCAGGATCAAAAGCTCTTGCATAAACTATAACCAAATCATTGTAATTTGCATACTTAGGATTTACATAAATCAAATATCTTTCAGGCCTTAAATTGGGAACTTCTTTACAAGTCCAATCGCTCCATTCTGTAACAATGTATTGATTTCTTGCTCTAATTCTATAACAGAATTTAGTATTAGATTCTAAATTCCAATGAACAAAAACTTCTCTGCTTCTTGACCAATCACTTGCAATTCCTGAAGAGATAAGTTGATTGTTAGAAAGATTATATTGCTGATATTCAATTTGTCTTTCAATGTTTGGTGCATTACCATAAACATAAAAAGAAACATTACAATAAAATATTGCAAAAGAAAATTCATCAGGTTGTTCGTAAGAACAGTAAACTTCATTAATCTTAGGAACTGCTACATAAGTAAACCATAATTTTTCTGCATTATTATTACAATCAAAAATATTCGAATTATTTCTATTAGCTACAGCAAATAAACAAGAATAATCTAAGCCAGGAGTAGTAGTTGCATTCACTTTATGCCAACTTCCTTTAAGATCTGTACTTATGCAAAATTCATCTAACATTAAATCTATCAGTGAAACATGAGCATTCGCCTTCTTATAATATTCAAATAATTTGATGTAATAATTACTACAATCTCTTGAAAAATTTATTTTATTATCAAAATATTCCAAACAAACCTTATATAAGAAATCTGCCTCAGAAGAAAGATGTGAATTATTTAATTTAGCTTGAGAAAACAAGAAATAACCTTTTTCACAAATTATCGCTTTAGTTATTTTGAAAGTTTCATTGAATTGAATAACATTTAAACTCTTAGAATAAGAATTTTGCATACTTCCTGAAGTTGCATTTATTTTCAAATTAAAAGTAGAATTTGAATCTAAAGGAAATGAAAAATAAAAATAAGGTTGAATGTTGTCAAAATAAAGATAATTAAGATCAAAATATTTCTGATTACATTCAAAATCACATTTAGTTTGATTTACTTCTAAAGAAACAATAGCATTTGATTTTGCTCCTTCTATTCCGAAATTGAACTTTGGAAATCTCTCAGTAATTATGTTGTTAGATTTTGAAAAACCAAATACCATTAATTTTAAATCTTCATTCAAAACTGCATTGATATTTGTTTTAGTTGTAAATGCTTTAGAAGTTCTATCGAAAGTTTCGAAAGTAGATTTTCCTGAATTAAACCTTGAATTTGCATACAATAAAGAGATTTCTTCATAAGACAATTCTCTTGAATAAATTTTGAAATCATCAATTGATCCTTTTAAACCATTGCTCGTAGGATTCGCATTTCCTAATCTAAGTTTCAATGAATTTGATTGAATTCCATTCCAGGATGATTTTTTTCCATAGCCTTTTAAAATACCATCCACATAGATTTTGATTTCTTTAGTAACTCTATTCAAAGCAATTGCTACATGATGCCAATTATTATCATTAATTACATTGCTCTCTGTAGCAACGAAAAATTGTGTTGAACCATCATAAGAAATTATAGAAATTGCATTAACATTTCCATTACCAAAATCAGCACCTGAAACCGCTTTATCAAAGAAAACTACTAAAGGTTGATTATTATTAAATGATCCTTTTGATAAAATTACATTATCTCTTGTTAAATCATTAATTTTCACCCAAAAAGAGAAACTTAATTCTAAATTATTTAAAACTGAAAAATTATCTAAATCTATATAAGCATTATCAAAATATATTGCTCTATTAATTTTTCCTTGTGTAACGTAATAATTTGATCCTGTTGCTGATTTAGAAGTAATTTCATCTAATAAATTATTTTCAAATTTTAACCATGTGTGCAATGCTGCATCAACTATAGAATCATCATATTTATTTTCATAAATTATGAATGATGACGCATATAAAGTTTTTACATCATTATTTGATAATTCTTTTCTAAAGATTTTGAAATCATCAAGTACTGCTTTCAAATTACTATCACTCATAAAACTAGAATAACCAATTTCAAAGAAATTATTGTGTTGTAAATCATTAGCAAAAGAATTTGATGCTTTCAGTTCATTGTTAACGTAAATCTTAACGTTTTTGTTGTTATATGTTATCGTTATTAAATACCATTTTTGACTTAACAACTCGCCAAGAATGACCTTATTAAATGTAGTTCCATCACCATAAACAAAAGTCCATCCGCCAGGTTCACCAAATTGTTTATCGTAATAAAAACTGAACCCTTTTAAATTTTGTAAGCTATTGAAAACAGATTGATAATTTTTAGATTCATTTAAATAAATCCAAAAAGAAATTGAAAATTGATTACCTAAATTTTGTGGATTTAGTAAAGTAGTAATTTGACTATTATTTAAACCAATTGCATAATTATTTCTAAAGAATCTGTCTGTTGCATTGTAAACGCTAATTAATGTTGCATTTATTCCATTAACTGAATCTATTCCATTTCCATCAAATTTCCACCAAACGTAGAGTTGATCATTTATTGCTGAAATATCTTTATAGTCTAACAATTGTTGATGTTTATTACCAAAGTACATGTAAAATTGATTCAATCCTGGAACTAATTTATCTATTCTTATCCATATTGTTGCTGTTTTTGCAGCATAATCCCAAGATTCAATGTAATATGGATATCTTTTATTATTTAATAAATTAGTAAAAACTAAATCAGAACCATCTTGTCTAACATTGTTCCAAAAATCTTGCCATGATGAATCAATAACTAACTTTACTTGAGCATCATAATATGTTGTTGAAGAGGTCACATTGATTTTTAACCTTCTATTCCAATTTTCATCAAACCAATCTAATTGTTTGTTTATTTCTAAAGTATGTGTTAAAATTGAAATTGGTGCATATTCTGAAAATTTTCTAACAAAAACAAAATCCAAATCAATCCAAGAATCACTCCAAGCACTCAAATATACTAAATTTCCTAAAGTAGTTAAACCATAATTAAAAGTTTTATTGTAATTATTATCTCTTAAAAAAGAATGCGTAGAATTAAATTCTAAAGTAACATAACCTATTAATCCTTGATTAGGAACATCATAACCAAAAGTATCTACTCTCGTTCCATCTTTAAGTAATCCCCAAAAAGAACTTCCACCATCATCATAGTAATAATGTAATTTCTGATGACCTAACATAAATCGTACATAATCTGAATGATTAACAACTTTTGCAGTAACTACATATTTTCCAAGATCAATTTTTTTAGAAAATAATTCTGTACCTCCTGGATTGTTTGTTTGATCAGCATTAAGCCTAACAACGCCATTGATTATACGATAATCACCACTAATTATCCACTTATTAGAATCTAAAGTAATAGCATTAAAATCATCAAAAAACTCAAAAACTAAATCACCGTTGCTTTTACTTTTTGCTAAGGGATTTCCAAAATAAAGATAAAATTCATTATTACCTACTGAAAGATTTGTCTTAAACCAAATAATTGCCTTTTTTTCAGTATAATTCCAATATTCAATCCAATAAGGTAGTTCAAAAGCATCATTGTAGATAATTCTTATATCATCACCCTTAATTGTTACGAAATTCCAAAAGGATGAATAACTTTCATCTATATCCAATCTTACCTGAAAATCATTCAAATTAGTTGATGAATTTATATTGATTAACAATCTATAATTAAAAGAATCATCCCACCAACCCGAAATTGAGAATAATAAACTAAAAAATACTAAAAATGCAATTAATTTATTTCTATAGTGCATTATACTAAACCAAAAGAGTTATAATTTAAAAAAATTCATAATCACTAAGAAGTAAGAAAAAAGAAGTAGAAGAAATAAATATAAAATAACTTTCATTTCTCATGAATGAGGTAGAAACTTATGGAAGAATTGAAACTTGGAGCAAAAATAAGTTTGGTAGGTTTTAAAGAGATTCCAAGAGCAGAAATGCAAATTGTAAAGAAGATTTTAGGAAATTACTTAAACGCATTAGAAAGATACACAGAAATTAACGGATTAAGTATAACTTTAAGAATTTTACACAATTCTGAAAAGCAAGGAGAAGTAAAAAGGTATGAATTGAAAGCACAATTGAATTCTAAATTAGGAACGTTCCACAGTGACGCAATGGATGTAAACCTATTTTCAGCATTAGATGAATTGTTAAAAAAGATTGAAAAACAAATGAGCAAAGAGAAAGAGAAAAGAGATTAAAAGTAAGGCATAACTAAGTTAACTAACAACACCAAAAATACAATTAAAGAAACAATACCAGTAATCTTTAAAGCTTGTTTTTCATTCATTTTTTTCTTCATTAAAATATAAAACATTCTTCCGCCATCAGCAATAGCAATAGGTAACAAATTTGCAAACCCTATGCCAATGTTAAGTTGAGCTAGCAAAAATAAAAATTTCAAAATCCATAAAACTATAGCAAATAAAATTGCATAATTACTATATGCATTTTTTAGCTTAGTTTCTTCTTCAATAAAAATACCTAACTTAAAGCTATCCTTAAACTCAGGAACTTTCAAAGTATATTTTTTCACTTCACCATCAAAAGTTTCAGAATAATAAATATTAATCTCTTCTCCAGATTTAACATTTTTCAAATCTTTTTGTAATTGCTCTACATTGTTATAAGTTTTATTCTTTTCTCCGTAAGAAACATCTAAAACATAAGCATTTAAAGGAATTGCATCTGCTATAATTGAATCATTAGTAAATTTAGAAATTTTTATTCTTGTATCGTAAAAAGTATCAAAATAATAATTAAATGGCAAAATCAAGAACAATAACAACAATAAACCTCCAAGCATTAAATTAGAGAAAGGTCCTGCTGAATAAATTTCTGCTTGTTCTTTGAAAGATTTTTCTTTAAGAGTTTCTTCATCAGGTTCTACAAAAGCTGCAGGAATGATTGGAAAAATTAAACCTAGAAAAGCGAATCCACTATTCTTTACTGAAACCTTATTTTTAATAGCATAAATTCCATGAAAAGATTCATGAACTATTGCAATAATAAAGATGCTGAGCAACCAAATCAAGGGAGGAACATAAAAAACTCCTTTAGCCTGAACTGGCAAGACTAATTGAACTGCTGGAATCTTAGTAACAAAAAAAGAATTAATTGTTGAATATATTAAGAAACCTACTACGAAAACCATACCTAGATAACCAACAAAGATAGATAAGTAACCTAAAACATTTAACAACTTTTTATGTTTTTTAGCAAATCTCTCCATAAATTTTAATCCCCATTTTTCTCGGTAAAGAATCAAATAAATCAAGGGAATTGTGCCTATCTTTGGAACTTTATCTATTTTTAGAACATGCTCAATGTGTAATTTTTTCTTATTTTTATATAGAATAATAATTAAAAAAACGATAAAAAGAACCAAAAACAATAAATCGAAAGAGAACATCATAAAAAATTACTTTGTTTTTCCCATCTTTTTGGGCCTTAAAACTTTACTACCACAATTAGGACAAACTACTTTTCCAGCTAAAACTTTCAAAGTAGGTGCTCTAACTTTCTTCTTGCAATGTTTGCAAACATAAACATTTTCGAATAATCTTTTTTTAACTTCAATAGGAATTGTCATTTAAATCACCTCTATTCTTCTTCTCCTTCTCCATATACGTTTTTCAAAACTTTTGTTCCCATTAATGTCCAATATTCTACATTGACACCAATTTGCACTTTATCTTTCAAATCTTCGGGAATTTTCAAATCAAAAGTTTCATATGTTTCATTATCCATTACATTAGCGTAATCTCCACTTATAGAAAGCACTTGTGCAACTTTTTTCTCAATTATTGGAATTTCAACTTTATCGTGAGCTGGCAAAACTAAATCTCTCTTCTTCTCATCAAACAAACCAATAGCTGTAATTCTTACTTTTGCTGCACCATGCTTTCCTGGCTTAGAAACCGAAATATCTACAACTCTACAAGGAACATTATCAATCAAAATAGTATTACCTTTTTTAACTGAATTAGCGGTAGTTATCTTTACATCCATGATTTCACCCTTGCTAGGAGAATAGTGAATGAATGTAATTTATAAATATTTTCAATATTTAATCTTCATCATTCTCTAATTTAGGTATTTTATAAAGTTCTTTCTTTTTTTCCTCTTCTTTTGCTTTTTTCTTATTTTGCTTAACTTTATGAACAATAACTGAATAAGAAAAATAAACAATTAAAACTAAAACTACTACAACTAAAATTGAACCTAAATTATTGGTTTTATTAACTTTTTCATTTATTATTTTATCTACTTTTTCAACATCTTCTTTAATAGGTTCTGCCTTTTCGATAGGCTTAAATTCTTCAGTTTTTTGAGTTTCATCTATAATATTTTCTTTGGTAGAATTTTCAATCTTTTCTTTCAACTCCTTCTCTTTTTTAAGTTCAATGAATTTTTGATAATGTGATTTTGAAATATTCTTGAAAACTTCAACGAATTCATTTATTTCTTTATCAGTATAATAAAGTTCATTTTCTTGATTAATTACTTTTTCAAAAGTTTTATTCCAACTTAATGATACTTGTTTATGATTCGCAAAATTATCACAATAATAAACCAAGATTAAATTTAATTTGAAATTTTTTAAGAACATTCTTGTTGTAGTTTCATTGTATTTGTAATTACATATTGTATACTTTTTATTAAGGTCTTTAAATAATTCATCTGTTGTTTTATTATAAAGTAAAATATCATCATCTTTAGTCAATATATTGAAATTCAAAAAGGACTCTGGATTATCGCTGTAATATTTTTCTAAAATTTTTTCAATACAGCTCTTGTTATAAACTTCAAAATTGTTTGTAATTTTTTCAAAATCAAGATCAAAGCTCAAAGGAACTGAATCAGCATAAACTTGATTTTTAATAAACTCTAAATCTAAAGAATCAGTAATTTTTTTAATATTGTTTAAATAAAGACTACAGCTGTAATTGCTAAAGTTTTCAAAAAATATTGAATCATTTATCAAATTTACAGAATAATTAAAATCAATTTTTGAAAAATTAGATTCTATAGATATTTCCTTAGGATTCAAAACATCAATTGTTATTGTTTGATGATTATATCCAAAGGATTTCCATCTTAAGTAAAGTTTTATTTTTGAAATGTTATAAAACATTATTGGAATTTCAAAAGAATATAGCAATTTTCTCTCTATCTTATCAAAGAAAAATTGATTTTTTTCAACAAAATAAGTCTCAGTAGGCAATACGCTGATAAATAATTCCTCTATTTCTTGTTCAGAAACAAAGAAAACTTTTAATTTTCCATTGTTATAGTATGAATAAATTGTAATATTTGTTAAGCTAAAAACAATTTTTTCATTTAAACAATAAGAATAATTAAAAATGTGATAATCATATATATAATTTGGGGTTATGTTAAAGTTCAAGCAAATGATGTGTTTATCTTTTTTACTGAACAAATCATCATCTTTTAGATTAAATTTAACACAGTAACCATAGGTTTTATTATAAATAAGTTTATCTTTAGCTTCTAATTTTTCGAAAGATAATGTTTTACTTTCTAAATTCCAACTTATGTTTGCCTCTTCAAACAAAGAAAAGATGTTAAAGCAAAACAAATTGTTTAATAATGAATAATTAACTCTTATTGGTTCTAAAAAATTAATTTTAAATGTAAAATTCTTCTGAACTTTATAACCTGAATAGACCCCTAAAATGGTTACATTTATAAAGGTATAATTATTTGATGAAAAAATAAGCAACCTATCTAATGTTCTCTCAGTTGATGAATAATCAACATAAGATAATCTTTTTTTATCTTCTAATTCTTCAATATTAATTAACGCTCGGGGATTGTTCAAACTCTTAACAATTGAATCTGATTCTACATCAATTCTTACAGAATTAAATTTTAAAGTTGGAATCAATTCTAAATCGAGTTCATAATAATTATTTTTTACCAAATTTGAAATGTTTTTATCTTTAATTGAAATTGTAAAATTTATTTTATCTGCTAAAAAGTTGGTTATATTTTTTTCATCAGAAAATTTATCTGAAAAGACTAAAAAATTAGAATTTTCTAACTCTAACAAATAACCCTCTTTTTCGAATATAGAATAATTGAAATCTTTTACTTGCAACTCACCTAAATATTTTCCATAAAGATAAATTTTCAAATTAAAAGATAAGGGCAACGGTAAATCGCTAAGATGATAGAAAGTTAAATTTACATTTTCTTTTGTTTTATTCAAAATTGGAAACATTAGAATTAAATTTGTTGAATTATAAGAATAGTAGAAATCATTCAAATTTTTCAAGTTGTTAGTTTTCTTAAATATTGAAGAAATATTGTTTAGAACAACTTCATTTAAATTAAAATCGATAATTGCATATGCATTACTATCATAATTATTTTCTAAAGAAATTCGAAAATTACTATAGAATGATTGATTGAAGTAGGTCGATAAGTTTGTGAAAGAATATGAAAATTTTTTAATTGTTGAAAAATTTTTAATATTTATTAAAGATACATTTCTTATTCCATTGTAATATGTGCCTAAAGTAATTGCTGAAAAATCATTGAATGGCAAAAGAATAACTTCACAATATCCTTTTCCTTTAGTTAGATTTGCATTTATTTTTATTACTTCATTCTCAAGCTTACATCTATAACTTGATTTAGATTCCTTCATATTACTCAAATAATCTCTTATCTCATAAATCTTTGATGATGTTATTTCTGTAAATAGATCAACATTTAAGCAATCATCATTTATTGCTTCATAACTAATATTTAATAAATAAAGTTCATTGAATTCAGAAAGTGAATAATTTACATTTAATTCACAAAGACCATCGTAAAGCTGTAAAGTTGCATATTTTGAAGTTATATTTGAAATACACCATCTATAAGTATCAAAATTAGAACAACTATTATTTTTTATAAAACTATAAAATTTAGAATTTTTATATACAACTACATTTTCATATTTTACATCAGGATAAAAAGAATAAACATTAGAATCAATTATCAAAGGAGTTCCATCTAAGTAAATTTGATATTCTACAACCGCAGAAAAAATCGAAATTAGAGAAATAAAAAAAATTACAAAAAAACTATAAAACTTAATGTTTTTAGCAAACATCTAGTAGTTAAAACAATTGTATTATTTAAATTTTATTGTTAGATTGGCTTATATTTTTTTCTTTTCTTCTAAAGCACTTATTCTATTTTCTAATTCTTCAATTTTTTGTTTCAATAAATTATTTTCTTCTTCTAATATTTTATTTTTATTATTTAATTCTTGAACTGCTTTAATTAACCAAGGGATTAATTCTACGTAATTTAAGGATTTTTCATCATTATTTTCATCATAATTAACAATTTCTGGTAAGACTTTTTCTACTTCCTGAGCAATTAAGCCAAATCTTTTTCCATCAGGGAAATTTTTCTCAGGATATTCATCTTTCTTCCATTCAAAACTTACGGGTTTAAGTTTATCAATTATTTCTAATGCATTACTAACTTCTTCTATGTTTTTATTAAACTTTAAATCTGAACTCTGCCAACCACCTGTTGAATATGCAGTACCAGATACATACAAAGCATATCCTGAACCAGCAGCGCCAATACTAACAGGAGGATTGAAGTATGAACCTAATGCAGTTATATATGTTGTGATAACATCACCGCTATTATATAATTTGATATAACCACTCCAACCATCTATTCCAATATCTACTCTTGGTCTTGTATCTGGATATGAATTATCTATTCCTATTCGCATTCCTGTGAATGTTGGTCCTATACCTACAATATTTAATTTAGCTTGTGGATTTGTTGTTCCTATGCCTACATTACCGCTATCTCCTCGAACTGCTAAAATAGTACCATGTTTATCTGACCATACATGCCAATGACCTCCTGTATAACTATTTTGATTTCTTAAATCTATACTCCATTCTTGA
>JAWBMQ010000004.1:15669-34677 GCA_038828875.1 Candidatus Woesearchaeota archaeon
TGTTTGATATAAATTTATATTTTTAAACGGCTTCCAATCAAGATGCCCTCCTAAATCTAAATCTCCTGTAATTTTTGCATCTCCCTCTACATGCAACTTTGTACTCGGACTCGTTGTTCCTATGCCTACATTACCGCTATCTCCTCGAACTGCTAAAATAGTACCATGTTTATCTGACCATACATGCCAATGACCTCCTGTATAACTATTTTGATTTCTTAAATCTATACTCCATTCTTGATCATTTGCTGTTTGATATAAATTTATATTTTTAAACGGCTTCCAATCAAGATGCCCTCCTAAATCTAAATCTCCTGTAATTTTTGCATCTCCCTCTACATGCAACTTTGTACTCGGACTCGTTGTTCCTATGCCTACCTTTAAAGAATCATCAAATATAACTTTTTCATCATTAACAATTGAAAATAAATTTTTTTGAGATGATGGCTTTAATACTTGAATAGTATTATTACCTACGGGTTTATTCAAAATAAACTCAGGAACCCAATATGAAAAGACATTAGTTACACAAAATAGAAATAATAAAAGGAACAAATACTTTTTCATCAAATCACCTACATTTTTTTTCAAATTCTAATATTTAAATATTAGTAATCACTTTTTAATAAAAACTAAAACTTTCATCTTGAATTTTTCAAATAAAAATTTATAAATATTAATTAAAATTACTTGAAGCTAGGTGAAGAAGATGAAAGAAAATTATGTAGAGGATCTTTATACAAAAAGCGAAGGTTCTGTAAAAGGATGGGTTTACAGAATAAGACAATTGAAAGATGATGTTTTTATTGTTGTAAGAGATTCCACAGGAATTATTCAAGCAGTAGTTCACAAAAATAATGTTTCTCCTGAAACTTGGAAATTAGCTAATGAACTAACTGTTGAAAGTTCAATTGAGGTTTCAGGTAAAATTGTAGATCAAGAAAAGGCACCAAATGGCAAAGAAATGGTAGTTGAAACATTGAAAGTTTTTCAAATTGCAGAACCCTTTCCAATTGCAAAAGATTTTTCAGAAGAATTTTTACTAAGTGTTAGACATCTTTGGATTAGAAGCAGAAAATTAACAAACATATTAAAAATAAGATCAACTTTAACAGGTGCAATTCATGAATTTTTTAGAAAGAAAGGATTTTATGAGTTCCATCCTCCAATATTTCAACCTACTCAATGTGAAGGCGGTGCGACTTTATTTGAAGTTAAGTACTTCGACAACAATAAAGTTTATTTAACCCAATCTTGGCAACTATATGCTGAATTAGCAATATTTGCATTAGAAAAAATATACGATGTTGCTCCTACATTTAGAGCTGAAAGAAGTAAAACATCAAGACATTTAGCTGAATTTTGGATGGCTGAAATGGAAATGGCTTGGGCAAGTTATTTAGATGTGATTCAAATAGCATTTGAAGAAATAAAATATATTATCGATAAAATAGTTAAAGAAAATGAAAAAGAGCTAAAAGAATTAAATGTGAACATTGATTATTTAAAATGGCTTAGAGATCAAGAATACAAAATAATAACCTATGATGAAGCACTGAAACTATTAAAAGAAAAGTATAATTTCGAAATACCCTGGGGTAAAGATTTAAGAACCATAGAAGAAAAATACATTGCTGATCATTTTAAAGTACCAGTAGCAGTAACTCATTATCCAAAAGAGATTATGGCATTCTATAAGCCAGTTGATTTTGAAAAGCAATCAGAAGGTCCTGTTGCAAAATGCTTTGACATTCTTGCACCTAATGTTGGAGAGATCTTCGGTGGAAGTGAAAGAGATCTAGATATCGAAGCTATGAAAGAAGCATTAAGAAAGGATGGCGAAGATCCTTCTAAATACGAATGGTATTTTGATTCTAGAAGATATGGAAGTGTTCAACACTCTGGCTATGGAATGGGAGTTGAAAGAGTATTGATGTGGTTATTAAATTTAGAAAACGTAAAAGATGCAATACCATTCCCAAGAACTATGCAACGTTGGACACCATAGAGAAAATTTTTATATTTGCTTTTTTCTTTTAATTTATGGCATTTGTTCACTTAGCAGATATTCATCTAGGTGCATGGAGAGAACCAAAATTAGAGAAATTACAAATTGAAGCATTTAAACAATTAACCAAATTCGTTCTAGATAAAAAACCTGAATTCTTGCTGATCTCTGGAGATTTATTCGACACACCATTACCAAAAATAGAAATAATAAAATTAGTTTTCGATGAATTCAAAAAAATAAATCAAATATGTCCAATTTTTTACATTTCTGGAAGCCATGATTATTCACCATCAGGAAAAACAATTCTAAGCATCTTAGAAAGTGCAGAATTATGCAAAAACATAGAAATCATAGAAGATAATAGATTAGATGGCTTAGAATTTAAAGATTATTATTTAACAGGTATTTCTGGAAGGAGTAGAAGCTCAGAAACAGAATTATTTCAAAACTTGATTATAGAAAGAAAGACTAATAAAAAGAACATCTTTGCATTTCATATAAGCATTTCGGAAATTTTCAATTTTCCTGGAATTTATCTTAAAGATTTACCAAGAGATTTTGATTATTATGCAGGAGGACACATTCACATAAAAAAGACATTTGATTTTGAAGGAAAAAAAATTATCTATCCTGGGCCTTTTTTTCCACATGTTTTCGAAGAACTTTGGGATGAATTAGGCTCATTCTTTTATGTAGATTTAGATAAAAATCAATTTGAAGAAATAAATACATTAAAAAACAGAATTGAAAAAATTGAAATTTCTGGTGAATTTACCAGTAATGAGCTTAACTCAAAACTACTCTATGAAATTTTTCAAAAGAACTTAGCTAACAAAATTTTGCTTATAAAGATTCAAGGAATTTTAAAGAAAGGAAGCAAATTTTCAGAGATAAATTTCAAAGAAATTATCGAGAAAGCATATTCAAACGGATGCTATTTAGTATTAAGAAATACGAATAAATTAGAAAGAGAAGAATTTGAAGAAGTAATTCTTGAAAAGAAAAACGAAAATGAAATGATTGAAGAAATTGTTTTTAAAAATAAGAACAATCCTTTGAATCTTGAAAATGAAAAAATAATTTCAATAGTTAATGAACTTTTAACTATTTTAAGTTCTAAGAAAGAAGAAGGCATGAAAAATGAGGTTTTTGAAAATATGCTTCTAGATTCTTTTGAAGATTTTTTAAAGAAAAATTTCAACATTTAAAGATGGGGCTGCTGGGATTTGAACCCAGACCACAAGCCCCCGAAGCTTGAAGACTACCCAGTTATCCTACAGCCCCTTAAATGTCTAAATTCTTAACTTCTAATGCGTGCTGCATAATAAATTCTCTTCTCTTCTCAACATTTTCTCCCATTAAAATCTCAAACATTCTTTCAGCTTCTATTGCATCTTCAATGAAAATTTGCTTCAATTTTCTTTTCTCTGGATTCATAGTTGTTTCCCAAAGCTCTTCAGCATTCATTTCGCCTAATCCTTTATATCTGCTAACATCATAGCTCTTATTCTGACTTTCTAAAGTTTTTACAATCTCATCTTTTTCTTTATCTGAAAAAGCATAAAAAATTTCTTTTCCAGCTTTTATTTTATACAAAGGAGGCATCGCTCTAAAGATATGTCCATTTTCTATTAATTGTGGCATCAACCTGTAAAATAAAGTTAACAATAACGTAGAAATGTGACTTCCATCAACATCTGCATCACTCATAATTATTATTTTTCCATATCTTAATCTATTTATATCAAAATTTTTATCAATTCCCGTACCAATTGCAGTAATTATAGCTTTTATTTCTTCATTGTCCATAATTTTAGCAAGATTTGCTTTTTCAATATTCAAAATCTTTCCTTTTAGTGGCAATATTGCTTGGAATTCTTTGTTCCTTGCTTGTTTTGCATTTCCTCCTGCTGAATCTCCTTCTACAATAAATAATTCACTTTCTTCAACTTTTTTGCTTACGCAATCTGCTAATTTTCCTGGCAAAGAAAAACTATTAAGTGAATTTTTTCTTCTAACTAATTCTGCTGCTTGTTTTGCTGCTAACCTAGCTTTAGCTGCTGTTGTGATTTTATCAACCAAAATCTTAACAACATCGTTATGCATTAACAAGTATTCGTTGAAATTTTCAGAAACTATTGATTCAACGGCAAATCTAGCATCAGTATTTCCTAATTTTGCTTTTGTTTGACCTTCGAATTCTGGATTATAATGCTTTATTGAAATAACTGCATAAATTCCTTCTAAAATATCTTCACTATCAATCTCAATCTTCTCATTTTCTATGAATTTCTTCATAACCTTAACTACGCCTGATTTGAAACCAGTAACGTGTGTTCCTCCTTCTACTGTATTTATGTTATTAACAAAACTAAAGAAGTTATACCTATTTTTTTCGGTATATACCATTGCAATTTCAACTGAAACATCATTCTTACTTCCTGAAAAGTAAATTGGTTCATGTAATTTTTTTATATTTTTAGTTTCTTCATTAAGTAAATCAATTATGCCCCCTTCTGAATAAAATTCTTGTTTTATGTTGTTCCTTTTATCTTCAAAAATAATTTTTAATTTTGGAGTCAAATATGCGATTTCCTCTAATCTGGTAGCAATAATGGTTCCATCAAAAATCACAGTTTCAAAAATTTCAGAATCAGGATAAAATCTTATTTTAGTGCCTGTTTCGTTAGTTTCTCCTATGATTTGTAACTCAGTAACTTTATTTCCTCTCTCAAATTTTTGATAGTGAATTTTACCATTTCTTTTAACGTAAATTTCCATTTCTTTTGATAACGCATTAACCACAGAAAGTCCTACTCCATGCAAGCCACCTGAAACCTTATAAACTGTTTTATCAAATTTTCCTCCTGCATGTAGCTTTGTTGCTGCAATCTCTAAACCAGGAACATTGTATTGTGGATGTATTTCTGTAGGAATTCCTCTACCGTTATCCTCAACAATAACACTTCCATCTTCTTCGATAGAAACGTAAATAGTATTGCAAAAACCGGCTAATGCTTCATCAACGCTATTATCTACTAATTCAAAAACCAAATGATGTAATCCTCTACTACCAGTGCTTCCAATGTACATTCCTGGTCTTTTTCTAACTGCTTCTAAACCTTCAAGTACTTTGATTTGTGATGCATCATATTGAACATTTTGAATATTTTCAGGATTATTCATTTTAACACCTCAAAAACAAAATTTAGAAAGTATATTCATTTATAAATTATTGCATCATATTTTTATAAATAAATTATTACTTTTTAATATTCTTAAGCTTCTCACTTAATAAATCACCTAATGTTAGTCCTTCGCTCTTAATTGGTTTATTTTGATAATTTCCAACTTTCTTTTCTGTAGTTAATTTTATCCCTAATTTCTTCTCAAATTTCTTTATAACATCTAAGGGAGGAACAATTTCGCCTGATTCAATTTTATGAATAAATGTTTCTTTCTCATTCAAGAACATACCAAATTGCTTCTGAGTCATTTTCATTTCTTCTCTTTTTCTTTTTATGATTTCTGCAAAATTTTCAACAATTTCAACATTTTCTTCATCTATATTTAGTTTATTAAATTTTAACACTACTTTATCTTTTTTGTAATTTTCTTGATTTAATTCTCTACCATACTTTTTACACTCTTTACATACATAAAGCTTAACGTTTTCAACCTCAACCAAAAAAACTTCATCAGTTTTTTTACCGCAAAGTTCACATTCCATATATTTTAAAAAAGGTCCTAATTAAAAAATATTTTTATAATTTAATTTATTTTCATAAGATAAGAATGAAATTTTTCCTAAAAATACATCAAATAAACAATCAAAAAGTAATAACCATTTGTGATGAAAATCTACTAAATAAGGAATTTAAAGAAAATGAACTGATCTTAAAAATAGATGAACCTTATTTTGGAGGAACTTTAAAAGATTTTTCTACAATATTAGAACTAATCAAAGAAACAAATCAAGAAACAATAATACATGCAGTTGGATCTGAAATTTCAAAAAAATTTATAGAAGAAAACATAATAGAAGAAGAAAATTTGAATTACATTGCAGACATTCCTTATTTCATGATTCTAATTTCTAATTTCGATTAAATTCTTGAAAAATAATTTATTAAGAATAAATACAGTAACAAAGATTTTCTTTTTCGAAGATTACAAAACTATCTACAGGATTATATTCTGTATTTTTTAGAAAATTCTTGCATTGTTGGGTACATCTTTCATTAATTTGAGAAACAGAAAGCTTTGATAAAGAATCAGAAGGAATTATTTCTTTTAAATTCCAAGATTTTACATTAAAATTTTCTTGAATGTATTGCTTTAATCTTTCTCGAAGTATTTCTTTCTTAGAAGAACTAATATTATCTTTAAAACCTATTGCTAAATAATATGAACCTATACTAAAAACAATTAATAAAAATAACAATAAAAGAATACTAATTATATTGTAATTTTTCATGGTTATCTGCGCTCAAGTTCTAAAGAATCATAGGATCTAGTAAAAGAATTACAAAGATCTAAAGAGCCTGTTTGATCTCTATAAAGAGGAATCAATTCCACATGCATAATACTACCATTACAAGAATCACAATAAAAATAAATCCACTTTCTCTCGTCCTTGTTAAAATAATAATTTTGATTTAATTGTGAATAGTCTCTAGGGATATATATCAAATTTTCATTTTGATCGCGAATCTTAACTACAAATCCAGCAATCACATTTCCTTTATTTTCAACATAGAAGCTAACATTATTATAATTAGTTCCATCTGAAGAATAAAGATATTTTTTCCAAACTATAAAGTTTACATTATTACATGATGTAGTTCTATGACTTTGAGTTCTTGTTCCTTCTACATTTGATGCTACTGTAGTTGTTACCCATCCGATAACCATACTTCCTAATCCTATTGAAATTGCTACTAACAATACTGTAATAATCAATGAGCTTATCCCTTTCTTTAGCATTTTCCCCTCCGATTATATAAAAAATTAAAAATTTTTATTGTATCCTTGATGTAACATCTCTTTGTTCAAAATTTTGATCACATCTTAATGTATCTTTAATTGGTGTTGTAATATTTATTAATGGATAAAATTCAATGCTACTTAATTCTGGATAATCAATAGTATTAAAAACAATTTCCAATTCTCCAATGTCTTGAGCAGCACCTCCTAATCTTCCATTTTTGAAATATACATCAAAATACTGCGTTGATGTACCATCTCTTGCAACTCCTCTTATTGCATATCCATCAAATCCAATTGTACCATAATTCTTTACTTTTGCAGTTAGCTTTGATTTTCCATTGGCATTAGTAACTGAAATACTTATAAATTCAGCTCTAACTTTGCTACAATAATCTAGCTTTAAAGAATTACTTCTTGCGGATTCCATTTGAGAAACACTTGTTGAACTTATAAATCCAACAAACATTGCAGTTAATGCAACTGCAATCGCTACCAACAATACTGTTATTATTAAACCAGACATTGATTTTTTCATTTTTACACCTCCTGAAATTTTAAATTAAATTAAAATTTTAAATATTTTTAACCACTTTAAAGTTATTTTAATTGAACATTCTCCACCTTAAAACGCAAATAATCAGCTTTTGAGTTTAATGTAATATAAAGGTCATATTTTAAAACATTAGTCTCTAATGCGATTTTTATAGTGGAACTTACTAAATATTTTCCTTTTTCAAGTAATTCCATTTTACCAAAACCAAATTCAGTACTAGGATCATTTAAAAGATAAAACCTATAATTTGGAACAAATTCTGCATTATTGGCTTTAAAAATTATCTTCTCAATAATATTAGAAACATTAATTTCATTAGAAATTGGTTTTTTAAAGATTGCAGAAATATAACTATTTTCCATAATTATGTGTGTTTCATTTTCAAATGCAGTTACATCGGCATCTGAAGCAACAATTACTCCATTATTTTCAACCCTTGTTTGTGGTTCAACGATTTCTTCATCCATAGTACCTAACCAAACAATAGTATCATTTTCAAAAATAACGTTTCCTTTAGGAATATTTAAATCAATTATTCTTTGAGCACCTGGACCTTCCTTAGATAATTGATCCAAATTATTCTTTAATGTTTGAAAATCATTAACAACTTGCTGATAAACCATTTGTTCTCTTGTTTTTCTAAATAATGGCAATCCAAAACTCAATATTAATCCAATTACTAAAACTCCAATTAAAATCCACATCACCGTTGATAACCAAATTTGTGATTTTTTCATATCTTTCACCATTTTATTTATCTAAAATATATAATATTTTCACAAGGAGATAATCTTGCTTTATTCAAAACAATATATGTATCGCTACAAATTCTATATGCTTGATCCTTTTCTATAATAACAGGAACAATCGAAATTTCTATAAAATCATTCATAGATGAATAATTAATAAGATATCTTTTTGTTTCTCCAGTATCTATAGATGCATCAATTTGAGTTATGGATGATTCTAAAGATGAATTTGTTATTTTTACATTAAATTTAGAAATATATCTTCCTTTATTTTCAAGATAAACTTGAACTATTTTTAATGTTGAATTATAGCAAACCATTGAAACCCTATCTCTTATCCAAACATTAAAATCAACATTATTTTTACAAGTAATAAGTTTTGCATTTGCTTCATCTGCTGAACTTCTTGAACTTTGAACAAAAGAATTACTCCATCCAAACAAAAGAGCACCTAAACTTACTGCTAACGAAACTAATAAAATTTCAACCAATAATGCTGAAGCGGACAATTTATTGAATTTCATTTTTCATCACAAAAAGGAACTTTATTATATATTATCTTTCTATTATTACAATAAACTAATGTTTGTTCATTTTTTTCTTCATCAATGTAATACGGAATAATTTCAACAATTTGAACAACTTGATCCTTTAGAATTCTAAAAGATTTCTGAAACGTTGATCTTGGCAATCTTTCTGTAATTACTCTAGTAACAACATTTCCGTATAAATCATATAACAATATTCTAAATCCTGCAACCGATTTTAAAGAAGGATTTGACAAGGTTACATAAAAAACATTCAAATCTTGGCAAAAAGATTCTGTCCTTAACCAAAGATTATTGCAACCTGCTTCATTAACTTTTTCTTTAAAATTTGAAACTGATGTTTTTGCTGAATTAATTATCCAATTTCCTAGAAATACCCCTGTAATTATTAATAACATAGCTAATAACGTCCATGAAATCCATAAACTTGCTGATTTTTTATAAATTTTATGTATCATTTTAAGCATCAATAAACCTGAAAATGTAATGAATATTCAAATTTCGATAAATCCACTTTAAATATTTGCTTATTAAATTCATATTGAAAGGATTTATCTAAAATAAATATAGATTGAGATTTATTTAAATTTATGATTTCACCATTGAATAATAAAATTTTTAGAGGATTATCAGTATAAATTAAAGTTCCATTATTTAATCTAAAAATAAAAGTTATAGATGAACTCAAAGATAATCTTGAAATAAAGGTTTTATAATCAGCAATGTAAACTAATACTTTTTCATAAGGATCTAAACCATTAAAATAGGCAAAATTAACTACAACAGGAATTTCTCTTAAAAAATTTAGTTTATAAATTTCATAAGAATTTACGTTGTTTTTATTGATTGTATTACTAATTAAATATGTGAAAAAGGAGATCAAAATTAAAATAAATAAGAGATAAAATTGCCCTTTTTTGTTCAATTTAACTATCATTTTTAGTTTTTTATTGTATAAATTCAATATCATAAACAGAATTTCCTAATTCATCGTATCCTTTATGTATAATTTTTATTCTTCTATTCCCTGAATCCAATTTTACATTGCTTACACTTAATTTTCCTTTTAAAGGCACAAAAATATTTAAAACTCTACTTTCGCTAGGTCTTAAATTACCAAAAGTAACTGATTTTTCATCTATTGCATTTTTATATAAGTAAGATTCTATTGATTTAGGATCAAAATCAGGTGTTGTTAAAAACAAATAGAATGATCCTGAAGAAAGATCTCCCTCAATTTTATCTAATGATGCTGCAAAAACTTTTGAATCATCAACACCAACACCATATGCATAATTATCTGTTTTATTATACGATAATTTATACAATGGGTTAGTACCTTCTAAAACAAAAGAACCAGTTAATTCATCAACTCGAATAGTGTCTTTAGTTAATAATTCATTAATCCCATCGGTCAAAATAATTGTTACATTAAATAAATTGCTAGTATATTCTAAGGAATTATATCTTGGTGCTTTAAATGTAATTACATATTTTCCTCCACCATAATCAACTATTGAAAAATCTGAAACTTCATAATTTGCATCTGAAGAATTAATAAAAATCTTAAACCAGGATCTAGGAATATTCGCAATACCAATTCCTGATCTTGTTACTGTAACTTCAAAAGAAATCAAAGATTCTGAAACAATCTTACTATTCAATAATCTCGAACTTAATGATGCTCCTGATAATGTAGATAGTAATGATTTAGTGAAGACGATTATTGTTGAATTATATAATCCAGCTTTATTAGTACAAATAACTTCAATATTGACACTTCCTGAAGAAATTCCTAAAGAAACTAAAGTTTCATGATATGTTGAATCTGTATATAAGAAATCATAATAATTACCTCCTAAAGAATATTTACAAAATGCAACTTCATCAGTTTTAACAGTAATTTTAACCTGATCATTTATAACTTCTCCTGACGGTGTTGTATAAATAAATATAGGTGCAGTAGTATCAAATTCTGTAAAAGTATTATCACTCCACAAAGATGGATTATTTGCAACATCAAAAGCGCGGACTCTAACAAAATAAGTTTGAGCTTCTGGAATTCCTGTAATATTTATAGAATAATAATTTCCGTAATCTATTAATTCATTCACTAAATATTCTCTATCGAAAATTATGTTTTGATTATCTAAAACTTGAATTTGATATTTATAAACTTGCTTAGATTCATAATCTAACGATTTTGTAAAATAAACTTGTAAAATAGTTGTTCCTTCTAATTGCTTAACATTAAACAATTGAGGTTTGGTTGGTGGAGTAAAATCGGCACAAATCATATAAACCTGCAACGGACCTATGTTTTTAGCTTTATCTCTTGCTGCAACGTAAAAATATAGTTCTCCATCAACTGTTAATGGAATACTAATGGAAGTTTTATTTTCAAAATTATATATAAAATCAAAACCATATTGAGATAAATTATAAACATATAATGCAAAACTATAATCTTCAATTCCTGAAACTAAATCTGTTGCACTCCAATTAGCTACAAAAACTTTAGCATTTGTCCAAATACAGGATTGATGAGATGATGAAGTTATTAATGGCAAAGAAGGTAACTCAATATCTACAATAACTTCATCACTTATTGTAAAATTGCTCTTTAAATTAGCCAGATTAACAGCTCTAACTTTCAAATAATACTTATCATTATTCTGATATGTTGAACGATAATCAAAAGAAAGATTAGTAGAATTAACAATACCTGTGTCAATTAAAAGATCATTTTTGTAAAGCTCATATTCATACATCAAAGGTAAATTTAACAAAGATTGCTCAAAATCATAACTTTCTGACCAATAGAATTCAATCAGATCTGTTGCATTCACCCATTTTTTAACAACATCTATTACAGGTTCTGAAGGTGGTGTAATATCTAATTTTGAACCTGATTTATCTAAAAGAATGCTTCTCTTACTTATATTTATATTACCTGCAACATCTCTAACAATTGCAATTACTGTTTTATTTCCATCTTCTGTTGTTAAATATAAACTTCCTGAGCAAGATCTATAACTAAAATCTTTCAAAAATGAGGCGGATACTGCTAAAGAATCGATAATAACATTTGTACCAGAAATTTGCGATAAACTAAAACCATTCATAAAATAAGCATATCCATCTAAATAAATTATTGAATTGGTTTCATTAAATTGAACTATCAATTCATGAAAACCATCATCTAAATTTACCGAATTAGATCCAAAATTTAAACTATTTCCGTCATAATTAAAATTAATTCCTAAATTTAAAGAAAATGTTTTTCCTTTCTTAACATAAAACCTTGAAAATATGGTTCCCTTAGATAAAGAAATTGATTTAGTAAAATTTCCTTCTAAGATGAAATCTTTCACTAAGGGTTTACCTTTTATAATTCCTGAATATGAAATATTGTTAAAAGATAATGAAACTGGACTAAATTCCTCTACAATGTGAGCTTCTAATACTAAACATTCATCATTACTTTGAGTAGAAACTTCATAATATATGAAAGGAAGTGCAGTAACTGATTGATTATATTCTTTAAACCCTCTTGCAGATAAGGTAATTAAATTTAAATTAGCAATAGGTAAAATATTATCAACAGTTAAGTATTGTTTATCACTCATACTATGACCAAATAAATCACCAATCTCTGTCAAAAGTTCATAAACTCCATTTACTGAAGGGATGGTAACTGTAGTATTATAAAGATAACCCTCTAAAGTATAATTATAATAATGTACTAAATACTCATTAGAAAATATTTTTGCAATGATATTTAATGTTCTATTATCATAAGCATAATATTTAATATCTATTTCATCTCCTGGTTTAACAATATCTTCAGAAATTTTTAAAATTCCAACTACAGGATTTCTTCTTACTTCTGTAATATTAACATTACTAGGATTTCCTTCTTTTTCAGCAGCATCAACTGCAACTACATAATATCTATAAACTCCATCAATTACAAAATCAAAATAATAATTATTAGTTGTATATGTTAATAAAGTAAATACATTATTTTCATATGCTCTATAAATTGCATATTTTTTAGCATTTGAAATTGAATTCCAAGTTAAATTTATAATTCCATCTTTATCATATCTATCTATAACACTTAGAACTGGAGCATCTAAAATTACATTTAAAATATAAAATTTATAAGAAACATTAGCGAGTAAATTTCCTAAATTATCTCTTGCTTCTAACCACATCAAATAATAACCATCCACAAATTGTGTTGTATCTATAACTAATGTAGTACTCAATCCATCGAAAATCTTTGTTGGAGTAGTAGTATTTATATAAACTTTTAAATTATAGGTATTTTGGGGTAAATGTACTGAATAATTCTTAATTCCATAGAGATATGAATCATTTACTAAATTATAAACGAACAAAGAATAATCACCTATTAAATTATCAAAGATGACAAAATAATATTTACTACAACCCGTATTATTTAATTCATCTTTAGCACAAGCATAAAGTTCATGCATTCCTTGTGAATATTGTAATGTATCAATAACTATATAATTTTGATTTCCTAAAGTAGAACAATTTCCATCTACACAGAAAGTATAATTTGTAATTATATTATCATCGCTAGCAACAATATCAAACCTAACTGTCCCTTTGAAAATTTGATTTAATTGTAATTCTATTGCTGAATTTTCAATTCTAGATACTACTGGAGGTTTAAAATCTATAAACGTTGTTTTCGTTTTTTCTAAAACATTTCCAACCCTATCGAATCCAATTAATTTAACTTCACAGCTACCATAACTAGAAGGATATGCTAAATAGGTTCCAGAAAATCTATCTAAATATGTATTACAGACATATAAATCATAATAAAGAATATCTGAATCGCCTATTGGATTGATCAAAAAAGGCCTATTAACTTTACTTGGTAATGAAAAATCAAAATTTATGTAACCATCAATAGTAATATTCGAAACGGTTATTTGATTAAGTAAATTATTCTCAAAATCATATGCTTTTACATTTATATAACAATCGCTTTGAGTTGTTCCTTGATAAACATTAATTTGCCATGTTGTAGTCCAATCATAAATCCGATTATCTAAAACTCCACAATTTGTAGATAATGTTAAATAATATGTATTTCTAGGAACTAAAAACCTTAAAACATAATCTTTAGCAGAAAGCACTATATTGCTATCTAAATTTAGAATTTTTAAAATTTCATTGTAATTATTAAATTCTCTATTAAAAATTACAGTATTTGAATTATTGTAATTATCTTTTACATTAATTTTCAAAACATGTAAACCATCAGGAAAATTTCTAGTATCTATTGTAAAATATGCATTAAACGCCCTTTGTTCAAAAGTAAAAGCATAATCATTGAAAATTACTAATTCATCTATTAAGCCAATATAATAATTGGAACTACCATCATTGCAACCAATAAACAAATTTTCATTTGGAACTACTGAACCAGAATAAGATCCTGTATAAAATTCAGATCCATCAACAACTAAAGTTGCCTTTTTTGAAGAATCATCAATTAACAATAAAACATGATGCCATTGATTATCATTAAAAGAATTATTTGTTTGTAATGTTAATGAAGTAGAGCCTTGAATTAAAGCTTCAATCTTGCCATTATTTAAAGAAATTTCGAAACCAGAAGATGTTTGTTTTTTATCAATTATTCTTGCATTTGTTTGTGAAGTTTTAAACCAAAAAGAAATTCCCAAATAAGGATTAGGATTAAGCACAGAATGATGATTTATTCTCACACAATTACTTCCTATAAAATTAAATGCTGAACCTGCATATCCTGAAACATAACTTGAACTTCCTAAAACATTAACAATTTTTGAAGAAAAAGATTTATCCGATGCAGTTCCATCAAAATCTAACATCAATGAAGAATTCTTATAATTTGTAAACTTAGAAGAATCAACAAGCAATTCAAAAGAATAATCAGGATTAACATCATAATAGTAAAATCCAAAGACTGTAGTATTGTAAACAGTAAATGCATCTAACGTTTGAAAGATAATTGGCTTAGTGTAATCTGCATATAATGTAAAAGTTCCCTGAGCTATGTTTCCAGCTAAATCTTTACATTTATAATAAATTACATTAGTACCTTCGTCCAAAACAAAAGTTATTGTATGATTCTTTAATCCAGTCATTACATAAGGCATTTGTTCAATAGGTAAATCAAGCTTAGAAAGTCTACATTCAGAATCTTCATTAGTGTTGAATTGCAATTGAATAGGATAATAGTTATATTTTCCAGTGGGTAAATCAGTTACTATTGGTGCTGTAGAATCAACTGTCAAATATTTTAGCACACTAAAATTATTTCCTTGTCGATCTTTTACATCAACTCTAATTAAATAAGTTCCATCGCTCACACTTGGCACAGTAAATTGATAACAATAAACCCCGTCGTTAGCAACAGAATCGCAATCAATTCCATCATCCCTCATGGTAGATGTTATTTGTGAAGGAAAAAAGATTGTTATATTTACATCATAATTTATGTTGTTTTGATAATAAATTGTAACTACATCATTTATCTTTACAGGATCCTTAGAAAAATATATTCTTCCTAAAGCACTTGGGGCAACACAAGCATAAATTTGTGATAGATAAAAAGGTCCTAAGTAAGTATTACCACAATATCTTATAATTCCGTCAATAAGCAAATTGTTTTGTATATCTGCAAAATCTACAACTAAATTATCAATGTTCGAGTTATAAATAGTAGAATAGAAAACATTCGAATTACTGATATTTGAAGAATCAATAACTGAATGATTTATTATTGAATTAATTATATTTGAATTTCTTATAACAGAATCAGGACTAATGTAGTTTGTTGAATATGACAAAGGAATTGTTAGCAGAAAAAACCAAATTATTAATAAATACCTAAATTTTTCATCTTTCAAATTCATTGTGATCAAATTGTTGTGAACATAATTAAAAAATTTTGATTAACACTGAACAGTGATAAAATGGAAATCTTAGCATATTTGAAAACATATAAAAATTTAGAAAAGTATGCAATTGTTGAATTATCTAGATATGTTAATAATTATGATTTGCTAAATACAGATGAAGGATTAATTATTTTTTCTACTAATATGATAGAAGATTTAGAAAAATTAGCATACTTTTCTCAAAGTGCTGAAGATGTTGGTTATTGTTTATTTTATAATGAAACAAAAAAAGAAAAACAAGATGAAGAAGAAATTAAAAAAACAATTTTAAATGAATTGAAAAATAATTACTTAATCTCCATTCTTCAGAAAAATAATAAAATCAGATACAAAATAGAAATTCATCATAGCAATAAAATCAAAATTTCTGAAAATGATTACAAAAAAAAGATCTCTTTTTTGATTGATATTTTTGAAAAACTTGGTTTTTCTAGTGATTTAAAATCATTTGATTTTCAATTGAGTTATTTTTTATCAGAAACTAGAGAAATGATTGGAATTTCAATAATCCCTGAAGATTTAAGCAAAAGAAGCTACAAAATTTATCTTCTACCTAAATCGATAAAAGGACCCTTGGGATTTTTGATGAATTCTATTGGTGAAATATTAGACAATGAAAACAAAAAACAAAAGAATGTTTTATTCTTATTTTCTGGAGATGGAATTTTACCTATTGAACTTGCTTTATGGAAAAAAGCAATGAGTTGCAGATATTTTGATAAGAAAAAAATTTATCAAAAAATTCTACAATTAAGTAATAAAAAATTAGAAGAATTCGATGAAGAAATAAAAAATAAATTTGAAAATGATAAATTTAGAATCGTCTCATGTGATGTTGAATTAAAAAATTTAACTTTTGGACAAAGAAATGCAAAACTTGCTGGAATAGAAAAAGAAATTGATTTTAAAACAATAACTATTGATTTCCTTGATTATAAATTCCAAGAAAACGAATTTGATGCAATAATAAATTATCCTCCATTATTTAACCAATACTCATCTTTTGAAAAGATAAAAAAATTTTACAAAGATCTGTTTTATCAAACGTCTTATCTTCTCAAACCTAATTGTTTTCAAGTTATTTTATCTAGGATTGACAAATATGAAATCATAAAGGAATTTGCAGAACAATTTAAGTTTTCTATTGAAAGAATTCCGCTAGAAATTGAAAATATGGAAATTTTAAAATTAAAAAATTTAAAGAAAAAGTAAAATTTGTTTCACTCTAAAATTGTAATAAACTTTAATATAATACAATTCTAAATATAAGATTATGAAAGAAGTCGTAGTAGGAAGAAATGCCTCTGATTTAAAAAAATTTGGTCTTAACGGTTGTGTTTTACTTGGAAGAGTTTACATTAAAATGGGAGAAAATGTTTCTCTTTCTAATCCTGTTTACATGGATATGATTACGAGTCATGCAGTATTAATCGTTGGAAAAAGAGGTTCAGGAAAATCCTACACTATGGGAGTTGTTGCAGAAGGTTTTTCTCTCTTACCTCCTGAAATAAGACAAAATATTTCAGTAATAATGATAGATACTATGGGAGTATATTGGAGCATGAAATATCCTAACTTTAGGCAAGCAGAAGAATTAGAAAGCTTTGGTTTAAAACCTCAAGGAATGAAATGTAATGTTTTCGTTCCTGCAGGATATTTTCAAAAATATAAAGATGAAGGAATGTTAGTTGATTTTCCTTTAGCACTTTCTCCAGCAGAATTAACTCCTGAAGATTGGGCTGCTGCTTTTAAAATTCCTCAATTTTCTCCTCAAGGAATTGTGATTTCTAAAACCTCTTTAAGCTTAAAACAAAAGATGAATGAATTTACATTAGATGATATGATAAATTTCATTAAAAATGATTCTGAAATCGAATCATTGACAAAACAATCAGCAATAAATCTTTTACAAATGGCTAAAAGTTGGGGTTTATTTGGAGTCCCTAGTACTAAATTAAGAGATTTAGCAATTCCTGGAGAAGTTACTATTGTTGATATTTCACCATATGCAACAATGCCAGGAGGTTGGCCAATCAAAGCATTAGTAACAGGATTGATTGCACATCATATGTTTAAAGAAAGAATGATCTTCAGAAAATATGAAGAATTTGCAGATATTACCTATCTTAATAATTATTTCACAAATACCAAAATAAAAAAACAAGATATGCCTTTGGTTTGGTTAGTTATTGATGAAGCACATGAATTCATGCCTGTTGATGAAAAAGATGCAAATGCTGCAACTGAACCATTGAAAATAATACTAAGAGAAGGACGCCAACCGGGAGTTAGTTTGATTTTAGCAACACAACAACCAGGAAAAATTCATACTGATGCAATAACACAATCAGATATTGTACTTGCTCACAGAGTAACATCTAAAGTAGATACTGATTCTTTACAATTACTTGCTCAAACATGGATGAAAGAAGGAATTATCGATGCTATGGATCATTTGCCTAGTGCAAAAGGTTCAGCAGTGCTTTTTGATGATACTAATGAAAGAATTTTTTCAATAAAACTAAGACCAAGATTAAGCTGGCACGGAGGCGCAAGTCCTACTGCATTGAAAGAACAGAAAAAGATTTAATTAAATTAATTTTTAAGTACTGCTTTACAAATATTTCTGGTTACATTTAATTCAACATCAATAACACCATTAACTGAAATAGTTAAAGGCAAATCTTTCAATTGTTCAGTATACTTTATGTTTATCTCTTTTTCTTCTTTCAAATTTTGGGAGAAAAATTCTGGATTTTTAGGATTCCACTGAACTAAGATATTTTTTGAAACTATTGCTTGATAAACTTTATCATCATAAAAAATGTTCAATGCTTCATTTAAATTTTTCAAATCTTGAACATCGATTTCTATTTCATTGCAACCTAACTTTAAAGTTTCGGGAATTTTTTGTCTTCTTGAGAGTTTTAACAACACTACATAAACATTCTGAGTTTTAAAAAATTCACAAAATGAAGAATTAAATGCATTGGTATTTGAAACAATTAAAAGTATTTTTCGAAGTTCTTTCTTCTCAGAGGAAATTGATTTAAAATGAGTTTCTAACAAACGAAGTTGAGTTAAAAAAGAATTATATAATGTTTGATTAAAGGAAAATGAAAAATCATTTAATAAATTGTTAAATTGCAAGTCATAGTTTATTGTT
>JAWBMQ010000004.1:34775-47820 GCA_038828875.1 Candidatus Woesearchaeota archaeon
TAGGAAATTGATTTAAAATGAGTTTCTAACAAACGAAGTTGAGTTAAAAAAGAATTATATAATGTTTGATTAAAGGAAAATGAAAAATCATTTAATAAATTGTTAAATTGCAAGTCATAGTTTATTGTTTTCTCCTGTTCTTTGTTGTATCTAAAAGCATAAGTTGTACCTTTATAAATTTCAAAAACTGAAACACTTTCTTTTAACCACTTGAAAATTCTTTGAATAAAATATTTGTTTATCACGTTTCCTGTTGCAGTACAATACTTTGTAGATGGAATTTCAAAACAAAAGTTTTTACAATAAGGTAAATATTTTTTAATATCTTCATAAGAATTAATTATAATTGGATTTTCACAATTTTTGTTTTCTAAAATTTCTTGTTCACAGCTCAATCTTTCTCCTAATTCTCCTTTAAACACTTCACCCTCTTTCCAAATTAAACATCCAAAACCGTAATTCTTGTTCAACTTTGAATTTTCATCGCAAACTATTTCATTTTTCAAACTAGTTACATTTATTATGTATTTTTTTCCTTCAACATTGTTACACAATGCATCATCTAAATTTTCATCTTCATTTACTTTTATTCCATGAGGTGATAATTCTTCAACCAAATAGATTGATAATAAAAATATAGGTAAGTAAGTAAAGGAACCTACTTCTTGAAGTTGATTTTTTGGTTTCAATTTTATTCCTACTGAAATTAAATTTGATGGATTTTCAAAAAGAATGGATTTGGTACCTGAAATTGTTAGCTTTTGTATTTCACTTTGAGCTTCACAAATCATTCCTACATTTTCTAATCCTCTTAAAACTGCCAAATTTCTTTGCAACGATTGCTGATAATTCATTTTAGAATATTGAACAATACCTACATAAATTGTAAGGAAAAGTAATACAATTCCTAAAATCAAAATAAATACTAACACATATTGAAAAATTTCTTTTTGATTCATTTTCTATTTGTAAATTTCATCAATCAATTCTTTTAATATTTTTACATCAGGATATTTACTTTTCAAATGGTTATACAAAGATTCTTTCGGAATTCCTTTCATTTTTGAAATTAATATAGTTTTTCTTAAAACTGAAAGATCTACGTTCTTCTTATTATTCTCAAAATCAGGATTAGATTCTACATTATTTTCTTCAGGTAGTATTTTTTTCAACTCCTCAGATCTTAAAGAAAGTTCTAATGCTGTTGAAATTTTATTAATGTCAGCAACAGAAGTAGTGCTAACAATATTTTGAGAAGTTTCTTCATTATTTACATTTTGATTTTGCTGTTTCATCATTCTTTCCTTTTCAATCTGTTTAATCAGCTTGTCAATTTCAGGTCCATAACTTTGAGTTTTTCTTTGATAAATGATTTCATAAGCAATTAAAATCACAAAAAAAGCACCTACAAAAATGAGATAAAATTTATTGAATTCTGTAATTTTATCTAAAAAATTGCTTCTTTTTCCAACTGTAGTAGTTTCATTTTTAAGTTCTTCTTTTTCTTGAATTATTTCTTCAGGAACTTCTAATGAAAAATTATTATAAAAAATATTATCTAGCACAAGATTATTCAAATTAAATTCTTTTTTCAAAGGAATTATCTCTAATGTTGCAGGAGATTGATTAAAAACTACTGCATAAAATTTTAAAAACTTAACTGGAGAATCAGTAATCAAAATGTAATCAGAATTTCCTGGAAAGATGTAAAGTGTTTTTCCTTCAAAAAAAATTAAAAGCTTACAAAAAGAATTTAAAGAACATTCTTGAATACAAATCTCAATTTTTTCATTTTTTTGACAATTGTTTTCAGCGAAAGAAGAAAAGAAAGAAAAAAGTAAGTAAAGTAAAAAAATCAAAATTACCTTAAAGGCAGGATTGTTCAATTCTTTATTCATTTATAAACTTTTTATAGAAAATCAATTTAAAAAACTTTTGTAAAAACTTTAAAGAGAGAAAAAACAAAATTTAATCTAAAATTCAAAATTTTTTAATCTTCTTGGTCAAGAAAATGAACTAACTCTGCTAAAGCTTTTCCAACTTTTTTGCCTTTTTCAGTTAATTCTAAAAAATTTAACCTTCCACTTTTCTTTACCTGTACTAAACCTTTTTCTTCAAAAAGCTTCAAAATTTTAATAACATGAGAATATGTACAATCAATTCTCTTTGCTAAAGTTGAACCATAAATAGGTTCAGCAGAATTAAGATACATCTCAACTAAAATTTTAGTTGGTTTATCTTGAAAAAATATATCATTCAAAGATGGTTGTTTCATATTTATTCACCTCAAAAATCCAAATATGTTTTTTTAAGATAAAAAAAGCATATAACTTTTTAAAGTTTTTGAAATATAGTTTATTTTAAAATTTTTCTAATCGAAATACTTAAAAATACTGCTAATTTCTAAAAGCTTACTGGGGGCGTGGTGTAACCAGGCAGCACGGCTGGCTCCAGAACATTGGAGCGCTGAACAATGATGCAAAAAAAGCCGTGGAGAAACCAGCAAATTAGGGTTCAAATCCCTACGCCCCCAATTTTTGTAAAAAAAACAAAAATATATAAAAAGAAGAATATGCTCAAATTGTCATGGGCCGGTAGTCTAGAGGCTATGACGTCGCCCTTACAAGGCGGAGGTCGCCGGTTCGAATCCGGCCCGGCCCATATTTTTAATAAAAAATGCAGAAAAACATAAAAAAGAATAGAACTCTCAAAATATTTAAAAATACATCAACTTTCCAAATATTAAGAAGGTGAGTTTATGGGAAAACTAAGAAAAGCCATTGCATATAGAAGATTAGAAAGGCCTTATACAAGAAAATCAAGATACAATGAATATTCCTTCGTAAGAGGAGCACCTAGATGTATAATCACAAGATTCGACATGGGAAATCCTCAAGGAGATTTTGATGTTGCAGTCTGTTTAATTTCAGAACAAGATTTCCAATTGAGACAAAACGCAGTAGAATCAGCAAGAAAAGCAGTTATAAGAAGATTGGAAAAAGGAATTCCAAAGAACGAGTTTCATTATAGAATAAGACCTTATCCACATCATGTTTTAAGAGAAAATCCTCTAGGATTGACAGCAGGAGCAGACAGAACAAGTTCAGGAATGAAGCATGCATTTGGAAAACCAATAGGATTAGCTGCTAGAATCTCAAAAGGAGATATCATTTTTGAAGTAAGAACTAAAAAACAATACATTGATGCAGTTAAGAAAGCATTCGAAGTTGGAAAAACAAAACTACCATTGAGTTATTCTATAAAAATCATTCCATTAAAAAATTAAAAAACTTTTTTAATATCTTCTTCTTTTTCTTCATTTATGATTTATAGAGAATTTCTAGAATTATTGAATCAAGAGTATCAAAAAAACAAAAACATTGATGAAATTACTATAGATAAAATAAAAAGAACTCTTGCTAGAAAATATAAACTTTCTTCATTTCCTACAAATTATAAAATTTATCTAAAATTAAATGAAAAAGAAAAGAAAGAATTTTCTCATCTTTTGAAATTTCTAAAGAGAAAGCCAACAAGAACAGAATCAGGCGTTGCTCCTGTAGCAGTAATGAGTTATCCATTTCCTTGTCCTCACGGAAAATGCATTACTTGTCCAGGTGGTATTGGAAGTTCTTTTGGAGACGTACCACAAAGCTATACCGGAAAGGAACCTGCAACAATGAGAGCAATAAGAAACAATTATGATCCTTATTTACAAGTTTTCAATAGATTAGAACAATATGCAATTAACAATCACAATTTTCAAAAAGTAGAAGTTATTGTTATGGGAGGAACATTTCTTTCATTTCCAACTGAATATCAATACAATTTTATTAAAGACATCTACAATGCACTAAACGATTTTTCTAAAGAATTTATATCTAAAAACAATAAATTTATTGAATCTAAATTTAAAGATTTTTTTGAAATTAACCATGATGACGAAGATAAACGTCAAGAAAAAGTAAAGGAAAAAATTCTTCTTCTGAAAAGAAAAAATAAAAATGATTTAGAAACAGCAAAAAAAATAAATGAAACAGCAAAGGTAAAAGCAGTAGCACTATGTATAGAAACAAGACCTGATTATTGTAAAGAACAACACATTAACAAAATGTTAGAGTATGGTGCTACTAGAGTTGAAATTGGGGTACAAAGTGTCTTTGATGATGTTCTTGATAAGATGAATAGAGGACATAATGTTAAAGATGTTATTGAGGCAACTAGACTAGCAAAAGATTCCTTTTTCAAAGTAACATATCATATGATGTTAGGTTTACCAAATTCTAATTACAAAAGAGATTTAGAAGCATTCAAAATTTTATTCGAAGATGAAAATTTTAAGCCTGATGCTTTGAAAATATATCCTACTGAAATAATCAAAGGAACTAAACTTTATGAAATGTGGAAAAACAAAGAGTATGAAGAATTAGATTTAGAAAAAACGATAAATTTATTGATAAAAATAAAACAAATCATTCCTAAATATTGCAGAATCATGCGCATTCAAAGAGATATTCCTAGTAACGTAGTAGATGGAGGAATAAAAGTAACAAATTTAAGACAAATTGTAGATTATACTCTTGAAAAACTTTTGGAAATTCAAGATAAAGGAAATTTTGAAGAGTTAAAAAATTTAAAATTTAACATTGATAACGAAATTCAAGAATTGATTAAACATAAAGAACTTCATAGTTGCAATTGTATTAGATGTAGAGAAATAAGCAGGAGAAAAATTGATTACAAAAATATGAAAATTGAGTTTGAAAGAATTGATTATAACGCTTCTAAAGGAAAAGAAATATTCTTGCAGTTTGTTGAAAAAAATTCAGATTCTCTTATAGGATTTGTAAGACTTCGACAACCATACAAACCGTTTAGAAAAGAAATTTCTCAAGATAGCATAGGAGTAAGACAACTTCATGTTTACGGTGAATCTTTAAAATTTGGAGAAAAAAATGAAACAAGTTTTCAACATAAAGGATTTGGAAAAATGTTAATGAATGAAGCAGAAAGAATTGCAAAAGAAGAATTTCAAGCTAAAAATATAGTAGTAATCAGTGGAATTGGAGTAAGAGAGTATTATAGAAAATTGGGATATAGGCTTAAAGGAGCTTATATGATAAAGAATTTAAAATGAATCCAAAAGAAATACTTTTAAAGAAATTTAATGATAAAGAAATTGTTGAAAAATTCACTAAGTTCGAATTTAGAAAATTTCAGAAAGAGGCATTAAAGTATATTTTTGATCAAAATGTTCTTATTTGTGCTCCAACAGGAAGTGGAAAAAGCTTAGTTGCTGAAATTGCTGCATTTTATAATGCATTAATTAAAGGAAAAAAAGTTCTTTACGTTGTTCCATTAAAAGCATTAGCTAAAGAAAGATATCAAAAATTTTTAGATTATAATACAAATTTAAAGATTTCATTAAGCTCATCTGATTATGACGAAAATTACGAAAAATTAGGAAAAAATGATATCTTAATAATAACTTCAGAAAAAGCAGATTCTTTAATAAGACATAACCCTTCTTGGATTAAAGAAATTTCACTTTTAATAGCTGATGAAATTCATCTGATTAACGATTACGAAAGAGGGCCTATTTTGGAATTTGTTATAACTTATTTTAAAATCAAAAAAGCTCAAATATTGGGTCTTTCTGCAACAATAGGAAATAAAGAAGAACTAGCAGAATGGTTAAATGCTAAATTAATATTTAGCTCTGAAAGACCAGTAAAACTCAATTATGGCGTACTTAGTGATAATAAAATTTACTTTAGATAATAAAATATAAAAATAACAAAAGGATTCTTATTTAAAAATGAATATCTTAGTATTAAACTTACCTTTTGAAACTCCAATTATTAGAAGATATTCTTGCTCGTATTATGCAAAAGGATTTCTTTATGAACCCCATGAACTTTTAAGAGTAGCAACTATTTTAAAAAATGGAAAAAATAACGTTTTTTTCATAGATTCAATTGCAGAAAAAAGAAATACAAAAGAAATTGTTGAGTTCATCAAAAAAAATCATATTGATATTATTGTAACTTTGTTAGGAATCGATTTTATAAATGAAGATTATAATACAATCAAAGAAATTAAAATAAAATCTGAAGATTTAAAAATTGTAGGAATAAGCTATATAGCATCGATTTTTCCGGAACATTTCAAAGAAATTGATGTTATTTTAGATAATTTTTTTGAAGAAAAAATTGATAGTGTTAAAGAGTTAATCGACAAAAAAGAATTTTTAATTAATCTTAAAAAAGCACATTTGAATAAAAAAAATCCAGATATTATAAAAAAAGTAGATCGAACGCTATTGAATTATAAACATTATCATGAGCTTTTTGTAAATAAAAAAACTGCATTTATTTATTTTGGATTTGGATGCCCTTTTAAATGTAATTATTGCATAAGATCTTATGACTTGAACAATTATTTTCTAAGAAAAAAAGAAAACATTTTTGAAGAATTAGAAGAACTTTTTTATAGTGGATATAGACACATTCGAATTTTAGATGATAATTTCACTATAAACAAAAAATTTCTATCAGAATTAGCTGATTTTTTAGAATCTAAAAAAATAAAGTTTAATTTTTATGGATTAAGTAGAATAGATCTTTTAGATGAAAAAAGCATAGCTACTTTAAAGAGATTAAATGTTAAAAGAATATATCTGGGTCTTGAAACTTTAAACCCTGAATTACAAAAATATTATAATAAAAATATTACTATCGATCTTGCACATATTAAAAATATTTTTGATCTTTTACATAAAAACAAAATAGAAATTGGGTTATGGTTACTATATCATCCTTTAAAAGATAATCTAAAAGATCTCGAAGATTTAATAGAAAAGTTAATCTTTTTAAATCCTGATTATGTTAATATGAGCATAATTACTCCATATCCTAATACAGAATTTTTCAAAAAAGAAAAAGAAAATTTCATATTTAATATTAATCCATTTTATTCTTCATTTCCTAAAACTAAACAAAATGTTGAATTTGAAAAAAAATTTTTTATAAAATATTTTTTTCATCCAAAAAATTTACTAAAACACACTAAATTAGCTATTATGAATCCTACTGTTGCACAATCAATTCTTTTTTCTTTGATCAAAAAAGAAAAAAAATTAAGAAAAGATCTTATCTGATTTTTTTATCCTCTCAATAATCTTCTCAAGAGTTCCTTCGAAATGCCTTTTCAAAACATCTCTTGATGCTCTTATTAAATCTAATTCATTATTTTTCTTTATAAAATTTAAAGCTATAGCGTAATCTTCTAAAGAAACGTTATAATTTTTCAAAACTATTTCTGCAGGAGTTAAAGGATCTTGCAATTGCTCAGGATTTCTTGCGCCCAGCAATGCTAAAGTTGTTTCATCTTCAATTTCTAAATCTATTCCTGGAGCATCAAAAATGTAAAAATTTGGTTCAATTTTCAACTTTTGAACTCCTCTTGTAAATCCAGCAACAGAACTTATCTTTGCACTAGCTTTTCCTTTAAGTGCATCGATTACACTAGATTTTCCAACATTACTATAACCTAACACACAAGCTAAAATTTCATCATTAACCTTTTCTTTAGCTAGTTCTTTTAACTTTAAAACATTCCAATATTTTTTAGCTGAAAAGAATATAAAATCTTCTTGTAAAAGATTCTTTAATTCATTCTCTAATTCGCTTTCCCTTTCCTTAGAAATCAAATCAACTTTATTTATTACAAAGATTATTTTTTTGTTCAATTTTTTTACAAAATCATGCCATTTTTTTGAATATGTTAAGTTTGGAAATCTTGCATCAAGAACAAACAAAACTAAATTACTCTGATAAATTAATTCCCTTACTAATCTTTCATATTTTGTGTTCATATAAAAAAAGAAAAAATTTAGAAATTTAAAATGTTACGTTAAAATGCTCTTCTTCAATTTCAAGCAATCTATTATATTTTGCAATTCTTTCTCCTCTTGAAAATCCACCTATTTTTGCTTGTCCTGTTCCAAGTCCAACTACAAGATCACTAATAAAATCATCAGTAGTTTCTCCTGAACGATGACTTACCATAACATTCCAATTTGCTTTGAAAGCTAGATCAGCTGCTTGTAACGCTTCACTTACGCTTCCAATTTGATTTATTTTAAGCAATAAGGCATTTACTAGCTTATTCTTAATAGCATATTTTATTCTTTTTGGATTTGTTACTAATAAATCATCTCCAACTACTTGAATTTTAGGTTTAAATTTTTTGTACATACTATAATCGTCTTCTGCAAAAGGATCTTCTATAGATTCAATTGAATATTGTTTCAATAAATTTTTATAATAATCAATTAATTTCTCTCCTGAAATTATTTTACCTTTTTCTATCTCATAACCTTCTTTTCTTTTTAGTTCTGTTGCTGCAACATCTAATGCAATTACTGCATTTCCTGAAGAATTATCTATAACTTTAGTAAGTAAATCTAATGCTTCTTCAGGTTTTTTCAAATTAGGAGCAAAACCACCTTCATCACCAACATTTATAGCACTTACTCCATATTTTTTCTTGATCATTTCTTTCAAATCATGATACATTTCTTGCAAGGTTCTAACGTCATCATGAAATGTTTTTTCCTTAGGAACTAACATAAATTCTTGAAACATTAAATCATTTCCAGCATGAACACCTCCGTTGATTACATTACTATAAGGATGAGGCAACTTTGCTTTTCTTTTGCTAACTTTTGCAATATATTGCCATAATTCTAAATTTTCATTATATGCTTTAGCTCTATACATTGCCATAGAAACTGCTAGTATTGCATTAGCTCCTAACTTTGATTTATTCTCAGTCCCATCAAGATTAATTAATACTTCATCGTTTACTTCTTCTATTTTTTTATTTACTATTACTTTAGAAATTTTCTTATTTACATTATTAACTGCCTTCATAACTCCTTTTCCTTTAAAATCTTTTCCATTATCTCTTAGTTCCAAAGCCTCAAAAGATCCTGTAGAAGCTCCACTAGGTACACTTGCTTTGAAATTTCCTTTATCAGTTATAAGTTTAACTTCTATTGTAGGATTACCTCTGGAATCAAATATTTGCCTAGCTTTAACATTTTTTATTATCATAATCTCACCTAATGTTCTTATTTAACAAAACTTATAAATTTTATTTATTTTTCATGCTATTATGAGAAAAAAACAAGAAAACAAAACAAATGAAATTTATAATTTTAATGAAATTAAGAAAAAATATCTTGAAAGTGGATTAATTCCTCATGAAATAAAAAATGTTCTTCAACATCAACACTATGCTTTAGCTGGAAATCATTCTGTAGTAGAAATTTGTAGATGGACAAAGAAAAGTTTAACAAATCAAGGGTTTTGCTATAAACAACAATTTTACGGCATTAGAAGTCATCTTTGTTGTCAAATGTCTCCAGTAGCTGCGTGGTGCGATCATCTTTGCATTTTTTGCTGGCGTGCAATACACTTAAATCTTGATAAAGATATGAGCAAAGCAAAAATTGATGATCCTACTACTATAATAGAAGAATCCATTAAAGCACAAAGAAAATTATTAAGTGGATTCGGTGGAAATAATAAAGTAGATAAATCTAAATTTAAAGAAGCTCAAGAACCAATGCACTTTGCAATTTCTTTAACTGGAGAACCTACTTTATATCCAAGACTACCTGAATTAATAAAAGAATTACATAAAAGAGGAAAAACTACATTTTTAGTTACAAATGGACAACATCCTGAAATGATTCAAAGATTAATTGATGAAAATGCATTGCCAACTCAACTTTATATTTCAGTAGATGCTCCAACTAAAGAACTTTATCAGAAAATTGATAATCCATTAAATCCTGATGGTTGGGAAAGATTGATGAAAACTTTAGAAATAATTAGTAAATTGAATAATTATAGAACAGTATTCCGAATAACGTTAGTTAAAGGAATTAATGATGTTTTACCTGAAGAATATGCAAAGCTGATTTTATTTGCAAATCCTATGTTTGTAGAAGTTAAATCATACATGTGGGTTGGACATTCAAGAAGTAGATTAAAATTTGAAAACATGCCAACACATCAAGATGTTCTTGAGTTTTCTGAAAAATTAGCAAATGAATTGAACTGGAAAATAGTAGATCAAAAGAAAGAATCACGAGTAACATTAATTATGAAAGAAGATTTGCCTAACAGAATAATGAAATTTGATTAAAAATAAAAAAATTATTTCTTGAATATTATTTTATATTGATTACTACTCATCACTAAAAGCTGTTGCAAAACTAAAAAAGAATTTACGTTATGAAAGATCTCTTGAAGCATTTCCCATTCTCCTTTAATACCATTTATAAATCCTCTTTTCTTAGTTTTTACAGTATTTTTTGCTGAAATTTCTATTGATGCATATTTTAAATGCTCTTTTATAATTTTTTGATTCATCACTACTTCAATTCCAAAACCAGATTTAACTTTATTCCATAAATCATTTAAAAGAGATTTATGCATACATCTTTCTCCACTAACAAAATCACACTTCAACATTTTGAAAATTTCTAAAGAATTTTTTCTTAAAGAAAGTGTAAGATCTACATAACCCAGTACTACTGGCAATATAAGCTTATCTATATCTTTAGTTCTTAATCCTACTAAATCCGCATCTAAAAACAAGACATAATCAAAATGACTTTTATCAACTCCTGTCTTCATTGCTCCTGCTTTTCCTTTATTCTTTTGTTTAATGATTATCAACTTTTCAGTTAATTTTTTGTTGCTTTCTTTAAACTCTTTTAAAACTTCATAAGTTCTATCTTTAGAACCATCATCAACAACAATGACTTCTCCAACATATTGACTTTTCAAAGCTGGTTTTACAACATTCAAAACTCGTTCTTCCTCATTGTAAGCGGGAATAATTACAGAAACTTTCTTATCCACGTTTAATTTTGAAAAATTAATCTCTATAATCCTTTTATTCAACGATTCTTTAATATGTTTTGCAAATTCTTCAAATTGATATTCAAATTTTTCTAAAGAATGTTTAACTAATTTCTTAAACCTATTCTTATGAAACTTAACTTTAACTTCGATTATTGGCTTTGACTTGCTTTTTTCTTCATTTTGTTGCTTTTTTTTCATCATTTTCACCATTACCATAATAAAATTGTTTTACATATTCATCATCAATTTTTTCTCTTTTACTTTGATGATCTTTGACAAATTCCACAATTCTGTTTGCAAGTTCTTTCTTACATTCACCACACATCAATTTTCCTCCTTTACATAATTTCTTTCTTTCTTCTAACTTTTCATCATCGTTTTCAAAAAGGTAATAGTAATACTTAAAGACTACGCAAAGCTCAGGAACACCCCCTAGCTTTTTTTGAGCTTCTAAAGTTTCTCTACCTCCAGTTAACATATATTTCATAACCTTTTCTCTAATCTCTTTTTCAGAATCACTTAAATATATAGCATTATTTTTGCTACTTGAACTTTTTGCTTCTCCATTCAATGCAGGTAACATTTTTCCTTGAATAGAAGCTGGTTTATAATAACCTAATCTTTCATAAACATCTCGCGCAACTCTGAAATGTGGATCTTGATCAACACCATGCGGAATTAAACAAGGTATATTTTTTCCTAATTCGTATGATTTTAAAACTGCCGGAGCTGCTTGCAAAGAAGTATAGAAAATTTGACCAATATTATTTTCAGAAGTAAAACCAAATGCAGCTTTTACTGTAGAATAAGTAATTTTTTTTGCTATTCTTATTGCTAATGGATAAATATAGTGAATATGCTTAGAATCAATAATAAATTTAGTATTATTTGGTTTAAAACCTAAAGCAATCAAATCTTTCATATTTTCAAAAGTTTGTTTTTGAATTTCTTCCCAACTTATCTCTTTAAATAAATATTTTTCATCATCAGTGATTTGAATAATTAACTCAACATCAAACTTATCTTGCAACCATTTTGTAAATAAAAATGGCAACAAATGACCTAGATGTATGCCACTAGAAGGACCTCTGCCAGTATAGAGATAAAATTTGTTACCTTTTTCATATTCATCTAATAACCAATTCAAATCTCTATGTGCAAAGAAAATTTCTCTTCTTAAAAAAGGATGAAGTTCCTTTGTATGCTTTTCTATTCTTTGTAGTAAATTCTTATCTATCTTTTCAATCCCAAATTTTATTAAAAGTTCTTCATAATCAATTTCTCCACTAACTTCCCAAGGGGTTATCTTTGCCATGATTAAATCAATGTTCTTTAAATTTTATATTTTTTTCTTTAAATTTAGAGAAATTTCAATTTTTAAACAAAATTTTTAAATAATTAAATGTATAAAAAATTAACATGGCTCTTAAACAAATTAAAAAAATAGCTAAAAAAGCTCAAAAGATTGTAAATTCAAGAACAAGCTCTCCATTTTTTGATTTCATCACCTTAGGTAGTGCAACTATTGACATCTTTCTCACTCCCGAACCTACAGAAACTGAAATTATAAAAATAATTAGCAATAAAGAAGATTTTGAACTTATCGCATATCCTTTAGGAAGTAAAATATTAATTGATTCTTTAGATATTGAAATTGGAGGCGGAGGAACAAACAGTGCAGTAGCTTTAAAAAAATTAGGATTTGATGTTGGTTTTTATGGATGTATTGGTGAAGATGAAAATGGAAAAAAGATAAAAGAATACTTAAATTCTCAAAATATTACTTTTTTAGGAAATCAAAAAGGGATTAATGGTGTTAGCATAATATTAAATTCATTTACTAATGAACGAACAGTATTTACATTTAAAGGTTCAAACGATTTATTAGAAAACAAATTTAATTATAAAGCAAAAGCTCTATATAGTGCATCTTTAACTAGAAATGCATTTTTAGTTCAAAAGGAAATTTTCAAGAAAGCAAAGGAAAACAAAACAATAATTTTCTACAATCCAAGTAGCTATGTTGTAAAAAAAGGTTTTGATAATCTGAAAGATACTTTGCAGTATGTAGATTTTTTAATCTTTAACAAAGAAGAAGCTAT
>JAWBMQ010000004.1:47917-50178 GCA_038828875.1 Candidatus Woesearchaeota archaeon
AGAAAGCAAAGGAAAACAAAACAATAATTTTCTACAATCCAAGTAGCTATGTTGTAAAAAAAGGTTTTGATAATCTGAAAGATACTTTGCAGTATGTAGATTTTTTAATCTTTAACAAAGAAGAAGCTATGTTGTTAACTAAGGAACAGGACATCGACGAAATCTTCAAAAAATTGATTCCTTATTTCAAAGGAGTAATCATTACTGATGGTAGCAATGGAGCTTATTTTTATGATAAAGAAATATATCACATAAAATCACATAAAGTAAAAGTTTTAGAACCTACTGGTGCTGGAGATGCGTTTGGTAGTACTTTTGCAGGTTTTTATATGCTTACTAATTCTATTACAGAAGCTGTAAAATCTGCTTTATTGAATGCCGAAAGTGTTATTCAGCAAATAGGTCCTAAAAAAGGTTTGTTAAGTAGAGAAGAATTAGAAAGAATAAAAATAAGTACTATGTTTGAGATTGAAAAAATATAAAAAAATTAAAAGTATTATTTTACTTTGTCTTTTTTCTTTTCTTCGTATTGTTTGCTAATTTTATTCAATTCTTCTTTCACTTTTTTAATTTTATCAGCAATTCTTCCTTCTTGTTTTTGCTCTTTATTCGGAATATTTTTCTTATCAATAGTTGGTTGTGAAGTTTTTTGATTATTTGTTTTTTCAACAAGCTTCTCTAGTCTTTTTCTAAGCTCTTCAGATTTCTCATTAACTGCTTTTACTTTTTCAGATTTCTCTTCTTTTTTCAAAGATAATTCTTTTTTTGATGATGCTGTAGATTGTTTATAACCTATAAACTCATCCATCCTTTTGTTATATAAATCATTCTCTATATTAACAATTCTATCTCTATATTTATTAAAGAAATCTGAGTTTTTTGGAATTTCGTGATTAACGACATATTTAATAAATTCTAACAAATTTTCAGCAACAAAATAATTTTTTCTTTCCATTGCTTTATCAAAATAAGTTAAAGTTTGATCAACTAATGCTTTAGAAATTTTTTCTCTTAAATAATTGTAATCATCAGGTAATTTCCAACCAGTTATTTGTGAAATTATTTTAACTTTTGTTAAAGCTCTATCTGCATAAAAATATTTTCCAGTTTCATAGTATTCTTTTGCTAATTTATAATTCAAAGGATATGAAATTTTATATATTTCTAATTCAAATTCTTTAACTCTTTTCTTTTGATCCTCTGCTAAACTTATAGAATTTAAATGCAATAACGTATCATAAGCTGAAGGTAACAGATTATATTTTTGATTTTTTATCACATCTTCAACAAAACCAAACTCTTTTTTTATTAGCTCTTCAATATTATTCATAATTTTCACCTTAAATTTAGAGAAATATGAAGATATTTATTAATTTATTCATAAAAATCTCTCTAAGTTACCTTTTAATAGATTATTAACTTTAGATAGATCAATTTTTCCATAAACTCCATCATATCCTGGAATTACTGGAATTTTTGATTTTCTATTTAACTCAATAAGGTTCAAAAACAAATTATCATTGTAATGTTTCTTAATATCTTCCAATGGAACATTAAAAATAATATTCATTTCATTACCAAAAGCATCAATTAATTCAAAATACTTCTTTTTAACCTCTTTATTCTCTAATGGTTTTTTCATAGCTGCAGCAATCAACTCTGCCAATGGTAAAGCACTTACATAATCTTTCTTAGCAAAAAATTCTTTCTTTTTAACTTCTTCTTCCGAAAAATTCGCTAATTCTTCAACCCTATGAAGTACTCCTAAAGTTAATGGTTTTCCACAAACAGGACAAAGATTATTATTTTCTATGCTCTCTTTACTGCTCAAAGAAACATTACAGCTTCTATGACCATCAAAATGATACTTACCATAAGATGGATCTACTTCGATAGTATAGTTTACTTTGTTATGCCTTATTGCTTTTATTATTTCATCATATCCAAAATCTTCTTTAATATCAAAAACTGTTGCTTCTCTACCTAAACGCCAAGGCCAATAACTATGACTATCTGAAAAAGAAAGAATTGTTTTTTCTTGCAACTCCTTTACTCTCCAATTCATCAATGGATCACTACTTAATCCTGTTTCAATTGCATGGATGTTTCTTTCCTGATCTTGAAATGCTTCTTTTAAGCTATCAAATCCTGATTTACTTCCAAAGATTCCAAACCAAGGTGTCCAAATATGTGCTGGAATAATTTCAATTTTATCATCTAAACTTTTTAAATTTTCTACAAATTCTGGACAACTTAATTTC
>JAWBMQ010000004.1:50275-60411 GCA_038828875.1 Candidatus Woesearchaeota archaeon
TCCCAATTGTAGGTCTCCCATCTACTAAAAGGTTTGCTTTTTTTGAAAGATATTCATTAATTTCTTTAACTTTTGATGCAGGAGATAGAACAATTAGATGTACTTTTCTAACTTTAGAATTATCACTATAAACTAAACTAACTTCAGTTTGGTAAACAAAATTTATCTCATCCTTTATAATTTCATCTTCTACTCTTTTCTTTTCGAATTCCTCTAACCATCGAGTATGTGTAAAATCTCCGGTACCTAGTAAATTTAATCCTTTAATTTTTGCAGATTCTTTTAGAGTGAAGAAAGATGTATTTTTACTACATCCTCTTGAAAATTTTCCATGAATATGTAAATCAGCAAAAATCATAGTTTTCTTAACCAATTAATCAAATCTTCCAACCATGCCTTTGGATATCCTAACCACGGAATTCTTATCCATGCTACCCCAATCAATCGATCTTGAGAAATTTCATCTTCTTTTATTGCATCATTTCTTCCAACTCCTGGATTTGCATCTCCCTTTGTTTGAAAATAAATTTTTCCATCTTTTTCCCATTTTTTTACACATCTATGAATAACCGCTTTTCCACTCGGAGTAGAAAAAACAATAACATCGCCAACATTAATATCTTCAGCTTTTTTACCTCTTAAAATTAAAACATCTCCTTTATTCAAACCATTTTTGAAGTGAAAACTTAAAAACATCTCCTTTGTTATATTATTTAATTCGTACCACATTCCTTGAGTATATCCTAAAATTGTTTTTCTATTCCACCATTCATCAAAACTTCCTCTATGTTCCATACTTCCTGAAACTATTGCAACTATCGGATAAGGAGTTCCCAGAAAAAAACCTAAGACAGGGTAAATCAAATATCTTATCATAATATAAAAAATAATAATCCACAGAACAGTTGCAAGCCAAGAATCAGATTCGTTTAACCATTTCCAAAAATCTTTGATTTTTGATAAAAAAGTTTCTGAACGTTTATCTTTTTCTGATCTTTGTTTTTTATTCATAAATCTCACATCTATTCATTCGTTTTAAAAAAATTCTATTCTTATTTTTTTCTTCCTGGATGTTTCTCCTGTGATAATGAATATATTTTTAATTTTTTTGCCTTTTTTCTTATAATACTCCTTTATCAGAGATATCATCTCTTGATTTGCTTTTCCTTGAATTGGTTTAGAAGTTAAACTGATAAAAAGTTCATTTTCTTTTTCAAAAATTTCAACTTTCTTTGAATTCGGTTTAACATTTACAAAAAGTTCTAATTGATCCATTTTTAAGCTTTTAAAAACATAATTAAAACGATAAAGATTCCAATCATAGAAAGAAAAAGGATTAGAAATATAACAAAAACTTTCAAAGCTTTTGCTAATGGGGTAGATATCGAAAATATCTTCAGAAAATCAAAATTAAAATTAAATTTTGGTTTTTCTTTATTTAATACTAATTTTTTATCAACTTTTACTTTATCTTCCTTAGGAATTTTAATATTAAGTTCTGTATGTTTCAATTCCTTTTTTAAATCTTTATGATTGTTAAAGTAAACACGATCAATCTCTTCTAATTCTAGCAAAACATCATCAAACCAATCCATCAAACAATTTAATATAATTCCCTATTTAAAAATTTGTATTTACTTTGAAGGTAAGATTCAAAAAATTGAAAAATAGAAAAGAAAAAATAGTTTAGCTGTATTCTCTCCAAACATATCCGCATTTAACACATTTAAAAAATCTAGTAGGAGGTTCATCGCTTGAACGAGTTTGCTCCATTGTGTAATATGCTTGCCTATGACCACATTTTGGACACTCAACATCCGCAATTGGAAAAACATTCATATTTTCAGATTCAGATGTAAAGATTTTAATATCTGTCTTTTCATTTATCTTTTCCTTAATTTTTACTGATTCTGCTTTTGCCTTCTCTTCATAACCACATTTTTTACAATAAAGGATCATCCCCTCTTTTGTGTTTTTAGGAAAAAGAATACCTCCACATTTAGGACAAAATTTCATCAAATCACCTCGAAAACAGCAATTATGATTTGATGTAAAATTTATAAATTTTTAGTTTCTATATTATAAAATGAAAATTGGAATTGATGAAGCCGGTCGAGGACCAGTAATTGGTCCAATGGTAATTTGTGCATTTTCTGTTTTAGATAAAAACTTAGAAAAAATGAGTGAATTGTTTTCAAAATTAAATGTTAAAGATTCTAAAAAATTAACTCCTGAAAAAAGAGAAAAAATTTTTCAAGAATTTTTAAAGTTAAAAAATACAAATGATGTTGATTTTGAAACTATAATAATTCCACCTAATGAAATAGATTCTGCAGTAGAAAGTAAGACTATGAACTTAAATAAATTAGAAATTATAAAAAATGTAGAACTAATATTAAAAATATTGCAAAAATACAATGAACTTAATGAAGAGGTAAACATTTACATTGATTGTCCTAGCAACAATATTAGAAGTTTTATTCAAGAATTTTTTTACTTTTTTAACCAAGATTATTCAATAATTTCTGAAAAGAAAGATGAAATAACAATTACTCTAAATTTACAAAAAAAAATAAACATATTTTTCGCTCACAAAGCTGATGAAAAGTATAAAATTGTTTCTGCAGCAAGTATTGTTGCTAAAGTAATGAGAGATAATATTATAGAAGAAATTAAAAAAAGCATAAACTTTGATTTCGGTTCAGGATATCCAGCTGATGAAAAAACAATCGATTTCTTAGAAAAAAATTACAACAAATATGATTTTTTCAGAAAAAGTTGGGATTCTTGGAAAAGAGTAAATAACAAAAATAAAAATAATGAAGAAGACAACAACAAACAAAGCAACTTAAAGAAATTCATAAATTAATATAATATTTTTCTTTTCTTGAGTTCTGAAATCAAATCATCATAAATCAAATCAATTTTAGGATCTATGAATTTCTTAAAGAAATTACCGATCTTTTCTAAATCTCTTCTTAACAGTTGAATTCCTAAAACGCTTGCAACATCGGTACCTTGAGAAAAATCAATGAAAATTGGATGCTCATTGTAATTAAGTATATTGAACTCAGATAAATCGCCATGAACAATTTTTGCATCTAAAACTAATCTTCTATAATTATCTATAACCTCCTTGTAAAATTGTTCTGGATCATCTGGATATTTATTTTTCAATTGCCTAGCTGGTAATTCATCTCCTATAAATTCCATTGCAATAACGTATTCTCTTTGTAAAATTGGTCTAGGAACTGAAACATTATTTTGATAAGCCAATAATTGATTTTTAAATTCTCTTTTAACCCATTCTAGAATAATTTTTCTTCTGTTTTTTATTGCTATTGAAAATCTGTGATCTTGACTTATGTATTCATACATCTTATTGAAATTACAACTTTTTACTCTGAATATTTTCAAAGCTATAATTTCTTCTTTTTGTTTTGCTTTGTAAACTACTGCTTCTTTTCCAACAGAAATTTCACTTAAAATTTCATCAAAAACATGCTGAGAAATTAATTTATTAACTAACTTTACTGTATATTCATCAAAAAGGTGATGTTCATCTTGAAAGATAAAGTATTGTTTTCTATCCATTAAAATTAAGAAAAATCAACAATCATAAAAATTTTTCTCATATTTTTGAATATATACATTTCAACTCTTTATTAAAAAACAATTTAGGATTGTGCTCAATTGTGATCCAACAATCTTGAAAAATTGTATAAGAATAATTGAAAGTAGGATTAATAATATAAATTTCATATTTTTTTCTATTAGTTAGAAAATCAACTTTTTCATTAAGATAAATTTTTCTAATATCTTCTAAATTTTGTTCGTAAACATTCTTAACTATATCTAAAAAAGTTCCATCTTTAATCTTGACATCAATTCCGTATTTTTTAAAAACTCCATATGATGTAAAAACAGATTCATATTCCTTTAAAACATCCAACAAATAATTATAGTGTCTCTTCAATCTTGTAAAGTTTAAATGATTATAAAACCTTTCAAGATCATTTCTTTTTTTAGATAAAAAATAACTCATCCAAACAGCAAATGCTTCAGAATCATCAAAAAAATTATCAAAAAATCCATATGATGCAATATTTTTTAAATTATGAATTTGATTTTTTGAATTTTTCATGGAGTATTTCAAAGAACCTTCTCTTTGAGCAAGAAAAGATTTTTCAGTGAAAAGACCATGACCAAAATATTCATGCAAAAAAGTAATATCATAATCAAGACTGGAAATAGGTACAAATGCTTGCCTAAAATCTACAATGTAAACCCCTTTAATATCCTGATCTCCACAGAAAGCTTTTACAGCATTCCATTCCGTCTCATTGCATAAGTAATACCTTGATTTCTCAACCTTAACACCATATTCTTCAAAAAGTTGGTTGTTTAAATCATTAACCAATTTTTCAATATTGAAATATTTCTCAGTTTGATTCATTAGAAAATAGTAAAAATAAATTGTTTAAAAAGATTAAGAATTATTATTCCACTTTTTCATAGATTTTTATTACCATATACGCTATTATCAACAGTAAAACAATGATAACTAAATTCATCTGCAAAAGAACAATAAATGAGTATTCAAACAACCCACTCATTCCTTTCATAAAAACATATAATGATGCAAAACCTGCAATAAGTATCAAGAAGAACACAATTTTTTCAAAATGATGACTTTTAACTCTTTTTTTGAAAAACATAGTCTCACATATTCAATTAAACATCAAAAATTTATATATCTTTGTAATTACTTCTTAGTTTAAACTAAACTAATTTGCAAACAAATGTATATTTGAATAGTTATAACAATATTTTTATATTTAAGATTACATTACCATAAAAAATGGATATTTTTGACATAAATTCAGTGATTAAAAAAACTGTGCAAGAGATTGAAGAAGATCGTTTTCTTAATTTAATGCATCTTGTTTTAAGTATTATTGGAGGAAAAAAATATACACAAGTTGAAGAAATTTTAATTGAAGCTAAAATGAATGGATATTCTGAAAAAGAAACCTATCAAGTAATTGAGAAATTGACAAAAGATAAAATCATAGAACAAGATAAAGAAGGAAGAATTAAAAAAATATAGATTTATTGTAGTTTTTCTAGTTTTTCATCTAATTGCTTAAGAACATCATATAATCTTTCAATTTTGCTTTTTTTAGTATTTGTTTCTTCTATTTGTTGCTTCTTTTCTGATTTTTTACCTTTTGTAGTTCTTCTTGTTGCTCGCTCTTCAATTGTTTTTTCTTTTTCAACTACATCTACAAGAGGTTTAGGTAACAACTCCATCAATTTATTATATATTTCGACCATTTCAACTGATAATGTTGATAATTCTTGAACTAATTTTTTCTTTTCTTCTCTCAAAATTTTAATTTTCTCATATGACATCATTTGCTGAATTATCAATTTTGAAGTAAATAATGCATTTCTTCTCAAATCAACGGGATTATTAATCATAACATATTTATATTGTGGATCTTCTGCCATAATCTCACTCAAACAATCTATTTATCAAATCTAATTTTTCGTTCATCTCTTGAAAACTTGCTTTCCATGCTGCAATTTCTTTCTCTTCTTCTTGATGTAATTTCTCAATTTCACTTAACAGCTCTTTTGAATGATTATACTTTTCTTCCAATATTTTCAATAGTTCTTTTATCTTTTGATATTCACTTATCTGTATAAATAATGGTTTGTTTTCCATTTTCTTTCACCTTTAATCATCAAAAATTGATTTATCTAACTTTAATAACAATCTATTCATTTCATCCAACGAATCATAATAATTTTTCATGACATCTTCGAAATCTTCTCTCTGTAGAGAAACATCAATTATTTTTTTGTAAGTTTGTAACATTTTCATTGAATCAACAAGTGACGAATATACGCTCTCATAATATTTAGAATCTACGAAAAGATTATCTTTGTAAAAATAATACTCTTTTTGTGTCAAGTTAATTTGTGACTCCTTTTTTTCAGGTTGTGGTGATTCTTCTAAAACCTCTTTTTTAGCTAAAACTTGATTTGATTGATTTGTCTCTTTCAAACTCGGAATTGTTTGTGAACTTAAAACATCAGTCTTTGAAGTTTGAACATTTGTTTGATTATTAGAAGGAACATTATTAAACGTAGGAATTTGTGGCAACGGTAATGAATTTTGAGCCACATTCTGTTGAATACTTGGATTTTTATTAGTAGGATTTTGATTAGCATTCTGTGCTGTTTGCTGTGTTTGTTGAAAATTTTGTTGTGGCAAAGCAGTTTGCGAAAGGATATCAGCTAAAGGATCTTTATTTTGATTATCCAGAGATTTTTGCTCCTTTTTCTTAAATAAATCAAAAAACCCCATTTCTTCACCTAAAAAATACAAAATGATTTTTATATTTAAACTTTTTTATTATCTTGGAAGTTACAAAAATAAAAATTATGTTTGGAAAACAAAAGAATTATAAAAAATATATATAATCTAAAACCATGGCTAAGATTTTTAAAAAAATAAATGAAGATAACAATACATATGCTAGAACGGGTATTCTAGAAATTAGAGGGAGAAAAGTAGAAACACCTAATTTTTTGCCAGTCGCAACTAAAGCTACAGTAAAAACATTATCAAGCGAAGATCTTAAAGAAATCGGAGTTCAAATAATTATTAGTAACACATATCATTTGCATCTAAAACCTGGAGAAAAAAAAGTAAGAGAATTAGGAGGATTACATAAAATGATGAATTTTGATGGAATTATAGTTACTGATTCTGGTGGTTTTCAAGCATTTAGCTTAGGCATAGGTGCTGAATTAGGAGCAAACAAATTTGATTACAGTTTAGAACAAGATAGAAAAAGATCTGATGAAAAATTAGCAAGAATTTCTGAAGAAGGTGTCTTCTTTAGATCTATTTACGATGGTCATGAAGAATTATTAACTCCTGAAAAATCCATTGAAATTCAGAACGATCTTGATTCTGATATTATTCTAGCATTAGATGAATGCACTGCTCCTTCTGCAGATTATAACTATACTTTAGAATCTATGCAAAGAACACATCGATGGGAATTAAGAAGCTTAAACAAATGGAAAGAATTAAAAAAAGAAGGAAAAAGTGACCAATCTTTATATGGCATTATTCAAGGAGGTTTATTCAAAGAATTGAGAATTGAAAGCACAAAATTTATCTCTTCTTTAGATTTCGATGGTATTGCTATTGGTGGAGCATTTGGAAGAAATGAAATGTATGAAACGTTAGATTGGATTGTTCCTTTTATTGATAAGGAAAAACCAATTCATTTATTAGGTATTGGAACTGTAGAAGATATTTTTGAATCTGTAGCAAGAGGAATCGATACACTAGATTGTGTAACTCCTACTAGAATGGCAAGAGTAAGATATGTTTATATTTTACCTGAATCTGGTGGAAATGTAGAAAATAAATTTCGCTATAAGCTAGGTAGTGCACATTTCGATGATAAACCTTTAGATGAGAATTGTAATTGTTATGTTTGTAAAAATTATTCAAGAGGTTACATTTATCATCTTTTTAAAGCTGAAGAAATGCTAGCCATGAGATTATTAACTTATCATAACGTTTATTTTTTTATAAATTTAATGAAACAAATAAGGGATTCAATAAATCAAGGAAATTTTGAAAAATTATACGAAAAATGGTTGAAAAGAAATTTAAAGAAATTGAAATGATTTTTTAATATGGACGAGAACGTAATTTTAGAAAATATTCAATCAAAATTGAAAAAAATTGGAATAGAAAAAGAAATTAGAATTAAATACACTAGAAACAATCTAAACATCTCGATTTTCAAATCAACATATTTAGAAATAAGATTAGGTAAACGATGGAAAAACGTTAATGATACCTTTGTACTAGGTGGAATTGAATTAATAATGAAAAAGATATACAAAAGCTATCCTATCGATAGAAACGCAGTAGATATGTATCTGAATTTTATTAAACAACTTTCAGATTTAGAAATTGTAACTGAACAAGATTCAAGATTGAAAAAACTTTACGATGAAGTTAATGCTAAATTCTTTAACAATGAATTAGGAGAAACAAATTTAATTTGGAAAGGAAATGGAAACAAAGTGGTTGCAAAATATAATTTTTTTAGAAATACCATATCAATAAATGAAAAATTCAAAAATTCTGATGATGAAATGTTAAAATATATCCTTTATCATGAAATGTTACACAAATATTTAAAATTCAAAGGATCTATAAAAAGAAAATTTCACACTGAAACGTTTAGAATGCTTGAAAAGAGCTATCCTAATTCAGAAGAGCTAGAAAAGAGAATTATTGATTTTTTAAGAAAAAATCATTGAATTCATAATTCTTTCTCCAATTCTTCTAAGATCTTATCTGCAATGAATTGTTTATCTCCGAAAACGTCTTTTTTTATCATTATTGAAAGTTTATTTGCTAATTTCCTAGCGATTTTTCCTTTATCTTTTGCTTTTGCAATTAAAGGATGTGCAAACAAATAACCATACTTTGGAGGCTTAGTTTTAGTTTTCAAAAATCTAAACATGGCTTTTTCTGCTCCTAATGTTTGGATTGTTGAAGCAGGTAACAAAGCTAACTCCTTTAAACTTCCAACTGAATTCAACATTCTTGCTGCAATCAAAGGTCTTGCTAAATAAGAAAAATTAGGAGCAATCTCTTGCATTGTTCGTTCAATCTCATTTTTTAGATTATTTTCAAATTCATCAATTCTTAAATAACTATCGATCATCATTTTAAAACCTTTTAACTGTTTTTCATTAAACCTTCCTCCTAATTCGCTTTTTTCATTACTAAAATTACTCTTCAAAATATTGACTATTGCATCATTTGATTTTTCATATATTTCTGGATAATAAATTTCGATAAAATCGCGAATTCTTTTAGCGAATATGTTTTTGATTTTTGCTATGTCGTCATACATTTTTATGTATTCTTTAACAACATCTTCATCATCATAACTTTCGGATATTTTTTTAGAAGTATAATTTAATACTTCTTTCTGAGAAACTTGAAATTTTAGCATTTTTCTTAAAATTTCCAATTCCTCATTAGTCAAATCATAATAATCGAGAGAATTTAAAATTTTAGCATCACTAGGAATATCTTTTGCAACAGTGATTTTTCCATTCTCAAAAACAACGACATTGTTTAAGCGAATTAAGCAATATTTCATACTCATTTATGTAATAATCCACAATATATAAAATTTTATATATCTTTCAAACTTTCTATTAGTTATGAAAAATTTACATTTAGAAAAGAATAAGCTTTTTACCAAAAATAAAGTACCTGGCAAAGCTGTTTATGGTGAAAAATTAGTTAAAATCAACAACGAAGAATTTCGCTTCTGGGACCCCGAAAAAAGCAAAATAGCAGCTGCAATGTTAAAAGGTTTAAAGATAGAATTCAAAATTGATGATAAAATACTTTATCTAGGTGCTGCTAGTGGAACAACAGTAAGTCATTTATCAGATTTAATAGAAAATGGTAAAATTTTTGCTGTTGAAATTTCTGCAAGAGTTCTGGCAAAATTAGTTCTTTTAGCAAAGGAAAGAGACAATATTTTTCCCATCCTTGGAGATGCAAACAAACCTTTGGAATACAGTAACATAGTACCTATTGTAGATGTTGTTTTTCAAGATGTTGCTCAAAAAAACCAGGTTGAAATTTTTATTAAAAATTGCAAAATTTACTTAAAAGATGATGGAATAGGAATTTTAGCTTTAAAAACAAGAAGTGTAGATATAAGTAAAACTGCAGAACAGATTCACAATGAAGTTTTAAAAGAATTAAAAAAACATTTTAAAATTGTAGAATTTGTAAAACTTGATCCTTATGAGAAAGAGCATTATTGCTATCTATGCAAACAATTTTTAAGATAAATAAATAGAATTTTCTGTTTTATTTTTTGTTTTCTGGCTCTTTAAGAACTAACCAAAAAGCGCCGAACGTTATTGCTAAAGCTAAAATACCATAGAATATATCTTTCCAATCAATATTCCATTTAGCAAATAGTACTCTTAAAAAAATAACATTAGGATGCATAAGAAACTCATTAAAATCAATCATTAAAAATAAAATTACAAATGCT
>JAWBMQ010000004.1:60507-62649 GCA_038828875.1 Candidatus Woesearchaeota archaeon
GATGATGTCAAAACTGCAACTAAAAACCACTTTCTATACTTTGGATCAATCTTAAATTGATCTTCTCCTGAAAAACCATACAACGAAGCAGCAAGAATAACTAACAAAGAAACTATAACAAAAATAAGCATAATTTTAGGAATAAAGGAAACAATGAATGAAACTGCTTTAGCAGAAGCAATGACTAAAAAAGCAATAGAAAAAGCAACAATTGCATTTAAATTCTTTTTTCTTACAGTTTGTCCTTTTTCAATATAGCCTAATATATTCGTTCTTTCTAGCACTGCATACAATAAAGTAAAAATCAGCAAAAAGGGCAAAATTACATCAAAAAAACCTAATCTTCCTAAAAAGTATAGGGAATTTGAAAATGCACTCATATTACTTTTTTGGATAAATAAATTTATAAATTTTGTTTTCATATAATAAAATTAATGATGGAATTCCAAAACATTGAAATTCATTGGTTAGGACATGCAAGTTTTTTAATCAAGTATTATGGAATTAGAATATTCATTGATCCCTTTAAATTGAAAAATAATGTAAAAAAAGAAGCAGATTATGTATTCATCACACACTCTCATTATGATCATTTAAGCATTGACGATCTTTCTCAGATGAAAATAAAAAACATAATTGCACCAGCAGATGCTATAAGTAAGTTAAGAAGATTAGATACTAACTTAATAATTGTTCAACCTGAAAAAGAGTATGAACTTAAAGAATTTAAATTTAGAACAGTTCCAGCATATAATACAGAAAAGCCCTTTCATCCAAAAATTAACGAATGGCTAGGATATTTGCTAATTTTTGATAATGTTACTGTGTATCATGCAGGAGATACTGATGCAATCCATGAAATGTCTTCCATAAGTGGAAAAGTAGATATTGCATTACTTCCAATAGGAGGAACTTACACAATGAATGCAGAAGAAGCAGTGTATGCTATCAAATTGATAAAACCAAAAATAGTCATTCCTATGCATTATGGTACGATTGTTGGAAGCAGAAATGATGTAGAAAAACTAAAATCTCTTCTAGCTGAAGAAAAAATCGAAGTTGTCGAACTCGAAGAAGAATAAAAAAGTCTTTCTTTTTTATAAATAAAAAAGTTTAGTTTTGTTTTAAAAACTTGAAAATTCGAAAAATTTATAAATAAGTTTCCATTATTATAATATAATGTCAAGTTAAACTTGACAGGAGGTGAGAAAAATGAAAAGAAGAGATTATGACGACATTTTTGATGTGTTTGATGCAATGATGAGAAGGATGATGCGAGATTTCGAAGAAATTTACGATACCGGAGATTTAAGAAATGAAAGATCTTTAGTTTATGACATTACTGAAGATGAAAATAACGTTTATTTAAGCATAGAATTACCTGGTGTAGATAAAGAAAACATTGATTTAAGAGTTGATCCCGATGAAGTTGAATTAAAAATTGAAAATAAGAAAGAAGAAACTACAAATAAAGAAGGATTTAGTAGTGTAAGAAGAAGTTATTATAACATTTATCGAAGAATTCCTCTACCATGCGAAGTAGATCCTAACAAAGCAAAAGCAAGTTACAAAAATGGAGTTTTAGAAATTGTTGCTCCTAAAGTAAATGAAAAAGGCAAAAGAAAGTTAAAAATCGATTAATTTGTTCTTTTGTCTTTTAAATTATTTTTTTATTTTTGATTTTTATTTCAGTTACTGTATTTTGTGTTTTTTAATTGATAAAATAAAAAAGAGGTGAAATTATGAAAATAACATCAAACAATAATGCTCCTAAAGATATTATTATTGAATTGAATGTTGCAGAAGCATATCAAGAAGATGTTGGAAGAGGTATTGTTAGATTAGATTCTGAAAATATGAAAAAACTTGGCTTAGAATCAGGAGATGTTGTAAAAATTACAGGAGAAAAAGAAGTAGTTGCTAGTGTTAGAAGAGCTAAAAGCGAAGATTCTGGTTTAGACATCATTAGAATGGATGGTTTATTAAGAAAATCTGCAGGAACAAGTTTAGGAGAAAAAGTTAAAGTTCAACCCGTTTCTTTTGAAAATGCAAAAAGAATTACAATTGCTCCTATTGAAGAATTCCCCTATCGTTTAAATCCTGAAGGAGTGCTTGAATTCTTAATTGGAAGACCATTAATTA
>JAWBMQ010000004.1:62745-68410 GCA_038828875.1 Candidatus Woesearchaeota archaeon
TGAAAGGTATGCTTATTGGTTTCAGTATTTATGGAAAATTGTATTATTTTATGGTTACTCAAACTAATCCTCAAAATATTGTTATGGTTACAAGAGACACTGAAGTTATGATTTCTGAAACAATAGTTAAAGAAAGCGGAAAAGTTCATGGAATTACCTATGAAGATATTGGTGGTTTAAAGGAAGAAATTGAAGCAATAAGAGAAATGGTAGAATTACCTCTAAAACATCCAGAAATTTTTGAAAGATTAGGTATTGAACCGCCTAAAGGAGTTTTACTTTATGGTCCTCCTGGTACTGGAAAAACTTTGCTTGCTAAAGCTGTTGCTAATGAAAGTAATGCAATGTTCTATTCAATTAATGGTCCTGAAATAATGTCAAAATATTATGGTGAAAGTGAAAAACAACTTAGAGATATTTTTGAAGAAGCAGAAAAAAATGCACCTAGCATAATTTTTATTGATGAAATAGATTCCATAGCTCCTAAGAGAGACGAAACTACTGGAGAAGTTGAAAGAAGGGTTGTTGCACAATTGCTTACCTTAATGGATGGTTTAAAGAGTAGAGGACAAGTTATAGTTATTGGAGCAACAAACAGACAAAATAGCATTGATCCTGCTTTAAGACGTCCAGGTCGTTTTGATAGAGAAATTCAAATAAATCTTCCTGATGTTGATGGAAGAAAGGAAATTTTACAAATCCATACTCGTGGAATGCCAATAAGACCTGAAATAAATTCATTACATATAGAAAAAGTGATTTCTGAATTAGATAAAAAAGAAAAAGATAAAATTTTGAAAATGAATAATACTGAAGATCAATTAAAATATTTGAAAGAGAATCATCATGAAATCTATGAAAAGATTATAAAAGAATCTATAGATGACATGTTAAGTAAATTAGCAGAACTTACTCATGGTTTTTCTGGCGCTGATTTAGAAGCTTTGTGTAAAGAAGCTGCAATGAAAGCTTTAAGAAGTCACATTTCCGAATTGAAAAAATATGAGAATGATAAAATACCACAAGAAATGTTAGAAAAAATTGATGTTAAATATGAACACTTCTTCGAAGCTTTGAAAAATATTGAACCTAGCGGTATGAGAGAAGTATTAATTCAAAAACCAAAAACAAAATGGGATGATATTGGAGGATTAGAAGATGCTAAGAAAAGATTGAAAGAAGTTGTAGAATTACCTTTAAAACATCCAGAAATTTTTGAAGAAGCAGGAATAAAACCACCAAAAGGAATAATTTTAGTAGGTCCACCAGGTACTGGAAAAACTTTGCTAGCTAAAGCTGTTGCTAATGAAAGTAATGCCAATTTCATTGCAATAAAAGGTCCTGAGTTGTTCAGCAAATGGGTTGGTGAAAGTGAAAAACACATCAGAGATGTTTTCAAAAGAGCAAGAACTATGGCTCCAGCAATAATATTTTTCGATGAATTTGATGCATTAGCTCCAAGAAGAAGTTCCTTTGGGCATGAAGTTACTGAAAGAGTTGTTAATCAATTACTTACTGAATTAGATGGAATTGAAGAATTGAATAAAGTTGTAGTTATTGCAGCAACTAATCGCTTAGATCTTATCGATCCAGCATTACTAAGACCTGGAAGATTTGATTATATCATTGAATTACCTATGCCTGATGAAAGAACAAGATTAGAAATATTAAAAGTACATACTAGAAATATGCCTCTAGATAATGATGTTGATTTAGAAGAATTAGCAAGAAAAACTGAAAACTTGAGTGGTGCAGATATTGAAGCATTGTGTAAAGAAGCTGCCATGGAAGCAGTTAGACAAAAATTAGAAGGTAAAATTGAAAAAATAATCATTAAAAAAGAACATTTTGAGAAAGCATTTACTCAAATCAAAGAACGAGTTAAAAAAATTGAAAATGATGCTTAAGGAGGTGAAATAAATGAAATTAAAAGCACTAGGAGATAGGGTAATTTTAAAAGTGATTGAACAAAAAGAAAAAAAATTACCAAGTGGTTTGTACGTACCTGAAACAGCACAGGAAAAGAGCATTGAAGCAGAAGTAATAGATATTGGAGAAGACGAAAGTATTAAAGTAAAGCCAGGAGATATAGTAGTATATGATAAATATTCAGGTACTGAAATAGAGATAGATAATGAAAAATATCTAATTATAAAATATAAAGACATTTTAGCAAAACTTGAAAAATAAAAAGGAGGTGAAAGAAAATGGCTAAAATGATAAAATACAATTCAGATGCAAGATATGCAATTTTTAGAGGTATTGAAAAAGTTTCAGATGCTGTAAAAGTAACATTAGGACCCAGAGGTAGGTATGTTGTTTTAAGTAAAATATTAAATCCTCACATCACTAACGATGGAGTAACAATTGCTAAAGAAATTGAACTTGAAGATCCTTATGAGCAAGTTGGTGCAAAATTAGTAAAAGAAGTAGCATCTAAAACTCAAGATACTGCAGGAGATGGAACTACAACAGCAACTCTCTTAATATATTCACTAGTTAAAGAAGGATTAAAATTTGTAGAAGCTGGTGCAGATCCTTTAGCAATTAAAAGAGGATTAGATAATGCAACTAAAGAAGTTATCGAATTCATTAAGAAAAAATCAGTACCTGTAGAAAACAAAGAGCAAATTAGTCAAGTTGCAACAATTTCAGCAAACAACGATACTGAAATGGGTGCATTGATTGCAGAGGCTTTTGAAAAAGTTGGAAAAGACGGAGTAATTACCGTAGAAGAAGCAAATTCATTTGAAACTTCTTTAGAAGTTGTAGAAGGTATGGAAATTGATAAGGGATTCGTAAGTCCATACATGGTTACAGATACTGAAAGAATGGAAGCTGTTTTAGAAAATCCTTACATATTGATTTATGACAAAAGAATAAGCTTAATGAAGGATTTACTACCTGTATTAGAACAAGTAGTAAGACAAAACAGACCATTATTAATAATAGCTGAAGATTTAGATGGTGAAGCATTAGCAACAATAATATTAAACATTTTAAGAGGAGCTATCAAATGTGTTGCAATAAAAACTCCAGGATTTGGCGATGAAAAGAAAGAAATCTTACAGGATATTGCAACATTGGTTGGTGGAAAAGTTATAAGTGAAGAATTAGGAATGAAATTAGAACATACAACTTTAAGCGATCTTGGTCAAGCAGGAAAAGTCAAAATTACTAAAGATAAAACCTTGATCATTGAAGGTAAAGGCAAACAAAAAGACATTCAAGAAAGAATATTACAAATTAAAAATCAAATTAAAAATACTAGCTCTAAGTATGAAAAAGAAAGATTAGAAAAGAGATTAGCAAAACTTGCAGGAGGTGTTGCAGTTATAAAAGTAGGAGCTGCAACTGAAACTGAAATGAAAGAAAAGAAAGACAGAATCGATGATGCATTGCATGCAACTAAAGCAGCAATTGAAGAAGGAGTAGTTGTTGGTGGTGGTGTTGCCTTGTTCAGAGCTTCATTAGAATTAGAAAAGAAAAAGTACAGCAATCCTGATGAAGACATTGGAAGACAAATTTTAGCTAATGCATTAAAAGCACCTTTAAAACAAATAGCAGAAAATGCTGGAATCAATGGAGAAGTAGTAATTGAAAAAATCAAAGATAAAGAATTTGACTTTGGTTTAAACGCAAAAACCTTGAATTATGAAAATTTAGTAAAAGCAGGAGTAATTGATCCAGCAAAAGTAACAAGAATGGCTTTACAAAATGCAGTAAGTGTTTCAGGATTGTTATTAACTACTGAAGCAGTAGTTGTTGATAAACCAGAAAAATCTAGTAGCAAAAAAGAAGACTCTAATATAGATTTTGATTAAATTTTTTTATTTTTTTTTTCTAAAACTAAAACAAAAGAATTTCAAAAAAGAAAAGAAAATTTATTTCTTCTTAAGAATGGTTTGAACAGTACTTGTTAAATCCTGAGGCAATACTACTAATATTTTTTGTGCTGGATCTTTTGAAATATCTCTTAATGTTTGTAATGTTCTCAATTGTAATGTTATTGGATTTCTAGATAATTCATCTGCTGCTTGTTTCAAATTCTTAGCTGCAGAAAGTTCTCCTTCCGAGGTAATTATCATAGCTCTTCTTTCTCTTTCAGCTTCTGCTTGTTTTGCCATTGCCCTTTTCATAGTTTCTGGTAATTCAATTTCTTGAATCTTTATAGAAATAATATCAACACCCCATTCATCAGTCTCATTGTCTACAATTTTTCTAATTTCTGAAGCAATTCTATCTCTTTGAGCAAGAATTACATCAAGTTCTTCATTACCTATAACGTCTCTTATTGCTGCTTGAGTATATTGTTGAACTGCATAAACATAATCTCTTAACTTAAGTACTGCTTTAACTGCATCAATTACCTTAAAATAAACTACAGTATTAACTTTAACAGGAACGTTATCTTTAGTCATTGCTTCATGTGGAGTAATATCTATTGTTCTTATTCTTAAATCTACAACTTCTACAGTATCTACATAAGGGATTATCCAGTTAAATCCTGCTTTTATGGTTTTATGATATTTACCAAACCTAAAAACTATACCTACTTGATATTCATAAAGAATCCTTATGCCTGGCAATATAACAAAGAAAAAGATCACTAAAAACAGCATTATCCATCCAAACATAGATTCACCCCGAGCTTAAATTCTAAATATAATTTATATATTTTTGTAATAACTAATAAGTTAACTTTAAAATAAAAAAGAAAGAAATATTTATAAATGAAAACATTTTACTATAACAAAGTAGTTACATATGGTGATAAAATGGAAACTAATCATTACAAAAAAATTATCTTGGAATTGTTTTTAATTTTTATAATTCAAACAGGTTTTGCAGAAATATTAATACAAGATCAAACAATGTTTGATAATCAAAATAGAAGTTATGGAACTGTGAATTTTAAAGCGTTAATTTCAGGAAACGAAACGAATTACAATTGTAGTTTGTACTTAAATAACATTTTAAATGAAACTAAAACTATAAATAATAATTCAATTCTTCAATTTTCTAAAACTTTGACAAGTGGAAATTATGAATATTATTTTAATTGTTCAAGATCAGGAGAATATAATCTAAGTGATTCTAAAACATTTTTCGTAAACAAACCATTTGTTGCAAATAGTGTAAAAACCGAATATATCTATCTTAATAAAGAAACTTACCTAAACTTATCAGCACTATTCAACGTAAATGATTCTGAAAAAGATGAAATCCAATATTCTTTAATCTCAGAAGGCCTAGAAAACAATTTAGCAATTAATAATGAAATAATGACTGCTCTATTTTCAGTAAAAGGAAATTATACTGTAAAGATTAATGCAAAAGAAAAGAACATCATTCCTACTTTTGAGAAAAATTTAACTTTAAATTTAATAGTAGATGAACCAAAAGGAGAGATTAGCTATAATACTTCAGTGCTTTTGAACAGTGATGAAAAAAGAAAACAAGGAGATAGAGCTTATGAATATTTAAAATTAAAAAATACCGGAACAATTCCATTAACAGTTATATTAAAAACATCAACAGATTCTTTCGAAATTGATGGTTCAAAAGAAAAAACATTAACAATATTGCCAAATGAAGAAAGAAACGTTGAAATTAGAGCATTGATTGATTATGCATATGCATCTGGAATTGTTTCATTGGGAAC
>JAWBMQ010000004.1:68510-72762 GCA_038828875.1 Candidatus Woesearchaeota archaeon
TTGGAAAATTAAGAATAGATACTAATGATGTAGATATTGAAGTTGAAAGTGAAGAAGATAATTTAGAAATTGATAAAGATAAAGAAGACGTGTTAACTTTCAATTTTGAACTACCATATAGATTAAAATCTGAAGATGAAATTCCATTCAAAATAGAGATCTCTGGAAGAGATGGAACTTATAGAAGAAAGCATACGATCTATGTAGAAGGATATCTCATAGTTAAAAAGGAAACTAAAAGCATTTACGTTGAAAAGATTTCATTCACTCCTGAAGAAATAGATTGCAATTATCTTACAACATATTTCAACACAGTAATTTACAACACAGGATCTTCAGAATACACAATAATTTATGAATTAAGTAATAAAGAATTAAATATTAGATTAACTGATTCTTGTACTCTAAAAGAATACTCAAGTTCAAGAAGAAGTAGCGATTATTGTGATATTACTTTACCTGTAGCGTTTAGTAAAGATACTAAAGCAGGAACATATAGATTTGAATTTAGGGTATATGATAATAAAAATAAAATACTTTACGGACCTGTTTATAAAACAGTCAAAATCAATGATTGTTCATCAAATATTGTAGAAACTCCTAAAGTAGAAGAAAAGAAAAATGAAACAATAGTTATTATTAAAGAACCTGAAGAAAAACAATCAGAAACTTCAGAAATACCAACTATCATAGTAAGCGAAAAATCAAAGGAAATATCAGAAAGTACTGTAATTTTGTATTCAATTTTATTAGTTTTAAGTGTTTCAGTAATTGCTATGACTTTCTTGTTAATAAAATTAATTTTAAAACCATAAAATTTTTTCTTATTTTTTGTTTTTTAGAGCATTAAAAAGATAAGGAATTATCTCTTTCTTTCTAGAAATAAAAGGAACTAAGATATTATTTTCATTATCCATATATTTTGAAAACAACGACGGCTTGTTAGTAAAAAGATATGAATTATTCTTCAAAATATCAGTTACAACAAAAACAAAAACATCTAATAGTTTTTCATTAACAAAATAATTTATAGCTTCTAAAATTTCATTTTTTCTAGCTAAAACTTTATCAACGTTCACTAATTGAAGTTGACCAATTCCTACTTTGTATTGATATATTTTTTGCTCTTTATAATCATAAGTAAATAATTTAATTATTGAATCATTAACAATTTCTTCATTAGCAGAAAATAATGATCTCCCTAGCTCATTATAATCTACATTAATCATATTTGAGATTTCTTTAACTACATCTATATCTTCTTTTGTTGTAGTAGGAGATGTAAGAATGATAGTATCTGATAAGATTGCATAAAGTAAAAGTTTAGCTAATTTATCAGGAATTGATAAATTACTATCTTTAAATTTTTGATATATTAACGTAGCTGTACTTCCTACTGGTTTTAATGTTACTTCTATTGGTTTCATAGTATAGATATCTCCTAAATTATGATGATCTATAATCTCTAAAATATTTGCATTTTCAATCCCATCTATTGATTGTGCAAAAGTATTATGATCTACTAAAATTAAATTAAAAACTTTATTACTATATATTTCTTTTTTTCCAACTACTCCTACTACTCTATTATCTCTTAAAACAGGAACTACAAACTGTTTTCTAATTACTTTTTCTTTAACTTCACTCACTAAATCATCCTCATTTAAAAACATTGCATCTGTTTTTATGAAATTTTTTATACTTTGTTGCAGATGTAACATTTGAATTACTTCTTGAGTTCGTCTACTAGTAACAAAAAGATTAAAAGGATACGCTCGATGGTTAAAAACATTAGGATCATTTGCATTAGAAATAATTAAGGTTTGAATAGGAGATGAAAATAAAATAGGTAATCTTTTACTATCTGCTGAAACTATGACAATTCCAAAAGCAGGTTTTTCTATATCTAAATCACTAGCTAAATTAATTTCTCCTTTAACGATTGGTTCTTTTTTGTAATCAAATGCAGGCATTAAAACAGACTTTAATTTATCATAAGAAATTTCCAAATAATTTAACTCATTTGTGTAGAAATTTTTAACTACAGCTCTTGATAAAAAATCTATGTTAATTATTCCTAAGTATTCGTTATTTTCATCAACAACAGGCATTGATTTAAGATGATAATTGAAAAAGTAATCTAAAGTTTCTTGAAAAGTTAGATTATCTCTTATAGTAATTGGATTAACCATAATGTCTGAAACTCTAAGAAAAATATCCGTTTTTATTTCAGGATAATCTAAATTTAACTCCTTTAAAACATACTTAGTTTCGTTGTTAGGCAATCCTTGTGCAACTGCTTTAAATTCTTCATTTGTAGTCTCACTTTTAAAGTATGCATATACTATTGAGCTTGCAATACTATCCAAATCTGGATTTTTATGTCCTACAACAAAATTTCTGCACATGTTAAAAAATTTAAAGAGAATAATTTTTTAAATTTTATTAATCATCAAATAAGAATGAATGAACTTGAACAAATATTTCTAATTCTTCTTGAAAATTATGGTTATCAAGGTTGGTTTCCTTTGATAGAGTACAATGGAACAAATCCTACTAAAACAGGATCCATTCGTGGCTATCATCCAGGAAATTATGAATTACCTAAAACATTAGATCAAGTTTATGAAATATCCATAGGAGCAATATTAACCCAAAACACATCCTGGACTAACGTAGAAAAAGCGCTTTTAAATCTCTATCAAAATAAAAAATTAAATTATGTAGAAATTCACAAAATCGATATTGAAAAATTAAAAGAACTCATAAAACCTGCTGGATTTTATAACCAAAAAGCTGAACGATTAAAATTGTTTACAACTTTTTTCATTCAAAATTTAAACAGAATTGATTCTATTGAAAGAGAAGAATTATTAAGCTTAAAAGGAATCGGAAAAGAAACGGCAGATACTATTTTGTTATATGCACTAAAAAAACCCTTCTTTGTAGTTGATAAATACACTCAAAGATTTATGGCTAGATTAGGATTTGAATTTTCAAATTATGAAGAATTACAAAATATTTTTCAAAATAGTTTAGAAAAAGATTACAGAATATACAACGAATATCATGCACTAATTGTTGAACATGCAAAAAGATACTGTAAAAAGAATCCTAATTGTGAAAGTTGTCCTTTAAACAAAATCTGCAAAAGAAAAATATTATAAAAAGGTTATAAAAAAATTTTTAAAATTTAACTGCATAACTTTTTAAAATGTCAATATTAACTAAAGAAGAAATTTTAAAAGAAATTGAATTAGGTAACATTAAGATAAATCCATTTAGAATTGAAAACTTAGGACCTGCTTCAATAGATCTAACTTTATGGAACAAATTTAGAATATTTAAAAAGATAAACAACATTGTAGATGTAACTAACGAGACCAATTATAAAGAATATTCTGAATTAATTGTTAGTGATTCTATTTTAATACTTCCAGGAGAAACAATCTTAGGAATAACTGAAGAAGAGATTATATTATCTGAAAATATTTGTGGATGGCTTGAAGGAAGAAGTCGATTTGCAAGATTAGGACTTTTAGTTCATATTTCTGCATCATTTATGCAACCAGGTATTCAAAATCATCAAGTTTTAGAAATTACAAATATGGGAAAAATTCCATTAAGATTGCATGCTGGAACTAAGATTTGTCAATTCATCTTTCAAAGAACTGAAGGAAAAGCAAAATATTCTGGAATTTTTAAATCACAAGAAGAACCTTAATAAATTAAAATAAATTAAAATTTAACCAAAAATAAAAAATAAAAAAGATTAAATTAAATTTTCATATTTTTTCTTTTCTTCCTCATCTAAATACTTCAACCAAATTCTATCAAAGCCTTCTGTATGTGCTTTCTTTTCTTTTAACCAATTTAGATTTTTCTTATTGTAATATTTTTGGATATAAAAAGAATCTAATTCATTCTTAACTTGATTACTATAATCATCAAGATCTTTTGCTATTTCAAAAATTCTTTCCTTTTCATAACCATCTGTTGCTATAGGATTATACTTGTTTATTATTTTTCTAAGCACCTCTGGATTATCAATTATCATACACGGCATTAGCAGATTATCTGTATGTGGTTGATTTAATCTTATAGCTTTAAAATAATCACTATTCCAAGCTTCTTTTAAACTAACTTCATGAAGATTGTGTGTTGCTAAATGCACAAAAATGCAAGGTTCTAAATAACCTTCATTATTTACATGTGCATATCTTCTTGCAGCTATACAACCATCTATTGCAGG
>JAWBMQ010000004.1:72861-75444 GCA_038828875.1 Candidatus Woesearchaeota archaeon
CGCATCATTCCAAAAATCCATCAAGAAGAATGGTTTATTATTTCTAACATAATTCACAACATCATACATAGATTTTCTCTGTTGTGGAGTTGGCATTAATTCTAATTTACTATACTTTGAAATTGGCATGTAAAGGAAAATCCATCCAAACATTGCTCCTCTGTCAATCCATTCATCATAAAACTTTTCATCACTTAATGTTTTATAATTGGTAGATGTCAAAACTAACGATATGCCGTAAGCAAAATTTTTGCTTGCTAACCTATTAGCCAAAGAAACGACTTCATTATATACACCTCTCCCCCTTAATTCATTAGTTTCCTCTTCAGTTCCATCTACACTTAAAACAGGAATAATATTTTTTAAATCAATCAATGCTTCTAATGATTTTTTATTTCTATTCAAATAAGTTCCGTTTGTAAACATTTGAAAAATGCTATTTTTATGCTTTCTAAATACATCATAAAACTCCACTATCTTTAAACTAGGTTCACCGCCAAGCAATGTGAAAAAATGAGTACCCATTTCTTCTGCTTGAGTAATTATATCATCAAAAAACTCTTTACTCATATCTTTACTTTTATCATAACTAATTGCATAACAACCTTCACATTGTAGATTACATGCCATCGTAGGACTAATCAACAAGGTAAAAGGAGCAGGAAATTCTTTTTCAGGATCTAATTTTTTGTTCTTTTTTATCCAATCTACTCCGCTGTATAATATTAAATTTTTTATGATTACATTAACCTGTTTCTTATCTTTCTTAAACAAGTTTATAAAAAATTCTCTTGGACCAGGATTATTTCTTACCCAATCTACGAACTGCTCTCCTTTTGTATTTTTCAATTTTTTATCCAATCTATTAATCACATAATCTATGTTTTTTTCAGGATTTTCTCTTACGTAATCTATATTTGCATCAATTACATCTTCTAAAAAAATATTTTTAAAAATAGAAAATACTTCTTTTATGTAATTTTTATTATCTTTTTTATTTTCCATGATTTTCACCTTCTAAAAGGTTTTAAAAAACTTACTCTATTTTTTTAAACTTTTCTACCATTTGCTTAAATGCCTTTGGATTTTTTTCGTAATCAAAAACATGCTCAAAAACATCAACCAAATGGTTTACAGTAACAATATCTATCTTATTTTTATCAACATGAGTTATAACTACATCACCTAGATTACTTTTAGGAATAATAACTTTTTTCATTCCACTTTCTATTGCTCCTTCTATTTTGTAAGTAACTCCTCCTACTGGCAATACATTTCCTCTAACTGAAAGACTTCCTGTAATTGCCACATCTTGCCTAATTGGAATTTTGGTTATTGCTGACAATACAGCAATAGCTATTGCTATACTTGCTGAATCTCCTTCAACACCTTCATAAGTTTGTAAAAATTGAATATAAACATCTTTTTTATTCAAATCTACACCATAAGCTTTCTTTATCAATGCAGAAATATTGATCACTGCTTCCTTTGCAATTTTACCTAATTGTCCTGTAGCTACAAATTTATTACCATTTTCTCCATCAACTACAATAGCTTCTATAGGAAGAACCAATCCTGACATTCTTGTTCCAACTCCAATAACAGCTAAACCATTAACTCTACCAATTTCACTTCCTTGATTAAGGATTACTTGATATTCTTTTTTTCTTTCTATGAATTCATCAGAAATTTGCTTTTCTAAAGGTCTTGCAATTTTCAGAGCATCTATTACATCTTCCTTTAAAACAAATTCATGACCTTTTTCTAAAGCAATATCACCTGCACTTCTTATTAAACCACCTAATTCTCTTAACCTTAAAGTAATATGTCCCTTTCTACTAGCTAATCTCATTGCTTCTTTAATAATTTCAATCACTGCCTCTCTTTTAAAATGTGGTATTTTCCCATCTCTTTGAACTTCTTGAGCAACAAATCTAACCATTTTTTCTACGTTTTCTTTTGTAGCAGGCATAGTTTCATTCATATAAACTTCATAACCATAACCTATAATTCTACTTCTTAAAGCAGGATGCATTTGCTTTATAGTTTCTAAATTTCCTGCAGCAACAAGAATAAAATCACAAGGAACTGGTTCTGTTCTTACCATTGCTCCTGCACTTCTTTCTGATTGTCCTGTTATCGGAAACTCTTTCTCTTGTAATGCCGTAAGCAATTCTTGCTGAGTTCTTAATGATAACGTAGAAATCTCATCTATGAAAAGAACACCTTTGTGAGCTTTATGAATTAAACCTGCTACAACCCTTTCGTGTGCTGGAGTTCCTAATCCTCCACTTTGAAAAGGATCATGCAAAACGTCTCCTAATAGTGCTCCTGCATGTGCTCCAGTAGCATCGTAAAAAGGAGCTTGTTTTTTATCCTTATTATCTACCAATAATTTAGGAATAAGTATAGAACTATTTTTTTTAACCATACTTAAAGACATAGCCATGGCCATTACAAACATCATACCTCCAATAAAAGTAGCAGCAAACACTATATCTCCATATTGTGTTCTAAACCACCAAGGCAAAATCAAAGAAATCAAAATTAAAATAAACATAAACAAATTTTGACCTCCTCTAT
>JAWBMQ010000004.1:75539-88667 GCA_038828875.1 Candidatus Woesearchaeota archaeon
TACTCTTTAAATCTTCAAACTTAGCCTTTTCAACAATTTCTCTACCTTTACCTGCATCTACTGTTCTAATCAAAGGATTATTTTCATCCAATGGATTAGAAAACGCTAAAATATCTTTCAATTTTTCAACAGGAAGCAATTCAGCTAAAGCTTTTCCAAGCATACTTTTTCCTGTGCCAGGTTCACCTATTAAAAGTACGTGCCTTCTTTGAAGAGCAGCTTTTTTAATAACTTCTACTGCAAAATCCTGACCAATAATTTGATCAACTAATTTTTCAGGAACTTTAACTTCCTTGGTTGTTTCAATATTTACATATTTATCTAAATTTTCAGAAGTTATAATTTCTTCAACCAATTGATCTTGTTTTACCTTCTTTTTGTTTTCTTTTTTTACCATAACTTAAGATAAACGAAAATTATTTTAAAATATTTTGTTTTCATAATTATATCATGGCAACTAATGTTACTGTGGAATTCGTACTTGCACAAGAAGAATACGAAAAAGCTCAAACTCCTTTAGAAAAGTTAAAAGCATTAGAAAAGATGTACGCAACAGTACCCAAACATAAAGGAACTGAAAAATTAAGAGCAGACATTGGAAAGAAGATGGCTTATTGGAGAAAAATGCTAGAAAAAGAAGAACAAACTAAAGCCAAAAGAACCAATTTCAGCATAAAAAAAGAAGCTCCATCAATTGGTGTTATTGGCTTACCTAACTCTGGTAAATCTTTGCTTGTTAAAAAATTAACTGATGCTCCTACTGAAGTTGCAGAATATGAATTTACCACTAAAATTCCTGTTGTTGGAATGTTGAAATACAAAGATATCATGCTTCAAATGATTGATTTTATTCCTATTTTTCAAAATGTAGCGTTCAATGATAGTTTAAGACAATATTTTTCTCCACTAAGAATTTGTGATGTTTTGCTGATTTTAATAAAAAAGGATGATGAATTTGAAATAATAAAGAACGAACTGGAAAATTTTAAGATTATTTTAGGAAAGAAAAAAGCAATAAGATTAAGTAAATCAGATCATCTTGAAATAAATGGATGGGAATTAATAAAGAATTCTAATTATCAAGAAGTTTTAGCTGTAGTTAAAGATATGAATCTTCATAATTACATTATTCAAATAGATGAAGAGATGACTTTAGATGAATTTACAAAATTTTTAGATGATAGTTATTATTTCGTAGATTATGTCTTGGTGAAAAATTTAATTTATGATGAAACTCCTTCTAAAATAGCTGATTTTTCAATAAATATATTAAAAGAAGAAAATTTTGACAAGATGTTAGAGTTATTAATAAAAAAAATGAAAATAATTAGAGTTTATACAAAAGATAAAAGCAAAAATATTTCAACAAAACCGATCATATTGAAGGAAGGTGCAACAATCAGGGATGTTGCAGAAATAATTCACAAAGATTTCGTAAAAAATTTTAACTATGCTAAAATTTGGGGAAATGAAGCAAAATTTCCTGGACAAAAAGTTGGACTAGATTACAAAGTTTTTGATGGATGTATTGTTGAATTTTTCTTGAAATAGAAAGTAAATAGATAAAAGCTAAAGAAAAAAGAAATCAAAAAGAAGAAATTATAAAAAAATTTTTTAAATATAGTTCCATTCCATAAGGTTTATGAAAATCATAAAAAACATTGAGCTTGTGCAAAACAAAAATTTTCTCAACAACATTATTGGATTAGAAAAAGAAAAAGAATTAATTAAATCAGCATTGCTTTCGGAACATCATATTTTACTCGTTGGACCGCCAGGAACAGGAAAGACTACAATTGCTAAATCGATAGCTAAATTGCTTCCTGATGAAGAACTTTATGAAGCTGGTGGTTTTATATTTGAAAAAGATTCAATATTGTATGATCTTTTCAAAGAGAATGCTAAGAAAAAATTAGTCAAAGGAATTGAAAGATTTGTAAGAGTACAAGGCAGTCCTGATCTAATTGCAGAAGATCTTCTAGGAGATATTGATCCTGAAAAAGCATTAAAGTATGGAGCATTTAGTTTAGAAGCGTTTAAACCAGGAAAAATATTTCGTGCCAATCAAGGAATTCTTTTCTTCGATGAAATCAACAGAGCTCCTGAAAAGGTTCAAAATTCTTTACTTCAAGTAATGGCTGAAAAGAAAGCAACCATTGGTAGTTACGAAATTGATTTTCCGTTAGATTTTATTCTCATTGCAACTATGAATCCAGATGATGCTTCTACTGAAACATTATCAGATGTAATTCTCGATAGATTTGATGTAATTTACATTGATTATCCTAAAAGTTTAGAAGACGAAATAAAGATTGTTGAATTAAATGCAAAATCTTTCGATGTAAATGTAAGTAAAGAAATGAAACAACTTATAGTTGGCTTTGTAAGAAGCTTAAGAACAGAAGAATTTGAGAAAAAACCTAGTGTAAGAGCAAGCATAAATCTTTTCTCTAGAAGTTGTGCTACTGCTGCAATAAAGGGAAGAAAATACTTATTAATTGAAGATATAGAAGAAAATATCATTTCTGTAATCGCTCATAGAGTTCGCTTAAAACCTTCATTCAGATATTCAAAAAACATTGAAGAATACATTTTGCAAAAATGGATTAGTTATGTAAAAAAACAGGGTGATTATCTTTAGCATAGCTAATGAGAAAAAAGAAAAATTAAAAGATATTAATGATAACATAAGTGATTCAGAAAGTGCTACTGAAAAAAATCAAGAAAGGAACAATTCTGAAGGAAAAAAATTGTTAGCTACTGAGGAAGAAATGTTAGCTGAATCTAAAGTGTTAAACGAATTAATTAATTCGGGGACTAAGATCGATTTAAATTTGTTAAACAATTACATAATAAACAACTTTTCTCAAATAAAAGATAAATTTTCATCAGAATTTTTCAAAGATGTTTCAGGTTTCAGCAAAGAAGAAATTGAAAAAAATCTGAAGTACAATGAATTCAAACAACAATTGCAAAAGAACATTAACAACACAATAAAAAAGATAAAGGAAGATTCAAAAGAGATTGATTTAACTTTAATCGAATATTTAAAGGATTTAGATTTATTGAACCTTAAAGAAACATTTGGATATAGAAAAGGAAAAAGAAAATCAAATTATGGTGAAGAAATTGATACTGAGAAATATAAAAAAAAGCCTTTCAAACAAATAGATATAAGGAAAACAATAAAAGAAGCAATAAGACACACTAAACAAGAATTAACAAAGGATGATCTAATTGTCAAAGAATTAGGAAGTAAAAAAGAAAGTTACATTTACATTCTTCTAGATTGTAGTTCTAGTATGCAAGGTAAAAAAATATATATCGCTAAAAAAGCTGCAATTAGTGTTGCATATAAAGCAATAAAAGAAAGAAATTTAATCGGTTTAATAGGCTTCAACGATGATATTTCATTACACATTCCTTTAACAACTAATTTTCACGATATTTTAAAAGGAATTATTTCATTATCTCCTAACTCTAAAACCAACATTTCAATAGCATTGGAAAAAGCAGTTTTAGAATTAACAAATAAAAAAGGAATTAAGCACATTATTTTAATTTCTGATGTTTTAGAAACTGTAGATTATGATAAAGTTTACAAAACCATTTCTTTAGCTAAAAGTGAAAATATAACAATAAGTGTGATAGGTACTGAATTGAATGTTCAAGGAAAAGAATTATCTCAATACATTGTAAATTTTACTGAAGGAAAATATTATCAATTTAAGTTAGATCAATTAGAAGAAATAGTTTTAGAAGATTACTATTCTTTTTCAAAATAAAAAGTAAAAGAAATTTAATCAATAAAATCAATACCTAATTCATCTTCATCAAGATCTCTATACTTCTTGCTTATCCCAAAAATTTGTCTTGATTTTACTCCAGTAACTATGATTAAAACTCTTAAATTTCTACCTAAATCTTTACTTATCTGAGCTCCCCAAATAATTACTGCATCAGGATTCAACTTTTGAGAAATACTTTCAACAACTTTTTTAGCTTCAGCTAAACTTAAATCTTCTCCTCCTGAAACATTAATTAATGCCGCTTTTCCTCCTGAAATATCTACATCCAACAACGGATTATTGAGAGCTTTTTCAACTGCTTCTTCTGCTCTATTCTCTGTATCGCTTTCTCCAAGACCAATTAAAGCAACTCCTCCCTCTTTCATAACTGTTTTAACATCAGCAAAATCTACATTTATTAAACCTGTCTTAGTTATCATATCAGAAATTCCTTTAACAGCATTTGTTAAAATCTCATCAGCAACTTTAAAAGCTATGTTTATTGAAAGGTTTGGAATCAATTCTAATAATTTATCATTAGGAATAACAATAACAGTATCTGAATTTTTCTGTAATTTTAACAATCCTTGCATTGCATTTTCTTTTCTTGCTTTTCCTTCCATAGAAAAAGGCATAGTAACTATAGAAATTACTAAAGCTCCTTGCTTTTTTGCAACTTCTGCAACTACTGGTGCCGCTCCTGTACCTGTACCACCGCCTAAACCACAGGTAATAAAAACTAAATCAGAGTTTTCTAATGCTAATCTTAAATCTCCTAAACTTTCTTTAGCAGCATCTTCACCAACCTTAGGATTAGCTCCAGCCCCTAAACCTCTAGTTAATTCTTTTCCAATTAGAATCTTTTTATTAGCTTGAGTATAAAGTAAATCTTGAGCATCAGTATTTATTGCAATAGTTTCAGCACCTTCGATTCCAACTTGAGAGATTCTATCAATAGTATTGTTTCCTCCTCCACCAATACCTACTATTTTTATTCTTGTTTTTTGATTTTCTACTATCTTTCTCAATTCTTCATCAACGTTATTGTAATTAATAGGCATATTATCCCCTCTTACATTCCTTTATTTATAAGGAATTGAAATTTATAAATTTTCTTTAATTATACTAACTAATCCAAGAAATTAAGAAGAAAAAAGAAATAATTATTTTTTAGTTTATTGGGTGTTTTCTTTAGATACTTCTGAAAGTTTCAATTCTTCAAGATTGTAATTCTTAACTTCTTCAACAAATTTACTATGTAAAAGAATCTGTCTATTTGTTGGCATTTCAATAAGCTTAAACATTCTTACTTTATAAGTATTTATTGCTGAAAGTTTATTAGCTTTTTGTTTCAAATCATTAGCAATTTTTTCATTTAAAACTTCGTTAACTAATTCTACATAGTTATGAGTTTCTGCATATTTAGTCATTAAATATCTAGCTTGTTTTCTTAATTTTGTGGCAACAGAATTACTAACTAAATTTTGAGTAATTATTAATAATTTAAAAATAACATATTTTCCATCTGCAGTTTTTATAATAAAAGAATCATCAATTTTGCTTTTTCTCTTTCTAACCATCTTTTTAACCATAGCATTCAACATTCTTATTCCAACTACTTGAGCAATAGCTGTATTGCCTTCGTTCCTAACTACTTTAAAAACTACATTGTAAATCTGTTTTCTAGGATCATTTGTTAAAGACATCAAATTTAAATCAATAACCTTTCCAATGGTATTTTGAACTTCTTCACCTAATATTTCTCCTACCACTTGCTCTCCAAAAACTTCACTACATTTTACAGGAAACCATTTTTTTCTTTTCCATTTAAGCATTAAATCTGCAGTACTTGTTTTTTTAGCCATCTTATCACCATTAAAATTAAATATAAAGTTCTATTTAAAAAATGGAAAATTGATGTATTTTTAAATGTTTTCAATGTTTTTCCAGTATTACCTAACAAAAGCAACTATTTTTTAAATTCAATTCTTCATTTATAAACTATGACAATTCAACTGTATAAATGCATAAACGATGAAAAAAAACTCAAAGCAATTTCATCAGAAACCAGATTAAAGATTCTAAAATTATTAGCAAAAAAACCTATGACTTTAACAGAACTTAGCGAAATTCTTGAATTAAAAAAAACCACAGTTTTAGAACATTTACAAATTTTGATGAATTCTAATCTAATTGTCAGAGAAAATACCGACAGAAAGTGGAAATATTATGAACTTTCTCTAGATGGAAAACGCATCTTAAGAGAACTTATGCCAAGTGATGTATTCGTTTCAATCTTTTCATTGCTAATATTATTTGTTTTGAAAACTATAATATATTTTAAAGAAAAAACACCACAAGTAAAAGCAGTAGCACTAAGGGCAATGAGTTATGAAACTCAACAAACTAGCTTAAGTTTTTCATTTTTATTAACAATTTTGATCATTATTTTTGCAACGTTAACGCTCTTTTTTGTTTATTTTAGAGTAAAACTATATTTTAAAATTAAAAAATTAAAACAAAATGAAAAAGGTGAAACAAATGAAAATTGAAAAAGAAAGCAATCAAACGATTTGGTTAGTATTTGGCATAGCATTTCTTTTCTTAGGATTGTTCCTAGGAAATATGATGCAAAATAAAGAAAACAATGTCAGCAAAATAAACATTTATCAACAAGTTGAAAAGAAAGTAATGCCTGATGAAGCAATTGTAGTTTTTTCAATAATAACTGAAGCAAAGGATGCTAAAACAGCAGTAGATGAAAACACAAAAATCAACAATAAATTGATGGATGTTTTCAAGAACTATAAAGTAGAAACTGAACAATTTTATGTAAATAAAAAACAAAGATGGAATAAAGAAAAAGAACAATTTGAAGACGATGGTTATACTGTAACTAACACATTTAAAGTCACTACAAAACCTGATGATTTAGGAAATGTTATTAATTTAGGAATAAGTAATGGTGCTAACTCTGTAAATTATATTGATTTTAGAGTTTCTGACAAAAGAAAAGAGGAATTGAATCAAGAATTGCTAAGTGAAGCAATAATAAAGGCTAAAGAAAAGGCAAAAACTATTGCAGAAAAAGCAAACTTGAAAATTGTAAGAATTTTAGAAATCACTCCTAGCGAGATAAATTATCCATTTTATAGAAGTGCAGCAATGGGAAAAGATCTTTCTTCAGAAAATATTAACCTTCAACCTACTGAAGAGACTTTAAGATATAGCGTAAACGTAGTTTTTGAAATAAAATAAAAAAGTAAGAAATCATCCAAACATATTAATTTCCATTTTTTCTTCTTTTTTGTTTTTAACTTTATCAATCGCTTTTAAAAAATCATCCATGATCACTTTATCTCGGTTCTCTCTTATCGCAAAATAGCCTGCTTCTACACACACTGATTTGATCTCTGCACCACTCATACCTAACAATAATTCAGCTAATTTGTCATAATTTATTCTTTTAACATTCATATTTTTTATATGAATTTTCAGAATTTCTATAACTTGCTCCTTCTTCTTAGGCAAAGGCACTTCAATAATTCTACTAAATCTTCCTGGACGAAGAATTGCTGGATCAAGAATATCTATTCTGTTTGTAGCAGCAATAATTTTAACATTATCTAATGGCTTAAAACCATCAATTTCTGCTAAAAGTTGCATAAAAGTTCTTTGAACTTCTCTTTCTCCTGAAGTTCCTAATTCAATTCTTTTAGATGCTATAGAATCTATTTCATCAATAAAAACTATAGTTGGTGCTTTTTTTCTTGCTAAATCAAATATATTTCTAACTAATTTTGCACCTTCTCCAATAAATTTTTGCACTAATTCAGAACCCACAATCTCTATAAAAACTGCATTAGTTTCACTTGCTACTGCTTTAGCAATCAAAGTTTTTCCTGTTCCTGGAGGACCATAGAGTAAAACTCCTTTAGGTGGTTCAATACCTATTTTTTCAAATAACTCTGGTTTCTTCAAAGGCAATTCGACTACTTCTCTAACTTCTCTAATAACATCATCTAATCCTCCAACATCGCTCCATTTTACTTTAGGTTTTTCCATAATAACAAAAGATTCTGCACTTAAATCTAAATCAACGTCTATTTTATCAACAATATTTAAATTATTTCTATCCGCTAAAACAGTATCTCCTGGATACAATTTTAAATTTTGATTAACTATAGAAACATAAAAATAATTACCATTTGGAATCTTTATAGTTGCATTATTCCCATTTATGGAAACAACTTCACAAACCATCAATGGTGGTTTCATCAATTCGTTTAATTGTTTTCTCAAGGTTTCGATAGTTTGTCTTAGAAATTTATTTTCCTGAATTAAAGATTCTACATAATAATTTTGTTCAGAATTATCTATATTGCTTGACATGTTAAATCTTGAAATTAATCTTAATTTTTAAATTTTATTTATTTTTTCATCTATTTTTTTATTTATTTTCGAACATTTTTTTCTTAATTTTTCCTAGTTCAGTCAAAAAATATTTAAAATAATGAAAATACCATTTAAGTATGAAAGAAGAAGAATATCTAAAACTTTTGGAAAAAGCATATTCACAGATCCCTCAGTTAGATGAAGCAAGTATGAGATTAAAAATTCCAGAAGTAGAGGCAGAGATAGAAGGAAATAAAACTTTATTAAGAAACATTAGACAGATTGCAAAAATAATTAATAGAGATCCTGAACATTTATTAAAATACTTCATGAAAAAATATGCTACTCCTGGACAATTGCTTCCAAAATTTGGAGTATTGAACAGAAAAGTCCCATTGAATGAATTAGATCAAGTTTTAAAAAATTACATTGATGAATTCGTTATATGTCCTGTTTGTAAAAGCCCTGACACTGATATAATTCCAAATGGAGCGTATGGAACTTTGAAATGTAAAGCTTGCGGTTCTAAAACTACCATAAAAATAAAACTTTAATTTTAATTTTTCTTTAATATTCTTACTCCTAAATACACAATCCAAGTATCAAGATAATCTAATAGAAATTCAACTATTGTTGTAGTTATGAATATTTGAAGATAAACAAAAAAATCTACAATACCAAAAAAAGCAACAGTAACAAAAATAAAATTATCTATAATTTGACCAACCTTAGTAGAAAAGTTATTCCTAAACCAAAGTTTTGTTTTTTTCTTTTTAAAAAAATTAAACAATTCTACAGAAATGTAACCTGAAGCAATAAAAGCAATCCAACTAGCAATTGCAATTCGTGGAGTAAAATTAAAGATTTGTTTCATATGTTCTTGAATGAAATCATTTTCAGAAGGAGTATAACTCAAATATACAAAACCTAGAACAAGAAACACAAATTGAGCTAGAAAACCTAGCCACACTGCTTTAATTCCTTCTTTCCTTCCATATACCTCTACGATAATTGAGTATAATACAAAAACTAATCCCATACTCATATTTGCTGCAGTCAGTTCAAAAGAAAATAAATTGTATAATTTTGCAACGCCTAAATTTGATGCAACAATTAGAATAGCTAAAGCTACAAAAGCACCTTCCTTTTTGAAAAACTTCAAAAATAAAAGAACAATAAAAGCTGAAACAAAAAATTCTAACAACATAATCAAAAAGTTGTGCCAGTACATAACTAAAAGGTAATTGAAAAAAATTTAAAAATATGCTTATATTTTTTTAAACTATGCCTCAGTAGCTCAGTGGTAGAGCGGTTGCCTCGTAAGCAACAGGTCGGGGGTTCAAATCCCCCCTGGGGCTTCAAACTGAGGAGATTATAATTATGACTATAACTTTATTATTTCCCGCATATAATGAAGAAAAAAATGTAGAAAATACTATAAAACAAATTTATGAATTCTCAAAAAAGTATTCTTTTGAATTAGTTTTTTCTTTAGATGGATGCACAGACAACACATTAGAAAAATTAAAATTAGAACTTAAAAAATATAATCTTTCTGCAAAAATATTAGTGAGAAAGAAAAATATGGGAAAAGGAAAAACTGTAAAAGAAGGTATTATGAAAGTTAATACCGATTTAGTATTGATTAGCGATTTTGATCTTTCAACTCCTTTAGAAGAACTTGAAAAATTATTAAAATATATTGATGAGTATGATATTGTTATTGGAAGCAGATGGATTAATACAGATGAAATTAAAAATACTCCAAAAAGAAAAATAATGAGTTTTTTATCTATATTATTAATAAATTTATTGCTCAATTTAAAAGTAAAAGATTCTCAATGTGGCTTTAAGTTATTTAAAACAAAAATTGCAAAAGAAATATTTAAACTCTCAAAAATTAATAGATTTGGATATGACTTCGAAATATTATTGATTGCTAAACTAAATAAAATTAAATATAAAGAAGTACCTGTTAGCTGGAGTTTCAATTCAAATTCTAAAGTAAAACTTGAATCATACTTTGTAACTTTAAAAGAACTAATATCTGTTTATTTAGATTTGATTTTTAACCGAAAAAGATATTATATATCTAAAAAAAATTAATTATAGTTTTCCTTTTCTTTTCTTAATACTGGTAAATATTTTTTAGCAAACGGATTATATAATAAAATTGTATTACCTCTAGTAGACAATACTTTTCCTTTAGTAACCTTTTCTAATTCAGAAATCAAAGAATTTAATATTTCTTTTTTATTAATTTCAACCAAAGCATTGTCATCAAAAAAATTCCTTAGAACTTTTATTTTAATAATACCTCTTTTTTTAAGCTGTAAATTAATATCATTGATTAATCCAATAGTTAACCCTTTTTTACCTATTCTAACAGTTGGAGTAATTACGTTTTCTAATTTTTTCAAAGATGAAATATCCATAAAAATAAGAAAAAGTTAAATTTTTAAATATCTTTTGCTAAAGAATATTATGATATTACTAATTACTGGTTTATTTTTTTTAATAACTGCAATAGTTGCTACCAAAATAGCTATTGAAACTCCTGAAGAAATGCATTTAAGAAAAAAAATAATGTATATTCTTATCACAATTAATATAATAACTACTATACTTTTCATCTTTCTAATAAGAAAAATCGAAATAATTTTTGCTGCATTTTTTTATTTCATAATATCTCAATATCAATTGCTAAATTTATTTAATTCTTTTATTAATCATCGCCGAGATTCTTTTCACAAATTTTTCTTCTTTAGCAATTATCTCTTAATTTATATTGCTCTTAGCTATTATATATTAATTTATTATTATGATTTCTTCTTTTTGTTCTCAATCTTAGGAATAATTATGAATTTTCTAATTAACATTCTTAATACTTATTTAGAAATTTATGAAGCACTTCCACATACTAAATTCACTACCGAAACCAAATTCGAAAAATCATTAACAAAAAAATGGTATTTAAATTGCATAAAAAATAATTTCAGCATCATTGTAGCATATATTCTTTTAGAAATTTTATTAAGGTTATAAATTAGTTTCTATTTTTTTGTTTACTTAACAAATCTATCAAATGATTTACTTCCTTAGATAATTCAGAAATTGATTTTTCAACATTTTTCTTTTTTTCCAACAAGCTATTAATCTCTTGAATCAAACTTTGCTTTCTTTTTTCCAGAAGATCAACAGCTAACTTTTGCTTTTCTTTCTCCTTAATCAAGGTATTTATTTTATCTTTTTCCTCTTTTTCTATTTTTGTTACCTCACTCAACAAAATTTTAATACTTTCCAAATCCGTCCTTTTTGAACCTATTTCTGAATCTAAATCATTTATTTCCTGACGTTTGCTGTTCAAAATATTGTTTATTTTTTCAACTTCACTATTCAATTCTTCTTTTTTCGTTTCTAATTCTTTCAACTCTTTAAGCATAAGATCATGATAATTTTTATTTTCCAAAATTTGTTGCTCAAGCATACTCAATCTTTCTCTTTGATTTTTCAAATATTCTTTTCTCTTTTCTAATTCTTCTATTATTTTTTCTTTCTCTTTAGTAATCTGTTCTATCTCTTCTATAAGATTTGATCTTTTAATGCTTAAATCGTTAATTTCATTCTTTAATGATTCCAATTTACCTATTAATTTTTCTTTTTCATGAGAATGATTTTGTTTTTGCTTTTTTAATTCTTGAATTTCATTTTCTAAACTTTCCATTTCTTTTTCTAATTGTTCTCTCTTTTTATTAACAGATTGTATTTCTTGATTTTGCAAATTTTTTTGATTCAATAATTCATTTATTTGATTAATTATTTCATCTTTTTGTTTGTTTTTTTCGGAAATTATCTCTTCTATCTTGCTTATTTCTAATTTTAAGCTACTTAATTTATTTTTCATTTCTTCCAAAGATCTCGTTAAATCATTTCTTCTAAGAATCAACTCCTTAATTTCTTCCTCTTTTAATGATTTATCTTTTTCTAAATTTTGAATCACTTTTTCTTTCTCCTCCAAAACCAACTCTAATTCTTTTATTCTTTTCTCTAATTCTTCCTTATTCTTTTCAATCATTGCTTTTTCATTCATTATTTTATCTAATTCATTTTTCAACAATTTTTTATTCTCTTCATATTTTATATATTCACCTCTTATCAATTCTAACTTATTTTTCCTCTTCTCTATCTCTTCCTCTAACTCTCTCTTCTTTTCTTCTATCTTTTCTGCATACCTTGATAAATCTAAATCCAATTTCTCTTTCTTATTTTTATATATCTCCTCCAATTCCTTTATCTCTAAATTTAGCTGATTCATCTTTGACTCTGATGCAATTATCTTTTTATCCAGTAATTCTATATCTCTCTCCTTCTTCTTTATTATTTCTTCATTCTCCCTAATTTCCTTTCTTAATTCTATATTCCTATTCTCAATCTTTTCTAACTCTAATTCCTTCTCACTTATTTTCTTATCAAGCTCTTCTAACGATTTCGACAACTCTAAATTTATATTCTCTAATTTTTTTTGCTTCTTCCCCAATTCCTCTATCAACTTTCCCATCATTTCTCTCTCCTTACTCTTCTCTAATATTTCTGATTCATACTCTTTTATCTCTACCTTTTTACCCTCCAATACCTTATTCAACTCATTTATCTCTCTATTCAATTGATTTCTACTCTCTATAAGCTCTTTTACCTCTTCTTCAACAGACAATTTCTCACTCTCTAAAGTCTGCTTCTCCTTCTCTTTCTCCTCCAAAACCAACTCTAATTCTTTTATTCTTTTCTCTAATTCTTCCTTATTCTTTTCAATCATTACTTTTTCATTCATTATTTTATCTAATTCATTTTTCAACAATTTTTTATTCTCTTCATATTTTATATATTCACCTCTTATCAATTCTAACTTATTTTTCCTCTTCTCTATCTCTTCCTCTAACTCTCTCTT
>JAWBMQ010000004.1:88764-105042 GCA_038828875.1 Candidatus Woesearchaeota archaeon
CTTCTTTTCTTCTATCTTTTCTGCATACCTTGATAAATCTAAATCCAATTTCTCTTTCTTATTTTTATATATCTCCTCCAATTCCTTTATCTCTAAATTCTTTTCTTCTAATTTTTTCTTCAAATCGCTTATTTCTCTATTCATTTGATTTCTACTTTCTATTATTTCTTTAATCTCTTCTTCAATTGATAACTTATCTTTCTCTAATTTCTGCCTTTCCTCTGTTTTTTCTTTCAAAACCAATTCAAACTCCTTTATCCTATCTCGTAGCTCTTGACTTTGATTTTCAAGATAATTCTTTTTTTCTATTAATTCTGATACATTTTTTTCTAGTTCATCTTTTTTATTTTTATATTCAGAATATTCTTCCTTCAAAAATTTCAATTTACTACTTAAATCTTGAATTTCATCATTTAATTCTTTCTTCTTTTCTTCTATCTTTTCGCTATAACGTTTAAAATCAAGCTCTAGATCATTTTTTTGAACTTCATAATCCTTCTTAAATTTCTCAATATTCTTAATCAATTGCTCTTTCTCCTTATTTAACTTAGCAACGTTGTCTAAAAATTCATTATATTTCTGATCTAAATTTTTGATTCTATCAAGTTTAATTTTTTCTTGATTTTCTAATTCAGAAATTCTAAAGATTACTTTTTTCTGCTTTTCTTCTAATAAATTTAAATTTTTATTTAATATTTTCAATTCAGATTCTACTTGATTAAGTTCTTTTTCTCTTTCTTTTAAATATTTAGAGTACTCTTTTAACTTAAGCTCGGAATTTTGTTTTTCTAAAGATATTTTTTCTAGATATTCTTTATACTCAAAATCTAATTTTTCTAATTCTGCCTTCTTTTGATTAAGTTCATTATTAACTTCCTCTCGTTCATTTCTTATTTTATCTAACTCTTTAGCAAGATTATCTTTATCTATTGTCAAATGCCTTATTTCATCTAGAATAGCTTCTTTTTCATTTTTATATTCATCTAACTTTTCTTTCGTTTTTTCAATTTCCGCTTGAATTGCCTTTAAAAAATCTTCCTTATTTTTTATTTCTATCTTTAGATCATCTTTTTTCCTTTGAAGATTATTATTTTCCTCTATTAATTCTGTAAGCTTTTTTTCTAATTTATTCTTTTCATTATTCAAGAATGAAATATTTTCGAAAAGATAATTATTTTCGTTTTTCAATTTTTTATTATCATTTTCTAAATTTTCTAACTCTTTCTTTTTTTCTTCAATTTGCTCTTTAAGCTTTTTATTGTCATTTTCTAATCTTTGATTTACTTCGATTATTTTTTTATTTTTTTCCTCGAATAATTCATTATCTTTCTTTAATTGCTCAAGTTTAGCTAAAGTAACATTATATTCCTCTCTATACCTTTTTATTTCTAAATCTAAAGAATTAATTTGATTTTTCTTAATTTGAACTTGTTCTTCTAGATCATTAGCTTCCTTCTTATTGTTCAAAATCTCTTCTTTTAATTCTTCATTTTCTTTGTGAAGTGCTTCATTCTTAATCTTTAAATCGTTATACCTTTGTTCAATTTCGCTTAACTCTGAACTAATTAATTCTTTATTTTCTTTTATTTTAACCAATAATTCTTCTAATTTAGTTTTTTCCTCTAAAAGATTCTTATTTTCAAGCATTAAAGAATCATTTCTCTTTTTATATTCTTCAAGATCTTTTTTTAGTAGATCTAAATCTGATTCTAAGTTCATCAAATGAGATTTATTTTTATTGATTTTATCTTCTAACTCTAAATTTTCTTGAGTAAGTTTTTTATTATAGTTTATTATCTCTTCTTTTTGATTAGTTAACTTTTTGATTTCTTCAGACAAATTAAAAATTATTTGCTTTTTTTCATTGATTTGATAATCAAAATTTTCATGAGCTAAATTGGCTCTTTTTTCCAATTCTTTTAAAGAATTGTTAAGGCTTTCTAAATATTTAGAAATTGAATTTACATAATTCTCAAAGTAAGATTTTCTCTCGAATAACTTTGAAAGCTCTAAATTTAATTGTGCAATCTTTTGCTTTTTTTCGTTTATTTCATCAACTAATTTAGATTTTTCATCTATCAAAGAATTTTTATCATTAACAAATTTATTAAGATCTTGTTCATATGATAATTTTTTACTTTTTAATTCTTCTAAAGATTTAATTAAAACTTCTTTTTCAGCAAGCAATTTTGATTTTTCATAGTTCAACTCATCAATTGTTTTCTTTACTGTTGAAACTTCATTATTTAATTCCAATAACTTAACTTTTAAATTATCCAGTTCTGAAATTTGCTTAACTTTAAGATTTTCAAACTCATCTTTAAGCTTTTTAGTTTTTTCTTGAAATTCTTTTTCCAAATTTTCAATTTCCAACTTAATTCTTAATTTTTTTTCAATTAACAAAGAAAATTCTTCATCAAGATTATTTAATCTATTTTTATATTTAGAACTAGTGATTTCATCCAATTTCGAAAATTTTGATTCTATTTCTTCCCATGATACCATATTTTATAATTTTGAAATTGAATCAACTAATTCATTTATATTCTTAATTGTGTTAGTTAATTCTTCTTCAGAAATCTGTTTCTTACTTAATTCTTTAGCATGTTCGATTTCTGTTTTTATCTTTTGTAAAATTAACAAGAATTGGTTCTTAAGAAGCTTTTCTTTATGCTTTAATTCTTCTGCTTTCTTATTAATTTCCAATAAATTTGCCTCTAAAACTTTTCTTTCTTCTTGTAAATGTTGTTCTAATCCTTTAACATAAATCTCCTTATCTTTGATCATTTGTTCTTTGAAAGCTAAATCAGATTCTCTTTTCTTAAATTCATTAAGTTTATTTTTTTGTAAATCTTCAAACTCTCTTTTTTCTTTCAAAAAGTTAAGTTGCATCTGCTGTAATTCCTTTTCCTTTACTTCTAAATCTTGTTGCTTCTTTTTCATATCTAAATTTAATTCATCTAAATTATTTCTTAGTTCATTTAATATTCTCATCTGCTCTTGAATCTTCTTTTCATTTTCTCTTACTGCTAATTCTCTATTCTTTAATTCATTCACTTTATTCATCAACAAATCTTTTAAATCATTTAATTCTTTTTCCTTCAACGCAAATTTTTGATTAAGCATTTCCTCTCTTACATTAAGTTTATTCTCTAATTTTTTCAATTCTTCTTCCTTTATTTTTAATTCATCTAACATTTGATAAAATTCTTTTTGAGTTTCAATGAATCGATTAAATTGCTTATTCAAAGTATCTTCTTTTAATTTCATTTCAGAAACAATTAAATCCATCTTTTCCTTTAGTAATTTATTTTCAATCAACAATTGATTTATTTTTTTCTTTAGAGCTACTTCGGTATTATCTTTTTCATTTAGATCTTCTATCATCTCAGATAAAGAATAAACATCATAATCTTTAGGAACGTTCAAAACTTGCTTTTTAACTTCAAAATCATAAACATCATTCTTCTCTTGATTATCTTTTTTAACTTCTTCAACTTCATTCTCTTCAACAGTTTTTTGTTTAGAAAAAAGTTCTGCTTCTATGTTATTCATCAAATTTTTCAATCTTTCTAGTTCCTGATCAATTTCATTAGTTTCCATGTTTCATTTCCGATAATTTTAAATGAATATCATCATAAAGTTCAATTATCATTAAATGTAATTTCTGTAAAACTGCATTTGGTAAATTATTTACATTTTCATAATATTTTTGCTCGATTTTCTTGTAAACATGTATTGCAGCATCAATCATTCCTTTATTCAAAAATTCTCTAGAAAATTCTATCAAATTTGATATTTCTATTTCTGCTTTATTCATTATAGATAAATCTTCTTTTTTCTGAATATCAGAAACAACATGATCAGATAAATATTTAGAATCATCTTTCAATTCTTTAGCTAAAAACATGTTAAGTTCATTTTCTTCAATTTGCTTCTTTTTCTCTATTAATTCATTCTCAAAATTCAAAAGCTCAAGATATTTTTCATTCAATTGCTGTTCTCTTTCGTTCAATTCTATTTCTTTATGATCTAATTCTACTTCCTTTCTTTTATATTCCTCTTTCTTTTTTTCATATTCTTCTAACTGCTCTGTCAATTCTTCATACTCTTTTTTTAGATCTTTAATCTTACTTTTCAAAGAGTCTATTTCCAATTCTAAACGTTTCTTTTCTTTTTCTAAATTTTGCAACTCAGAATTTGATTTTTCTGATTTCTTATTCTTTTTATTTGATTTTGATTTTTTACCTTTATTGTCGTTATCGATTTCATTTTCATAAGATTCAATTTTAATATCAAAATTTTCTACCTTTAAATCTTGCTCAATTTCTTGATTTTGAACAATAGTATTAGGTAGATTATTTTTTTTATTTTCTGCTTCTTCTACTTTTAGCTTCTCTTTTAAATTTACTCCACAGTATGGACAAAATTTATCAGTTTCTTCAACATCCGCATTACAATTAAAACATTTCATGTTTTATTCGAATTTGTATCCGCATACATGGCAGAATTTTGCATTTGGTTTTCTCTTTGTCCCACAGATCGGACAAACGTCTTTAGATTCTTGAGTAGTAGTTTTCAATTCATCTTTCAATTCTTGGGTTCTTTTCAAAAGTTCATCCATTTTAGATTCTATCTTTTGGGAATCTTCTGATGTCGTTTGTTTTTCAACTTTGACTTCATCTTTATTTTCTTCTTTAGTTTTTTCCTTACTTTTTATCTCATCGTTATCTTTATCTTCTTTTCTTCTGAATAATCTTGAAAAGAAACTTTTTTTTGGAGTTTGTTTTTTCTCCTTTTCTTCAGGAATTGCGATTTGTTCAACATCTGAACTATTCATACCTAATTGTTTTAACAACTCCTCTAATTCATTAGATGATGAACTTTCATCTTTAACTTCCTCTAATTTATTAACTTCTTCCTCATCCTTCTTTATTTCCTTTTTGGATTCTTTTGATTTTTCCTTTTCTTTATTTTCAAAAGCATCCAAAATATCACTAACATCTGAATGCTCTTCCATATGATCTTCAGATTCGTTCTCTCTATCAATCACTTCCTTAACTTTTTGTGTTTCAACCACTAACTTATCCTCAGAAACATCCATCTTTTGAACTTGACTTAATGTATCTTGAGTTAAAGTTTGTAATTCTTTCAATTGTTTCTGTATCTTTTCTAAAGCTTTACTTTTTTGATTATAACTGCTTTTTAAAAGAGAAATTTCTTCATTTAATTCATCATATCTTACTTCATACAAACTTAATGTTTCTAAAGTTTCTTCTTTCTTCTTTTTCAATTGTGCTACAAAATTTTCAAGATTTGTCTGAAATGCAGCAATTTCATCTAAAAAAGAATTAAGGATTTGCTCTTTCTTAGAAAGCATCTCTAAATTAAGATCGATTTTTTCTTTTTGTTTTTCATATTTTTGCTTTTGTGAATTTATTATTTTATATTCCTTAGTTAAAAGATTTCCAATTTCATTTTTTCTAAAATTACATTCTTCTTCAAGAGATTTCAAATTTTGCAAGAGAATTGACACCTTAACATCTGATTTCTTAACAACTTTGACTTTATCATCTTTAACTTGTGGCTTTGTTTCTGGTTGTTTTTTCTTAGTTAGTTGTTTTTCCTTTTTATCAACTTTTGCCTTATTTTTATCTTTCTTATTAGGATTATTTTTCATCTTAGGAACATTTTTAGAAGTCTTAACCTCTTTAGAAGATTTTTTTTCAACCACTTTGAGAATTTTTGTCATCTTTTTCACCTCATAAAGATTTCATTATGTTATTCAACTTATTATCAATTTCACTAATTTGATCCAAAATTTTCTTCTTTTCTTCTTCTAATAATGGAATTTCAGACTTTATCTTTTCTAATTTCTCAGAGACTTCATTAATTTTATTGATTTCATTCTTCAATGTATGAAAAAGCTTATCATAAAAATCTACTTGCTGACTTAGTTTAGAACCAAAAACAAACTGAATCTTTTCCCTTAATTCAGAATATTGTTTTTTCAACGAATCGTATTCTAAATTTAGATCTTCATTCATAAATACCACCTCTAGAAAAGTTTTAAACATTTATATTTATAAAGATTTTTAGAAACTATTCAGTTACAAATTAAACTATAGATTTCAAATAATCTCTCTTATATCTAAATCCGTTCTTCTTGGCTATTTTTTCAACTGCTTTACTTATTGACGAACCATATTGAGCAGCTAGCTTTTTTCTAAATGCATAATCTTTTAAACCTAATTCAGAAGCAACTACTCTTAGAATATACTTTTTGTGTTCATCATAAATTTTGAAATTTTTAATAGCTAATGCAACAGGAATAAGCTCTTCGTCCAACAAAGGCAAATATGCTTTATTTTTGAAATGCTTTGCTATAGCATAATCTCTATAATAATCTCTGTGAAAAATATTGAAAGTTCCTGAAAAACATTCTACAAAAGGATTTGAAATGTGCCTTTCATAGCCAGCAAAAAGCTCTTCACTCCCTAAACCTGCAAAAACATTTCTTTGTTTAATGTTTCCATTTTTGTAAAGTAAATAACTTACTAATCCTACTTCCACTTTAACAGTTTCATAACTTCCAATAATTTTTATTACTTCTGGAATTGCTTTTTCAACGTCCTCAAGTTCAACTTCTAAGTAATTCAACTTCAAACCTAGAAAATTTGCAACTTTTTCAGCTTCATGATAATCATGATTTTGAAGACCTTTTATTCCTAAAGTTATTAACTCAGGATTTAGATGTTTAAGCATTAAAGCTATAAAAGAACTATCTACTCCTCCTGAAAAAAGAATAACTGGATTCTCAACATAATATTTCTTAAAAATTTTTATCAACGTCTCTTTCAACATTTGTTTTGAACTTTCAAAATCTTCAATGAATTGATTTATAGCAAAATTTTCCTTAAGTTTTTTACTTAATTCTAAAGTATCTAAATCAAAATAATATTCAAAAAAAGGATGTCCTAAAAAGGTTGATGAATCATTCAAAGTGGTAATGTTATAATTTAAATGTTCATCAAAAGAGAAAAAATCAGCATTATATTTATTACTATCATAATACTCATCTTCCAAATAATTTACATCGGATGAAATCAATAATCTCCTATTTTCTTTATCTAATTTATAGAAAAAAGGTGTAAATGGTAAGTTACTTGAAAAATATACCTTATTTTTGTTTTGGTTTATAGAAAAAGAATCATAAGATTGCTTATTTTCATCAGGATTTGAGATAATGATAAAAAAATCATTAATCATCTCAAAAAAAGAAAAAAATTATTTAAAATAATTATCGTATTTTCCTGCTTCCAAATCCTTCAAAAACTCTTTTGCTCTTTTTCCATCAATATTTACGCCCATACTAACACAAGTTCCTGCTATTTCCTTTGCCTTTTCTTTCAAAGTTTTTCCTGTTAAATCATCTTCCTTCATCTTTGTTATTTTTATCAACTGTTCAACACTTAAATTTCCTACTACTTCAGTCAAAGGATTATGTGCTGCAGTATCAATTCCCAATTCCTTTTTTATCAATGCTGATGCAGGAGGAGTTCCTATTTTTATTTCAAATTCTTTTGTAGCAGTATCAACTATAACTGTAACAGGAACTTGCATTCCTTTATAATCAGCAGTTTTTTCGTTTATAGTTTTTACAACTAAACCAACATTAACTCCCAATGGTCCTAATGCTGGTCCCAAAGGAGGTCCTGCTGTTGCCTTTCCACCTTCAATTAAAATATCAACTTTTTCTTTTCCCATTAATATCACCTACTCTTTTTCTATTTCTGTACTAGATTCTCTTCTAATAACACGAACATTATCTATTGATAAAGTTATTGGTAATGGTGCTATCGCATCAATTAGCTCAACTACAACTTGTTTTTTCTCAAGATCCACTCTTTTTACTCTTGCTTTTTCTCCTAAGAATGGCTTTGCAATAATTTCAACAATATCATTTTTAATAATATTAAATTCAACCTTTTCAGGAAGAACCATCTTCTCTATATCCTTTATAGACATTTCATTTCTAAGTAAACCCCTTGCATAAGGAACACCAAATACTGCCTGTTCAGCACTCAATCTATCTTTAGCTTCTATAAACAAATAACCTTTCATTCCATGACCGTAAACAATACTATAAACTGGTAAATTTTTCTTTTCTACATTTGCAATTATGAAATCCATCACTTGTTCTTCTCTTCCTGATGTTGTTCTTAAAGCAAAAATTGGCATCATTACACCTCATTTAAAATAATAACGACAAAATAAAAGTAATTAAATAACCAACCAATCCAATAAATAAAATACCCAATGCTGAAACTAATGCAGTTTTTTTGAATTCATCCGCAGTAGGTTTTTTAGTTACATTGAAAACTATTTTGGAATGTGATATAAATTCTTTTATTTTTATAAATACATTAACCATAAGAAAAGTGAAATAAATTAAATTTAAAAATGTTTTTATAACAATTATTTAACTTATTTTTTATTGTATTTTTCCTTCTACTAGCAACGTTTTATCTTTATAAACTGATTGTTGTGAATTTGAATCAGTAATCATTATTTTTAATTTATATATTCCAGGAGTTAATCTTGGATTGATATCGAATGTAATTCTCATCTTGTTTATTGTATCTTCTTTAACTGATGAATATTGCTGTAACAATTTAGTTTGAGATTGAACAAGTACATCCTTTTCAGTGTACAATGAAACAACCGCAACCAAATTTAATTTACCCGCATCATCTCTAGAATAGCCTGTTAAATTATTCACAATAATATATCCTTTTTGTCCGGGATAAAAAACAGAAGGATTAAGAATATTTTCTCTTCCTTCAACAACAATATCAAAAGAATCAAAACTTAAAATTTTAAGCTTTTGTTTTGCTAAAGAATTAAGATATAAAGCTAAAATTAACAAAAAAAAACTAATTAAAATTACTAAAAAAAATTTAGTTCTTTCTCTCATTGACAAGAAATTTATAAGATAAAAGCATTAATAAATATTTTGTTTATTATATACTCACAAATGATGAAATTTAGTTTTTTGTTTTTCTTTTTCTATTTTTTTTATTAGAATTTTGCTCATTTAGGTGTGCTAAAATTGCATCAATTCTTTGATTTAACATCTTCTCAACATTATCAACGTATTTTTTTAGATCTTCGTATTTTTTATCAACTTTCTTGTCTAGCGCAATCATATCGTATTTTATCTTTGCAAAACTTTTCCTTAATTTTTTTTCATTTACAAACATTGTTTTCACCTTTAAATGAGTAAATATAATTATGATATATAGAATAAATATATAAATATTACTATTGTTGAGTGAAGATTTTTCTTGAGGAAAGATTTAATAAAAACAAAGCTTCTTCAATATCTATGAAAATTTCAAATGATTTAATAAATTTGAACAGAACAATATATTACAAAAATCATGAAACTGGTAAATATGGAAAACCTCCAGAAGAAAGAACTGTTGAAGAATTGCTAAATTTTGGAATAATAATTCTGGATAAACCTGAAGGTCCAACTTCACATCAAGTTGCATCTTTTGTGAGAGATATCTTAAATGTAAAAGCTGGACATTCTGGAACACTAGATCCTAAAGTTTCAGGCGTTTTACCTATTGGCTTAGAAAAAGCTACAAGAATTATGCATTATCTTCTTACAGCAGGCAAGGAATATGTAGGAATTATGCATCTTCATGAAAAAATTTCATTAGATAAAATAGAAGAAACAAGAAAAAAATTTATTGGTGAAATAGAACAATTACCTCCTGTCAGAAGTGCAGTAAAAAGAAAATTAAGAAAAAGAAAGATTTACTACTGGGATTTTTTGGAAATTGATGAACAAGACATACTTTTTAGAGTTGGAGTAGAAGCAGGAACATACATAAGAAAACTTTGTCACGATTTTGGAATATCTTTAGGTACTAAAGCACATATGACTCAATTAAGAAGAACGAAAGTAGGATTACTTGATGAAGAACATTCTTGGAATTTATATGATTTGAAAGATTCATATTATCTTTATAAGAATGAAAACAATGAGTACTTGATAAGAAAAATTATCTTACCTGCTGAATATGGAATTCAACATCTCCCAAAAATCTGGGTAAATGATGATACGGTTTACTACCTCACACACGGTGGCAACCTTTTTGTACCAGGAATCTCTAAATTTACTAGTGATGTTGAAAAGGAAAAAAATGTTGCATTATTTACATTAAAAAATGAATTAATCGGAATAGGAATTGCTAAAATGAATGCTGAAGAAATTTTGAATAATACTAAAGGCTTAGCAGTAAAAATTGATGCTGTTTTCATGAATCAAGATTACTTTCCAAAGATAGAAAAGAAATCTTAAAAAAGAGATCTTAAGAATTGCATTGCTTCATACCATCCAAAAATTCTTTTTCCATTAAAAACTGAAACTAAAACAGGAACTTTATATTGTCTAGCAATTATTAAATTTTGCTTTATTCTTCCTAAAATCTTATCATTAAGTAAAAGATTTTCCATTTGAATTCCTAAAATTATATTCTTTTCTACGAATTGTTTTGCTAATACTTGATTAAAATTTGAACTTCTATATCTTAGTGAATCCGGTTTCTCACTTAATTCTAAATCATAAATAACATTCGCAAACTTAATTGAATCTTCAATTGATGTATCTTTCAAAGATGCAATTTTTACAACATCCGAAGATTTTTTTTCATTTTTATAAATCTCTATTCCTTTAAAAACTTGAATTGATGCATCTTTCAATAACTTTATTTTTTCTATATCAATAGAATCATAATTCAAAAAAATTACTTTTTCATAATCATAGAATTTTAAAGTTTCAAGATCAACGTAATCATAAATAATTAAGGTCTTTGCTACGTAATGAATTCCTTCAGGAGTAATCTTTATCATAGCTTATTTTAATAATTACAAAAATTTAAATAGTTTTTTTATTTTATTTTCATTTATGCTAAAAGATAAAGATGACTGGATTAATGCAGGCAGAATCACTAAAGAAATGCTAAAAAAAGCAGAAAAAATAGTTCAAAATGGATCTTATTTAATAGATGTTATAGAAAAATTGGAAAAAGAATTTCAACCTGCATTTCCAATAAACGTTTCTATGAATGAAGTTGCTGCACATGATACTGCAGAGATAAATGATAAAAGAATCATTGAAGGTGTTGTGAAAGTTGATATTGGAGGATTATTTAATGGTGCAATAGGAGATTCGGCGATTACTTTAGATTTAACTGATAAATATGAACATTTATTAGAAGCAAATAAAGAAGCATTAGAAAATGCTATTGAATTCATAAAAAAACAAAAAGAAGAAGTTAAAGTAAGTGAAATAAGCAAAACAATCCATGATACTGCAAAAAAACATAAATTAGGAGTGATCTTAAATTTAAGTGGGCATGGTTTGGAAAAAAATGTAATCCACTCTGAACCTTCAATTCCCAACCATTATAATACTTCATCTGTCAAAATAAATAAACCAAAAGTTTTTGCAATAGAACCTTTTTTTACTTTAGAAGATAGCTTAGTAATGGAATCAGGAAATGCAAAAATATATCAACTTATTTCTATGAAGCCATTGAGAGATTCAAAAGCTAGAAAATTGCTAGATTACATTCACAATAAATTTTCAACTAGACCTTTTTGTACAAGATGGTTAACTCAGGAATTCAAAGAAGATGAAATAACTTCTGGAATTAGAAAATTACTTCTAAATTCAAATCTCTACGCATTCAAACCTTTAAAGAATAAAAATAACGATATAGTTTCACAATTTGAACACACAATAATATTTGATGAAGAAACAATAGTTACAACAGAATAAAAAAGAAAAATTTTATTCAATTTTCTTTAAAACTTCTTCTGCTTTTGGTAATTCTTTCCAAACTCTATCGAATAAAGCTTCCAATGCATTTGCAAAGAATTCTGAATTCAACCATACACCTACATCGTAACTTGGATGTACTTTTTCATCATCCATTAACATAAAGATTAATTCTTTTGCATCAATAACTATGAATCTTGCTTTAAAGTGCTTCAAATCTCTAACTTCTGCGATATCTTTTACTTGCTCTACAGCTTTTTTACAATTCTTATTAATTGGTGCTGCAATCCTTATTTGAACTCCTCTTTTGCTTAACTTTTCAAAAGTTGGCTTTAAGAAATCAACTTCTCTTATTAATCCATCTGAAGAAGTAACAATAGTAACTGATTTTTCAGCACCCCTTATTGTTAATTCAATATGATTGTATAAATTATGTCTTCCTCTTAAACTTCCTGCTAATTCGCTTGGTTCTACTAATTCAACTCCATCACTGTGCAAAGAAACTAATTCATTCATCAATTCACTATCTTTAACCTTTTCTAATCTTTGCAATCTATCTTCTGCATCCTTTTGTAAATTCTTCTTAACTCTATCAACTACTTCATTAGGTGGAATTGCAATATATTTTATTGGTTTTCCTAATTTTTGTATAACAAATCCTTTCTTTTCTAAGCTTTGCAAAACATCATAAGCTCTTGATCTTGGAACATTAGCAATATCACTCAATTCGCCTGCAGTAGCAACTCCTCTAGTAAGCAAAGCTAGCCAAATTTTAGCTTCATAAAGATTCAATCCAAAATATCTTCTCACTTGTGCTAAAAATTCATCTTTAACTATCATTTTTATCCCTCTAGTAAATATAAACCCCTCATTGTCTAGTAAGTATTAACTAATATATAAATATTTTCATTAAATTAATCATCAGCTAGTTTTAATAAATCTTGTATCTATAAAAAGAATTATTTTTTTACTCTCTGAAGTAATTATATTTCAAAATTTAATTGTCATTTGTAAGTTTCTAAAAATTTTAGAATCATATTTTTAAATTCTTTGTTTTTTTCTTTTTTATGGATCCTTTTGAAAACTCAAAAATTGCTACTTTGAAAAATTTAGAATCAGGATTTGATAAATCAAGAAAGGGAAGTGTAGATGAACCTATTAAAAACCTTTTAGATGCAATAAACAAATTAGATAACTATTATACTACCTCTTCTTGTTCTGGAAGAATCATGATTACTAGTTCTTCTATTAAAGGAAAAAAACATGAAAATAAATGGTATTTTGTAAGTCATGAAGTAATTTCTAATGAAAAAATAGATGAACTTTGGAAATTAATAAATGAAATTGATGACGAACTTTGGCTTAGAATGGATGCAGCAATACTTCACGTGGCATGTAAAACTTTGAAAGATGCACATTTGCTATTGATTCTTGCCAAAAAAGTTGGTTTCAAGAGAGGTGGAATAATTTCTGTGAAAAGAAAAGTAGTAGAATTGATTTCCACTGAGCATGTTGAAATGCCATTAAAAGTTGATGAAAAAATTCTTACAGATTTCGACGGTTTTAAACTGATAATTGAAAAATGCAATGAAAAACTCAACCGAACTCACGAAAAAATCCAAAAATTCGAAGAAGAAGTGAAAAAACTAAAAAGTTCTAAACAACAATAAAAACATTTATAAATTTTACATCTAAACAAAACCATATTGCCTCCGTAGCTTAGCGGTATAGCGCACGGCTGTTAACCGTGAGGTCGCCGGTTCAAATCCGGCCGGGGGCGCTCTTCTAAAAAACAAAAATTTATTAAAGAATTTAACTACATTTTAACTAATGAATTCTTTCAAAAACAAGAAAAAGCTAGGAATAGCATTTGAAAGAGAAATAATTGATTTTTTTTGGAACAAAAATGGAGCAGCAATTAGAGTTGCGGGAAGTGGAGCAATTAGAAAGCCTAGTTGTGATATAATCGCAAAATTGAACGAAATTTACGCAATAGAAGCCAAAAAAACAAGAGAAGATTACATTTACTTAGATAAAGAACAAATTCAAAATTTAATAATTTTTGCTGATAAAATGGGGTTTGAACCTATAATAATAGTTAAGTTTAAAAGAGAGATCAAATGCATCAACGCAAGAAATTTAAATTTTAAGGATGAAAACAAAAGTATTAAATTAACAAAGGAAGATTGTTTAAAACTAGAGGATTATTTCATTTAAAATGGCAGAAATAAGTCCTGAAATGGAACAGTATTTCAAGATGCTAGAAGAACAAGCAATGGTTGAGTATAGAATAGCTAAAGAAGCAAGAAGTAAAGGATTAGATCCTGTCAATGATGTAGAAATAAAATTGGCTAGAAACATGGCAGAAAGAGTAGAAGGTTTAATGTCTGCTTCTCATCCTGAATTAGTAGGTTCAGGAGTTATTGAAAGAATTCAAGAATTAGAAAAAGAGTATGAACCCTTAGATTGGAGAGTTGCATTGGTTATTGCAAAAGAAGTTGCTCAAGAGAAATTCTGTAAATTTAAAAGTAAGGAAGAAGCAATTTTAGCAGGAATTAGAACTGGTTTTGCATACATCACTTTAGGAATAGTAGCTGCACCATTAGAAGGTTTAACAGAAGTAAACATCAAAAAAAGAAGAGATGGCAAAGATTATTTAGCTATAAAATTTGCAGGACCTGTTAGAGGTGCAGGAGGAACTGCAGCAGCAGTTTGTGTTATTATTGCTGATTATGTAAGAAAAAACGTAGGATTGCAAGCTTATGATCCTGATGAAAAAGAGATAAAAAGATATATCATAGAGCTGAATGATTATGCAGAAAAAGTAACAACTTTGCAATATCATCCTTCTGAAGAAGAAATTGAATTTCTTATAAAAAACATTCCAGTAGAATTAGATGGAGATCCTACTGAACAATATGAAGTAAGTAATTTTAAAGATCTTCCAAGAGTAAACACTAACAGAATCAGAGGTGGTATGGTTTTAGTTTTAAGCATGGTAGCATTAAAAGCTCCAAAATTAGGAAAAAGGCTTTCTAAATGGGGTGAAAAATTTGGATTAGAGGAATGGAAATTTATGCAAGATTTCATAAAACTTCAAGAAAAAATAAAAGCTCATGGAAATCATGATGAAAAAGAAGATTCAAAAATTCTTCCAAATTATGCGTATCTTCACGACATCGTTTCAGGAAGACCTATTTTAAGTTATCCTCTAAAAGAAGGTGGTTTTAGATTAAGATATGGAAGAGCAAGAACTTCTGGCTATAGTGCTACAGCAATAAATCCAATTACCCAAATAGTTCTTTACGATTTCATTGCTAATGCAACACAGCTTAAAGTGGAAAGACCAGGAAAAGCAGCATCAGTTACTTCTTGCACAACTATAGAACCTCCGATTGTAAGATTAAATGATGGTTCTGTTATAAAGTTAAGAACTATTGAAGAAGCAATAAGTTTAAAGAACAACATTCAAAAAATTCTTTATCTAGGAGATATCTTATTTAATTACGGTGATTTTTCTGAGAACAACTCAAGACTTGCTCCGAGTGCATTTGTCGAAGAATGGTGGAAATTAGAAGTTGAAAAAATAATAAAAGAAAAAGAAATCGAAGAAAATGATAAGATTATTCTTGAAGAACAATTAAAAGATCCAATAAAAAACAAAGAAAAATTAAAGGTAAAGCAAGCATTTGAATTAGCCGAAAAATACAACATTCCTTTACATCCAAAATTTATTCCATTTTGGAAATTGATAACAAAAGAAGAATTAATTTATTTTTATGAAATTCTTAAACAATCCAAAATTTTTGAATTTGCCTTAAAAATACCTTATGACAACAAAGCAAAAGAAATTTTAGAAAAACTTGGGGTTGAACATAAAATAATTAACAAAGAAATATTAGTAGAAAAAGAAATAAGCTATAGTATAATCAAATCTTTAGGTCTCCTTTTCGAAGGGAATGAATTAGAAGAAAATTTTGAAAACAAAAAACAAAATCAAAAATTCATAGAAAAATATATTGAACAAATAAAAAATTCTGATAAAGAAGTTCTTGAATTAATAAGGGATTTTTCAAAATTAGATATTCGTGACACTGCAGGCACTTTTGTAGGAGCAAGAATGGGAAGACCGGAAAAAGCAAAAGGAAGAACTATGAAAGGAACTCCTCATGTTCTTTTCCCTTGTGGAGAAGAAGGAGGAAAAACAAGAAGCATAAACAATGCGCTTGAAAAAGGGAAAATTACTGCTGAATTTTCAATCTTTTATTGTGAAAATTGCAAAAGAGAAACAATTTACACTTTTTGTGAAAATTGTAATTCTAAAACGATTCCTCTATACTTTTGTAGTAAATGCGGAACGTTAAAAGAACCTTGCAACCATAATCCTACAAGATATAAAGAAATTAAACTTGATATTAGAC
>JAWBMQ010000004.1:105140-123683 GCA_038828875.1 Candidatus Woesearchaeota archaeon
AGTGAAGTAAAAGTAGAACAATTAAAGGATAGATTGAATACTGAAAAACAGTATGAAAAATGGTTATTCACTCACGATACTGAAAATTTTAATTTAGGAGTTCCTATTTCATCTTACAAAGTTTTACCTAGTATGTTAGATAAATTGAAAATGCAAATTGAACTTGCAGAAAAAACTTCAGCAATTGATGTTAAGGACGTTGCAGAATTAATCATTGACAAACACTTTATGAAAGACATTAAAGGAAATTTAAGAAAATTCAGCAGTCAAACGTTTAGATGTGTTAACTGTAATGAAATTTATAGAAGAATTCCACTAAAAGGAAAATGCGAAAAGTGCGGAGGTAAACTAGTTTTCACAGTTTCAGAAGGAAGCGTAGTAAAATATTTAGAACCAGCATTAGAAATGGCAAGAAAATACAACATCGATCCTTACATTAGAGAAAGTTTAGAGTTAGTAAACTTAAGAATTGCATCCATATTTAAGATGCAAAAAAATAATCAAAAAAATTTAAAGGATTTCTTAGCTTAATCAACTTCAAAAATTTCCAAGTCTTTCAAAAATTCAACAAGATCCGGCTCACTTAAGAATTTCTCCTTTTCTATCACTTCACTAATATATTCAATCTTATAATCCAATACTTGAAAATTTTTGTTTATATCATCTAAAAATTTATCTAAATCACACATGCCTGGTAAAAATAATTCTAAAATATAATCATAACCATTATTTATTTTGTAAATAGAATTAACAAAAAAATTTTTTCTAATGTGTTCTTGAAATTCTGCTTTTTGCTCTCTATTTATTTTAACGAACAACAACACATGCAATTGAAAATCTATGTGTTTTATATTCAAAAGCACAGTACTTCTATCGATCAAATTGTCAAAATTGTTCTTTAGTTTTTCAAATATAGTACTTACTGGAACTCCTGTTTTTTTGCTAAGAGTTACTAAGCTTTCTCTACCGTTTTGCCTAAGATATGAAACAATCTTTAGATCTTTTATTTTCATATCTCTCACCTAAGATTTAGAAAAAACAAATTTTTAAAAATAGAACCTTATATCTTTCTTAAGATGAAATTTTTAAATTCAAAAGAAAAAAAAGAACTTTTGAAAAATATAAACGATTACTTTCAAAGCTCTTTTGAAACAGAAGATAAAATTTTTATAACTAATCAAGATAAAATCTATTTAGTTTCCAAAGCAATAGAAAACATAGATATAGATAAAATAAAAATAAGAAACATAGGTCTTTATTTTGGACAGATTATGCAAGGAACAATTAGATTAAGCGTTGAAGGTTCACAATTAGTAGGAAAAACTGCAAAGAGAAATATTCTTGAAGCTAATAAAGAATTATTGGAGAAATTAAAAGAAGAAAAATTTGAAATATCTTGCAATGATGGCTATTATTTAGTTAAATTCAGAGATCATTTTTTAGGATGTATTTACGTAAAAAATAATCAAGCATACAATTATATTCCAAAAGCAAGAAGAAATTGGAATTAAAAATTATAAATCAAATAATTCATAGATTCAAAATATCAGAACTAATCTCTTGACTTATTAAAATAATTACTGCAGAGAAATGATCTGTTAATAATCCTGATATTTGAGTTCTAAGATTCATTAACTGAACAATAGCATAATCCCTTCTATGAATGATATGCCATAAATATTGAATCATAGTAAGATTTGGAGTAGTTACAAACTCTTCCAATTGTTGAAAAAATTCATTTAAGATATTCTGAATTTGCTGGAATGCTTGTGGATTATTTTGGAAGAAGTTTTGATGTTGTTGACGAAAGTTTTGTAATAATTGATTTACTTGATTTCTTCTATTATTAAGAATATTTTGAATTTGTTGAACATTATTGATTGTTCTAAATAAATTATTTCTATTATGTTGAACATGTATAGTTATTGGATTTGCAATAAAGTATCTATAATTATTTTGATTAAGATAATTAATAATAGAACGAAATGCTTGCCCAACTCTTTGTGAAACATTAGCTCCTTGATTCTGGACATCAAATCTTATTAGAATATTATCATTCGCAAGATAACTTGCTAAAGGATTAAAATTATGATTGTTAACTATATTGTTACTTATAAAATTTATAATTTCGTTTCTAAAATTATTATTTCCACATAATCGAATTCCTATAACACTAACAGCATAATCTCCATCATGTAAGATTGTTGGTTGATTATTTATGTTTCTTAAAAAACTAAAAGGATAAACATAAGCTAAATGAGAATTGTTAGGATTAATATAATACATACTAAGAGGATTAACCTCAGAATTTCCACAATATAACAAATAAGCTGAATTGTTTTGCTGCCTAGGAATGAAAGCTACAAAAATTGCAAGATCATTTAGATTTTCATTAGACGATTCTAAAGTAAGTGATACTAAAGGACTAACATTTGCATTATTAGTAGGATCAATAATTCTAAAATTTACAACATTAGGATTATATTGAAAATGATAAATTTGAGAACGATAAACAAAAGGTATGTTTGGTAGATTCCCCGTAGCACGATACCTTAAAGCAGCTAAAAAAGATTGAAAAGAAGAAAAAATACGATTAGTAGAAGGTGCATTATTGACATTTATATTTTCTACATTATCAACAACATTTAAACTATTTATAAAACCATTCCATACATTATAGAAAAATAAATTTGTTGCTACACGATAATTGTGATTATTAGCTAATAATTGTTGATATAGATTTGTTAAATTTTGTGAAGATTCGTTTGATGAAATTATAATGTATTGATAATGCTCAAAATTCGCTCCAAGAAAAGATCTATTATGTTGATAATCAATTAATCTATCCAAAGGAATTTCATAATAAATATATTGCGCATCACTACGTGTTTGATCTATATGTAAATTCTTATCAAAAGAATAAAAATACATTTCTCTATCATTAGGAGAATAATCCCAAAGAAGAACCACAAAAGATTGAAACAAAGAAAGACGTGATCTTCTTACTCTAAATCTTATTCGTTCTCTATTTAAACAACTAACCTGATTCAATATCTGAGCATCTATATTTCTGTATAAATGATTTGTATAATTTTGTACAATTTCTGCAATAGGAAGATGTGACCAACGCAAATAGGCTCCTGTTCTAAAAAGATTATAAAATCGTCTTAAAAACCGGAATATATATGCAAGAGCATAACCTGAATATAATAAACTATTGAGAAGACCATTACCAATTAGTTTTAAAATATCCCTTATAGATATATTTCTTTTTTTATTTTTTTTATCATCATCTTCATCGTTGGAATGTTTTCTTGGATCACGGAGTATTCTTGAAGTTTGAATAGTTGGAACAAAATTTCTCCAAATGTAAAACCAAACAATAAGAGTTATTGCAATAGCTGTCCAGTAGAGAAAATTACTAAATGAATCTAAATTATATCCATTAAAAATTCCGTTTTTTATTTGGATATAAGAAATAAAGAGAAAGACTATAATTAAACTAGCAACCAGAGGCGTAGTTCTATCTGAATAAGAAGCAACAAAAAGAATTGCAAAGATATAAACAATTGTAACAATTAAAAAGATCCACATTGCAGAATTAGATGTTCTTGAAATTCCATAACCTCTAGATAAACCAAAAATGTTTGGGAAAAATAGTAAAACTAAAATCAATAGCATTAAAACAAGAAGTGCAATTAATAAGTATTTTGCTATAGGTGAATCTTGCATTCCAAACGATCGAAGTAAAAGTATTGCTATCAATAATGTAATTAAAAGCAAAGCACCAAAACCTGCTAAACCGCTTCTCATAACAGATTCAAAGAGAGAATCTGGAATCATGTATTGAATAAGCAGAGCCATTGCTAAAGCTAAAGCTCTCGCTAAATGCTTATTATCTTGAAAAAGATTAATATTTTCAACAGCAACATCTATCAAAATGTAAATTATCATTACAAAATACATTCTTGCAAAGAAAATGTCATTAAACCAAATATCTGATAATTTTTGAGTGATTTCAGCTGCAAAAGTAGAAATAAAGGTAAAAATAAACAAAAATAAAATAATAAAAAACTTATTCAATTTTTGATTGTTATTGTGATGCTCCATTTTTATTATCTATATTTTTTGAATTACTTTCTCTCATTTGAAGCTTTAGAACGTTTAAAATTTTTTCATTTTCTTCAATAAATTTTCTAAAATTTTCTGGAGTAAGGATATAATTTAAAATCTCTTCATCTTTTGAGATAAACTCATTATAAGAGTTAATAATTGATTTACTTCTTCTTATAAAATGATCTCCATTTTGTTTAAAAAGATTTTCAATTTCTCTTTGTTTTTCAGATAATCTATTATAATATTGTAATTGCTTTTGTTGGAATTCTTGCGGATTTTTTGCTTCTTCCTTTACCTTAGAAAGTTCTTCATTAAATTTAAGTATAATTTTTTGATATTCTTTTATCCTTTCCTCTTTTTCTGAACTTTCTTTTTCAAGATCTTTTAAAAGATCAATTAATTCCTTTTTTATTTCAATATATCTTCTTAAAGAAGTTATTAACTTTGAAAATAAATCAATTCTTTCCTGAACCTTTTTCCTAACTTCATTTAGCTTAAAATGTTCTATATCTCTATGTTGTGGTATTTGTTGATGTTTAAATGTAGGTTTTTTTTGCTGTGAATTAGAACTAAAATGAGAAGGTAATTGTAAATTTCTGGCCTGTGAAATAGGTAAATGTTCTTGATTATCTTTATTTTCCTGATACTCAACCATTACTATTTTATTTGAATGTTATGATATATAAATTTAACTCAAAACAAAAAAAGAGATATAGAAGCAAAATATTTAAATAATAAAACAACTAAAAAAGCAAGAATGATGTTAAATAGAGTAGTTAAATATGCCGCAGGATTTATTTTTGTAATTTTTGGATTTTTTATTCTTAGCTTAGAAAAATATTATGATTTCTATGCATTAAACACAGGTGCATTTATTTCTACTTCTAAAAATTTATCGTTATATTCTACATTATTAAGCATATTTTTTTTAACTGTCGGAATTTTTATTTGGATAAATCAATTACTTAACGAATCTCTTGAAAAAAAATTAGAAAAATATGGAATTCAAAGGGAAAAAGTTAAAGAAATCATCAATAATTATATAAAATATTCACTGTATCATAATTCTGAAAATCTAACTAAAAGCGAAATTTTAGGCGTTCTTCTAGAAGAAAATTCTAAAAAATATATTGATAATCTAAAAAAAGAAGAAGATAAACTTCTAGCATATAATTTATTAAAATTTCATAAAATCAAGGAATTATATAATGATATCTTAGAAAACAAACTTATGAAATCAATCAAAAAAGATTTCGATACTAAAGAATCTGATTCCAAAATCTATGAACAAATCCAAAATCTAAAAAAAGAAGGACTTATTCAAGATTATGAAATTAGTGAATTATTGGATGTTGAAAATTACCAAAATTCTGCATTTAAACCAATTTACCAACTTTCTTTGAGAGAAGTTGCAATGAGAAATTTACTAAAATATGTAACCTTAAAAAATAGAATATATGAAAACATAAACAATAGTAACTTACCAACAGAAAGAAAAAATAGGGCATTATCTATTTTAAATCCTATTTTTCAAAAGATGGATTCTTATTTATTTGATAATGAAAATATAAACAACATAGACAACTTAAAATTACCTCAGCAACTGCAACAGTTAAAAGATATTGTAAAAAATATGAAAGAGTTTTTTGAAAAAAGAAATTTAAAATTAAGAGAAAGTTATGAACTTGCACAATCTTCAACAACAGATAAAATTGAAAATTATTATTTTAACACTTATGTGGATCTATTAGAAAAAGAAAATAAAATAAAACTAAATTTAGAAGAAAAAGTTAATAGTGAAAACTCTAAACAATACACTAATAATTTTAAAGAAGAACATTATCAAGAATCATTCAATAAGGAAGATCCTTTTGGAAGATTAAAAGAATATATTAGCAAACTACCATCTAGCATTTATTTTGAGGGAAGATATTATGATGATAATATCTTGAAAGAATCGATAAAAAAAGCAATCATTACTGGAAATCCTTATTACATAACAATACCAAAAATAAGAGAAGATGTTAGACAGATTATAATTGATCTAAGAGCAAAAAATTTATCTAAAAAAGACTATAAAAAAATATTTGAAAAATATGAAATATAAAATATGAACCCTTACTTTGAGATTTTATTGTGTATATTTGGACTATTTATGCTTATTTTAGCTTCAATAGAAGATTTTAAGAAAAGAGAAGTTTATGACTTAATTTCTTATTCTTTAATTGCAATTCCTCTTATTAGCAGAATATTTTACTCGATAACTTCTCAAAATTTATCTTATTTTATTGCGACAATCATTCCTGTAATATTTGCTACATTATTCGGATTTTTTATGTATTATACTAATCAATGGGGTGGTGGAGATGTTAAAGTTTTAATAGGAATTGCTGCTACAATTCCTTTTTTCCCAATTTTTGCTAACAATGAAATCACTAAAAATTTACTCAATATAATAAACATTCCTTTTAAGAATAATTTATTTTTCTATTCTTTCTTGATAATCTCTTTCTTTGAAGGAGCAATTCTAGGTTTAATTTATGGAATCTACAGTATAGTTAAAGAAAAAGAAAAATCTTTTCAAATGATAATAGATTCATTAAAAAAACATAAATTTGAACAAATAGCATTTACAATAATCAATTTATTCTTTTTATTAACCTTTTTAATAACCACAGAAATTTCATATTTGCTATTATTCTTCTCAATCTTCTTGATTCAATTTTTATTACCTTTAATCTTCACAATTGAACAATTGATGATAAAAGAAGTTACCCCGAAAGAATTAACAGAAGGAGATTGGATTATTGAGGATATTGTTATTGATGATAAATTATTTTACTCAAAAAAACAACCAGGGGTTGAATTGAATCAAATAGAAAAATTAATTCAACTCTATGAAGAAGGAAGAATAGATAAGGTAAAGATAAAAATTGGTTTTCCATTTGTTCCTGCTTTTTTGTTTTCTTATATAACAATATTTATAATCTTTGTTTTTCTTTAAATAATGATGTTAGATGATTTCAGAATACTTATCGATGAAGAAAATCAATATATTGTAAAAATAGACAAGGATTTTCAAAACCACAATGGAATAATAAGAAAAGAGGAATTACAAAAAGAATTTGGAGAAGTTTATACTCATAAAAACCATAAATTTTACATTTTCAAACCAAGTCTTGCAGATATTTATAATTTAATTGAACGAAGATCACAGGTAATGCAATTCAAAGATATTGGATTTATAATTTCTAAAACAGGCATTAGCAAAAATTCTAAAGTGCTAGAAGCTGGAACTGGAAATGGAACATTAACCATTTTTTTAGGATTGATTGCAAAAAAAGTATATTCCTATGAAATTAGGGAAGACCATTATAAAACTGCTAAAAAAAACTTGGAATTATTTAATCTAAAAAATGTGATTTTAAGAAATGATGATATTTCTAAAGGATTAAAAGAAAAAGATTTTGATGTTATTATTTTAGATCTTCCAGAACCTTGGAAAATCATTCCAAGTGTAAAGAAAAATCTTAAAATCGGGGGATTTTTTGCAATTTATTGTCCTAATTTAACACAAATAACTAAAACAATTGAAGAAGCAAAAAAACAAGAATTAAAAGTAATAGAAACAAAAGAACTGATTGAAAGAACTTGGATTATTGAGAATGATAAAATATTAAGACCTGATAATAAAGAATTATTTACTCACACAGCATTTATACTATTTTTAAGAAAAATAAAAGATTAAAATATTATAAATTTTACAATTTTCCAATTTTCTTTAAATAATCTACAATTTCTTGCTTCTTTTCCTTAGAAATTAAACCTACTCTTTCATAGAAATCTAAACGATTTAAAATTTCATCCTTAGATAAATTTTCATTAAGAATTTCAGGAGAAATGAAATTAATAAATTTGTGAATATCTTTTATTTCGCTACTTGCGATTTGCTCTATAGAATCTACATGCTGTATGTTTTTAAATCTTTCATCTTTATTAGAATTAACTATTCGTTTCAATTCTTCAAGTTCAGAATCTTCGAAATTTGAAAAATCAGTATCATCTTCTAATCCAAACAATCCTTTATCAAATAATTTCATTAATTCTTTTTCTTCGTTACTCAATGCATTTTTATCAATGTTGTATAAAATTTGACGCGATTGATCATAAGTTTGTAATGAAGGTAATTGTTGAGCTGGTAATGATGGCATTGTTGTTCCTTGATTAATTACTTTTTTATTTTTAGAATTTTTATAAACAAAATAATAAATCGCTCCTCCACCACCAAGAATAACTACGCCTATTACTGCTAATAAAATAATCCATAAAATACTATTATTCTTTTCTTCTTTTATTTCTTCTTTCTTCTCTTCCTTTGGTTTTATACTCTCACACGTAGATTTTGTATCTTTGGGATTTGAACCGCATTTAACTTCATCATAATCATTAAAATTATCACCATCAGTATCTGCTTTTTTTGGATCCGTTGAATGAGTTTTAACTTCATCATAATCAGTTAATCCATCATCATCTGTATCTTTCTTCTTTGGATCAGTTGCATAAGTTTTTACTTCTTCATAATCAGTTAATCCATCTCCATCATTATCTGGTTTTTTAGGATCTGTTGTATACGTTTTTACTTCTTCTCCATCTGATAAACCATCATTATCTGTATCTGCTTTCTTTGGATCAGTTGCATAAGTTTTTACTTCTTCATAATCAGTTAATCCATCTCCATCATTATCTGGATTATTGGGATCTAAACCATGTATAAATTCTTCATAATCAGTTAAACCATCATTATCTAAATCTCCTTCTTTACCACATTTATCAACTCCTCCACAAAACTCATCTTCCCATAAATCAGGAATTTCATCTCCATCTGAATCGGGACAATTCTCTAATTTTTCTAAAGAACATTCTTTTGATGGATCTTTTTTAAAGTAATTACTTAAATTAAATGTAAAAATTTCATAAGATGCATTAACATTAGACTGTGCATCCCTATATTCAAAATAAATTTTCAAAGTATAATTTTCACTATTTTCGATAGGCGATAATTCATTATTTTGTATAAAATCATTCAAAGTAAATTGTTTTTTAGTTAAATCTATTGTTCCCTTTTTTAAACTGGAAGAACAAATATTATCATTGAACTTAAACCCTTTCGAATCATCACTAATAAAGCAATATACAACATTATAATTTTTATATTCAGAAAAAGGAACAACTTCGTATTTTTCAAAAGGGTCTTTTTTATCAAAAAGTTCATATTTTATTGGAATGTTAGGAAATAAATTGTTTTTACTTGAAGTAATTACGAACCTAGGAGGAAATTCATCTTTACAATCAGCAAAATAAGCAGTATCTAACAAACGAGAATATGGTGAAAATAAATATTCTTCTGAACATGAAGAATAGCTTGAATTTATTAACAAATAAACAGGATCTGTTATAGTTTTATTAAAGAAAACAAAAAAAGTATCGTTGGTTATTGTCAAATCAGATGCGTTAATATAAGAAGAAAAATCATTTATATCCGAACTCTTTGAAAAAATAACTTGATACTTTATTTTACTAAGATCATAATTAAATTTTATTGTACCGTTTATATATCCTCTACATAAAGGTTGAGATATATCTATATTTTTTATCGGATCTGTTAAACTTACTACATTAAAATTTACACTTCTTTCTACGTTTTCTCCATCAAAAGAACAAATTATTTTAAAAGTATAATTTCCTAAATCTGTGATCAAGCCTGCATCAAAAAGCATAATGTTCCAATAGTTATCTTCTTTTATGAAATATTTCGAATCTAAATAAATAAAAGCATCATTAAGATACATTTGACAGGGCGCTTCAAGAGATGTTGAATAGATTCTTATTGAAGCCTTATTTTTTATAACTTCACAATTATTAATAGGCCATGCTATTTGAAAAATATATTTATCAAGAAATTCTATCTCAAATGAACGTTTATCAAGTTCATTAGCTTCATCTACACAAGCCGCATATATCTTAAATTTTCCCTTTTTTCTATATTCAACAGGAATTGTTAATGTTGAAGTAGTTGATCTTGAAAATTCACTATTAATGACATAGTTATATTCTTCGAATCGAGACTTATCTTTAAAATCATATCTGCATTGAATTGGTAAATTTGAAATATATGAAATTGTAAAAATTTGATCCATCTTTGACGTTTTTGTAGGAGATAGTGTAATAGTAAAATTCAAACTTTCATTTATTCTTTTAAAAACATAAGGAGCGGATTGATAGAAACCAGTATTATGAATATCTCTACATTCAAAATAATATGTTTCTTCATCAGGCGGATTCTTTATTGTAGTTTTGAATTGAAAATCATTCATTTTATTCATCAAAATTTTTTCATTGTACGGTTTATTTTCTTTTATTGAAAATCTGCACTCTGATGAAGGATAAGATACATTTATTTCAATTTCTAAATCATTTCCTCTAAATCCACCATATTTAGGCTTTATTACTTGAAAAGTATACACTATACTTTGTGTTTGAAAACAAATCGTTTGGTCTAGTTCATTTCCTGCTAAATCAACTACACTTAAATTAAAATAATATTGAGAATTAGGCTTAAGATATTTGCTTTTTTCTTTTTGTGATATTGTAAATACATATTTATTTTGTTCTACTGTAGTAACATTAATGATTTCTAAAAAAATTTCTTCCTTTTCATTGTAAAGCTTTAAATTAGAAGTATTAGTAAATTCAACATACTCTGAAAACTTAAAATCATAAGTAAAAAAATAAGAATTATACATTCTACACGAATAAACAGAAGATGTTAAAAGAAGTAAAAATTCTAAAAAGATAAGAAAATAAATAAATACATTCAAAAAGTTTAATTTTTTAAAAATCATTATAAAAAATTAATAAAATCAATATAAAAATGTTACTCTTTAGTTAATTATTCTAAATTATTCTAATGTTGGTTTTCTTAAATCAATAAACAAAGGTAATGGATTTGAAATTACGGGATCTGCTTTAATATAAACTACAAATTTCTTTTCCTGATCCAATCTTATCAATCTTAAACCACGATCACCAAAATCTAAATCTAAATTTATTACTCCTATTATTTTTCCTTCATTAAAATCATAATTAAAGTATGAAACTTTATCTCCTAATTTCTCAACATATGGCTGAATTTCATCATCACTACTATATATTACTAACTCGGGCTCATTTATGGTATTTTCAGATAATATTTGCACCTCCATTCTATGATTAGTAACCTTATAACTTCCTGGAACTAAATTCAAAAGAATGTATGATGAATCTGGAACTGATTCTGTATCTAAAAGAGTATTATTATATTTTAATACGAATTCCTTACCAAACTTATCCTTTGGACAAATGAAGATTTTGCTATATTTATATACCATATATTTACAATTATCTAAAGACAATGAAGTTCCATCTTCTTCTAAATTAACTAAATTTCTTAAAACAGTTAAAGGTTTATCACTAATTATTTCAAAAATTACATAATTATACATAATTTGATTAGAAGGATGTAATATTTTTCCAACTATGAAATCCATATTATCTACTTTTATTAATGAATTCAAGGATTTACTTACTTGTGGATTCTCAAGTAATGTTAAATAATATGCAACAATAGTATTTTCTAAACCAACTATAGGCATATTAAATTGAATATTTCCTTTAATATTATCTGAAAATAATCCTAATTCTTCATAATTTTTTGGATATAGCATTAATTTTACATTTCTTGGAATATTAATCGATATGTTAATCAATTTACTAATATTATCAAATAAAAATGTCGCAGTGGGTTCTTTTGATAGATTTATGAAGTCTGAATTTAATCCAACATAGTAAACATGCGTTTTTCCTTCAAAATTACAAGTAATTTTGTCAAAATTTAATGATAACGGATATGAACCAATATATTCATAAATTCCTTCAGTATTTAAAACATTTGAAAAAATATTCGTTTCTGTAACTGTACAATTTAAAGGTAGTGTAGATTTTAACTTATATCTCATCGGTTGCGATGAGAATTGTTTATTAAAGAATACATCTACGATTAGAGGAGTTTCTGTAATATTCATCTCCATTATATGTAACATTTGAGTATTTCCAACAGTATCTGTACAGTTGATGAACAAAAGATATTTTCCTTCTTCAGATGGCGATGAAATCGTAAAAGATGTGTAACCACTAATAAAATTACCTTTGTTTAATTTATATCTTCTTTCAATATCATTATTATAAAAATATTCACAGCTTATTGATTCTCTTGCTTGGAATTCAACAACAATTTGTGAATTTGGATGAGACATAATTTTACTCATTCTTTGCCATTGATATAATACTATTGCACCTTTCTTAATATTAATTGAAGGAGGTGTAAATATAGAATCATGTCTTAATTTTACTATTGACTCTATTAGAACATTTGATAAATCATAACAACTTAAAATCAAATTATATTCTTTATCTTCATAAGTATAAATAAACAACTCGTTCAAAAAATTATTTAAAATATCATAAGAATTGTCTACTTTTAAAGTTATTTTATTTTCTTCAACCTTTGGAACTAAAACTTTATTTTCACCATACTTATTTGTATAATTTATTATACATTCTTTAACTGGTCTATTCAAATTAAAGGTTATATAATCAGGCATCACTAAACCAATAACTGAAGGACTTACAGTAGCACCGAATCCAGCATACCTAAAGATATCAAAATATTCTACTTTAAACGATAAACCATATCTATCTTTTAATTTAAAGAATCCTTTTAATGAACTACCTTCTGCAAATTTTCCTTTTAATGAATAAACGATGTTTTCACTTTCAGAAGATCTATCAATCGTTAAGGATGAAACTGAAGAGTCATAATCAATTAAAGCTAATGCATCATCTATTTCTTTTATATTTGAATAAGATATAATATACTTTAGTTCCAGTTCATCAGTAGATAAGCTTAAATTTAATTTATTTTCAGTATAGATATAATAAGGAACACCTAAAGATGTTAACGCTGTATAGAAATTCATATTTAACACGTACTTATAAATTTCTATTATTTTTTCATTTAAATTTCCTAATTCATCTTTCACTATTATTTTTAATTTAGATGCATTTAAAGGTAGATCCAAAGAAATTTTAGTTTCCGTAGTATTTGGAAGATTCTCATATAATAAAATCCAATTATCATCTGAAAAATAATATATCTCTACTTTTGAAATTTTAGTATATTGATCACTTAACAATAAACTAAAAGAATACTTTTCTGCTCCTTCTGGAAGATATAACGTGTTATTATTCAAAATAATGTCATTTTTAGAATATTTATAATTTACACCATCTTTTAAAATATTTAATTCTTGAAAATTAATATTAGGTAACGAATAATCTACATAAATATTAAATTGATATTTTAGGACATATTGCCCTTCATTAAATGTTAATAAACAATCAATTAAATATAGCCCTTCAGAATCAAAAGTAAATGTATAATTTATAAAAGGTAAATTAATTGAATCAAACATATATGTTTTAGCACCTTTGCACTCATATGAAGTTAAATTCATCTCTTTCGTAAAATATGGCAAAATCATTTGATCAGTATATATTTGATTATTAGAATATTTGACATCTTTATATTCCAATCTTGATAAACGATCACCGCATAAAGAATTTGTTCCAAATACTCTATTTAAATGATCATTATTCAAAAGAAGCACCACAAATCTTTTGGTTGTCTCTTTACCTGAAGGATCTACTATTGTGAAATTTATATAAAACGGAGTTTCTATATAATCACAAAGTACTTCTCGGCTAGTATTTATTTTAAAGATCATGGTTAATTCACAATATCCGTTTCTGCAAACAATTTCTCTCAAATCAAAGAATCTTTTTGAATATTCGTCAATAAAAATATTATATTTAAAATTATTATAAAGTAAATAAAAATCATCTCTAATAACTAAATTTAACTTAAATTCAAAACCATAATATTGGGTTGAATATCTTTCTTTATTTAACATGCTTTCAAGATACTTTAATAAGATAAAATCACTTATCAAGTTGTAACTTCGTTTTGAATAATCATAAACCCCAATCATAAACTCAGGAGTTTCCTGATCGAAGAATAAATAATGTTCATCATTAACTTCTTCAATACCACCTTTCTCGTTATTATATTTTATATTACTTATAACTTTAAATGCAGATGCATAATCTATATTTTTAGTTTCTAGATCATCTCTAATGATTTTAGGTAATAATAAGATACCGTCTAATCCAAAAGATGTTTTTATCTCGTTTCTATAGGAATAATCTGTAAAATAGTTAAATCTATCAAAAGCAGGATTTTCATAAATGCGTTGATCTCTAGAATTCGTAGTGCTACTACTTATAAAGTCACCTAAACTCGATTCCATTCTTACACTATAATCAAAAATTTCATAAAACAAAGAGGTAATATTGTATTCATAGATCCTATATTCATTAAATAATTCTAAAGAGTAAGATACAGGATATCTACTTAAATCAGTGATATTTTCTGTAGTTATATTAAAAACATAATAAATCTTCTCATTAACGTAATGTTTCAAAGAATTTGAATATTCTAATTGGTATAGTTTGTTAGACAAAATGTAATTTATATTAAATTTTCCCTTTTGATTATTTCTTGCAAAATCATTGATTGTATAATTAATATCCAATTTAAGAGTTATTAAATCCAAATCTGTTTTTAATCTATTTTTTATCAATTCTTTTAAAGATGTTCTCTTTGTAATTGGCTCTCCCAAAAATTTATCACTTTTATCTAAAAAAATATTATCTAAAACATCTTCAAAATAAAAAACTAACTCATAATTTGATTTATATAATAAATTATAATTTCTACTATATGCCCCTAAGATATTATTAAACTCGTCTTCTATAACTAGATCTATTGTAAAATTATACAACTTATAATTATCAAAAAGATTAAATAAATAAACACCATATTTTTCCATTAAAGGGAATGCATAAATTACATCACCACCTAATAAAACATTAGGTAATTCTCCATCTAAAAGAACATCAATTTTTTTATCGAATAACACTAAATCTCCTTTTGAAGAGCATTGATTTAATTTATCAATGTTTTTTAATACATCGTTTTCGTAATCTACAATAGAGAAATTAATTATTTTTGTTGATTTTTTACCTGACAAATCTTCAACTTCGAAAACAATATTTTTAATTTTATCTAAATAATCACAAACATTATTTGAAGATAAATTAATTACAACAGAAATATCGCAAAACAATCCATAACATGTATAATTTTGAGAATAAATAAAAGATTCTTCATTAATTACATTCACTTTATAAGGAACTAAATTATTTATTAAATATAAATCATCATCAATCAATAATCTCATTTTCATCGTTGAAAATTCATTACTTAAATGAATGTCCTTACCTAAATCTTTCAATAATATATTATCTATAATAATTTCTGAACTATCTAATGTCAATGAAGGCGTTATTTTGTCAAAAAATAATTTTACTTTAGGTAATAGAATTATATCATTTGAAAAAGATAAATTATAACTTATTTCAAAAATATTTGAAAACTCAATCTCTGAATCGTTTACAAATTTTGAAGGCAATAATACAAATCCCTTAATATTCTCAGAAAGATCCTCTCTATAGAATGAATATTTTGATAATAATTCATTTTCTGAAACATCTTCAGTTCTTTCGATAAGCTCATTAAAATATGTTAAATTTATAACATCATAGAAACTAGGAAATCTGCTCAAATTAAGAGTGTATTGTAATTTAGTTCTTTTAGTTGTATTAATAATACTAAAGTTAAAAATATACAAATTACCAAAATTTGAAGAATTAGAGAACACCAATAAATAATTAATTTTATATACATTTAAAGTACGATTTATATCTAAAATTCTTTCATTTCCTACTAAATCCTTAGCTTTAGCATAAATTTGCACATTTAATGATATAAAATCATGATCTAATAAATAATTATCTAAAAATTCTTTTAATGTTGTTTCCGTAATTTCTTTAGAACTTAGAATTTCATCAATCCCAAAGACATATTTAGTATTTTTTAAAGCAATTCCTGCATTCCAACGTTTTATAGGAAATTCATAAATAAAATAATTATCATCTTTTGATATATTTATTACTAATGAAGTATAGTTTAATCCTACATTATCGTCATAATTTATTAATAGTTTTCCAAAATCAGAATTATTCTCAGAAGATATCAAATAATTCCAATCTGTAAATTCTAAAAGATTTATAGAAGGCATTAAGCTATCGTTAAAAATACCTATGTCTCTTATTTCTTTATAGATTCCACCTAATTGAGAATTGCAAATTCCATATATATTTTTTAAATAATTTATTGGATCAGTAACAACTAAATTAATTGTTTTGTATCCTTTTTTTCCACTAATATCTTGAATTCCAATTACTAAAGAATACACCTTATCCATAAACTCATTGCAATTATCTAAATTCATAACAAAATTTATTTTTAATTTACAAAATCCTAATGTGCAATTTGAACTTTCAAGCTCAAATAACCCTAAATTATCCTCTAACCAAATAATATAAGGAAAATTATTATTTATAATAAATTCATCATCTAAAATATCAAAAGATAATTCAAAGTAACTTTTTTGTTTGAGAGGATCTATTATTAAAGAATTATTTGGAAATAATTCTATTATTGTGTTATTTATGTAATGGGTATTAGAAATAAACTTTCCAACATTAGGATCATATCTATCAAAATACAAAAGTTTTCTTTGTATATTTTCAAAAAAAGGAGAGTTTATTCCTAAAATAAAGGGTTCTAAATAATCAATATATTTCGATTCATCAAGTTTATTAGGAAGAATTATTTCACCAGAAAAAGATGTAGAATTATACATATATGAAAAGAACGTAAAATATTTATCTATTTCTAAAGAAAATAAATTACTAAAAATTACATCTTTATAACTTAAAAAATCAACAATTATTGATGGTGTTTCAATCTTTTTATCTTTTATATTGAAAAACAACCTTGTTCTGTTATCTTTTCTAAATTCATTATTTAATTGATATATATTGTAAAATTGCGAATCAAAGAAGTAAATATCTTTATAAGACTTAGAATTATCAATATTTAATTTAAAAGGTGCTTTATAAAAAGTTATATTAAAAGATTTTAGATCTTGATTTACATTTCCTTTTTGATCTTCTCCATTAAAATCTACATTCACTAAAAGATCTAATTTATCATTAGGCTTCATTCTAAAATAAATTTCTAATAATTCTAAAAGAGAATGACCTCTAGAGTTCAATTCTAAAAACTCTGATTTTGACAAAGACTCTTTTGAATCTTTTGAATCTACTGAATTTTTATTATATTTTTTAAAGAAATTAAATGATTTTGTTGAATAACTGAAATCTAATGTTTCAAAAGGCTCATTAAAAACTAAACCATATCTATATTCTGAACTATCAAAAAATACAACAAAATAATCATCTATTAAAACACCATATTCTAAACATTCTATAAGCTCATATGCTTCATTTATATACTTAAATAATAAAAGGTTGGTAGAATTAAAATTTATATAAATACACTTTGTTGAAATATTTGATAAATTTAATATTTTTTCATTTTTAGAAAAATAATCGGTAATTGAATTTGTTGTTGATTTTTTAATCAAAAAGGAGTTTATTTTTGAATTTGTAAAATTATACACATAAAAAGATTTTGAATTATTTAATATATTTGAATATAATGAGTCATTATTGAAATCAAAAGATTTAGTATTATTAAAAAAGATTAAATTATTATCATTTAGTAAAAATCCTGTCTCATTTAAATCAAAAAATTCAAACAATTTTGAAAAATCAATTGAAAAAGTTAGATTAATAGAATATTTTTTTATATATGAAAAATCATCTTCAATTTTGAAATTTATATTTTCAAAACCTTTTGATTCCAAATTATCTAAAAATTCTTCAACTTTTTCTTTTTCAATACCATCAACATCAATTTTTAATGTTGGACCCATAAAATCAACAAAATACAATTTAGATAAATTAATATTTCTCATATATACATCATAATAAGAAATATTCAAATATTGTAAACCTGATTGATTTCTAATTGTATAAAAATATGGTAATTCCTCTTGTGGTTTATGCTTGTAAAAAGAAACGGTTACTATTTCATCTCCAAGATCTGTCAATCTCTTATTTCCTATTAATTTTAGCACAATCTCATTATTAGTAGAATTCTTTTCAGCTGAATAAATTATATAGATAAAACGATTTGAAGTTGTAGTTATCATAACATAGTATTGTGTTCGTGGATATTGT
>JAWBMQ010000005.1:0-9729 GCA_038828875.1 Candidatus Woesearchaeota archaeon
AATTATATTTTTTTGATTGAATTTTTTATGATTAAAGATGAGAACTAAATTCAAAACCCAGAAACTTAAAAATCTTAGAGAATGTACCCAAGAGATTAAACCAACAACAACAGCAGAAAGATAAAAATATTTTCTTCTCTCTGTTTCTAAAAAATGAATCAAAAGAATTAAAGATAATGGTCCCAAAACCCACTCTGCCCAATTTCTATAAACTAAGTGCAGACCAGGAGGTATTAGTAATGCTGTCAAAAATAATGCAATCTTTTTGTTTTTTGATAGTTTCAAGAATAAAAAGTAATAAATAATTATGGATAATAAAGTGATAATTGATGAGGTAAGATACATCGCTTTAAAGGTATCCTTAGTAAATATTTTGAAGAAACTAGCTACAATACCATAAAAAGGTAAGAATCCAGGAATAGAATTTGTTACCAGATCGCTATCAAAAGGATTTCCTCCATTAGAAATATGCTCAATACTTCCAGCGACTCTATAGTAATCTCCTCCATATAACGGAGATGGAAGAGATTTCATATTAAATTGTAAATTTAATGCAAAAATAAAAGATGCAAGTGCATAGAAAACAAGGAGTAAATCTTCAATAGAAAATTTAATTTTTCTTTTTTCAAGAGTTTTCTTTTTCATTTTAATCTAGGAGATAAATTGGAAATATTTATATTTTTTATTATTTCCATCAAATTATTGTGCCTATGTAGCTCAGCCGGTAGAGCGCGTGCTTGGTAAGCACGAGGTCGGGGGTTCAAATCCCCCCATGGGCTTTGTTTTTCTTTATCTCAATCAATGCAAATAATGTTGTAATCAAAAAAACAAGAATTTCAGTGATACAAATTAGATCTTTAATGCTACAATAAATGCAACTTTTTCTAAACATACAATGAAATCCGAACAATAAAATTAATATTACCAGATATATTGAAATCTTTTTGTTTTTAGTTTCTTTCAATGATAAAAACAAATAAATTAGTACGTAAATCCATATAAAGAATACAATAGGGAATTGATTCAATAAGACTTCTTTTATTTTGATTCCGCTGGCACCAATAAATATAAAATAATATCCCATCACTAGCAAGGAGAAATTACTTATTCTTTCGATTAGTTGTTGATTTTTAAGGTATTTTTCAGAAACGTTATAATTATATTTTAAAGCTAGAGAAAATATTAACAAGGGCAGAATTAATCCAAAGGAATATAATGCACTTGCAATAATTGTATTAGCAAGATTCATGAAGCTACTAAAACCTAATGCAGCAATTTGAAAACCAAAACTACAAGAAGTAACGCTTAATCCAAAAATTATTCCTAAGATAAATGTATTTTTTTCTGTGTGTTTTATTTTAACATTGAATGGTTGTTTTTTTAAAATTTCTTGAAAGTAAAAGATAAAAATTAATAGCAATCCTAAAATATAGATAAGAAGAGATTGAAATATTTTAAATAATGCTAAAGAATTTCGAATTGAATTGAACATAAAAAATATGAAAAATTGAGAAAAGAACAAACCTAATGAAAATTTTAAAATCCCTTGAAAAGTAGAATTTTTCTTAGTAATATAATTTAGTAAAATAGGAAATAATAAAAAAACGCATCCACTCATTCCAGCAAGAATTCCATTTAATAAAATTAAGAGCATGATTTTTCCTCCTGAACGATATTACATGTAGATTTTTTATTAGGATTTATAAATTCATTAATCTTTGAATTATTTTCCAATATAGTTGTTGAAGAATTTTTCATGAGTTCTATTAAAGAATATATATTTTTCAACTCAACGTTACCCTTTATTTTAGTGCTTTTGTTGTTGAAGAATAAAATCAAAGTAGGAGTTTCGGTAATTTCATATTTTTGAACGAATTCAGGATGTTCAATAACGTTGATAGCTTTAACAGGAAATTCTTTTGCTAAAATTTTTATTTTTGGAAGTTCCTTTAAACAATGTATGCAAGATGGTTGATAAAATACCATAATGTAATTATCTTCAGGTAATTTTTCTACTGAAATAACTTCAAAATAGTGTATGTTTTGATTAACACCGACAATTGTAGTAATTATTATTCCGAAAATCAGAACAAGAAGCACTAAAATTTCTTTCTTTCTATTTCGTTTTCTTATAATGTACATTATTAATTAATTTTTAAGGTTTATTTTTTAAATGTTATGAATTCTCAAAAAGAAAACATTTTTTAAACTTTAAATAATTTTCAAAAAGTATGAGACTTGCTGATTTAATAACCTTAATAAGAATTTTTTTAGGCATTTTGTTTGTTTCAGTAGTAATTATTGACAAAAATTTCTTTAATTCTATTTCAATAATTCTAATAATTTTTACTATAATTTCATTAGATGGTTTAGATGGTTATGTAAGTAAGAAATTTGATAAACCTTCAAAGTATGGTGCTTTTTTCGATATTACTGGAGATCGAATCATTGAAATTATTCTAATAGTTCCTCCTACTGTTTTAGGAATCTTAAATCCTCTCTTTTTGATTTATTATGTTTCTAAAGATTTTTTAGTGGATTACGTAAGATTTGTACAATATGATTTAACAAAAAATGTTCCATATACGCAATCAAAAAATAAAATCAATAAATTTTTAATTTCTTCAAGGTTTATGAGAATTCTTTATGGTGGATTTTGTAAAATTCCTTTTTTTGTTCTTGCATATCTTTCGTTATATTATTCCAAATTAATTATTTACGCGAATATATTAGGATACATTACATTAGTAGTATCTTTATTAAGAACAATTCCTGTATTTTTGGATTTTTATGAATTATCAAAGCATATCAAAAAAATAAAAAATAACTAAAATGACACTTTTTGGTATAATAGGAACCGGTTTGATTTTGTTTTCTTTGATTTTGCAGTTAATTGATTTAATAAGAAAACCCAATGCAAAAGCATCTTTGAAGTTCCTATTGATGAATATTTTTGGTTCTTTATTTATTTTGTTTCATACATTAATTATCAATGATGCAGTTCTCATAATTTTTAATTTGTTAGCATTTTTTATTGGTTCATTTTCTTTAATATATGCTCTCAAGGCTAAAAAATACTTCTAAAGAGAGATAATTTTTTAAGTACGAAATAATCCCATAAAAACAAGCAAAAAGATAAAAACATTTATAAATCATTAATACCATTCAATGGAAAATAATAACTACTAATCAATAGTTTTATGGTGATACTATGAATAAGAAACAATTACTTTTGTTGGTGTTGTTAGTAGGTTTTGCTTTTTTCGTAAGTTGTGTTCAACAAACAGGAAACGTTGTTAAGAATATAACATTGGAAAATAAGACTATCCCTGTTGAAAATAAATCGATTACAGAAGTTTCTATTGATTTCGGCAAGATTAATCTTTCAGAGGTTTGCTTTCCTGATGAGAATACTGTTAAAGATATTTTTGGGGAGAATGTTAATTTAGATTCATTTTGTATAGTTAATAGAAAAGAAAGTAAAAATGAAAGTAAACCTGAAATTAAAAAAGAAATAATTTCTAATAATGAAACTGAAATAAAATTAAATAAAGATATTGTTAAAGAAGTTTTGTTAAATGAAACCAAAGCTCAACAAATTATTGAAAAAGCAGAGTATGTGAAAACCATTGTAATAAATGAAACCGAAGAGATTAAATTAAATATTACTGCAGTTGATCCTGATGGAGATCCTTTAAAGGTAATCTTTTCTTATCCTTTTGATCAAAACGGTTATTGGAAAACAACATATGGTGATTATGGAGAATACATTGTAAATATTACTGTTACTGATGGAAAGGATAATGTTACTCAAAGAATAAAATTAGTAGTCCTTAAAAAAGATCTGCCTCCAGAAGTAGATGTTCCTGAAGTAATAAAAATAAAGGAAGGAGAATTCTTAGATCTTGAAAAGTATATAAAGGTAAGAGATGTTCATAACGATCCTATTCAAATTTATTATTCCGGTTGGTTAGATGGTCCAAGATACAATGTGACATATTTTGATGCAGGTAAGCATTATGTGAAAATTATAGTAAGTGATGGAACATATAATGTTACTAATTACTTAACAATTGATGTAGAAAATGTCAATAGATTACCAATAGTAGAATTAAAATATCCTGAAAAAGCAACGGGTTTAGATGTTGTAAAAATAGAAGTTAATGCAACAGATCCAGATTTAGATAATTTAACAATTAGATTCAGTAAACCTTTTGATGAAAATGGTACATGGTCAATACCTAAGTTAGCAAATGGAACATATAAATTCAAAGTTTTCGTTTCAGATGGATATGATGAAGTTGTCAAAGAAGGAATAATAGAAGTGACAAGATACAACACTTTGCCAAAAATTTTGTTAGAAAATATGATAATTTCAGAAGATACCGAGCTTAATTTTGCTGAATTTGTAGTAGATGATGAAGATGATGAAGTAAAATTAAAAATCATAGGAGATATCAATGAAAGTAAGCATTATTTCGACTATTTTTCAGCAGGAAAATATAATATAACTTTGACAGCTTGCGATTATGAAGGATGTACAAACAAAACAGTAATTTTAGAAGTTTTAAATAAGAATAGAAAACCAATTATTGAAATAGAAGACAAATTTATAATTGAAGAGACTCAGAATTTAACATTAAAGCCAAAAGTGTATGATTTAGATGGTGAAAAAGTTAAATATATTTGTTATTTAGATGACAAAGAATTAGAAGGATGTAACATTGTAACAGATTATGATTGGTCAGGTAATTATAAAGTAACTATTGTTGCAAATGATGGTATTGATAATACAACTAAAGAAGTTTTTGTTAAAGTTTTAAATAAAAACAGAGAGCCGATAATAAATAATGTAACAGATATTACAGTAAAAGAAGGAGAAACTATAGTGATTAGTCCAGTCATAATAGATCCAGATAACGATAAGGTTGATTGGTGGCTTGATGGTTGGTTGAAAGAACCAATTTATCAAACAACTTATGAAGATGCTGGTCAGTATAAAGTAAAAGTTGTAGCATCTGATGGAGAAGCAGTAGTTGAGAAAGAAATAATTATTACAGTTGTTGATGTAAATAGACCACCAGTAATAAAAGACATTATTGTAAGCTAAATTTTCTTTTTGTTTTTTGTTAGAAATATTTATAAAAAAATCAACTTTCCTTTTTTAGATAGGTGAAATTATGAACGTTTTAGATGTTGATGCTAATGAATTTATTGAAAAGCTTGCTCAAGAATTGAAAAAAGTAGATAAAATTAAAGAACCTGAATGGGCTAAATTTGTGAAAACAGGAGTACATAAAGAAAGACCACCTGTAAGAAGTGATTGGTGGTATGTAAGAGCAGCAGCAATATTGAGAAAAGTCTATAAATTAGGACCGATAGGCGTTTCAAGATTAAGAAAAATATATGGTGGAAAGAAAAACAGAGGAATGAAACCAGAGCATCATTATGATGCATCAGGAAAAATCATAAGATTAATATTACAACAATTAACTGCTGCAGGTTTAATAGAACAAGTTAATGGAATTAAAAAAGGAAAAGTAGTAACAAAAAATGGAAAAGAATTGTTAGAAAAAGTAGCAAAATCAGTACAATAGGTGAGATTATGGCAAGATATAAATCATTATCCTTGAAGAAGATTTTAGCTAAGAAAAATTCACAAACTAAATGGGCTCCAGTGTGGGCTGTTTTGAAGGTTTTTGGTAAAAGAAAAATACATCCAGCAAGAATTACTACGATTAAAAGGAATTGGAGAAGAAATCGAATATTTTAAGGTGATACTATGGCAAGTGCAAATGAGCAAATCATGAATGTTCCTTTAAGAAAAGAATTTTTGAAAGCACCAAGATGGAATAGAACCAAAAAGGCAGTGATTGCATTAAGACAGTACATTGCTAAAAAAACAAGAGTAGAACCAAAGAACGTTAAGATTGGTTTATTTGTAAATGAGTTAATATGGGAAAGGGGAATTCAGAAACCACCTCACCATGTATTAGTTAAAGTTCTTAAAGAAAATGATGTTGTTTATGTAGAACATCCAGATTATTTTGATGATTTTTATAAGATGATGAAGAAAGAAAAAGAAGAGAAAGAGAAGAAACAAGAAGAAAAAGAAGTACAAGAAGTAGAAAAAAGTGAAGAAGTAGAACAAACCGAAGAACAGGATGAAGATAAAAAAGAATAAATTTTATAAATTATTATTACTATAATCATTTTTGTTTTTATTTTATGTTGTTATCAATTATCTTTTTTCATATTCATGGAGAATAAATGTATAATTTGTCATCAACCAGCAAAATATAAGGTAAAGGGCACTGCAAACTTTTATTGTGAAGATTGTGCTATAGAATTATTTGGAGATTTATCCTATTTGATACCAATTTCTGAAGACGATTCTACAGAATCTTGGAATGAAGAGATTGATTCTTTAGAAAATATGGATGATTTAGATGAATAAGTTCTAAATTATAGTTGTGTTTATTATCAAATTTCCTCTTTCATTCTTTTTGTTGATTAATCCTAATCCATATATTGTAGTTTTTTCATTTTCAACTAATTCTTTTGCTTTCAGTTTCAATTTTTTTAGGGGATGTTTTATAATTATAGTTTTATTTTCATCTACATATTCTTGAGGAATGTTTAAGTTTAACAATAAATTAAGTCCTTCAATTCTATAAATTTCATCCTCAATTTTTATTTTTAGGTATATTGTTTCATTCAGTTCATCGTTTTTTCTTAATAAAATTAATTCATTTTGTTCTGTTCCTGGTGGAAGATTTAAAGAAATTATCTCGTTTTCTTCAACTATTCCGTTATCGCAAATACATTCGAACAATTCTTTTCCAAACCCTAAGCAATTTGGACATTTTTCTACAGAGAAGAATGTTAAATTTTCATTATGATAATATGTCTTTATTTTCCCAGAACCATTGCAATAATTACAATCAATTTCCGAAATTATAAATCCTTTTCCTTTGCAAATAGGACATAATTTCTTTATTGGTATTTTTAAACTTATTTCTTTTCCGAAGTATACATCCTCTAAGGAAATTGTAATTTCATAAATTTTAGTATTGCTTAAGCTGTTCATTAATTTTTCAACTAAATTGAAATAATCAAAATTATCCATTAAAATTAAGTAAATCTTTCAAACTTTTTAATTTTTCGAATTAAATCAAAAAAAGGAAAAATATAAAAAAATCAAAAAATTAAACAATAATATGAAAATCGTTGTAGTAAAGAAGGAAGTTTTGCTAAAGAATTACTTTAATGGTTTTAAAGATGCAAATTCTTTTGATTATCAATCTATTATTTTAAAAAATTATGAGTTTTTAGATAGAAATATTGCTGAAGTAAATCCAAATTATAAGCAACCAATTCCTTATGGAATAATTATTAATCCTGAAAACAAGATTTTACTTTACAAAAGAGGAAATAAGAATTACAATGAGAAACGGCTAGCAGAAAAATATAGCATAGGCATAGGTGGTCACATAGATCAAGAAGATTTAGAAAATAATAATGAGAATTTTCTAGAGTTTGCATTAATGAGAGAGATTCAAGAAGAAATTAAACTTGAAAAGGAATCAATTCAAAAGGTTGAGCTTATAGGTTATATCAACGATGATTCTAATGATGTTGGCAAAGTTCATTTTGGTTTAGTTTACTTAATAAAAATCAATTTTAGTACTATAATTCCAAACGATGATGAAATCATCTTTTTCGATTTTAAAGATGTTAAAGATCTTGAACAATATAAAGATAAATTTGAAACCTGGAGTTTAATTTGTTATGAATATTTAAAAGGTAGAGCAAAATGAGTAACATTGTTTTAGATTCAGGACCCATTATTAGTTTAACATCGTCAAATCTACTTTTCATATTGAAGGAATTCCACGAAAAAATGGATGTTAATTTTATAATTCCCGAAAGTGTTAAGTTTGAGGTTGTAGATAGAGCTTTTCAAAATAAAGTTTACATTACTGAAGCTTTAGAAGTTTTAAAATATGTCAATGATGAAATTATTCAAGTTGAAAAACATGAAAATATAAGGATTTTAATGGAACTTATCTTAACATTATCTAATAATTTATTCTATTCAGAAGATAAACCTATTCAAATACTGCACGAAGGTGAAGCTGAAGTTTTTGCATTATCACTTTATAAGAACGTGAATGTTTTAGTAATTGATGAAGTGCCAGCTAGAATGCTGATAGAAGACATCGAAGGCTTGAAAAATCATTTAGAAAACAAACTTCATTCTAAAATTAGGATTAATGAAGAGAACAAACAAATAATTGAAGAAAAATTTAAAGATAGATTTTGTATAAGATCTAGTGAACTAGTTGTTTATGCATACGAATTAGGTTTTTTCAATGATTATAAGCAATTAAACTATGATCCTTATTTTAATGCTGAAAATAAAGAAGCGTTACTGCTTGAAGGATTACTTTGGTTGTTGAAGAAGAACGGATGTTCTATTACTGAAGAAGAAATATATCAAATTATTAATTATGAATTAAAGCAGAAATAAGGTGAAATTATGAAACAAGTAGGAATTATTGTTGGTGGAGAATTCAATAAACTCTTCATAAGAGAGAAATCTACATATGACATTGAATTAGGAGAACTGCTAATTTCAGAGGTAGATGATAAAAAATACGTTCTTGAAGTTTATGATATTGTTTATGGAAGTCAAATATCACAACAAAAAATGGAACTTTTTTCAGGTTTTAATTTAGAAACTAATGAACAAAGCGAAGTTTTTCATAAAGAATTACGACTTTACAAATTAGTTGTTGCTAAGCCATTAATAATTATAGAGAATAAAAAGATCAATCAAGCTAAATCAATTCCTCCTTTATTTACTCCAGTAAGAGCAATAAATGAAGATGATTTAAAAGGATTGTTCAAAGATATGTTAGAAATAGGAGCTATTCGTTCAGGAAGTAAAATATTAAAAGAAAGTCTTAAAATGAATCCTTTTGATGTTTTTTCTCATCATGTTTTAGTTCCAGCACAAACAGGGAAAGGTAAATCTAATTTAATAAAAACACTTCTTTGGAATTGTGCAAATTTAAATGATATCGGTTTTTTTGTTTTAGATCCACATAATGAATACTTTTATGGAAATAAGGAAAGAAATGAGCAATATGGTTTGAAAGATCATCCAAAGAAAGAAAAAATATTTTATTTTGCATCTTCCAAAGAATCCATAATTCAAAAGCAAGAAAAAGCAAGCATTTTGAAAATTTCAATAAAAAACATAAGACCACATCACTTTGTTGATATTCTCAGTTTTACAGAAGCACAAGAGCAAGTAGCTTACAGATTTTATCATGAGTTTAAAGAGGATTGGATTAGAATGTTGTTCGAAGATTTTTCTGAAGAAAGATTGCAAGAGATGAATGTTCCACCAATGACTTTAAGTACTTTAAGAAGAAAAATTAGTTTTGTTTTGGATTTGGATTTAAATGGTAATTCACATGGCATATTTGTTAATGAAGCACTAGAGAAGGATTCAATTAAATTGATGATTGAGTTGTTAGAACAGGGAAAAATTGTAATTTTAGATACTTCTAACTTGAAAAATGAACAAGAATTAGTAATTTGTTCCATGGTTGCTTCGGAAATATTTTGGAGACATCAAAATTATAAAAATCAAGGAATTTTAGATAACTATCCTTTGGTTACTTTTATTTTAGAAGAAGCACCAAGATTGTTGAATGA
>JAWBMQ010000005.1:9828-66720 GCA_038828875.1 Candidatus Woesearchaeota archaeon
TTAGTAATTTGTTCCATGGTTGCTTCGGAAATATTTTGGAGACATCAAAATTATAAAAATCAAGGAATTTTAGATAACTATCCTTTGGTTACTTTTATTTTAGAAGAAGCACCAAGATTGTTGAATGATTCTCAAAAAGCAAATATTTTTTCGTCTATTGCAAGAGAAGGAAGAAAGTTTAAAATAGGTCTTGTAGCAATAACTCAACTACCATCTTTAATTCCTAGAGAAATTTTAGCGAATATGAATACTAAAATTATCTTAGGTATTGAAATGTCAAAAGAAAGGGAAGTAGTTATAAATTCTTCAGCACAAGATATTGAAGAATTAAGCAAAAGTATTGCAAGCTTAGATAAAGGTGAAGCAATAATAACAAGTTCATTTTTAAAGTTTCCTGTTCCTGTTTCAATACCATTGTTTACAGATGTTGTAAAACAAGAATTAGCAAATTCTAAAGAAAAGAAAATTTTGAAGAAAGAAGAATTTTTTGACCAATATTAATTCTCTAATTCTTCCTTTAATCTTTTAGCTAATTCTTCAAATTGTTTTTTCTCAAGCTTATTCGGTTCCCAGTGAAACGTTACTTTATCATTTACAAATCTTGGAATTATGTGAAAATGAATATGATTAATGACTTGACCTGCGGCAGGATTGTTTGACTGCAAGATGTTTATTCCATCAGGTTCTAGTAATATTGCTAAGATTTCAGCAATTTTCTTCACAGCTTTGGTAATTTCAATTAAATCATCTTCTTCAACATCTAGTATATTGTTATAATGTTCTTTTGGAATTACTAACACATGTCCATAGTTTGCAGGGTTTATATCTAAAAATGCTAAGACTTTTTCATTTTCGTAAACCTTATAGCTAGGGATTTCTCCTTTTACTATTTTGCAAAATATGCAATCCATTGTTTCACCTCACATTTTATCAACGAACGGTAAGCCTAGAATGTTAAAACTATTTTCCATAACATAAATGAACGAGTATAATAAAGAAATTTTTTCTTCTTTGTTTTCTGATTTTAAAACATTAACTTCTTGATAAAATTCATTGAAAATTTTGCCTAATTTTAGCAAATATTGAGCTAATATATGTGGTTTATTGCTTTCTAATGAATCTAACAAAATATTAGGATAAAGATAAAGATATTTTATTAGCTTAATTTCAATTTCTGAAAAGTTGTTTTTTTCAATTAAATTAGGTTTTGGAAAGTTAAGTTTTTCTAAAATACTTTTTGCTCTAACTAATGTGTAATTTAAGTATATTGCAGTATCTCCATCAAGCCTTAGCATCTTTTCTTCATCAAAAACAATATCTTTCACTCTATCTTGAGATAAATCGTTGAATCTTATTGCAGCAATTGCTAATTTTTCAGCGACTTTTTCTTTTCCATCATTTACAATCTTTTTCTCTTCGATAATTTTCATTGCAGAATCTATTACTTTCTTAATAACATCTTCCATATAAACAACTCTCCCTTCTCTAGTACTCATTTTCCCTTCTTTTAAATGATATAATCCAAAATCAACATGAACTTTTTCACCTTTAATTTCTAATTCTTCAGCAATCTTAAAAAGTTGTTTAAAATGTAATTTTTGCTCGCTTCCTACAACATATATAATTTTATCAAAATTATACTTGATGTATCTTTGATATAAAGTGCTTAAATCTCTTGATAAATAAATACTAGTTCCATCATTTTTTAAAATTACAGCAACTCCTAAATTTTCTTTATTTAAATCAACAATCAATGCACCTTCAGATTCAACAAGTAAGTTTTTTTTCTTTAATTCTTCCAAAACTATAGGTAGTTTTCTTGCGCTTTCACTTTCACTTTCAAAAGAATCAAATTTAACATTAAGTAATTCATAGATTTTGTTAAATTCTTTTAGACTGATTTCAGTAAATTTTTTCCAAAGTGCTAGATTTTCAGGATCATTTTCTTCTAATTTTTTGAACTCATTCTTAGCAAATTCTTCAATTTCAGGTTTTTCCTTTTCAATTTTATGATACTTTACATAAAGTTCTACTAAATAATGAATTCCTTCTTTTTCTAATCTTTCTTCCTTATTGTTCTCAGCAAGATTTTTGTAAGCATAAATCAATTTACCAAATTGAGTACCATAATCACCTAAATAATTTATTCCAACCACTTTGTAATTGAAATTAGAATAGATTCTTCTTAAAGTGTCACCAATTACTGTACTTCTCAAGTGTCCAATACTGAAAGGCTTTGCAATGTTAGGAGAGGAATATTCAATAATTACTATTTTCTGATTTCCAATGTTTATTTTTCCATAATTTTCCTTTTCTTGAAGAATCCTGTTTATTGTGTATTTGATTAATTCATCTTTTTTTACGTTAAAATTTATATAATTTCCAACCAATTCTACTTTAAATTCAGAATCTTTGAATTCTTCTAAAATTTTTTTTATGATATCTTCAACATTTTCGTTAGTAAATTTTTTTAAATGAAATGAAAAAATTGCATAATCTGCATAATTTTCATTTCCTTTTGAAACAATTTTTTCAAGTTCATCTAAATTATTTAGTTTTAGAATTTTAGCAACTTTTTCAATTATTTTATATCTGAAAATATCAAAAGTTTTCAAATATTCCGTTTTCATTTTTTCTTAAGAATTTCTTTTTTAGCTTTTTCAGAAATAATTGCAGAATTTCCGGTAGGATCTTCTATTACAATTTTTACTTTATTTTCTCCCCATAGAATTCTGTTTATCTTTTTAATCGTTTCCCAAAGCTCAGCTTTATCATCATCCTCTTCAGCACTTTCTTTAGCAATTTCTAAATCTTTTTTTACTTTTTCTAACATTCCTTCTATTGTTGTAATATAACCATCGCTTCCTTCTTCAATTTTTGCTAAATTTCCAATCTTTACAGTAGCATTTGAACTTTTTACCACAAGAACATTCAAATCTTGCTCATTTTCTATATCAAAAGAAATTTTTACAGGATCTTGATTATTCTCAAATTCTACGTCGCTAATTTTAAAATTACATTCTTGATTTGTACATTCTGCAGTAAACAAGTATGTTGTTCCAAAAAATGGCACTTCTGTAGTATATTCAGTTATTTTCAAAGAATTTCTCAAACACATCGGACACTTTTGATTTTCGACAACAGTAGGCTCTGAAAATTTTAAATTTGTTTTATTGTCATCCATGTTAAAGAAAAAAGAAAAGGATATAATATAAAAATATTTAGTTTTAGAATATGATTAATGGTTAATCTTAAAAATGGGAAAATAAAAGCAAGAAGTTTAGAATTCTTCCTCTTCTTCGTTAGATTCTTCTTGCTCCTGTTGCTTCGTAGCTTTTTTAGATTTATCAATTTCAGCAAAAGAAGGAGTGATAATTATCCAATCTTCACCAACTCCTGCAATATCTCCTCCAAAGTTATCAATAGCAATTTTGAATTTTTGAATTGCTCTTTTCAATTCTACTGGATCCTTTTCTTTTAAATTCTTAATATTAACAAAGCAAATAATGTAACCTAATCTAAGGTCATTCAATATTGGTTTTATATCTTCAAATTCACTTAAGGAATATGCTCTTACCAATACCTTTTTTTGATTATCTTCAAATGATTCAGCAGTAATTTCCAAATATTCCTCTTCCTCTTCATCTTTGCTTCTAACACCAAAATTTCTTAAAAATGCATTTTTGATTGCCATAATAGCACCCCTCTTTTTTATTATGATTTTTTTATATTTATAAATTTTTTCAATTTTTAATAGGAAAAATCTGTTTGAACACTATTAAATTTATGAAGTAATATTTAAAACTTTTGTTTTTAATAAACTTATCTTAAGAATAGGCTTACTATTGAAACATAAATTACGATAGTCATGAAATCAGAGATTATTGTTGCTATAGGCCCGCTTCCTAATGCAGGATCAAATTTAAATCTCTTGATTAGTATTGCTAACGTTAATCCATTGAGAGATGCAAAAAGATTGGTAAAAAAGTTAGCTAATCCTATTATAAATGCAATGTATGGTTCTTTAAATAAGGTTGAAATGCTGACAAAAAGAAGGAATGAAATGATAAGTGAAATACAGGAAGAAATAAGCAACTGTTTTATTATGTATGTTTTTAATTTCAATTGTTTTCCTAAGACTGCAATATCTCTTATAAATATGGTTTGAGTTTGATTTCCTAGAGCATCGCTAAGATAAACTATTGCAGGAATAAATGTAGCAATAATAAAATATTTTTTTAAAACTCCTTCAAAATCATTTAAAAATAAAGCAATTACCATAGTTCCAATCAAACCAAACAAGATCCAAGGTATTCTGGTTTTTACAGAATCTATTGTAGACATCTCCAAGCTATTTTGAAAATCTAAGTGTGATTTATGAATTCCTGCGAAATGTATAAGATCTTCCTTCAGAGCTCTGTTAATTGTAGCTAATATAGTTCTTGAAGAAACAACGCCTAAAAGTTTATTATGCTCAACAACAGGAATTTGTTTTAAACCATGTTTTATTGCAATATCTGCTATTTTTTCTAATTCTTCATCAGGTTTAACATGAACAATCTTAGTTTTCATAATATCCTTAATATTAGTTTCTTTTGGTAAATTGAATACATCCTTAATGCTGAAAACACCTACAAGGTTATCATTATCATCAAGAACATAAATATAATCAATTCTTTCAAACATAGGTGTTTCAGCTTCAAGAAGTTCAATCACATCTTTTATTTTTGAGTTTACATTAACTATAGGTATATCTTTTATCAAAAACCTATGTAAATGATTCTTCTTCATGATGAATTGTTCAACAATAGAGCTTCTCTAAATTCAGGTGAATATTTTGTATTTTCTTTTTCTTCTTCAATGATTTTTATTAATGTTTCTTCATCCATGTAATTATATTCATATTTTTCTTGATTCTCTTCATTATTCTTTTCATTGCTAAATGTTTTTTCTTGTTCAAAATTCACATTTTCGGAAACCTCATAATTATTTTCTACGTTTATTGTGTTAATATTTTCTTTTTTTATGCTAAATTGATTTTCATTTTCTATCTTTAAATTTTCAGTTTTTTCACTTAAATTTTTAGAAATTAAAAAAACACCAGAAACAGCAGCTACAGCTAAGAAAATTATAGCAATAAAAACTATGAAAGAATGTTTTGTAAAATTATTTTCATTGGTTTCTTTTTTACTAGTTTCTTGTTTATTTTGAATAGCATTTGTATTTTCAATAGGATTTTTATCTACATTTACATTAGCAGAAAGATTTATTGTACTTGTTGGTACATTTTTGTTGCTTTGATTTTTGTTTTCTAACTGCTTAAATGCTTCATCAATAATTTCTTTTTTCCAACCATTAGCTATTAAAGCGTTAGTGATTTGTTCTTTAGTAAATCCTTGTTTGATGCTACTTTCAATATAATTTAGTAATTCTTGGCTTATGTTCATGTTGTATTAATTTTATTTAACTTTAAAAGTATAAAAATTTTGTGACTTTATAAACACAAACTCACTTAAAATATTTTACAAAAAAATATATAAAATTATTTGTTTTTTTTTGTCGAAAATGGTAAATCAAGAAATAAAAAGGATAAAAGAAAAGGTAAAAGGTCAGGTAAGGATGTATAACACATTAACCAAAAGAGTGGATTTGATTCAACCACATAACAATAGATTAGACATCTTTGTATGTGGTCCTACAGTTTATGATTATGCTCATATAGGTCATGGAAGAAGTTATACTGTATACGATACTATAGTTAAGTTTTTTAGAAATTTAGGGATTTCTGTTTTTTATTTGCAAAATATAACAGATATCGATGATAAAATTATCAATAGAGCTAATGAATTGAATGTTCCTTGGTATGAAATCTCTTTAACATATGAGCAATATTATAAAGAGGATATGCTTGCTATGCATATAAATTCAGTAAATATTTACGCAAGAGCAACTGAACATATTCCTGAAATTGTTTGGCAAGTAAAAGCACTAATGAACAAGGGCTTCGCTTATGAAATTTCAGATGGCATTTATTTTGATGTTTCTAAATTTTCAGAATATGGAAAACTTTCAGGACAAGAATTAGAAGAGCTAAAACCAGGAGCTAGATTACAGGTAAAGGATGAAAAGAGAACACCTTATGATTTTGTTCTTTGGAAATTCAGAAAACCAAATGAACCTTACTGGGATACTGAACTTGGCCAAGGAAGACCAGGATGGCATATTGAAGATACAGCTATTGCTCAACGTTATCATGGTTTTCAATACGACATTCATGGTGGAGGAATAGATTTAATTTTTCCACATCATGAAAGTGAAATAGCTCAGATGGAAGCAATTTCAGGAATAAAGCCTTTTGTTAAACATTGGATTCATAATGGATTTTTGACAATAAATAATGAAAAGATGTCAAAATCACTCAAAAACTTTATTACTCTTAGAGATGTTTTTAAGCAATATGATCCATTAATAATAAGATATTTTTATTTACAAACACACTATAGAGCTCCATTAGAGTTTTCTTATGAATTAATTGATGCAGCTAAAAATAGGTACATTGATTTAGAAAGAAATGCAAAATTACTTCTAAATACAGAAGAAAAATTAAAAGATCCAGATATTGAAAAGCAGCTTTTACAAATCTATGAAGAATTCTTACTAGGATTAGCTGATGATTTCAACATTTCTAAAGCAAATTCAGCAATTAGCAAATTTTTCAACTTAATTAATGCAAGGGTTATCAAAGATCAGGTAGAGGTTAATTTAGCAAAAGAAATTTTACTAGAGATTAATGCAGTTTTAGATATATTTGATTTCAGTTCTAACAACTCGAACTTGATAGGAGTTCTTGATGAAATCTTGAAAATTAGAGATCAATTAAGAAAAGAAAAGCAATTTCAATATAGTGACATGATTAGAGAGGCATTGAAAAAATATAACATAGAAATTTTAGACAGCAAAGAAGGAAGCAAATGGGTGTTAAGATAATTCTAGTTCATCATCTTCTTTTATTTTATACTTCTTAAAAATAGATTCAGGAATTTCAACAAGATATCTAGATTTAAAGCTGAAAAATGAAATAAAAGGATATAGTTTTTTTATTTTAATTACTTTGTATTTTTCATCAAGGACTACTGCATAAATAGGAAAAAATACGAAGAACATGTGAATGCTAATATAATCAATTTTTTTAAAGTCAAAGAAAACAACCTTTGGTTTTGAGAACATTAAACCTTTTGTCCATTTCCATAAATTATCAGCATACCAATCAACTTTAATTTTTACTTTTTTCATCTTTAGAAATCAAAATTATGAAACTAAATGTAGAAATTAAAAAAATCAAATAAACAATAAGCTGAATTAATGGAAATTTCTCTTTTACTATTTTTGCATCATAAACGTTGTAAAAACAATTTTCTTCAAGGTTATTCTCTTTAGTGTAATATATATTTTTCTTTATCTTATAGTTGCTTTCAAAGCATATTTTTTTAATTGAATTGTTAGCTAGCCAAAATTGATGAATTTCTGCTTCATCATACCAAGTTCTCTTTATCCAATTTAATTCACATTTTATTTGTTTTTCAAAGAATTCGCATTTTTTGTTTTCTAAACCAAATACTTGCGAAGGAACTTTATCAAATTCATAGATCAATTCCTTATCAACTATTATTTTTACTTCAATCTCTTCTAGCTTGCTTTCTAAAATTGGTTTCATTGGTTCTTCTGCAAAATTAGCAAAAAAACTCAAAATTACCAAAAGCATTACAGCATAAATTATTTTTTTCTTTACCATTTTCATAGTCTCAAAATAAAGTTTAAAATTATTAAAAATAATAGCATAATACTAGGCAAAATTAACAATTTAAGTTCAATTTTTGATTCTTTTTTCAAAAACAAAAATATTAGCCATTTTCCTAATTTTACTGCAAAGTGTGAAATTAAAATAAAATATTTCAAAAAAATGATGTTGATTAGAAGATAAATTAATCCTGTAGTTAAGTTACTTCTTGCTAAAGTTATTGCTAAAAAAGATCCATTAGCAATACCTACAAAAGCCATGAAAATGAATAAAGGAAAAGCAAACAAAGTTCCAAGTAAAAGAACCATCAAATAATTGATAAGATATCCTCTTATAATTTCATAATTCATAGCACTTTTTTCCAAAGAATAGGGCACAGTTAATTCACTTCTGAACAAAGCATCGTTGTTCAAATCAAAAAAAACAACAGTATAGCCAAACAAAAATGCGATCATAAAAACGATAGAAACTATTTTAAAATCATTATCATTAAGGTATTTTTCTTTTATTGCTTTAAAGTATTTTTTGAAAAGATTTTCTTCATGATGTTTTTTCATAGGTAATAAATAATAATTCTTGTTTATATACTTTTCTTTTGTTTTTTCTTACTAAACTTTTAAAAACAACAAAACTTTCTATAGGTTATGGATAAATTAATCAAAGAAATTAGGGAATATTTAGAAAAAGGATATGATGTTTCAACAATAAAAAAGAAATTAAAAGTAGATGATGAACTAATTGAAATTGCAAAGGCAAGAATAAATGCTAAAGATAAAGACTATTCAGTAGAGATTTGGAGCGATCTTTCAGGAGTTAGGTATTCTACTCATGAATTAGTTGCTAAATACAGAGCAGAAAGATTAAAACCTGAAGCTATAGCAGATGTATCTTGTGGTATTGGGATTCAGTTGATTCATTTTGCAAAGTTTGCAAAAAAAGCGATAGGAGTTGATATTGATTCAAAAAAAATAGAATATGCAAAGAAGAATGCAGAATCTTATGGGATAAAGCATATCACATTTATAGTTGGTGACTCTCTTTCAGAAGAAGTAATAAATCAAATTAAAGTAGATATTATTTTTTCAGATCCTGCAAGAGATGAATTTGCAAAAGAAAGAAAGTTAGAAGATCTCAAACCAAATCCAATTTTAATTTATGAAAAGTATAAAAAAATTACAGATAAGTTTGTTTTTGATTTGCCACCACAAATTCAGCGAGAAAAAATTCCATGGAAAGGAGAGTTTGAATATATAGAATTAAATGGAGAAATAAATCGTTTGACTTTTTATTCAGAAAAATTAGCAAAAGCAGAAAGAACTGCAGTAATTCTTCCAGAAAAATTGATAGTAACTAGCAATTTAAAAAAATCACAAATCATTGAAACAAAAGAAGTTATGAATTATATTTATGAAGTGCCAGTGAGTGTAGTTTATGCAGATTTGCTTCAAGAATTTTTAGGTTTATTTGACAAAAAGTTATACTTGTTAAGTTTAGAAAAGAAAAGAACTTTTTTAACCTCTAATGAAGAAGTTATTTCAAATTATTTCAAGAATATTTATGTTTTAAAATATAAGGCGATTAATGATATTGATTTATTAAACAAATTGCTTAAAGAGAATGATTATGGTAAAGCAATAATAAAATTTAATGTCGATTCTAGTCAATACTGGAAATTAAGAAAATCTATTGAATTTGGATTAAAAGGAAATAAAGTAGCATATATTTTGAAGATAAATGATCAATACTTGATTTGTGAAAAAATATAATTAGTCTAAGATTTTATATTTTTGTGGTTTAAATTCATATATGTCTCCAGATTCTAATAATTTGTAAAGTAATGCATCTAAATCATCGTCATTGTAGTTTTTTCTTATGCTTTCATAATCCGCTCCAGAGCCATTGTCTAATTTTCTTATTAATTCTAGAAGAATATTTTTTTTATCAAGATTTTCTTCAATTTTTTTAGTTTTTTCTTTTAGAGTTTGTGAAGGAATTATTTCAACATCAATTTCTTCAATTTCAGGTGTTTTATTTTCTACTTTTTTTGTTTCATTTTCAATAATAGCTTTGTTTTCTTGAAATTCAGGTTTTGTTGAAGATGGTTTTATTTTAAGCATTTCATAAAATTCAAACCATTTTTCATCTTCTATCTTTTGTATAGTTTCTCCACTAAGATAGATTTTTCCAAATTCTCTAGCCTTTCCAATACAAACAACTAAATCGCCAATATCTATATCTTTTAAAGCATCTGAATTATCAAAAAATCTGATTTCTATGTTGCCTGTGCCGTCGTCAATCATTAAAGATATGTAGTTAGTTTCAAATTTATTAATTATAACTCCATAAACAAGAATTCTTTGGATTTTTTTTCCATTGTATTCCAAGTAAGTAGGTTCATTTTCATTACTTTTCAATTCTCCTTGAAAAATTTCTTTAATCTTAAGAATTTCTAAATTTTGCTGGATCATTTTAGAATTGAAAAACAACATAATTTAAATATTTTGTTTAGCTAAAAGTAGAAAAATATAAAAAAATATTATTATAAATTTTATAAAGAAAAGAGACTTTTATATTCTTTATTTACTTCATATATTCTTTTTGCAATTTCATTACTTTCATTTAAATCGTTAGTTAAAGAATATTCAATAATATTGTTCTGAATTTTATCTAAATATTCAACTATTTTATTTTCACCGATGTTTGTACCCTTTGCTATTTTTTTCAATGCAATTCCTTTTCCGATAGCTCTACCAATTAATCCACCAGCGACAATAGTTATTCCCGTTAAAATAACATCTCCAACAGTTCTATTATCATAAGGTAGTCTCAATAATAATCCAGTAACAGCTCCTAAAAACCCAAAACCACGTATTAATCTAATTGAATTATCTTTTGCTCCAGATTTATTAAAATTCTTTAATATGTATTCGCCCATCGAATGATAGGTATCTATTAAAGATTCTAAAGAGTTTTTTGCAATTAATGCAGGTTCACTCATTTCAGAATTTTTTGATATAATTTCTTCTAGTTTTGATTCAACATATTTGTCTCCAATTTGTTTGACAATAGAATCATTTATTACATTCTCTTCAAAAATTTTAAATTTCTTACCTATCTCAAATGCATAAGTTACATATAAATATGCTTTTGTTTTATCGATATTTTCAACGGTGTTCATGGTTTTTATAGTAATAGATAAAAAAATATAAAAATTTTGTTTGATATTTTTTGTTTTATTTTAAAAGTTACAAAAAACTGATAAATTTAAAAAGAGAAAAATTATGAAATTAAATTAAGCATAAGAATTTGGTTTAAGAAAATAAATAAAAATTAAATTTATTCTTTTTTCTTTTTTCTGCTAAAGATGAAATCATCGTAAACATTTCTTACCTTTCTTTCAATTTCTTCAATTTCCTGATTACTTTTTATTTGATATTGTTTCATTATATTTTCAATTTCATCTACTGTTTTTTCTGCTTTTTGAAGGTGTTTTTTTGTTTTATTATTTGCTAATTTAATTCCTATTGCTATTCCAATTGCTCCACAAACTAACCACGGACCAATCATATATGGAAATCCCAATAATCCTAATGCTCTTCCTGAGTAATTGTAGGTATCCTTAGGAAGATTGGGTAATGCTAGATACAATCCCCAAGGAATACTAGCAAATCCACCAAGAAGAAATCCAGCACCTCCATATTCTTTTCTTATTTTTGATTCATTATAATTAAGAAGATTTTCTAAATTATTCAAAGAATCTAATGTTCTTTCAACGTCTAGAATATTTTTTCTATAGTTTGTGTTTTCAGAATTAACAAATTTTTCTTTTAAATAATTTACTATATTTTTTTGTTCGATACTTTCATCTATATTAAAATATTTTTTTATTTTCAGAACATATTCTTCTTTTAAACTTTTATATTTATCTAAAATATTTTCAAGGGTTTTGTTTTCAATTTCCATGGTGTTCATCCTTGTGTTTAATTCTAAAATAAAATGCGCTGGGGGAGGGATTTGAACCCTCACGCCCATACGGGCACCTGCTTAGCAGGCAGGCGCACTACCAGGTTATGCGACCCCAGCAAATTAAGAATGAAAAAAATAAATCATTTATAAAATTTTATTCTTCAATTATTTTCTTAATTTCTTCTAAATTGTTTAGATCTAACATTCCTTGTTTAATTAATTTTCCTCCTCCTTTTACTAATTTATTGTGTATCAATTTGTTGTATTTAAATTCATCACCTTTAAAAGCAAAGTATCCTTTCATATTGTACAAAAGAACGTTCTTATGATTTACTTTTTCCAAAGCTTTAGCTAAGATAGAAACATCAAAATCAAAATAATTTAAACCTGGTTTTGAAAGTAAGATAATTTCTTCGAGAATCTCTTTTTCTTTTCTCTCTTTTTCTTTTCTAAATTCTTTCCATAATTCAAAAATATTAATTATTGTTTCTTTCAAAGAACTAGCTTCTATCTTTTTTCTAATTCCATATTTTTCTTTTATTTCATTCATTTCACTAATAAATCTTGATATTGTTTTTTCTAAAACTTCGAAACCACAACTCAATTCGTTTGCTCCTTCAATAAGTTCATCATATAAAGAGTATGATTTTTCTAATTTAAAATTATAATTGACATAATCTTTACATAAATTAATTATTCTAGTTGCTAAATCATAACTTTCATTCAATACTTTTCTTGCAGCATTTCCTGCAACAAATTCAAATCTTATTATTCCATCCTGCGGTTTTTTTACATCCAATATTTTAAATTCTTCAATCTCTGAAGTGTAATCTAAGTGGGTTCCTCCACAAGCTTCCACATCTAAAATTGAATTATCTTCCTTCAATATTTTAACAATTCTTAATTCTTTTCCAGGTACTGCACCTCCTTGATAAATCCTAAAACCATATTTCTCTTCAGCTGAATTTCTTTTTTCAAACGTTTTTTCAACTTTAAGATTTCTTTTAATATATTCTCTTACTTTTTCTTCAATTTTACGAATTTCTTCTTTTGTAAGCATCTTGTGATGTGTCAAATCGATCTTGGCTTTATCTACTCCTTTTGCAGCAGAATGTTGCCAAATATGTTTCCCGTAAATTTCAGTAACAACTCCATTTAAAAGGTGCGTTACTGTGTGATGTTGAGCTAATTGTAATCTTTTTTCAAAATCAATAATTCCAATAAATCTTTTATCTTTTAATTCTAGTTTTCCGTCAATAACTAAAACAATTGCTTTATTGTTTTTTAGAACATCAACTACCTTGTACTCAGTATTATCTACAATTATCTTACCGTTGTCATTTAATTGTCCCCCTGAAGTTGGATAAAAAACGCTTTCTTCAGGAATTGCATATGTTTTTCCATCGTAAAAATAACTCCATAAAAATGTGCTTTCGAATTTTGAAAGTTTGTAATTATCAAAATACAATGCTTTAGTTTCTAAATCAGGAATTTCAAAAGGAAGATCTTTTTTAGTTGCAAATTCAGTAGTTTGTTGATTCATTTCTTGTAATTTTTTATAAAAATCTTCAGGAACATCATAACCTTTTTCTTTTAGATGTTGAGGAGTAATACCATAACTTTGATATAAAGTAATCATCTTATCAACATCTATTTTTTCATTTTCTAATTTTGCAAAAATTTCAGAATGCTTTTTTTTCAATTCTTTGTATTTTTTAATTTCTTCCTCTACAATATCTTTTACTTCATCTAAATTTTCTCCTAATTCAGGATACTGTGGTTTTAGTTCTTCTGCATGAATTTCAAATAACTTCAAAAAATCAAATTCAGGTAAGGTTTCATAAAAAGAATAAGCTCTTCTAAAGATTAATCTTAAATTATAACCTCCACCAACATTACTAGGTAATTTTCCATCTACTATAGAAAACAATAAACTTCTAGTATGTTCAGCAATACTATAAACTTTTTGACTATATAAAACCTTTTCTTTTAATTCATGAACATTCATTTCTAATTTTTTAGCTACAAATTTCCAATTTTCTTCTAAATTTTCAGCTTCGTCAGCATTTAATAAAGGAGCATATCTTAAGAATTCTGCTCTAAATTTAGAATCAATTTCTTTTCCAACATTCTTTATAATGTAATTTATTGTTTTTGGAAAAGTAGTATCGTAAGCTGTTGATTTTCCTTGACTAAACCAAGCCATTCTTTCTTGTCCAGCACCCATGTCTAATACTTTAAGTTTTAGTGGTTTAAGTGTATCGTTCCATATTTCATACATTGTGTAAACTTGATTTCCTAATTCTAAACCTCTGCTGAAAAACTCTAAACTGGCTCCTCCGTTTCCTCCACCAGCCCAAGCATCTTCATGATATGTTATTTCGTCTTCAGGAATTTTCATTCCTTCAGTTAACCATTCATGAATATCCTGAAAATATTGTCTTTGATTGAATTTTTCAGGAGGTAAAAAAGCATGTTGTCCAATCATTACAAAGTTAGTAAAATGAGAACCAGTTAAACCAACATTATCGATATCATTAAATCTTAAACAAGGTTGTGGAACAACTAAAGGATTTGCAGGAGGTTCTATTTCTCCAGAAACTACGTAAGGTTGAAAATCAGCAATGCTTGCAATAGTAAATTCAAGGGTAGGATTCCATCTTGCAACGACAGGATATCTTTTTATTGCTTTATATCCTCTTTTTTCAAAAAATTTTCCAAATTCTTGCCAAAGTTCCGTGTAACTCATTTCTTTTTTTGCAGGAGTATTGTTTATAAATTTAAAACCACCAATGCATTTACTATCTCCACAAACTTCTCTAGATTCATCATTTGTCCAGAAAAATCTTCCGCAAGATTTGCATTGTTTTCTTACAAACTTTATTTCATTTTTCAAAAAATCAATAGGATAAAATTTTTCTGGATTTTTACTTGCCTCAAGCCTCATAATTTCCTTTATTTCTTTATCATTCATGGTTTTTTGTAATACTTTTAGCTATTTTATTAATTTTTCGATTATTAATTTGCTAAGTTTTCAATTTACAATCTTTTATTCGATTTCTCCAACTAAGAAATGTGGCTTAATATCTACAATTTTTGCTTTTACAAAACTACCTAATTTTAAGTTTTTATTCTTAAAAATTATTGGTTTATAATATTCATTTCTTCCTATAAAGATGTTCTCTTTTTTTTCATCTATCAATACTTCACAACTTCTGTTTAACCATATTTTATTTCTTTCTAATTCAATTTTATTCGCAGTTTCTGTAATTATTCTTGACCATTTCTTTATTTCTCTTCCGTGTTTTTCCTTAAAATTCCATGATTTAGTTTTAGGTCTTTTTCCAAATCTAGAAATGTTAACTACGTCAGGTTTTATTTTTTCTAAAAGTTCTAATGTTTTTTGAAAATCTTCTTCAGTTTCAGTTGGAAATCCTACAATGATATCTGTAGAAATAGAGAAAAAAGGATCAAAGGATCTTATCTTATCTATCAAATAAACAAATTCTTCAGAAGAATAAAATCTATTCATATCTTTTAAAATTTTATTACTTCCACTTTGTACAGGAATATGTAAAAATTTGAAGAAGTTTTTACCTAAATTAGATATTAAATCATCAACGAAAAGTTTCAGATGATTTGGATTCCCCATTCCAATTCTTGTTTTAAATTTAAAATCAGAAAGTTCAGAATTTATTTTTCTAACTAAGTTTACTATATTAGTATTTAGATCAAATCCGTAACAAAAAGAATCTTGACTAGTTAGCCAAATTTCTTTAATATCGTTTTCTAGAGCAAATTTCATTCTTTTTATAATAGTTTCTATTGGATAGCTTTTAAGATGTCCTCTAGAAACTTTAGTAATGCAGTAGGTGCAATTTCCTAAACAACCTCTGCTAATCGGAACAATTTCAATAACTTCGCTATGTAGATTTTTTTCAATTAATTTATTTTCTAAACTTTTATAATTAAATTCTAAAAAGTGATTAATTTTGTTATTTATCACCGAATCAATTGCTTCATTTATTTTTTCTAAATTTTCAGTTCCTAATAAAACAAAGTTTTCAAAATATTCAGGCATAGCTTGAGCTAAGCAACCAGCAACAATAACTTTCTTATTTTTCTCAGTTAACTCTTTTATTATCTTTAACATATGAATTTCTGTAGATCTTTTAACAGCACAGGTGTTAACTATAACAATATCAGAATCGTCTACATTGTCAGTAAATGCTAAATCATGCTTTTCATCTATTCTTTTTTCGATTAGATGTTTCATTATTTCAGAATCAACACTATTCAAGCTACATCCATAAGTTAAGATAGTTATTTTTATCATTTTTTATTAATTTATTTTATTCTTTGTGCCAATTAATGATTCTATTAATTAAATAATCTAGATGTTTCTTTTTTTCTACTAAATATTTATTGTATTCTAGAGCGTATTCTTTAAACATTTCTGAAAAATGAATTCCTCCCAGGAATTGTGGAACTAACACATACGTTGCTCCAGCTTTATAAAGTTTTAAAGTATCATCTAAATCGTTAGCTACATTCACAATAATGCATTTTGGATTGTTTTGCTTGAACATATGAACCAGTTTTATGTTAGTTTCAAAATCAGGTACACTAGAGAAAACCAACTTTATTTTTTTTAAATTTAAATTTTCAAAAATTGTGGAATCATTTGCATCTCCATATAAACAATTATATCCCATCTTTCTCAATTTTTTGATTATTTCAGGATTGTGATCAATTATTAAAAAAGAAATATTCTTATTCCTTAAAATTGGTAGCAAATCTACTGCAGTTCTGTTGCATCCAATTATTAAAACTTCATAATCTTCTTTCTCTTTTATTGATTTTTCATCGTTATTTGTATTTTCTTTTTTTATGAATAACTTTATTATTCTTTCTAAAATAGAATAAATTTTTTGAGAGTTCAAGATCATATAAGTAGAACCAATGAAAGTTATAATTCCTATTGTTGTAGAGATAGGTAATAATTCTGGACGAACATGTTTCAAGCTAATTCCCATAGAAATTAAAATCAAAGAAAATTCACTGATTTGTGCAACAGTTAATCCTGCGTAAAGACTTGTTCTTAGAGTATATTTCATTGATTTCATTATTGCTATTACAATTAATGGATTTCCTAATAAAATAAAAGCAGATAAAGCTAATATGAAGTCTAAATTTTCTAGAACATTAGAAAAGTTAATTTGTGTTCCTAAAAGAATGAAAAACATAACTAAGAAAAAATCTCTTAAGGTTTTAACTTTTGAACTGATTTCATGATGATATGGTAAAGTCGATAAAGCAATTCCGGCGATTAATGCACCTGCTTCTATAGAGAAATTGAAATAATTGAATAAAGATGCAATACTTATGCACCAAGTTATTGAAAATAACAGCAATGTTTCTGTTGATTTTGCAAAAAAGTCAGCTATCTTAGGAAGAATAAATTTACTAATTAATAAAACAGTTCCAAAAACAATAACTCCATTAATTATGAGATTTAAAAAATTGTTTAAAAAACTTTGACCTGTATTTATAGTAGATAGAGCAATAAGAAGTATAATAGCAATAAGATCTTGAACAATTAAGAATCCTATAGAAATTTTTCCATGCAAAGTATCTATTTCATTTTTTTCGCTCAATAATTTCATAATAATAATAGTACTACTAAAAGCATAGGCTACGCTTAGATATATAGCTTCCAAAAATGTAAATTTTCCAAACATTAAAACGATAATTGTTCCAATTATCGTGGTAAATAAAACTTGACCGATTCCAGTGATTACTGCAACTTTTCCATAACTTTTGGTTTCGTTAGGATTTAGAGAAATCCCTACTAAGAAAAGCAGCATTGCAACACCTAGTTGAGAAAGAATGCTTATAGTTTCTGGATAATTTATCAAATTTAGAAACATAGGTCCTACTAAAATGCCGCTTAACAAATAACCAATGATTGGAGGTTGTTTTAGTAATTTAATTATTGCAGTAACAAAAGTAGTCAAAAGCAATAATTTCGTTAATTCAAAAAATGCTTGTTCAATCATCTTAACATTATTCAGAAGTATGTTGAATTTATTAAATTTTTCAAAAATAAAAGAAAAAGGAAAAATCAAATAGAAAAAGTGCCGGAGGGGGGATTTGAACCCTCGACCTCCACGTTTCCCAGCGCCACTGAGCTTCATCATCGTTCAGAGCTCATATCTTATGAGCGTGGCGCTCTACCGCTGAGCTACTCCGGCAAAAGTAATAATTTTTGGTTTTTTCAAATTTATATAAATATTTTGTTTGGATTTTTCAAGAATTTTGGATTATTAATTTTTTCAAAAAATTTTTAACTTTTTTATCCTTTTTAATATATTATGGATTTTAATGTAGTGGTAAATTATTTGGAAAAGATAAATTCTACAACTAAGAATTTAGAAAAGGTTTATTTGATTTCTAAATTATTGAAAAATTCTGATGAGGATCTTGAATATCTTATTTTATTTTTACAAGGGTTAGTTTTTAAAGAAACTGAACAAAAAGATTTAGGAATTTCTGCAAGATTATTAATAAAAACATTTTCAAAATTGACAGGAATTTCAGAAGATAGAATAGAAGCATTATGGAAGGATAAAGGAGATTTAGGAGATGTGATTTATGAATTGATGAATAAAATTAAGCAAAAATCACTTATATTAGAAAAAAGATTACTAACTTTGAAAGAAATTTATAGTATATTTAAAAAAATAGCAGCAGAAGAAGGAGAAAAAAGTATAATTAAAAAAATAGCTTACTTAAATGAGATTTACTATAAATGTTCACCATTAGAAGCTAAATATTTTACACGATTAATTTTAGGACAGCTTAGAGCAGGGATTGCTACTGGATTATTGATAGATGCAATAGCTTTTGCATATTTGCCTAAGGATATAAATTCAGTAAAGAAATGTGAAGATTGTGATGAAGTTGTTTTTGATTACGATTATTGTGTGAATTGTAAAAGCAAAAGTTTGTTTTCTTTAAAAATAGAAGTACCAAAAATCTCTGATTTTAACATAGATAATTTAGATCAAAATTTCTTCAATTTAGATTATGTAGATGATGATCTTAAGATTTTAAAAGATATAGTTGAAGAAAAGTATAATTATTGTAATGATCTTTCTTATGTAGTTTTAGCATTGAAAGATTCACGTAATGATCCTTCTTTATTCAATAAAATCAACATAACATTATTCACTCCAGTTCGTTCAATGTTGTTTGTTAAAGTTAATTCTTCTAAAGAAGCTCTTGAAGTTGTTGGAATTCCAGCTGCAGTTGAATATAAGTATGATGGATTTAGAGTACAAGCTCATGTAAAGCAAGAAAATGATTCTACTAAAGTTAAGCTTTACACTAGAAATTTAGAAGAGGTTACTGAAAAATTTCCTGAAATTGTTGAAGAATTGAAATTGTTAAATAGAAACATTATTCTTGATGGAGAAGTCGTTGCGTATGAAAATGAAAAGCCATTGCCTTTTCAAAAGATAAGTCAGAGAATTATGAGAAAATACAATATCGAAAATTATAAATCATTACTTTCAGTTAAATATCATGTTTTTGATATTCTTTATTTAGATGATAAAGTTTTAGTAAAAGAACCATTTTCAAAAAGGAGAGAAACGTTGATAGATGTTATGAAAAAAATAAAAAGTGATAAACTTTTAGTAGCAGACCAAATAATAGTAACAAATCCTGACCAAATAAATGAATTTTTTGATAAAGCAATTCAACAAGGTCACGAAGGAGTAATGGTTAAATCGCTAAATGCAATTTACAAACCAGGAAAAAGGGTTGGTTATGGAGTAAAGTTGAAAGCAGTTTTAGAACCTTTAGATTTAGTAATTACTCAAGCTGAATATGGGGAAGGTAAAAGAAGTAAGTGGTTAAGTAGCTATTACGTTTCTTGTATTCATAACGGAGAATTTTTAGAAATAGGCAAAGTTTCAAGTGGATTGAAAGAAAAGGCTGAAGAAGGAATCACATATGAAGAAATGACGAATTTACTAAAACCTTTAATAATTAATGAAGAAGGTAAAAAGGTAAAATTAGTACCAAAAATTGTAGTTTCAGTAGCTTATGAAGAGATTCAAAAATCTAATGAATATGAATCAGGATTCGCATTAAGATTTCCCAGAATTTTAATGTTAAGAGAAAAGCCAATAAACGAATGTTCTACTTTAGATGATGTAATTTCTATTTATAATAAGCAGCGGGCAAGGAATCAATAAATAAAGCTAAATTTCTATGAATTTCTTATATGATTAAAAATAAAAAAAAGAAACGAAAATAAAAATCTTAATTTTTGAAACTTTTCAGTTTTCACTTTCTTGTCCGTTAATCATTTTTCCGTAGTATTCTGCTGCTCTGATGTCTGTTATTATTGTTTTATGTATTACATACTTTCCATCTTTGCTTTTACTCAATTTGGTTTCTATTATGGGCATATTCAAAAGCTGTTTTATTTTGCTTTCTGGCAAATCTTCGATATCCATGTTATCACCGAAGAAAAGATTACAATTCAGTTAAAATATTTTGTTAGCATAAAAATGAAAAATTTTCTATAATTAATTTATTAATCGAAAATTTTACATAGAAAAATTTATATAATACTTTGAAATTTATTAAGATTACAGATTTTTAATTTAAAAAAATTCTCAAAATAAAAAATTAAAAAATAAATAGGTTGAAATTATGGAAGAAAAAGTTTTGAAAACAGGAACAACGACTGTTGGTTTAGTTACAAAAGAAGGAATTATTTTAGGTACTGATAAACGAGCTACTGCAGGGTATTTAATAGTTGATAAAAAAGCACAAAAATTGCATAAGATTACAGATACCATTGCATTGACAATTGCAGGTAGTGTTTCAGATGCTCAGAAAATAATTTCTTTAGTTAAAGCAGAGATAAAATTTCAATCATTAAGAATCTTAAGGCCTCTTACAGCAACAGAGGTAGCTTATTTTTTAAGTAACATAGTATATCAAAAAATTAGAGAATTTTCAACTATAGAAAGTGTAGCTCATTTTATTTTAGCAGGCTTAGATAATGGAACCTTTTCTTTGTATGATATCTTTCCAGATGGTTCTGTGACAAAAATTGATGATTTTGTTTCATCCGGATCAGGGAGTGTTTTTGCATATGGTGTTTTAGAAACTAATTATGATAAAAATCTAACTATAGAAGAAGGAAAAAAATTAGTAGTAAAAGCAATCAATGCAGCATTACAAAGAGATATTGCAAGTGGAAATGGTATCGAATTGTTGGTTGTTGATAAGAATGGAGTGAATTTTGTTGATGTATCATCAATAAAACTAAATTAAATTTTTTGTTTTTTGATTTTCTTTTTAAAGTTTATTTACCAAAAAATTTTTCATTTTATTCCGTTTAACTCTTTTAATGTTTCGCATATAATAAACATAAAAAAAGTGATAGCATGGCAAGTATTATTAAAGAAATTTTAAAATATTTTCCTAACAATGTAATTAGCAATGCAACTTATGAAGGAGCTAATATTGTGCTTTATACTAACGATAAGAATTTTTTAAAAAATTCAGAAGAAGAAATTAAGAAAGTAGTTGACATTTTTAAGAAAAGAATTGAATTGAGAGGGGATAAATCTATATTAATGTCTGTTGATAAAGCTAAGGAAAAGATATTAGAATTAATTCCTCAAGAAGCAAATGTAGGTGAAATAAAATTTGATTTTGATAGGAGTTTAGTAATAATTGAAGCAGAAAAACCAGGAGTAGCGATAGGAAAACAAGGTGCAATTTTGAAAGAAATCAAGAAAAAAACTTATTGGACTGCACAAGTTATAAGAAAACCTCCAATAAAATCTCCATTATTAGAGGGAATAAAGAATATTTTATATGAGCACAGTGATGATTATAAAAAGTTCTTGAATCAAGTAGGTGAAAGAGTTTATAATGGATGGATTAGAAGTAGAAAGCAAGAATGGGTAAGGATTGGATTTTTAGGAGGAGCAGGTCAAGTAGGAAGAAGTTGTCTTTATTTACAAACACAAGAATCTAGAATATTAATAGATGTCGGAATTGATGTTTCACAAAATGATTTAAATGCGTATCCTATTTTAGATGTTCCAGAGCTTAATTTATCAGAAATTGATGCAGTTATTGTAAGTCATTCTCATTTAGATCATTCGGGTTTTGTTCCTGCATTGTTTAGATATGGATATCGTGGTCCAGTTTATACAACAGCTCCAACAAGAGATGTTATGATATTGATGCAATTGGATTTTATAAAAATTCAGCTAGATGCAGGTCAAGATCCTTTATACGATGCGGATGATGTTAAAAATATGTTAATGCACACAATAGTTTTAGATTACGATGAAGTTACTGATGTTACTCCCGATGTTCGAATTACTTTTCACAATGCAGGCCATATTTTAGGAAGTTCTTTAGTGCATGTCAATATAGGAAATGGTTTGCATAATTTGCTTTATTCTGGAGATTTTAAGTATTCTAAAACTTATTTATTAGATCCTGCTATTAATAAATTCCAAAGAGTAGAAACAATAATTCTTGAATCTACATATGGTTCATCTAATGATCTTTTTAAATCAAGAGATGAACTCTATGAAGAATTTTTAAATTACGTTAATTCTGTTATTTCTAATAATGGTAAAATTTTGATCCCTGTGTTAGGATCAGGAAGAGCACAAGAAGTAATGTTAATTCTAGAAGATGCAATAAATCAAGGTAAAATTCCTAAAATTCCAATTTATTTAGATGGAATGGTGTGGGATATTACTGCAATTCATACAGCATATCCGGAATATTTAGGGAGTACTCTCAGAAACAGAATTTTTAATAAAAATGATAATCCTTTTGTTTCAGAGATATTTAAATTTGTTGGAAGTAACAAAGAACGTCAAATGTTTATTGAGCAAGAGGGTCCTGCAGTATTCATTGCTACTTCAGGGATGCTTACTGGAGGAGCATCAGTTGAATATTTTAAGGAATTAGCAGATAATCCAAAGAATGCAATCCTTTTCGTTTCTTATTTAGCTCAAAATACGTTAGGAAGAAGAATTTTAAATGGAGAAAAAGAATTTGTATTTAGAGAAGGAGATAAAAATAGAATTGTTCAAGTTAAATGTAATGTTAATTTGATTTCAGGTTTAAGTGGTCATGCAGATAGAAAAGAAATTGTAAATTTCTTAAAGTATATGCAACCAAAACCAAAAAGAGCATTTGTAATTCATGGAGAATATAGTAAAAGTAAAGATTTAGCAGATTACATAGCAAAAAAGTTTAATATGGAAGTTGAAGTTCCTAGAAATTTAGATGTTTATAGATTAGTTTAAAATAAAATGCGTCGGGGGAGGGATTTGAACCCTCAAGCCCTTTCGGGCACTGGATCTCAAGTCCAGCGCACTACCAGGTTATGCGACCCCGACAGATTAATTTTAAAGTCTTGTTTTTTTACAATTTTTATCCTTTTAAGAATTATAAATGTTTTTTAAATTTTTTTATTATATCTTTTCAATCTTATTTTTATTTTTAAGAAATTATATCCAATTTTAAGTAATGGTTTATCAATTCATTATCTTTGCAAGAGGCAATTGTCTCTTTTATGATTTTTTTGTTTTCTAAAAGAAGTAGCATAATTTCTTCCATTGTTTCGCAGTCAATAATTTTTTTGAAATTTGAAATTATTGTTTTTATCTTATGTTCACTTAATTTTTTTCCTTTTTCTATTATGGTTTCGTACATATCAATTATATAATTAACAGTGTCTAAAATTTTCAGTAAAATAAGATATTTTTCTAAATTGTAATTCATATTTTTGAGTAAATTTTGATGATTTATACTTTGAAGTTTTTGTTTTATTTTGAATATTATTTCTTTTTCATTTTTTTCAATATTGTCAAATAAAATTTCTATAAGAGTATGAATCTTTTTAAATTCATTTAATTCATTTCTTTCTGAGAATTCAAGAATGTAGGAGTAATCACTAAGTTTTGTTATTTTTATATCATTTAAATTTTTTAATTCTTCGAAAGTTGAAGGAATTTCAATATATTCAAAACCTAATTTATTTAAAAATTTTAAAAGTTTTATTCTTTCGTAATTAGATAAGGAATCCCACAAAGATTTATCAATCTTAGTAATATGTTGCTCTTTTTTCATAACTAACTTATCATTGTACAAGCAAACAGAAAGTACATCTCCTTTTTTTAAGCTTAATTTTTTTATGAATTCTTTTGGCAAACAAAGCGCAAGAGTATTGTTTGCGATTTGAATGATCTTGTGTTTCATAATCTCTATTGCTCACTATGGAGTGATTACAAATTTATAAAGATTACCTTAAAATTTCATTTTTTTCAGAAAAATTATAAATTTTTTATAAATATTAGTCGGAATAATCACATATTTTGTTTTACTTCTAAAATCCATTCTTCTAAAATTTTGTCAGGTTCTTTTGCTTTAACAATTCCCGAAGAAACCAAAATGCCATTTGCTCCTAATTTTAGTGCTATTGCTAAATCTTTTTTCTTTTTTATTCCTGCTCCAACTAGAAGAGGAATGCTATTTTTTTGATTTTTCAAAAATTTTACAGCAAGGGTTATTTGTTCTCCTTTTGCTTCACTTACACTTATATCACCAGCAATTAATTCAGGAGGTTCATAAGCGATATATGTAGGCATAAATGATGCGACTGCAGCAACCATTAGAGGATCATTTGCACATACCATAGTTTGAAATTCATAATTTTTTGCTATCTTTACAGCTTCTTCTAGTTCATCAATTCTCATTTTATGTTCAGAATGATTAAGTAAGCTTCCTTTTGCGCCAGCAGCGATTAGAGAATTGATTGATATAAAACCAGTATTTCTCTCAGGAGCAATAGGATCAAAGTGTTGTCCAAAAACAATGATATTTGTTTCTTTAGAAATTCTAAAGATATCAGCTGTTTGTACAGCAATAATAAATTCAAACATATTTCCGTACTGAATTTTTAGTTTTTCTATCTTTTTTGCAAGTATTAGAGCATTTTCTCCTGTTCCTTCTAGATAAGTTTTAAAATTTATGGCAATTATAGGTTTCATTGTGTAAATAATTTTTCTATTTTATTAATTATGTTTTCAGTTTTTTCTTGAATCTCTTGAATTAATGTATGTTCAATCCATCTTTTTTGTCTATGCATAACTCTCTTTGTTAAATCATAAACAGTATTGTAAAATTCAATATCTTCTTTAGAAATTATAAAATTTTTATGCTCTTTTCTTAATTCTTCTAAAGTTTTAGCTAAATTTGCAGGATCTGGAGGTAATTTTCCATAATACATAATTAATGCTTGTAAACTATCAATCAATGCCCAATAAAGATCAACAAGGTTAGTAATTGCTTTATTTTTTACACTATCTAATTCTATTTTTGCTTTGTTTAATTGATTTGCTATTGCTTCAGGAGTAGGTTTTAACATTCCTTGATATAGTAATCTTTTGAACATTGCCATTACTTTAGTATCGTAAAGGATAATGCATTCTCTAACAATATTTATCATTACAGGATCTCCATTGATAACTAAATTCCAAAATTTTGACAATCTTGTAGTTGTTATATGAAATTTTTCATATTTATTAGCAATATCTTCTAAAGATTTTCGATATTCATCTACAAATGCTTCAGTAAGAATGTTGTTAAGATCATCTATAAGAATTAAGATATCTATATCGTTATAATTTTCTTCACCTCTTGCAACACTCCCAAATATAGAAATGTTGCTTATAGTATTAGGAAACTTTTCGAAAGCTTCAGAAGCAAAATCATACGCTTTTTTTATAATCTCGTCATTCATAATTATAATTAATGTTATTACATATTTATAAATCTTTTTTGTTTTAATTACTTTAGGGTAACTTTATTGTTTTCTTTTTGGTTTGAAAATCACTACTTTTTTATGATATTTTCAAATTGAAATATTCAAAAATATTTATAAATCCATCAACTTTCCATTTTACTGAGTTTTTATTTTTACATTAGGATTTATGTTGTGGTGATAAAAGATGGTAAATTCACAAAATTCACAATTTAGAGATATAGTAAGAATTCATAATACAGATATTTTAGGTAATAAAGCTTTGATGTATGGATTAACCAAGATTAAAGGAGTTAAGTATTCTTTTGCACATGCTGTTTGTGTAGCATTGTCTTTAGATCCAATGATGAAAACAGGAGCATTGACTGAAGAGCAGATTGAAAAAATAAATGATGCAATAAAACATCCACAAAAATATGGTATTCCTAGTTGGTTATATAATCGAAGAAGAGATCCTGAAACTGGAGAAGATTTGCATCTATCTATGAATGATTTAGCTTTTGCGGTTCAGCAAGATATTTCTTTGGAGAAGAAGATAAAATCTTATGTTGGATTAAGACATGCAAGAGGATTGCCTGTTAGAGGTCAAAGAACTAAATCGAATCACAGAAAAGGAAAGATAATAAGAAATAGAAAAATAAAAACAAAGTAAAACTAAATAGGTGAAAAAATGCCATTAAGATACAAAAATAAGATTGCATATCCTTCACATCCTTGGCAAGGTGCTAGGATTCAATATGAAGTTGAATTGATTAAGAAATATGGTTTAAGAAGAAAGAGAGAGATTTGGAGAATGAATTACATCTTAAAGCAGTTGAAATCTCAAGCTAAAAGTTTAATTTCTAGTAGTGATGAATCAGCAGAGTTGCAGAAAAAGAAGTTGTTCGATAGAGTTAGAAGATTGAATCTTTTAAAAGGAAACATCTCTTTAGATGAAATCTTGTCATTGAAAGTAGAAGATTTGTTAGAAAGAAGATTACAAACATTAGTTTATAGACAAGGTTTAGCAAGAACTATGAAGCAAGCAAGACAAATGATCGTTCATGGTCATATAATGGTAGGAGATAAAGTTATAAGTTCTCCATCTTACTTAGTAAAAGCACATGAAGAATCAAGAATAAGATTTAGAGAAACATCTCCTTTTGCAAAACCCGATCATCCAGAAAGAGTTCCAATAGAAAATAAGTCAAACAATCAAAACAATGCAGAAGAGAATTCTGTTCAAGTTCAAGAAAGATCAAAAAACAAATCTAGAAAATAAGGTGATTAAAAATGGCTACAAATGAAAAATGGGGAATTGCACATATCTATGCATCATATAACAATACAATAATTCATATTACAGATATCACTGGAAGTGAAACAATAGCTATTGCATCAGGTGGTCAAGTCGTTAAAGCAGATCGTTTAGAAGGAAGTCCTACTGCAGCATTGTTAGCAGCAAAAAAAGCAGCAGAAGCTGCAAAAGAAAAAGGAATTACTGCAGTTTATATTAAAGTTAGAGCTCAAGGAGGACACAATGGAAGTAGAACTCCAGGACCTGGAGCTCAAGCAGCAATCAGAGCATTAGCAAGAGCAGGATTAAAATTAGGCTTCATAGAAGATGTTACTCCTGTACCACATGATGGTTGCAGGAAAAAAGGCGGTAGAAGAGGAAGAAGAGTATAATCCTTTTTAATATTAATATTTATTTTATCTTAATTTGTTTATTTTTTGTTGAAAGGTGATGCTATGGAATTCGAAATAAAAAAGTATGATTCTGAAAATGGTAAAATTTATGCTATTTTTAAAGATGTTAATTCTGCTTTCTTAAATGCACTAAGAAAATATATTCTTTCAGAAGTACCTACTATGGCAATAGATGAAGTTACTTTTTATAAAAATAATACAGGAATGTACGATGAAATGATTGCTTTGAGATTAGGTTTAATTCCTTTAAAATCTGATATTGATAGTTATTTACTTCCTGAAAAATGTGATTGTCCTGATAAAAATTGTGCACGATGTTCTGTTGAAGTTTTTGTTAAGAAAAAGGGGCCAGGAGTTCTATATGCTAAAGATTTGGAATTTACAGATCCAGCAGTTAAGCCTGTTTTTCCAGATATGGAAATAGTAAAATTAGATCAAGATCAAGAAATTGAATTTACTGGTTATGTTAGGTTAGGTAAAGGTAAAGTACATGCAAAACATAGTCCTGGATTTTGTTATTACAGACATTTAGCTAAAATAACAGTAAATAATGACAAATCTTTAAATAAAGAAGAGATTTCAAAATATTGTCCTAAAAAAGTTTTTGATTCAAATTTGAAAGTAATCAATCTTGAGGAATGTGATTTATGCAATAAATGTGTAGAGTTAAGTGATAATAAAATTGTTGTAGAACCTATTGAGGATCAATTTTTCTTTTATTTGGAAAGTTTTGGTCAATTAACAATTAAAAGAATTCTGAAAGAAGCAATTCAAAAGTTGAATGAAGATCTTGATAATTTTTCAGATTTGTTTTAATTTTTCTTTCTAATTTTTTCTTATGTTTGATAGTATTTTTATATTTCTTGAATTTCCAAAACTTTTAAAAATAATCATTAATTTTTAATTTTAATTTTTATTTTATGCAGGGGTCGCCAAGCCTGGTCAAAGGCGCTACCTTGAGGGGGTAGTCCCGTAGTGGGTTCGGGGGTTCAAATCCCTCCCCCTGCATTTCTTTAATGCGGAGGTCCCCTAGTCTGGTCCATGGGGGTGGGCTTAGAACCCACTGGCGAAGTGCCATCGCCGGTTCAAATCCGGCCCTCCGCAGTTTAATTTTAGAAAATGTTTATTGAAAGAATCAAAAAAAGAAAAAGAAATATTTACTAATTTTTATTCATATTCTTCTTATTCTTCTTCATCGTAGAAATCATCATCTAATTCTTCATCTTTAAAATCATCATCTACTTCTTGATCATCAAAATGGTCGTGTTCATGGTCGTGATGGTGATGATGATCATGGTTATGCATTAAGCTTTCAAGTAATTGCTTAAATTCTTCTTCACTAAATGGTTCAATTGCTAAAATTTTTACTTTGAAATGCAAAGTTTTTCCTGCTAATGGATGATTGAAATCAAAAACAACATCTTTATCGTTAACATCTTTTATTGTAGCAAGAAGTGGCATTCCTTGAGCATAAAGTTGTAAAGTTTTTCCCTTTACTAAAAATTTTCTTTCTTCTGGGGAGAATTGTGAAATAGGTACTGCTTGAATTAATTCCAATCTATATTCTCCATATCCTTCAGCAGGAGAAACATCAAATTCTTTTTCTTCGTCAACATTCATTCCAATTACGTTTTTTTCAAATCCTGGCACTACCATGTTAAAACCAATGTACAATTCTGCATTTTCTGAAGAATCAATAACTTCATTATCTACTACTAACTCATACTTTACATTAATTTTTGTGTTATTTTCCACTTTCATTTTCTTACCTCTTTAAATCTAATTGAAGTTAAGAATATTGCATTAACTTATAAATTATTTGTTTTTAATCTTCAATATCTTTTTAGACAATCCTGCATACATAATATCGTAATATATCAAAAAGAAAATTGCATTAATAACAAACAATTTTTCTAAAGAAGGATTTAAACCATAAACAAAAAGCAAAGCAGGGAATAAGAAACATAGTGTAATTGAAATTGCAATGAAATATTTTTTCTTTAAATAGGTATCAAGCAAAGGAAATAAAATGATTGGCATAAAAGCAATAGCAGGCACAGCAATTGCAATTTTAATAGTTATTGAAAAAAATATACTGAGTAAGATCCAAATAATTAGATTGAAGAAAAATATTGCTTTTTGTTCAGCTAACCATTTATCAAAGAAAATTTCTTCGCTGATGAATGGTTCGTCTTCTTTTGTTTTTTCTTCAACCTTTCTTTCGCTGATGTTTTCTTCTTTTTTTTCTTTTCTTTCAGTTTCTTTCTTTGGTTCTTCATAAGTTGATATTATTGCGTTTATTTTTTCTTCATCTTCCCCTAATTCAATTAAAACTTTTTTGATTTCTTCTAATTTAAAACCTCTTTTTATATGCGTATCTATGAATTTTCTTATTTTTTCAGAATCTTCATTTATTTCTTTTGTTTTATCATTTTGCTTTTTTTCTTCATCATTTTCTTTATCAAAGTTCCAAAGATCTATTTTTCCTTCAACAACATCAAAACACAAATCTACTATTTCCTTGCTATGCCCATTTTCAATTAAAATAGAATAAATTTCATCTTTTTTGAAACCTGATTTCAATGCATCTTTGATGTATGTAACAATAACTTCTTCAAGAAACTTTTTTTCTTCTGCACTTAATTTGAAATTGTATTTAGTCATTAAGAAAAATAAAATCTAATAATATAAAAAATTTTCTTTAATATTTCACTTCATTTTTACTTCATTCTTAGGTTTCTTTTTATTTTCTTTGTTTTATTTATTCAAAGCTTTTTTAATTTCTTCTATTGCAGCTTGCGGAGGATATGCACCAACGTATTCGCCTTTTCCTTGATTTATTACAGTATGAGGTACTCCTGAAACATGGAATTTATTACTTAGTTGCTCAAATTCCATCGCTTCAATCATGTCTGATGTTATTTTTTCATTGAACATTGCTAAAGAGTGTGCAAAAAATACTGCAGATGGACAATATGGACAAGTAGGGGTTACAAAAACCATCAAATGTAAATCTTCTTTAAGATTTTTTGCATAATCTATAACTTCTTTAGGTAATTCAACTTCTCCACTAGATAGCATTTTTAAATCTTCTAACAATGTTGAAAATTCATAGCCACTAGGAATACCAAAGAATCTTATGGTTCCTTTATTTTTTCCTTTTAAAACTATTGCAGGAAATTTGTCTATTTTGTGTTCTTGCACTTCTTTAGAGCTTTCATTGTATATTTTCAAAACAATGTTACTGTTCAATTCTGCTAATTCATTTAATAATTCCTTTATTTCTTTACCATAATATGTTTTTCCATTATCAAAAAACAAAATTTCAACAGGACTGTTCATCGAAGATAATATTTTTTTAACTTCCAATTTAGTTTCATTATCAAGTATTGCCATGTTCTCACAAACATTCAAAAGAATAACACATTATAAATATTTTGAATGATTACTTTTTAGATTCAGTATACAAAAAAGTATATTAATTTATTTATAAGTATTTTAGAATACTTTTTATCTATCTTTTAGTGAAAATTCGAATGTATTCTTTATTTAAAGAATGTTTATAAATAAAGTAAACTTAACATATGGTCATGTCAAAAGATCTGAAGAAAATACAAATTGAAGCAGTTCCTGGCATGCTGGCAGGAATAATTGAGAATTATTTTAATCCTTTAGCTATCTTTTTAGGTGTTTCAGGTCATCAATTAAGTTACATTACTTCTTATCCTAGATTGCTTTATTCATTCTTTCAACTTTTTGTTCACAAAGTAGTTAAGTTTTTTGGTTCTAGAAAAAAAGCATTGATTTTTTTAACCTATTTTCAAGCATTTATAATATTTTTCTTGTTTTTGGGAACATATGCTTTGAAGTTGCTGTTTCCAAACATAAGTCCTTTAGTTTTTCTAATAATTACTTATTCAGTATTCTATATTGTTGCCTCTTTTAGAGGAATCATTTGGAGCGTATGGGTACATAACTATATTCCTGAAAATGAGAGAGGAAAGTTTTTTGGTTTCAGAACTAAATTAGTTAATACTATCTTCCTCTTTGTATCTTTAGGAATTGGTATTATTTTTACTTACGTTAAGGATATGACTATTTTTGGTTTTGATGGAGAATTAATTTGTTTCACTGGATTGTTTTTGTTATCAATCATTTCTTTGATTATTTCAGCAATTCTATTTTCTCAAGTTTCAGATTTAGAATATATTGATGAAAAAGTTGAAGAAAGCATAAGTTGGAAAACTATTACTAATCCTGCTGCAACTTTTAGTAAAGAATTCATAACTTTAGTTTTATATGCAACATTACTTCATGTAGCAGTTTTTATTATTGCACCTTATACAGCAGAATACATTTTAAAAATTCAAGGATATACTTATTTTCAATTGATTTTTATTTCAGTTTTAGCTGCTACAGTTAAAATTTTATTTTCTCCAGTTGTTGGAAAATTTGTAGATGAGTTTGGTCCTGCTAAAATTTTCAAAATAGGTATGTTTTTTCTCGGTACAGGAATTATTGGTTGGACATTCTTTAGAGATTATAAAATGATTTTGTTTTTCGAAATTTTTGGAAATATTGGTTGGGCAATTTGGGATTCTACTTTTAGCATTTTAGTTTATGAATATACTACATCAAAAAACAGAACAATTGCTTTTACTTGGCTAAATATTTCAATTGGTTTAGGTTGCTTTTTTGGAAGTTTAATCAGTGGTTGGTTGTATTTGTTGTACAGTTCCTTTGGTGATAAAGTTTTAACTTATAATTTGATATTTGGAACAAGTGTATTAATGAGATTTATTTTATTTTTTGTATTTTCAAGAAAAATTAAAGATATAAAAGCTTATAAGCAAGGAAAATATACTGAAATTTTGATGAATATGTTTAGATCTGTTCCTGAAAATAATTTTGTTATACAACAATTAGCAATTCCTTTTAAAAGAATAAGACCTAAAAATATAATCCCAGCAATAAGTATTAATAAATATCTATTTAATCCTTTTTTGACTTTATTTTCTCTTTTCGGTAAAAAAGAAAAATCTTCTCAAGAGTTAGTTAAAGATGTGAGAGAATTAATAAATGAAGTTGAGGCAGAGATGAAAATAAAGGAGGCATTAAACGATATTGATATTATTTCAACTGAAAAGGAGAACAAAGTTAAAATAGATTTAGAATTACCTCAAATTGATTTAGATAACCAAAATAATGAAGAAATAGATAATAAGAAAAAGTAGAAAAATTAAAGTAGATATGATTTACAACGATAATATAAACAAAACTTTTTAAAAGCAGAAATTTTTTCTAATTGAGTATGGAACCTAAATTAAGATCACCTATTTGTACAGTTATGGGACATGTTGATCACGGAAAATCAACTCTTCTGGATTACATTCGAGGCACAACTATTGTAAATTCAGAACCAGGAGCAATTACTCAAGCGATAGGAGCATCAATTGTTCCATTGGAAACAATTATGAAGATTTGTGGAAATTTGTTAAATACGAAATATCCTTTAAAATTAAAAATACCTGGTCTTTTGTTTATAGATACTCCAGGACATGAAGCATTTACAAATCTAAGAAAACGAGGCGGAAGTTTATCAGATTTATCCATTTTAGTTATTGATGTTTTGGAAGGACCAAAGCAACAAACATTAGAAGCATTAAATATTTTGAAGAAAGATAAAACGCCTTTTGTAGTAGCTGCAAACAAGATTGATCGGATTGAAGGTTTTAAGGAATTTAGTGATGATTTAATAGATAACATAAATCGTCAAAGTTATGCTACTCAAGAACTCATCGAGAAAAAAATTTATGAAATCGTTGGATGGTTAAATGAAAATAATTTAAATGCTGAAAGATTTGATAGAGTTACAGATTTTACAAAAGAAATTGCCGTAGTACCTATAAGTTCAAAAACAGGCCATGGGGTTCCAGAATTATTAATAATTTTAATGGCTTTAGCTCAAAAGTATTTAACTAATAATTTATTACTTAATGAAACTCAAGCAAGAGGAACGATTTTAGAGGTTAAAAGAGTTAAAGGAGATTTAATTGCTGCGGATGTTATTCTCTACGATGGAAGTTTGAAAGTTGGAGATGAAATTGTTTTTGGTGCATTGGAAGGACCAAAAACTACAACAGTTAGAGGATTATTTATGCCAGCACCTCTAAATGAGATGAGAGATGAAAAAGCAGAATTTATCCCAGTTAAAGAAGTAAGTGCAGCAATAGGTGTTAGAGTTATTGCAAAAGATTTAGAATTTGCAGTTGCAGGAATGCCTATAGCAACGTTCCAAAATGATGAACAAAAATCAATAGTTGAAAAAGAAATCAATCAAATACTTAGCGATTTCTTTGTAGATAGTTCTAATGAAGGAGTTGTAGTTAAAGTTGATTCTTTAGGAAGTTTGGATGCTTTGCTTTATATATTGAAAAAGGAAAATATTCCAATAAAAAAAGCTTCGGTAGGGATGATAAGCAAGAGAGATATAATTGATGCTTCATCAAATGATAAGCCAGAAAATAAAATTATAATAGCTTTTAACGTTTCAATGCCTAAGGAATTAGAGAAAGATGTAAAGGATGCAAACATTACTGTAATCGAAGATCGAATAATTTATCATCTCATAGATCGGTTATTGGAATTGCAAAAGGAAATTAAAGAAAGAGAAGAGATGAGAATACTTCAAGAGTTGTCAAGTCCTTTTAAAATAAAGGTTCTCAAAGGTTACATTTTTAGGCAATCTAATCCTGCAATATTTGGAGTTCAAGTTTTAGGTGGAAAGGTTAAGCCAGGTAGAGTTGTTATGAGAGATGATGGAAAAGTTATTGGAGTAATCAAAGGAATACAAAAAGAAAAACAAAGCGTTGCTGAAGCATTAAGAAATGAAAGTGTAGCAATTTCTTTAACTAATGCGATTGCAGGTAGGCATTTTTTCGAAGAAGACATTTTGTATTCAGACATTAGTGAAAACAACTTTAAGAAACTTAAAGATTTCAAAAAATATCTTACTGAAGATGAAATTGAAATTTTAAGAGAAATTGCAGAGATAAAGAGAAAAGAGAATCCTATGTGGGGAATTTAAGCTTTTATTTTTTATTTATTCAATCAATTTCAAGAGTTAATAACTTTGCGTTGATTTCTTTTAAAGAATTTAATTCTTCGATTAATTTTTTAATTTCTTTTTCTTTTCCTTCTATGTGAAGAATTATTAAGCCATGATCTTTTTCTTCTTTTGTTTCGTGAATCCCTAATCTAGTTTTTATAATTTCTCCATATTTGCTTAAAATTTCCTGTAGTTTTATTGCATTTTCTTTTCTATTTTTCAAAACCAATCCTATTATGTGATAAAATTTTTTCTTCACCATTATTATTGATTTATTAAAATTATATATCTTAAAAATTTTTTGTAATAAGGGGTTTAAAAACTTAAAAAAATTTATAAAACAAATGATGTTTTTTAAAATCAAAATGGAATTAACGAAAGAAGAAGCAATAAAAATCATTATCTTCTTGGGCATAATTTCTTTGCTAGGAGATTTAATTTATGAATCCTCTGTTAGTATTAATGGTCAATATTTTAAACTTTTAAATGCTAATGCAATAATTCTTGGAATTGTTTTTGGAGTAGCTTCATTTTTAGGATATATTTTAAGATTATTGAGTGGATTTTTATCAGATAAAACTAAAGCGTATTTTTTGTTTGCAATGTTTGGTTATGGGTCTATGATTTTTATTCCGCTGTTGTGCTTGGTTATAGATTGGCGCCTTGCTGCATTTTTTATTGTTTTTGAAAGAATAGGAAAAGCTTTTAGAGCACCAGCAAAAGATACTTTACTTTCATTCGCATCCAAAAAAATAGGTACTGGTTTAGGTTTTGGAATTTCTGAAGTTTTAGATCAAATAGGAGCCTTAATTGGTCCATTATTGATGAGTGTGTTTTTTACATTTTTTGTAACTGATTTTTCTATAAAAAGTTATCAAAAAGCGTATTCTTTGTTGTTTATTCCTTACGTTTTTTTAATGATTGTTCTTCTTTTAGTTTATTTTTCTTTAAACCTTAAAGTAGAAAAAAAGACAATAGAAAAAACAAAAATCGAAGATCATTCCTCAAAGAAACTATTCTTATTATATTCTTTTTTTATGTTTTTTACGACTTTCGGTTTGATAAGTTTTTCTCTTGTAGGATATCATTTAAAGAAAAATGCTATCTTCCCAGATAATACAATTCCGCTATTATATGCTGTAGCAATGATTATAGATGCAGTTTTTGCAATAATTTTAGGAAAATTATATGATAAAGCTATGGAAAAGTCAAAAAATAGAGCATTTTTTTCACTTTTTACACTTCCTTTTTTAACAATTCTTTTGTTCTTGCTTTTGTTTTCAAACAATATTCTTTTCATTTGGATGGGAATATTTATTTTAGGTTTAATACTATCATATCATGAAACGATTTCAAAAGCTATAATATCAGATATAACTTTAGAAAGCAAAAGAGGTTTTGCATTTGGATTCTATAATTTCTTGTATGGTTTTGCTTTATTGTTAGGTAGTTTGTTAATTGGTTACATATATGAATCCTTTTATGGTTTTTTAATACTTTTTGTTCTAATAACTCAAATAGCTTCTCTAATTATTTTAATTTTCTTCTTTAAGGAATTGAATTTAAAATATAACAAAATTAAAAATTAGATGAGAAAATAAAAAACTCAAATAAAAATTTTTTAAATGTTTGAATATTTCAAGAGAAAATGATTGTTGGAAAGATTGTTGGTAAAACTACTACTGTAAAATTTGAATTTGAAATAAGCAAAGAAGTTTTTAAATATGAATACGTTCAAGTTTATCATGAAAAATACGGTTATGTTCTAGCGCAAATTTATGAGATTGAAGTTTATGATAAAAGATCAATTGCAAAATGCATAGTTCTTGGATATCTAGATAATGGAATTTTAAAATCTATAAAAAGTCCATTGATGCCTAATTCAGAAGTTCTTAAAGCAAGTGAAAAAGAAGTTAGCAATTTTTTAAAGTTGAATGAGAATGGGCTTTACGTAGGTTTGTTGAGAGATTCAAGTATTCCTATATATTTGGATTTAGAAAAAGTGATAAGTAAGCATTTAGCAATCATTGCAAAAACAGGAGCTGGAAAAAGCTATACAGTGGGAGTTATTTTAGAAGAATTGATTGAAAAAGGGATTCCTGTTTTGATAATAGATGTTCATGGGGAATACGAAACTTTAGCTTTTGAAAACGATGAAGAAAACGATTTAAAGAACATGTCTAAATTTAACATAAAACCCCAATCTTATGCAGGAAAGATAGTTCAATATGGTAATATTAATTTTACTTCGTCAATTCCATTAGTGCTTAAAGATAATTTCAACGTTCAGCAATTATTAAGAATTTTCAGCGATTTAAATTCTACTCAGCAAGGAATTCTTTTTGAAGCAATTTCAAATGCAGAGGAAATTTCTTTGCAAGAATTGTACTTTTCATTGAATCAATTAGAGAGTAATAAAAAGTGGTCTTTAATTGCAATGATTGATGAAATCAAAAAGTTAGGAATTTTTTCTAAAAATAATGTTCCATATAATGAATTAATACAATTGAACCGAGCATCAATAATAAATTTGAAAGGTTTTGATCCAAGAATTCAAGAGATTATAGTTTATAAGCTTCTTTATGATTTGTTTGAGTTAAGAAAGATAAATGCAATTCCTCCTTTCTTTTTAGTCCTTGAAGAAGCACATAATTTTTGTCCTGAACGAAATTTTGGAGAGAAAATTTCTTCAGAAATAATAAGAACAATAGCTTCAGAAGGAAGAAAATTTGGTACTGGAATTTGTGTAGTTTCACAAAGACCTAGTAGGATCGATAAAAATGTTTTAAGTCAATGCAATACTCAAATAATAATGAAAGTTACAAATCCTAATGATTTAAAATCGATTGTTCAATCAGTAGAAGGAATTTATGAAAATGTTGAAGATGAATTGAAAAATTTGCAAATAGGACAAGCGTTGATTACTGGAATTTTAGATGTTCCTTTAATTGTAGAAATTCGTCCTAGAAAGTCTAAACATGGAGGTAAAGCTAAACTCTTGGTAAATGAAGAAGCACAAATAACCAATAAGATTGAAGAGTTCAAGAAGAAGGAGATAATACCAATAATTTTACCTAAAATTTCAGAAAATGATGTTCTTCTGATGAATAAAGATGCAAAAAAAGTTATAAAAAATTTAATTCCTATTGTTCTTTTTGACTGTTCTGAAGGAAATAAAAAATACAGATTGATGTTTGAACTGTTAGATGGGAAATTAGTTTATGATTATAACTTTTTCAAAACTAAAAGGTTGCCAGATTTAAGTGATTTAAGTATGAAAGAAATTAAAGTGTTAGAAGCTGCTTTTTTGTTAAACGAATTTACTTTAGATGAATTATCTAAAAAGGTTAAAATTTTAGATCTAACTTTAGTAATAAAATCTTTGATTAAGAAAAATTTTATTTTGGAAAAGAATTCTAAGTATGTTTTAAATGATGAATTTGTATTTTCTGAATTGAGTAATTTCGATATCTTAGAGAATTTTGAATATTTAGAAATTAGCTATGATAAAAAATTTGATAAAAAAATAAATTTAGATAAGCTAAAATCAGAATTGTCAAAATACACAACAATAATAGCCCAGCAAGAAGGATATTTGTTAAATTATTCTATAGAATAAATTAAAAAAAATTCAATTTCTTAAATCTGAAAATTTTGTTCATAATTTTCATTGGAAATTTTGATAACCAAACATTGTAGATTGAAATTAAATCGTTGTACCTTTGTCTCTTTTCTTCAATGCTAGTTTCTAAAGATTGAATATTTTTTTGTAGCTTTAAAAATTCAGGTAGTTTTGAAAAGTTAGGATGACTTTCTGCTCTTTTAAGAAATTTTTTTAACAATTGATTTGTTTTTTTATAATATTCTGATTTTTGTGTTATGGTTTCTAATTTTTCAAATAATATTTGCATTTTTTCATATTCACTTATTAAATCTTTAAAATAATCTTCATATCCTTTTTTTGCAACATTTATTAAGCTTACAAGTTCTATGTTTCTTTCTTTAAGAATATGATTTATCTTACTTTCAAAATTTTTAATTCTTCTTAAAAGGTTGATTGTTATGAAATAATAAATCAAGAAAAACATCACAATTCCAGCAGCCAAAAAGATTAACAAAGTAGGTCCTAATAATAGTTTAGACATCTTAAAAAAAATAATCAATCCTTATTTATAAATTTTTACTTACCTTTAAATATATTTTTTATTTTTTATTTTTTATTCAAGTTTTTTAGTAAATAATCCAACTGAAATTCCAATGAGAAGGAAAATAATACTACTTAGGTTGAATTTCATAAAGCTAATTGGCAAATACAATCCTCCGAAGATTAAACCAATTATAAAGCTCAAAGTTTCTTTGTGATAATTTTTCAGCAAAACCTTTATTATTTTAATCATGACAACTAGTCCAAGTGCTATTCCAATTATAAAATATAGAAATCTTAATGAGAGTTCATTAATTAATGAAATTACGGTTTCATATTGATTTAGCATAACTAAAACATAACTTCCAGAAATGCCGGGCAAAAGCATTGCACACATAGCTAAAAATCCTGAGATAAATAGAATAAAATTAGAATGATTGTTTATGTTTAGACTTATAATTCCTGTTAAAACTCCAGCTAATAAGCCTAAAAGCATAAAATAATAGTTTTTAATTCCTTTGAAAATTTTTTTATTTTTGTTTATAATTAATAAGCCGCTTATTGCAATGAGTCCAACAATAAGTGCATAAATTTCACTTTTATAATTATTTAACATGATTTTCATCAGTTTAGAAAATAGGAAGATTCCAACTAAAACACCAGTATAAAGATTAGCAAGGAATAATAATTCTTTAGAAAACATCCTTTTTTTAAACAGATTTTTTACAACATAATCCCAAGAGTGAATAAATTTTTCATAAAAATTTAGCAAAACAGCAACAGTAGCTCCGGAAATACCAGGAAGAACATCAGCAAAACCCATGATGATTCCATTTAAAAAAAGTTTGAAATCAAATTTCATAAGAGTAGAAATAGCATTAAATTTTTAAGTATTTCTTTTTTTACAAAAAGCATGAGAATTGCAGTAGTACACAAAGAAAAATGTAAATTATGGCATGGATGTAATTTTTTATGTCAGCAATATTGTCCAGTAGCAAGAAATGGAGCAGAAATTATAAAAGAAGAAAACGGAAAACCAATAATTAATGAAGAATTGTGCATAGGTTGTGGTATTTGTGTAAATCGTTGCCCTTATGAAGCTTTGAGTATAATCAATTTGCCTGAAGCTTTGAAAATTACACCTGTTCATAGATATGGTAATAATGGTTTCGAATTGTTTAATCTTCCAGCTCCTCGATTTGGTGCTATAGTTGGTATTTTAGGAGTTAATGGAATTGGTAAATCAACGATTTTCAAAATTTTGAGTAAAACATTACAGCCTAACTTTGCAAACTTCGATGTTAAATTTCAAAATTCTTTTGAAAAATTATCAGAACTTTTCAAAGGAAGAGAAGAGCAAACAATTTTTCTAAAACTAAAAGAAATAAATTCTATAGCATACAAAATTCAAGATATTGATCTTTTAGTCAAACATTATGGAGAAAAATCAGTAGAAGAACTTTTAAAATCTGCAGATCAAAGGAATCGTTTTTCAGAAATCGTTGAAAGATTAAACTTAAGTAAAATCTTATCTAGAAAAGTTAATCAATTAAGTGGTGGTGAGTTGCAAAAGATGTTAATTGCAGCTACTGCATTAAGAGATGCAAAGCTTTATCTTTATGATGAACCTAGTTCTTATTTGGACATCAAAGAGAGGCTTTTAGTTGCTAAATTTTTGAGAGAAGAATTAAGAGAAGATATTGGAATCATTGTAGTAGAGCATGATCTAATTATGTTAGATTATTTAGCAGATTACATTTACATTTTATACGGAAAAGCAAAAGAATATGGTATTGTTTCAAAGATAAAAACTTCTAAAGTAGGTATAAATGAATTTCTTGATGGTTATTTGAAAGAAGAGAATATGAGGTTTAGAGAATATCCTTTGAAATTTATAGATAAAACAGAACACACGAAGGTAGAAAGAAAAAAATTGATTAGTTGGTCAAACTTAAAAATTTCTCAAGGAGACTTTAATTTAGAAATGCAACCTGGTGAACTTTATGATTCAGAAGTAATTGGAATTTTAGGAGAAAATGGAATTGGGAAAACAACCTTCGTTAAAGCTTTAGCAGGATTAGTTAAGTATGAAGGGAGTATTGATAATAAGTTGAAAATTTCTTATAAGCCACAATATTTAGAAATAAAAGAAAATATTCCTGTTGCAATGTTCTTAAAAGATGCAATTACCAATTATTCAAAAGAGTTAATTAGACCATTAAATGTAGAACCATTATTGCAAAAGAATTTAAACGAATTAAGTGGAGGAGAGTTACAGAAAGTATTTATCGTTAAAGCTTTAAGTGAAAATGCAGATGTTTATTTACTTGATGAACCAACAGCATATCTTGATGTAGAAGAAAGAATACGCATTGCAAAATTGCTAATAGATTTCTTATTTGTAAACGGAAAGAGTGCTATAGTTATTGATCACGATATTATGTTTATAAATTATATTAGCAATAGAATAATTGTTTTCAAAGGAGAAAAATCAAAACAAGGATATGGAAGTAGTGTAATGAATGTTGAAGATGGGATTAATGATTTTCTTTCTTTCTTAAACATAACAGTAAGAAAAGATCCAGAATCCAAAAGACCTAGAATAAATAAGGAAGGAAGTAGATTAGATAAATTACAAAAGGAAAAAGGTAAATTTTTCTAATTATTTTAAAGGATGTTAAACTATGTCTTTTAGCAGAATTTTAAATTCAGTATACAATAAAATAACAATAGCATTAATAGAAGGAAAAGCGATTAGAATAGAAAAAATTAATTAAATGTATTCTTCTTTAATGAAATGTTTTTTTATCAGATCTTGAATGACAATAGATAAGATCAAAATAATAAACAATAGAAGGAAAAGTATTTTTGGAAAATCTGGTAGAAGAAATAACGTTAAATACAGAAACATAATAAAAGAAAGTGCAAGAATAGCATTTAATGTCAATTCTTTGTAATTTAAAGCGTTCTTTAAAAATGGTTCTTTAATATTTGAAAAGCTAATTACTCTTAAAACTCCAAGAAAACTCAAAACCAAAAAAGTATATGTTTGAGCTATTTCTAAAGAATAATTTAATCCTATTAAGAATGCTGCAAAAGATAATAGTGCAATCGAAATTCCAAAAGAAAATATTAAGAAAGGCAATGGTTTATCTAACAATTTTTTAGATGGTTTTTTTGTTATGTTTTTAGAATCAGGAGCAAGTTGAGTAAGTGAAATTCCAATAATATCATCTAGAATTAAATTAATGAATAAAAGATGTAATGCATTTAAAGGTGTTGGTAAAAGAAAGATTGCAGATAATATCAATAAAAATATTTCAGCAAAATTTATAGAAAATTGGAATCCTACGTATTTTCTAAGGTTAAAAAATACAAATCTTCCTTCTTTGATTGCTTCATATAAAGTAGCAAAATTATCATCTTTAAGAACTACATCGCTAGATTGTATTGCAACTTGAGTTCCAGAGCCAACTGCAATGCCTACATCTGCTTTTTTCAAAGCTGCTGCATCATTAATTCCATCTCCAGTCATTGCAACTATTTCTCCGTTGTTTTTTAAAGCTTGAACTATTTTGTATTTATCTTCAGGTTTAACTCTTGCACAAAGGGTAACATTTTTTATTCTTTCTTGTAGTTCTTCTAAACTCATTTTAGAGATTTCATCACCAGTAAGGCAATCTTTAATCTTTAAACCTGCATCTTTTGCTATTTTTTTAGCAGTGTTGAGATGATCACCAGTAATTAAGATGATGTTTATTCCAGCATCATAGCATTCTTTTATAGCTACTTTTACCTCTTCCCTAATTTCATCTTCAAATCCAACCAATCCTATGAATATGGTTTTTCCTTCCTCAATTTTTGCAAAGCCAATTGTATGATATCCGTTTTCTGTATACATATCAATAACTTTCTGAATTTCGTTTCTTATTTTAGGAGTAATTCTTTCTAACTTTCTTGTATTATTGCTAATATCTCTGTAATATTCGCACAAATTTAATACATTCTCAGGAGCTCCTTTGATAAAAGATTCTTTTTTATCATTATACTCAACAATATTCATAGAATATTTTTTCTTAGGATCAAAAGGAATTTGTCTTATTACTTTGTATTTCTCATAAAAGTTTATCTTTTTTAAGAATTTAAGCAAAGCAACATCAATGCTATTACCTAAAAATTCATCTTTATTATCTTTTTTTATGATTTCAGCATTTTGAGAGAACAACATGCATCTCAAAAATTCAGGATCTTTTTTGAGATCATAATATGGTGATTTTTTTGGAACATAAAATTCTTTTAAGGTTAATTGATTTTTAGTAATTGTTCCGGTTTTATCTGTGCAAATTGTTGTTAAAGATCCAAGACTGTCAATTACTGAAAATTTTCTAATGATTGCATTTTTTTTAGCCATTCTTTTTGCAGCTAACGCAAAAGAAATTGTAACCACTATTGGCAAACCTTCTGGAATTGCAGCTACCGCTAAAGCTATTGCAAAAATTGTTGCATGAGCAATATTATCTAAATTGAAACCACCTTGATATAGTTTGAAAACATATAGAAAAATTATTATGGTTAATATCCAAATAGATGCTTTTTTTGATAAGTTTTCAAAGTGTTGATGAAAGACAGATCTATCTTTTTCTTCTTTAAGATGTTTTGCAATTTTTCCAAATTCGGTATTCTTTCCTGTTTTCACAACAACAGCTAAACCATTTCCCACGGTAATTTGAGTTCCAGCATATAAGAAAGAATCATTTTTGTTGTTAAAATCATAATTGTTATTAAATAACATATGTTGTACTTGTTCGTATTCTACATCAATTTCTTTCTTATAAACATCAACACTTTCACCAGTGATTGCAGATTCATTTACATAAAGTTCATCGCTTCTTAAAAGAATACAATCAGCAGGAACAATGTCGCCTTGTTTAAGTTCAATTACATCTCCAGGAACCAATTCCATAATGTTAATTTTCTTTTTTACTCCATCTCTGAAGACAATGATTTCTGGAGTGATTACTTTTTCTAATTCTTTCATTGCTTTTTCGCTGCTATATTCTTGCAAAAATCCAAAAAAAGCAAGCATAATAATGATTATTAAAATAATTATGCCACTCATTGTTTCATGTATTAAGAAAGATAAAAATGCAGCTAAGAACAAAATCAATAAAGTTATATCTTTGAACTGTTCAAAAAATATTTTTAAAGCATTTATATCTTTTTGAAGTCCAAAATCATTATATCCATATTTCTTTAAAAGTTCTTTTGCAACTTCTTCTTGCAGTCCAATCATACGATAAACAAATTATACTATCTTATTTTTATAAAATATTTTTATCACTTTAATGTAACATAAAATTTATAGAAATAATTTTAAAGTTCGAAAGTTTTTATATCTTTAATGAAGTTTAAATTTTATTCAGTGTTTATTTTGTTTTTCAGTATTTTTGTTTTTCTTATAAGTACTTATGCAAATCCAATTATCGTTCATTTTGATGAATTAAAAAGTGCGTTTAGAGGAGTTTCTTTTTATGAAAATTTAATAAATATCAGTTGTGAAACTTTTCCTGATTTATCAGAGAAGGAATGTAACCTTAACAAAATTTATGTTTTTTACGTTAAGGATAAAGAACTTTTAGTTGAACAACTAGACTACATAAAACTCTATAGAAATGGTAATCGAGAATTTGATTATTCAAACTATTTTACATATTCTTTTCAATTTGTTGCAATTAATAGAGAAATAATATATTACAACGAAAGCTCTTATATTTTTATTTATTATGGAAATGAAACACCAATAATCATAAATTCTGAAATTATAAATGAATCGTTTCTTATAAAAAAATTAGAACCAGGGGATAAAGTTGAACTTGTTGAGAAAAATTTAACCTTTTTTAGAGAAAAACCAAAGGAAGAACCAATTCAAATAAAACCTACAGTTAGTATAGCATATAAAAATTTAGATGACGTTATGGGATATGGAGTTAATGTTTATTTAAATGTAACAAATAATAACATTCCTAATACTTATTCAGTAATCTTAAGATGTTTTTCTCAAAATATTGAGTGTAATGAGATAAAGGATACCTTTCAATTAGGTATTTTTCAAACAAAAAATAAAAATTATTTGATAGTTCCTAAAATTGTTGAAAAGAACATAACTTATTCTCCTAAAACTCTATCTGACAAGATCTTGTTTTTCTTACTTAAAGATTCGATAAAAAATTACAAAAATTATGAAAATGTAAAAATTGAAGTGATCATAGAAGCAGAAAATTTTTCAGAGAGAAAAGTTATAGAAACAGATTATCTCTTAGCATATTATCGACCAATTATCTATTACAATTACTTAGTTTTGTTTTTGTTTATTTTGTTTATCTTATTAATTATTGACTCATTTATTAGATACAGAAAATATCAAAAAGGAACTGAAAATGAATGATATAAAAATATTAAGCAATGCTTTAAAGTATTATGCTAGAAAAGATGTTCAAGAAGCAATAGTTAGAGAAGCAGAGCATAGAGAAGTAGGATTAATGTTGATTACAGGACAATATTTAAATCGTCCAGAAATTTTGACAAATTCTTTAGAAGTTTTTGAATATGCAAAAAAGAAGGTTGTTTCATTTCATTTTTCTGAAGAATTGTGGGAAGATCCTTTAAAGATAGGTAAACAAGAAGCGGATTCTCTTAGAATTGGGTGGGATTTTATTATTGATGTAGATTCTGTGAACTTTGAAATTTCAAAGATAGCTGCAGAACAATATATGAAATTGTTAGATAATTATGAACTAAACTTTGGTTTAAAGTTTTCAGGCAACAAAGGTTTTCATATTGCAATTCCTTTTGAAGCGTTGCCTTCTGAAATACATAGTACTAAAATAAATCAATTATTCCCTGAAGCAGCAAGAAAAGTAGCAACATATATTGATACAATAACAAGAAAAAAGATTTCAAATAAAATAGTGGAAAAGTTTTCTATAGATGAGTTGATCAAAGAAACCAATAAAAAATATGATGAATTGGTGAAAAATGGGGAATTGAATTTACCATCAATTGTTTCTTTAGACACACAATTAGTTTCAAGTAGACATTTATTTCGAGCACCTTACAGTTTGAATGAAAAATCAGGATTAGTGAGCTTGCCATTAAAAAAATCCAATTTTTTAAAATTTCAAAGAGAAGATGCAAATCCAGAATTAGTTGAAACTGAATTATATTTTATTGACAGAAAAAATGTTTTTAAAAATTCTGCTAAAGCTTTGTTTATGAATGCATACGATTATTTTGCAAATGAAATTGAATTAGAAAAACAAGAGATAAAGAGAATAAAAAAGCAAGAAATAGAAATAAATCCACAACAAAGTGCAAAAATGAAAGAGAAAATATTTTCATCAGAGCCTCCTTGTATAAGGATTATTAAAAATGGATTATCAGATGGAAAAAAGAGAGCACTTTTCATATATTTAAATTATCTTCATTCTTTAAATTTCGAAACATCTGAAATAGAAAAAATAATATATGAATGGAACAAAAAGAATAATCCACCTTTGAAAGAAACTTATATCAAAGGACAATTAAGATATTTTTTGAGTAGAGAACCAGTACTTCCTCCAAATTGTGATAAAGAAGGATTTTACAAGGACATAGGAATTTGTAAGCCTGATAAACTTTGTGAAAAAATTAAAAATCCTTTGAATTACACAATAAATTTAATTAGAAGAAAAATTGATCTTGAAGAAAATAAATCAAAAAGAGGTAAGAAAGATGTTAATTGATGTTCATTTTCATCCAGATTTTTATAAGGAAAGTGAACTAAAAAATTTAAAGTTTGAGAATGTTGTAGCTATTGCTAATTCAATAAATGCAAAAACTCATGAAATTATTATTTCTTTTTCAAAACAGCATAAAAATTGTTTTTTTGCATTAGGTGTTTATCCTGAATTTGCAACTTCTGAAGAATTGCTCATTTTAGACGAGTATTTAAGAAAAAATAACGATGTTATTGCAATAGGAGAAGTAGGATTAGACAAAACTTATGAAAATTTTGAGAATCAGTTAATTATTTTCAAAGAGATAATAAAACTTTCTAAAAGGTACGATTTACCTTTGATAGTTCATTCTAGAAAAGCAGAAAAAGAGACTACTGAACTTTTAATCGAAGAAAAACCAAAAGCTATTATGCATTATTTTAACGGTAAATTTAAGCTAGCTTTAGATTTGCAGAAGAATGGATTTTTTTTAACCATTCCTTCCAATGTAATAATCAATCAGCACTTTCAAAATTTTGTTAATGAATTAGATTTAAACTTTTTATTGCCAGAAACAGATTCTCCTTTTTTGCATCCTTTGAAGCAGTGGCCAAATTATCCAGAAAATGTAAAATATGCATATGATTATGTTTCAAAAGTAAAGCAGATCTCTGAAAAAGAAGTTGAAAGTATATTCGTAAAAAACTTTGAAAAGTTTTTCAAAAGAAAAATAATTTAAAAGAATTAAAAATTGTTTATTTTTCTATAGTTTAGTTTTCCATTTTCTATAAAAAATTCAAATTCTTCTAGAGGTTTTTCTACAGTGGATATGAATCTTAAGTTTAATTTTTCACTATCGTCTTTATTCAAAAAATAGCTTCCTTCTAAAAAATTATTATATATAAAATGCTCAAGAATTTTATAAACTTCTGCAAAAGTTGCATAATCAAAACTTTTTCCTTCTTTTTGTCTTTTTCTAAATATTTCTTCCAAAGGAATTACTTTTATAAAATTTATATTGTTAGCATATTTATTACTTTCAAAAATTTTACCTCTTTTAAAGTTGTTCAAAACATATTCAGCATTAACGTTTGTTGCTCTTCGATTTATTTCATAACAAATTCCATCTAATATGCATTTCTCTAATTTCTTTTTTGATTTTGTTTTTTCGTTTTCTAAATTTTGTGCTGCTTCAGCAATAATGTAATCTATTAAATTTTTAGAAGTTTTAGATTTTGAATTATATGTTAGAAGATAATTATTGAAACCATCAAAATAAGGAAACAAATCCCATTGATATAAATATTGGCAATTTTCTGTTTTAGAATTTTCAGAATTTTTTAAATAGTCTAGATATACACTTAAATTTTTGTTTATTTTTTCCTTAATCTCTTTTTCAGAAAAATAATCAGAAAAAATAAAAACAAAATTTGTGTCGTTCATAAATTCACCTTAGTTGCTTTAAAAGTATTTCTTGCTCAATTCTTTGTTTATATTTGTAGCCATATTTTGATAGATTTCTTGTACCAATCCATCAATGCCTTTCATTGCAATATCTTCTTGTGTATAACTTACTTTTCCTTGCAAACCATAAGCATTTAAGATGTTTTCTGCAACTTTCATGGGATCTTTTTCTTGTGCTTTTACTTGTTTCAAATCACTGATCATTCCTAATTGAATTCCTTGAGCTGAATATTGTACTGGAGCTTGTACTGAATCTGTTATTAATTGTGATGCAGTGTTGTAACTCAAATTTTTTCCATAATGATCAAGCATTTGAAGTGCTTTACTGTAGATGTTTTCAAAATCATGATTCAATAAAGCTCTATGCATTGGATTGCTTAAATCATATTTAAATCCTGTAACGCTATTAGCATATTCTACAAATGCATTGATCATTTTTTCATGAGTGTCTGCTTCTATTTTTAGACCATTATTTAAAATATCTGTAGGATTGTATTTGCTTAATCCAAAGGTTTTTTCTAAGATCCAAGAATTTAAATATCCTACATTATTCTGCCAAGTGTACAATTTTTTGAAATCATTAGTTAATTTTGTTGCATCATAATTGTATTTCATTTTTGGTTTTTCAGGTTCTGCTGGTTTTTCAGCTGGTTTTTCTTCTTTTTTAGGTTCAACAGGTTTGTCAGTTTTTTCAGCTGGTTTTACTTCTTGTTTATTGTCATCTTTTTTGATTTCTCCAGGATTTGATTTACTTAAATCTTTAGTTTTTTCTTCAGGAACATTATTGAGTTGATCCTTTTTTGGTTCCTTTGGTTCCATTTGTCCTCCATTTTGATTTCCGGGTGGAAGTTGTGGTGCCATTTTATCACCTCTTGTTACTATTATATAGTAACTACAAATTTATAAAGATTGTGAATTTATGGTCATATTTTTGTAACTATATAGTTATAACTCATAGAATTAGACTTAATTGATTGATTTTTGCTTTTTGCTGTTCTCCTTTCTTTAATTCTTTAACGATGATTTCGTTGTTTTTTATATTATCATCAATTATAATTACATAATCATAATTGTTATTATTTGCAAATTTTAGTTCATTTTTCAACAGTTTTCCAAAATTTTCAAAATCATCAATAGTTTTAGTTACAATATATTTATTTTTTAAATTTTCAAATAAATCATTAGCTAGATTATGATGTTCTTTGTTTTTTACTTCATAAATTATGTGTATTTTTTTTCTTTCTATATTAAGTAATTTTCTTTGTTCTAATTCTTCAATTAATCTATCTACTCCGAATGCAAAACCTACGCTTGGAGTTCTATCGCCTCCAAAAAGTTGTATTAATCCATCGTACCTTCCACCACCTAATAAAGAACTGCTAATTTTTTTATTTTCGAAAACATTTGCTTCAAAAACTATTCCTGTGTAATAATCAAAACCTCTTACTAATGAAGGATCAATCATTATTTCAATGTTTTTCTGTTTTAAAATCTCTTTTACATCAATAATTCTTTGAACAACGTTTTTCAATTTTTCATCATCTAAACTTTTCAAAAACTCTTCAATACCTTTTTGATCATTTAAATTTAGATCTAAAATTTTTCTAATAATACTTAAATCGTTAATATTTTTACTTAAAACTTTGAGAATTTCTTCATCAGAAATTTTTCCTTTTTTATCTAACCATCTTAAACATTCTTCAATGTTAGATGCTTTTAAATTTTCAAGAATTCCTTTAAGTAATTCTCTGTGAGAAACAAAAATTTTTACATTATCTAATTTCAATTCTTTAAATATTTTAGCAGCAATTTCTATAATTTCAGCATCAGCATAAATTGACTCAGAATCAATCAATTCAATACCAAATTGCCAAAATTCTCTATATCGACCTTTTTGAGGTTTTTCATAACGCCACATTCGTGTAAAATAATATAATCTTAAAGGCATCTTTGGTTTTAAATCATAATAATTTTCACCGATCCATCTTGCTAATGGAGCGGTTAAATCAAATCTTAAACCAACATCTCTATTGCCATAATCTTTGAAAAGGAAAATTTCCTTTACTTGATCAACATTTAAATTTCCTTTAGCAAGGAGAACTTCAGCATACTCTAAAGAAGGAGTTTCTATTGCATTGTAACCATATTGTTCAACCAAATTACCTAAAAACTGATCTAGAAATCTATATTTAGAAAAAATATCAGGAGTTAATGTTCTGAATCCTTTAACTTCACCATATTTCATTTTAAAATGGGTGGCGGCTGGGAATCGAACCCAGGATCTGGAGGGCCACAGCCTCCCATGTTAACCACTACACTACCGCCACCATTGAACAATTAGATTATTGAAAACTTTATAAATTTTTTTAGAAAAGAAAGAAGATAAATAAAAAATTTATTGTAAGATTGTTCTTAAACCTTTTTCTTCAATTGCTACACATCTGTTATCTATGCAATCAACTTCTACTCTTGGACAGCAAACCATTGGACAAACATCTTTTTCTGTTGCTGGTTTACAATTGTTTAATTTATACCATTGATTCACATAATCTTTATTTATTGCTTCATCATAACTTACTCCTCCACATCCAGAGCATTTACATCCACAGCCAACTAAAGTACAATCTTCTCTATCCTCACAATAATACATGTTAGGTAATGCTATAAATTTATCATTGTTTTTGTTTTTGCTCCATTGACATTGATTATTAATACATTTACAACTGTATTCTGAATTTTTATAGCAATCTTTCCAAATGCAAATGCTTGCAATATTTTCATTAGAACTTCCACAAACTTCTCCAGAGCAGCCAGAAACAATGCAATCAGAATCATCTTCACAGTAATCATTAGTAGAGATCCCACAAAATTCCTCATTTTCATTACGTTGTTCGATTATTGATGAACTTTCTTTAACCTCTATAAAGGTACTTGCTAATTCTGAAATTTCATTATTAGGATTTTGTAAATCATTTATTCCAAAAATCTTTATTATATACCCTCTAGCTTTAAGATTTTCAATTTTCATTTCAACAAGATAGACACATTTTCTTCTGCAAATTTCTCCTTTGTTTGTATAGATTATGTGAATTTCATTTTCTTCTTTAAGCTTAGCTTCAGCACTCAAATCAGCACAGCAAGCGTAATCTAAATAATGTTTTAAATAAATATCATTTCCTTCTGTTCTTGCGTTAAGTTCATTCACAGTTCCTTGAAATTCAGCAAAAGGAATATCTTGAGTAAACATATAGCTAAAAATCAAATTTTCTAAATAATTTTCTGGTTCTGGATTGATTATTATTTCTGATTTCTCCAAATTATCGATATTTATGATATTATTGTTTTCTGGTTTTTCATTTACTGGATTTTCATTCACATTATTTTGGCAAGCTACAAAAACCAACAACCCTAAAAAAACCAAAATTATCAAATTTTTTAAGTTTTTATTGATCATGTTATTTTAGAATTACTAAAATATTTTATTAATTTTTCTAATTTGTTAGGTAAGTTAGTTGTTTGAATTCAACGAAAGAGTTAAAATTTGAAAATTATAGCTATCTTTCTTGGAATCTGTCTTTTTATATTCAAAGCTATTCCCTACCTTCTGCCTTTTATAGGTAGTTGCTGTATAATTAAAAACTAAACTCATTTGTAGAGTTAAAAGAGTCTTTAAACTGCATTTTTCATAATCTGTATCTATACTCCACGAATCTTTTATTATTCCTGATTTGAGTTGAGTTAATTCACAATCTTTTGAAATGTGTTTGTAAGTTAATGAAATTCTAACATCTGATAAGTTATAAAAGTAATATTCAGTGTCATCCTTTTCTAAATTCCAAAGTTACGTTTTTGCTTAAGTTTTCAGTTGCTATGATTTCGTAAGATTTTATAGTTTTACCAAGTTCATTTTTCTTTCCATTACTTTCGTAGATTTTTAACTGTGCATTTTAGAAAGTGTTAGATGGAATAACCATTTTTGAGGTTTCATCTTTTGTAGTTATTATTTTTTCATTGCTTGAAACTTTTTCTTCAATAAGAAATTTTTTGTTGGAACAAGAAACTAAAAATATAAGAAACAGAACCAAACTGGTTAGAGCGATTTTTTTAAAATACATCGCAAAAATCCTTACGATTAAATCAATAAGAATAAAAGTTCTATTATAAAATTTTGTAAAAAAATTTATGAAAAATTTAGAATAGTTCGCTACTTGTTTTTTTCATCTTTATGAATTTATATGCACTTTCCGCAGCAGTAGCACCTTGTGCAGCTGAAGTTATAATTTGTTGCATATGTGGACAAGCATTGGTACAATCGCCTGCAGCGAAAACTCCAGGAACGTTTGTTTTCATTTCGTAATCTACTTTTATCTTGCTTTTATCATCTAATTCTACTCCTAGTTGTTTTGCAAGTTCTACTAATGGAATAATTCCTATGCCAATAAATAATCCATCTATTTCTAATTCCATTTCACTTTTGTCTTTATTGTTATAAATTTTAATTTTTTCTAATTTCTCATTTCCTATTAATTCTTTTACTTCTGTGTTGAAAAAAACTTCAACGTTTTTTAATTCCTTTAATCTTTCAGTCCAAAATGGAGCTGCTTTAAATGAATCACCTCTCACTAAAAGATAAATTTTTTTAGCAATATTTGAAAGGATGTAAGTATCGTTTAAAGCAGCATCTCCTCCACCAACTATTGCTACAACTTTATCTTTAAAGAAGGCGGCATCACACAAAGCACAATAACTTACGCCTTTTCCAATAAATTTATCTTCATTTTTTAATTCTAATTTTCTTTTTTTGGATCCTGTTGCAATAATTATTGCTTTTGCAAAAAATTCTTTTCCAGTTTCAGTAGAAACCTTAAATTTAGTTAAATTGTTTTCAAAAATTTTTTCAACGTTTACTACTTTATCTTTCAAAATATCACAACCTAAAAATTCAGCATGTTTTTTGAATTTTTCCATCAATTCGGTTCCTGAAATTTTTTCAAATCCTGGATAATTTTCCACATCAGCAGCTTCATTTGCCATTCCTCCAAGTTCAAATCCAATGATCAAAACTGAAATGTTGAACCTTTTTGCATAAATGCCTGCACTATATCCTGCAGGACCTGTTCCTATTATAATTAAGTCGTATTCATCATTAAATTTTTTTGATTGTAATGATTCAATTTTAAACATCATCTTTTTCACCAATACAAACAATCAAACTAGATTTTTAAATTTTGTTAATTTTTAACAAAAGATTTCAAACAATTTTAGAAAATTTTTCTTTCAACAAAAATGAATTTCAAAATAAAAAAATTTATATATTTAAAAAGCATAAGAAGTAGCCATAAACTTTTCAAAAGGTGAAAAAATGCCAGCAAAGAAACCAGCATCAAAAAAACCAAAGAAATAAAAATGTTCTAAAAACTAAATTTTTAATTTTTTTAATTTTTTTATTTTCTGTAATATTTCTTGACGTATTTAAAACCTTTCTTTATATCCTCTCTTTTCCAACCTGCATTTAGTAGTGCTTGCATTATTTGATCATCATTCCATCCAAGGCTTTTTGCGTTGTAGATGTAGTTTATTAAATTTTGATTTACTTGTTCTGAGTTAGTTGTTTGATTTTGTTTTTTTGATTTTTTTGAAATTATTATAATTCCTATAAACAAAATAATTAATGCGAATAGAGGAAATATAAAGATAAAAATCGCACCTAATGAAATCTTTTCTTTTTCAAAAATTACGTAAATTTCTTCATCTTTCTTACCATCAAAATTGAAATTAACCTTATTATCATTAATTTTTTTACCATTTGTTTCAGAAATTTTTCCTTCAACCTCTACTGTATAATTTACAGGAACTTGATTATTTTTATCTTTTGTAAAATAAAATTTAGCAGAAAATTTGTATTTTTTTTGGAAAATAGACTCTTCTAAAATTTCTAATTTCATATTTTCCAAATTCAACGGATGATTTTGATCTTTGAATATCTTCTTATCTTGATTTAATTTTAGATTTGAGAATTTGTAAGTTATAGATTTGTTAGTTTCAGTAATTTTTAATTTTTGCTTAATTTCATCGACAATTTCATTTTTCTGATTTATATTTTTTTTATTGGAAGAGTAACTTTCTTCGGAATCTGCAATGATGCTATAATCAATATCAGTTTTACCATCAGAATAAATTTTTTGATAAACTGTAACTTGGATACAACTATTAAATAAAAAAAGCATCAAAAGAATGCTGTAAAAAATTATTTTTTTCATTCATATATTTTATTAATGTTTCAATATATAAAATTTTTTAGCTACTTTGTTATCTTCAATTTTATTAACATTCTATACACTCCAGGGCTAAAATCTCCTGCTTTTCTGATTTCTAATATTATTCCTTCTCGATTGTTTTCTTTTAAGTATTTTAAAATCCTTTCTTTTTCTTCTTCAATATGTTCTAAATCTAAAAAATCGTAAATATATACTATAGTATCTTTTTTAGCAACTTTAAGAGCAGAATCTAAGAAAAGTGTTGCTGATTTAGGCAAAGGCATTAAAATAAAATCAAATTTATGGTTTTCTGATTTTTCTAAGATATCTTCAGAGCTTATTAAAGAGCCAATCCTTTCTAGATTTTTAATTGGAATCTCTGTAATTACATAATTTATAAATTTCAAATCTTCAAGTTTATTTAGTTCTTTTTCATTCTTTACTTCTAAAACAATATTTTTTTGATATTTTTCAATTGAATTTTTTAAGTTATCGTAATATTTTATCAAACAAGTTTTAGGTAATTTATTTTCTTTTACTAATTCACTAATTAGTTCTTCATTTTTAAGATAAACTATGAATTTTTCTTTTTGAGCTATTTTTATAGCTTCTAAATTTTCAACTTTGAATGATAGAATTATGTTCTTGTTTTTTTTCAATTGATTTATTACTTCTCTATGCTTGGTAAGCTCATCAACATTTTCTAATTCTAAGAAAAAACTTTGATGATTTAGTTGATTTTTTAAATCTGATGAATTTATTCTAACAAAATTTTCTTTAGTTATTTTTTGAACAACATCTCTTACATCTCCCTGAAGAAAAACTACGTTATTCAGTTTGTTTAATTCTTTGTTTCTTAAAGCGTAGTAGTGTGCATCAGGATTCAGTTCAATGCCATAAACAAAATTACAAGTATATTTTGCTGCTTCTATTGCATAAGGTCCTATGCCAGAAAACATTACCAAAACTTTTCCATGAATCTCTTCATAAACTCTTTTTCTTTCGGTACTTAACCTTGAAGAAAAATAACATTTTTCAAAATCTAATAGTAAATTACAATTGTTCTCTTTGTGTAAAACTTCAGTATGAGGATTTCCCAGCAAAAATTCGACATCTATCGTTCTAAAATCACCTTTTCTTACAGAAGCTTTTTTATAAACTGCACTGATATTTTTATTAATTTTCATAACTGCTTCAGCAATGATTTTCTTTTTTCTTTCTAATTCTTCAGGTATTTGAACTATTGCAACATCTCCAATGATTTCAAAGCTAGAAATCAGTTCTTGAATTTCATTTTCAGTTAATTCATCTTTTAGAATTTCTTTTAAAGTTAAATTTCTTCTTTTGAATTCTGTATTTACTATTTTACCTTTAAATCTTTCAGGTAATTCTTTTGTTTTTTCTTCTATTAATGGATATATGTAATATTCTTCATTTTTTATGAACTCAAAATCAGAATTTATGTATTTTTTCAACTCCTTAAAGCATTCTTTAATTTCATCCTTTGATATTTTTATTCCTAGCATAATTGTATGGAAATGGTTTTAATATATAAAGAATAATATTTTTTCTGAAATTTCACTATTTTTTAATATTTTTTAATTTGATAACAAATTATAAGACCTAATCCAAAAATAATAAAAGGAATGTTAATATAAATTAGGAATTGTCTTTTTGTTTTACTATCTACGTAATTTTTACTGATGGTTTTGAATGTTGCTTTTATATCTTCATTTTCCAATTTTTTTATTTAAAATTCACTTAAAAAAATACATAAACGCGGCAGCCGGGATTCGAACCCGGATTACGAGCGTGGGAGGCTCGTGTCCTAGCCATTAGACCACTACCGCATAATCATTATCGATATTTTTTAATTTTTATAATTTTCGATAAGTTGTTTGAAATTTTCATTCCTTTTGAAACTCTCTAATTTTTCATTATATGCTTTGCAAATTATTCCTCTTGCAGCCATAAGCCCGGTAGCTGCTGCGTTTGTAAGATCTCTACTTAATCCTGCTCCATCACCACAAGCAAAAACGTTATTCATTGAAGTTTCTAAAAATTCATTAACTTCAACAACAGCAGAGTAATATTTTATTTCCGGTGCATAAAGTAAAGTAGAATCGTTAGCAATGCCTGGAATAATTTTATCTAATTTTTCTAAACCTTCAATAATATCAGTAACGATTCTGTGTGGTAATGCCATAGCAATATCGCCAGGAGTTACATTTTTTAAAGTTGGATTTACATCGCTTTTGCTTAATCTTTTCCAATTTGTTCTTCGCCCATTTTTCAAATCTCCAAATCTCTGAATAATTGGCTTACCACCACCAATAGTAGTTGCTAATTTTGCAATGCTTTTTCCGTAATTTATAGTATTTTCTACAGGTTCAGTTAGATTTATTTGAACTAGTAACGCAAAATTAGTGTTATTGCTTTTAACATCTCTAAGTGCATGACCATTCACGCCTATGTGTTCGTCATAAAACTCTTCTACTACAAAACCATAAGGATTTGTACAAAATGTTCTTACAAAGTCGTCATATGTGGGGGTGAAGATATGAAATTTAGGATCGTAGCTTACTTTAGTAATATCTTCCATGATTATTCCAGGGATTTCAACTCTTACTCCAACATCAATAGGACCATAGCGATGTTTTATGTTTCTTTTTTTCATCATATTAAAAAACCATTCACTCCCATATCTTCCAGGAGCAAGGACAAGAAATCTGTATTTGTATTCAAAATAGTTTTCGTTTTTCTTAACTATTACTTTTTCCTTATCAAACTCTTCTACTTTACTAAGTAATAAAAAATCAACACCTTT
>JAWBMQ010000005.1:66815-73702 GCA_038828875.1 Candidatus Woesearchaeota archaeon
ACTTCCATATCTTCCAGGAGCAAGGACAAGAAATCTGTATTTGTATTCAAAATAGTTTTCGTTTTTCTTAACTATTACTTTTTCCTTATCAAACTCTTCTACTTTACTAAGTAATAAAAAATCAACACCTTTGCTCAATAATTTATTTTTTAACTCATTGATAACCAAAGGGGTATGATCGCTTCCAATGTGTCTCTGAATTACAGGAATAAATTTTACTCCTGCTTGTGCAGATTTTTTTTCTAATTCCTTCAATTTAGACTCATTTAAATTAAGAACTTTATTAGGTACATTACACGATAATAATATTTGATCAACTTCATAAATTAGTTGCCATGAGTAATTTTCGTCATTAGTTAATTTAATTAAATCGCCTCCAATTTGAGGATGAAGATTTAATTTTCCATCACTTAATCCTCCTGCATCACCGATTCCAGTCATGATGTTGCAAGGATTGCAATTATAGCAATTATTTATGTTTTTCACATTACACTTTCTTTCTAGGACATCTCTACCAGCGTCAATTATAAGAATTTTGAGATTTGTTTTTGTAGATAATTCATATGCACAAAATAATCCAGCAGGACCAGATCCAACAATAATTACATCATAAAAATTAGACATTTTTGTTTTTCACAATATTTTTATATATTTAAATTTTGTTATGAGATTGGTGGAAAGATGTATCATTCCAAAGAAATTTTAGAATTGCTTAAGAAGGAAGTTGAAAATGAAAAATTAGCTGCAATGATTGAAGATGCTTATTCAAAGTATAAATCATATTATGAAGTTTCAAATAAAATAGTTATGGAGATTTATAAGTATAATGATCATGGAATTACTCATGTTATGTTAACTGCATTAAGAGCATTAAGGGCATTAAAAATCTTGAAGAAATTTCAGTATCAAACAACTCTAGAAAAATTAGGAAAATCTTTTGAATTTAGCAAATTTGTGGTAATTTTTGGTTCCATTTTTCATGATATTGGAAATGCAATCCATAGAAAAAATCATTATTTGTTTAGTGTTTTTATGGCAGATTCATTAATTGATGATTATTGCAAAGATTTTACAGATAATTTTGAAGATTATCTTTTGTTAAAATCATTAACTTTGAATGCTATTTATACTCATGATGAAAACGTAGAATGTACAACGATTGAAGGAAGTTGTGTTACTTTAGCTGATGGTTGTGATATGGAAGAAGGTAGAAGTAGATTAGCATATCATAAAGACAAAACAGATATACATTCAATTTCAGCATTATCTATTGAAAAAGTAGATTTAGAAGAAAATACAAAAGAATTGCCTTTAAAAGTTAAAATCAGAATGAAGCATTTAGCAGGTATTTTTCAAGTAGATGAAGTTTTAGGAAAAAAGATCAAGAATTCTCTTCTAACAGGATTAGTAAAAGTAGAAATTTATTATAATGATCAAATCTTAGAAAAAGTTTTCTAAAATGCGGTAGCCGGGATTTGAACCCGGATCACGTCCGTGGCAGGGACGTATCATAGCCCTTAGACCACTACCGCACAAATTATTGCAAAAATTTTCTTTTATAAATGTTTTTCTTTCAACAAACTATAAAACTATAATTTGAAAAAATAAAAAAATAAAAACTTAATTGTTTATACAATTTAAAAATGTACTTTAAGATAAAGAAAAATTCAAAATCAAGAATAAGAAAGCAAAACTTAGAAAAAGTTATCAATGAGCTTTATAGTTTTGCAATTAATTATAGAGGAAAAAATAGAGATTATGTTCTAAAACAAATTGGAAAAAGAATTTGGAAAATAAAATTGTCATATCGTATAAATTTAAAAAAAGAAGTGAAACGATTCTTATGTAGAAAATGTAATACAATTCTTATTCCTAGCATAAATTTAAGAGTTAGGAATTATAAAGGATTTATGGAATATAAGTGTATCATTTGTGATAATGTAAGAAGATATAGAATAAAAGGTTAAAAAAAATTTATAAACTATTAATGTTAAAAATGTTTCTATGAAACAAAAACATTTTGAATGGATTGTTTTTAGTTGGTTTCTACTTTTGAGTTTAGTTTATGCATCGTATAATAGTATATTATTTGATACTGAAACTTGTGAAATTAAAGGATTTTCAGAAGGGATTATAACTGCGACAGAAGATTTAGTATTCTATTATAATGTTAGTTTTGAATCAGATGAGTTAAATTATTCGGTTTTGTTAAACAAATTAGGTATAATTTATTTACCATTAGTCGATCATTTTAAAATAAAAATAGAAACATTTGATGGTCTTATTTTATGCGAAGAGGAATTCTTTACACAGTTGCCTTCTTCAGATTTTGCAATAATTTCTTATGATGAAAAAATAGCATCAGAAATATCTAAAGAAATATCTGATAAACAGAAAAATAACCTAATTTTATTTACTTTTATTACAATAATTTTGTTATTGATTATATATGTATCTTATCGTATTTATCGTATGAAAAAGCATAATCATCATAGAATAATTCATAAACACAAAAGGTGAGGAAATGGTTGAAAAAAATAAAATAATTTTTATTGCGTCTTTTTTGATCTTATTGTTGTCTTTTTATGGGATTTTTTCAATGGAAGAATATCTTCCATTAGTTGAGCCATTTGTTCATTGTATCTATGAGAAGGAAGAGAACAAATATCCTATACAATTAATATTTAATGTAAATGGTAAGTCAAATACATACAATTATTTTTTCACAAAAAATAGTGCAAAATATATAGGTCTTAAAGTGGATATGAGTTTAAATAGTAAAAAAGAAATAACATCAATAATTATTTCAGTAAATCATCCAGATAAGAAGAAGATCACAGAATGTAATACAAAATTAGAAAAGTTGTCACAAGATCAAATGATTAAGGAAATCTTTTATAGAATAAATAATTTATATTTTACTACAAATGGCGTTATTGATCTATTAATTTGTAAAAATAATTATAACACAATTTATCAAAGTGCTAAATCAATTTTTCAACATAAATATATTTCATCATTATTATCATCAGGTATATCTGTAAATCTAAAAGAAATTTCAACAAATTCTTTATGTTATACTTCATTTATATCATCGCTTTATTTTTATTATCAAGCAATGCAAAAGAATATAGATTATAAGAAAATATTGAGATATTTGATAATATACGAGGATATTTATTATAATTCTAATTTTGATATATCTAAGTTTTCGGAGATTTTTAAGACGGACAGACCGTTTTTATTTATTATAAAAAGGAATAGTGAAGAAAATTTAATTAAAGAGATTTTAAATCAAAATCAGGATGCAAAAATAGTAATAATTTCAGATGTAAATAAGCTAGATTACTTTATTTATACGACAGGAGATCTTATTAAGATTTCTAGAATTTATTATCTTGATAGAAATTCAGTTGATGCAAAAAAGATAAGAGATGCATATCAAGGAGCATTAGATTTTTCATATGAAATTTCATTTCCCCCTAGATCTACTTTTGAAAGAAGTTCATCCAATTATAACAAATATTTTGGGATGAGTTCAGAATATAAGTATAAAAATTCCTTTGAGCCATTTTTTGAGATAGGGGAATATGCTTTGAAAGGGATTAATGCGTTAAAGCAAGTAAATGTAGATACTAGAAGTACAGTTATGATTTTAGATAATTCGTGTAATTTAGTAACAATGCAAGATTTATCTTTGAGAGAATTATGTAATAAAAATTATTTTACTAATTTAGAGTTTTACAAAGAGTTAAGAAGGAGAGGTTTAGATTTATGTAAATACAGTGATAATTTTTTAAATTATATTTATCGAGTATCAAATATTTATGAGATAGATCCTATTTTATTACTTTCAGTGATAATAGTTGATCAGCAATTTTTAAGGGCGAGAGATGTTGAATTTTTCAAGAGCAAAAATGCAATAAATTCATATCAAGGGTTTACAGGATTTACATTTGATGATGCATATGATTATGAAATAATTTATGTTTCTTCAGAAGAAAAAAAGATATATGATTTTAGGTATAATCCATATTTAAGTGTAGCAGCAAAAGCTAAGCTGATAAATTATTATTTTTATACTAATCCTAATGTATGGCAATCCACGCATTTAGGAATAGAAGATGTAGTATTAATGAGTCTTTTAGGTGAGAGATATTCTGAAAAATCAATAAATAATAGAGCCTACATAAATAGGATCAATTTAATAAATTCAAATTTAAAGGATGTAAGTACATCAATTAAGAGAACCTATCATCTTTACGTGCCATATGTTTTTTCAATTTATTTCTTTTATAAGACAAATGTAGATGTATCAAGTCTTGAAAAGTTTGTAAAAGGATTAGAAGATTTATCAAGATTTTCTTTTAAATCAACAGGAGAAATTAAATCAGAACTAAAATTAACTTCAGTTGATAAGTCTTTTTGTTCTAAAATATTTAGTCAAACAACTACCCAATCATCATCTTCATCTACTTCAACGTCTCAACAGCAAACTTCTCAAGAATCTAAATCTTCACAACAAACAACTTATGATACTTCAAAATTGTCAGGAGTTAAGTTAATGTATCAAGATGAAGATTTAATATTTACTGACCAATTATTGTATGAGTTTTTGAAAAAAGAAAATGGGAAAACCTTTACTTTTAAAATTACAATAAATAATGCATATACTTTTTCAACATCTAGAGGCTTTAGATGTTACGATGTCAAAAATGGAGATAGTTGTTTTTTAATTTCAAAATATTTAATTCAATTTCTTAATAGAGATGAATTTAGAAATTATAGGTGGTCTCCTTTGCTAATTTTAGCAATTATTATTGATGAAAGTAGTGGAAATCCTTATGCGGCGCCACAGGGTAATGTTAAAATAGGATCTTATGGTATGACTCAAATCTATCTTACAGAAGATACTAATTCCGTTTGGGGCGTATATTTTAAGAAAGTTAATCAAATTCTAGGAACCGATTTTAAAGGAACAATTGCAGATAGAGATAAATTAAAAGAAAATATTGCTGCACAAATTTTAGGAGGTTTGTTTACTTTTAAAGATAAATTTGAATATGATGCAAAGAAAAATTGGAATAGTGAAACTGGTACTGGAGTTGTTTGTTCACCTTTAGATAAAGACAAACCTACAGAATACTGTTACTTTAGATGTCGTGTTTTTCAATATGTAAACGATAAGCCAATTTATAAAGGAATTTTTGAAAGAACTTATTATAAAGGAACAAATAAATATGCTCTTAGAGGTTATAATGGTTGGGGTTGTAGTCAAAATGCAGGTGAAGTAGTATATGTAGAAAAAGCACTTGATTTTTATGAGGAATTGAAAGCAGATTATAGAAAATTCCTGAAAGAAAAAGGAGTTCTTAAATAAAAAATAAAAAATTTTTACTTTTTATTTTTAAAATCCTAATTCTTTTTCAATTGTACTCATTGCTTCAATTGCAATTTTTAAGAATTGCTCAATTGGCATGAATTTTTCAATATCATAAATTTCATCTCTTCTAACGTTAGCAGCAAAACTTTTGTCTTTCAATTTTTTCAAGAGTTTATTTGGTTCCATTCCTGAAATTGCTTTTCTCATTAATCCGTAAGCGTAAATAAATCCTGCAACGTTGTCAGCTGCACTTAAGTAAAAATCAAACTCTTCCTGTCTTTTGTTTCCATTAGCTTCATTGTGTCTTAGTACTGCATGAACAAATTCTTCAGGAAATCCTTCTTCTTTAAGAATTTCACCTGTTTTTAATCCGTGTTTTTCTAAATCTTTTATTTCGTCATAATCTAAATCATGCAACAATCCTGCATAATACCATAATTCTTCATCTTTCTGCAAATATTTTGCCAAGTGTTTCATAATTATCGCAACTTCCTTACAATGCATTTTTAATGTTTCACTTTTTACATATTCTGAAAAAAGTTTTTCAGCTTTTTCTTTTAACTTTTCATCCATGTTCTCACTTTAACTCAATTTTATCAAATCCGGTGTATGGAATTAGAATTTTAGGAATAATTATACTGTTTCCATCATAATAGTTTTCAATTATTGCTACCATAGTTCTTTGAATAGCCATACCTGTTCCATTTAATGTATGAACAAATTTTCTTTCTTTTCCATCATAATATTTTATATTAGCTCTTCTTGCTTGATAATCAGTACAATTACTCACGCTAGCTAATTCTCTATATTTCTTTTGAATTGGGAACCATCCTTCTAAATCGTATTTCTTAGCAGCTACCGTTCCTATGTCTCCTGTGCAAATATTTACAATTCTATAAGGTATTTCAAGTAGCTCGTAGAGTTCAGAAGTATTTTTAATTATCTCTTCATGAAATTCCCAAGAATCTTCTGGTTTACAATATATAAACTGCTCAACTTTTTCAAATTGGTGAACTCTAAAGATTCCTTTAGTATCTTTCCCATGTGCTCCTGCTTCTTTTCTAAAACAGCTACTTATTCCAACAAATTTTTTAGGAAGATCTTTTTCATCTAAAACTTCATCATAATAATAACCTAAAATTGCGTGTTCTGCAGTAGGAATTAAATATAATTCTTCTCCCTCAATTTTATAAATTACATCTTTAAAATCTTCTAAATCTGTGGAGGCTTCTTCAACTTCTCTTTTCATAAAGAAAGGAACGTAAATAGGTTCATATCCTTTCTTAGATAGAAAATCTAATGCAAATTTTTGCAAAGCAATTGAAAGTAGGACCAATTTATTTTTCAAATAATATGCTCTAGAACCTGATGCTTTTGCAGCTCTATCAAAGTCAGCTAAATTTGCAGCAGTTAATATATCAGGATGACTTGGTGCATCTTTTTCAATAGTTTCTCCCCATACTTTAACAACTACATTGTCATTTTCATCCTTTCCAATAGGAAC
>JAWBMQ010000005.1:73801-81139 GCA_038828875.1 Candidatus Woesearchaeota archaeon
AGCTAAATTTAGTAAATCGTCAACGGATTCTTTTCTTTTTTTTCTTTCAGAGATTTCATTGCTCAGATTATTTCTTTTAGCTCTTAAAGAATCTAATTCTTTTTTTACATTTCTCCATTCTTCATCTAATTCTTTAATTTTGTAGAAAAGCTCTAACTTGGTTTCGTCACCTCTTTTCTTTAAATTATCCTCAACCAATTTTGGGTTGTTTCTTATTAGATTGATATCTATCATAGTTTCACCAAAAATTAAGTTTTAAATAATGAAAGAAATGTTATATAAAACTTTCGATTAAATTACTCTATTTCTGTTTTTTTATCATTAAGAGCGATTTTGCAACCATAAAGTTTTGATTAGGTTCAATTTCATATTCAAATAACTCTTCTTTTACATTTAAATCTATATAATTTACGAAAAGTTTTCTTTTTTCGTTTTCAATGTATTTCTCAAAGAAATTTAAAAAAGGTTTATGTTTTTCTCTAGCAGTAGCAAGATCAGTATCAATTAGGTTATTGTTACTTCTAAGATCTAAAGTTACATAAGTATCTCTATTTATAAAAGGAATAAAATTCTTGAGGAATAGAACAAGTATTTCTTCTAGTAAAAATTCTGAAGGAACAATTCTTTTTAACGAATTACTTACCTCTTTGTTCCAGATTTTTTTGAAGTAAAAATTAACATATTTTCTAACTAAAAACTCAGGAAGTTTTTCTATTGCAGAAGTATAATCATCGTTGATTATTGAAATTGCAGATCTTTTAAAATCTTCTCTTTTGATAACATCTAATTTAGAGCTATCTTTTTTTATTATTGATTTAATCAATAAATCTTTTGATTTTCCTTTTCTGTAGAAATCTCTAACCGAACATCTGAAGATACCTTCTATTAATTTTTTTAAATCATCATCAAATTCAAAAAGTACTTTTGTAGAAACATATTCTTCGCGGTATTCATCAACGTAATAGTTTATTGCATTCTTTATTGCAAAGAGATCTTCTTCAGATAGCTTAAAAGGCAATTTAAGCTCAACGTTGAACTTTATTACTTCTTCTGGAAAATGATTTTTTATTCTTTGTAAGCTTGCCTGATTTATTTTTATTTTTTCAGGAAACTCTTTTTTATTGTTAATAATGATATGTTGTACTTTTTCGAATTTACCTTGAAAATTGGTTAATAATTTTATATCATTCTCATCTATTTTTAGTTCTTTAGCTAAATCTTCTTTAAGTTGATTACTTTCAATATATTTAGATTTTGCAAGAAAAACATTTCCTTTTCTTTGCGAATAACTGGCAATTTCTTTTATAGTTAACATAGCAGTATAACATTTGAAATTAGTTCTAATTAATAAATTTATTCAAAAATTACACTAAAAATGGTATCTAATTAATAGCATAATAGTTCCTGAAACCAAAGGAATCATTACATTATCATCTAAAACTTCATCTTCAATTTTAATTTCAAAAAGTTCAAGAATTATAGCACTTAAACTTCCAAAAAAAGCAAGAATAGGCTCAACGAAGAATGATGCAAATAAAAATGAAAACAAAAAAGAAAGTAGAACTCCAAAAATAGACTTTAGTTTTTTTATCTTTAATTTAGGTTTAGGGAAAGTAGTAGAAAAAATATGACTTAAGGAATCTCCGAACGTTAAAATCATTATGCTGGCTAATGCAATATCTTTCGAAAATAATTTCATTGTTATTAAAACTCCAATTAAGAAAGTTATGAATCCCTTTCCTGGAAAATTTTTTTCATCTTCCTTAGATAATTGCTCTAAAATTTCCTTTAGAATTGGTAATGGTTTGTATTTGTGAATCAAACTTACTGCACTAGAAATTAAAAGCAAATAAAATATATGTATTGCAGAAATATAGTTCAAATACCATAACAAAGCAATTACTGAACCAACAGCAATGTGAATTATTTTTCTTTCAAACATATTAAATATAAAAAATTAAAAATTTATTTATATTTTGAATTTAGATTTATATTTTGCGATATTTGTTTATTTTATCAATTAAATCAACATGTGTAATGAAAATTTTTCTGCAACAATATCTATCAACTCCTAAGTTATCTAATACTGTTTTTGCATCTTTTCCCTTTTCTATCTCTTCGTTAAATTTTTTCCATAAATGATTGATTGGTTTTCCACAGCTGTAGCATCTAATAGGAAACATCATTTTTATCACCTGTAATAATAATTTAAAATTCAAAACAAAAATATAAAAAATAAAAAATTTTTATCCTGAACCTTTACCGTAACTCTTTTGTCTTTTTGCTCTTGCTTTACTTGCTCCCCATGGTTTTCTAGGTTCTCTTAATCTTACATCTGAAACTAATAAATGTTTATCGTATTCAGCTAAAGCTTTTTTAAGGCTTTCATTTTTGAAATAACCTGCTAAGGCTTTTCCAATTGCAGTTCTTGCTGCTTGAGCTTTACCACTAATTCCGCCGCCAGTTACATTAACATAGATATCAACTTTTTTAGCTAAATCTCCTGCAATTATTAATGGTTCTTTTAGTAATTCAACAACAGTTTGATTTCCAAACAATTCTAAAGGTTTATTATTTATGAACACTTTTCCAGTACCTTCAACGATGTTTGCTCTAGCAATAGATTCTTTTCTTTTAGCAACGTAAATCATTCTTTCACCTCATTATTGTTGTTTTAATCTTAAAGTTTTAGATATTTCTTCTAAAGTTATAGCTTTATAATTTCCATCATATTCTGCAAATTTGACTTCTTCAAATTTTGCATTTTTAAATTCATTTGGAACTCCTAAGTAACATTTTAATCTTTTATACGCTTCTCTTCCTCTTGTTGTCTTCCAAGGAAGCATTCCTCTGATTGTTCTTTTTAATATTAAATCAGCTCTTTTTGGGAAATAAGGTCCCCAATAAGGATTTCCTTTATGAATTTTTTCTAAATATTGTGATTTTGCTATTGAAGGTTTTCTCTTTACTAAAGCCTTTTCAGAGTTAACAATTACAACTTCTTCTCCTTGCAATAGTTTTTTAGCTACAAAGGTACTCAATCTTCCTAAGATTTTGTTTTCAGCATTAATTATGATCATTTTTCCACCTCTTTAACCAATTATTCTATAATCTGTAGTAGGTTTATTTTTCATGAATTCTTTTAAAGTGATTGCTTTTCCTTTTTTAGCTTCAATTTTTTGTTTAGCAGATTCTGAAAATGAAAATGCAACAACAGTAAGTGGTTTATTTATTGTTCCTCCACCAAGTACTTTTCCAGGAACAAGGACTTTTTCATTATCTTTACAAATCTTATCTAATTTAGAAAGATTTACTATTCTTTCCCTTCTTGTGGGCTTTTCTAATTCTTCCATAATTCTTTTCCAAAATCCTTTCTTACTTTCTAACCAAAGCTTCTTACTTAAATTTATCAATTCAATTTTAATTGGATTTGATTTTATTTTTGTGTATTTTTTTTGATTCATTTTTATCACCTACTATTAGCGCCTTTCGGCTCGCAGGTTATGCTAAGAAAATTTCATCTATTTTTAAATATATTGTTTTTTTTAAATAATTAAGAATTTAATAATTCCTTTTTAAATATACGAACATTTTTAGAAATTTTTGTTCAGAATTTTCAAGCTCTGAATTTAAATTTTTCAAAGATAGCCATTTGTCATATTTTGCGCTGTAAATATAGAAATCATCATCAGTAATAACTGAATTTATATAAGAATCTTTGTTAGTTATATAATCAAAACCAGCAACTTTGAAATCAATTCCAACAATTCCTTGAAATTCTGAGGTTTGAGGTTCTATAACTTCTGCATTTAAAATAAATTCAATTTCATCGATTGAATTTATTTTCTCCTTTGTTAAGGCAACCATACAATGTCCTGAAATTTTATCTTTATTTAAATCGTACATATTTCCACAGATCACTACTAAGTTAGTGTAGTTGAGTTCTACTTTTTTACTATATTGCATATACCATCTATTGTTTACATCTAAAAAATATCTATCACTTTTTTCTAATTTTTCTTTATCATAATCATAAGTTTCAAGTATTAGCTTTTTATCTTTGCATAATTCCTTAAGATAATTAAATTCAGCCTTAAAGAAAAGAGCATAATCTTCGCAATCACCGCCTTTATTTTTTAGAAAATCTTCAAGAGAAAGGATTTTATCAAATGCATTTATTGTTTCATCTCTTCTATAGCTAAAATCTTGATATTCGCTGTTTACTAAATATATACATCCTACTTTTATTGTACATTCTCGAGTGCTAATTTTTATACATTTGTTTTGGAGAGATTCTTTTAAATTGTAAATTAAATTATCTATTTTTACATCATTAATTTTGTAGAATTTAGAGTTTTTAGTATACCAACTCATTGCATCATTAACTTCTTTCTTATAATTATCAATCAAATTAATTTTTTCATACAATTCTTTTTCAAAGTTTCTTAAAGTTTCGCTTATATTTTTCAAATTATTGTTTAAATTTTCTTTTTCTTGGTTCAGTTCTTCAATTTTTTTGTTTAACTCTAAATTTTGGCTTTCTAGATTACTTATTTTTTGCTCTAACTCATTTTTTTCGCTTTCAATATTGTTAATTTTTTTGTTTAGATCTTGAATTTCTAAGGATTTTTTGTTTATTATATTATTTAGCTCATTGTTTTCATTTTCACATTGTTTTAATTTTTCAGATGTTTGTTCATTTTGTGCAATTAATCCTTGAATTTTTTCAGTTGTTTCTGAGTAATAAAAGAAAAAAGCTAATAATAAGAATATAAGAATAATCAAAAGAAGAATTATGATGCTTTTTTTAGTTTGACATATTTTGTTCATTCTGGAATAAAAGTGTGCGGGGGAAGGGATTTGAACCCTCGAACCCACTTAGGGACAGGATCTTAAGTCCTGCGCCTTTGACCAGACTTGGCGACCCCCGCAAGTTTGAAAATCAAACAGTTTTGCAAATTTATTGAAATTTGACAAGATTAAACATTTATAAAATTTTTTATATTGTTTTTAAATAAAAATCTATTATTTTTATAGATTTAATTTTTGTGTGTTTTTTTGTTTTTTTAAAGAAAACATTTTTATATTAAATTCAATAAACATTAAATTATGAGAAGATTTAAAGGGAGAGAGAATTTTTTTATAGTATCAGGATTGGTTTTTGGCTTATTTGTTTCACTTTTTTTGCAAAATAGTTCTGTGCTGCTAAGTGAAGGACTTCATATTTTTACTGGCAATTTGATTAAAGAGATGTACAAAAATTCATTATCTGAGAAATGTTTTCCGAAATATGATGATAATTATAATATAGAATATTATTATTGTAATAATCTAACTGAAAAGGAAATCGATTTTCTTTTGTTAAATTCCGCACAGATTAAAAAGATTGATAATTCCTTTTTTATTGTTTCCTTCAGAGATAAACCTGAAAGATGGAATTGAAAAAAAAATCAAAAACTATTAAGTTTTTAGTTTATGGATATGTTCAAGGAGTTAACTATAGAGCTTTTGTTAAAAGATTGGCAGAGGAATTGTCTATTACAGGTTACGTTAGAAATTTAGATGATGGAAGTGTAGAAATATTAGCAAATATTTCTGAAGATAAATTATCTTATTTTTTAATGAAGCTTTACGAAGGCTCAACATTTTCTAAAGTAAGGAATGTTCAATTCGAAGAAATTCCATATCAAGAGTTTAAATCATTTGAGATAAAATGATAAGATACTTTTTGAATAACTACTAAACTATACTATTCTAAAATTTTATAAATTAATGATTTATTCTACAAATAATATGGTAGCTGAAATTAAATTAAAAGTTGCAGAAGCTTTGCAAGATGATGTTAATAAAGGTATTGTTAGAATTGATTCTTCCATTTTACATGAGTTAGGAATTCGTCAAGGAGATTTTGTTCAAATTACTGGAAATCGAACCACTGTTGCAATAGTAGAACGAGCATATCCTGGAGATATAGGATTAAATATTGTAAGAATGGATGGTTTAATTAGAAAAAATGCAAAAACAACCATAGGAGATTTTGTCACAATATCGCCTGTTGAAGTGAAAGAGGCAGAAACTGTTGTTTTGGGACCTGCTACTAATGATTTTTCTTCACAATATCCTGCAAGTTTATTGAAAAGTGGATTAGTTGGAAAAGCAGTACTTAAAGGAGATTTGGTTGGTTTAGGAGGAACAAGGAGAAGAAGAATAACTTTTTCAGATTCAAATATTGATGATTTTTTTGGTGCAATTACACAAGATTTTGCTTTTGGGTTAGGTGGTTTAAAATTTGTAGTTCTTAAAACTAATCCTTCTGGACCAGTAGTCATTACAGAAAATACTCAAGTAATTTACAATCCTGATGAAACTATTGAAGAGGAAAAAGTAGGAGTTAGTTATGAAGATATTGGTGGTTTACAAGAAGAAGTTAGAAAAGTAAGAGAAATGATAGAATTACCGTTAAAACATCCTGAAATTTTCAAAAGGCTAGGCATAGAACCGCCAAAAGGAATCTTGCTCTATGGTCCTCCTGGAACAGGGAAAACATTGCTTGCCAGAGCAGTCGCAAATGAAACTAACGCATCGTTTTTCGTTATCAACGGTCCAGAAATTATGTCAAAATACTATGGTCAATCAGAAGCGAATTTAAGAAAGATCTTTGAAGATGCTGAAAAAAATGCACCAAGTATAATTTTTATAGATGAAATTGATGCAATTGCTCCTAAAAGAGAAGATGTTAAAGGAGAAGTTGAAAGAAGAGTTGTTGCTCAGTTGCTTACTTTGATGGATGGTTTGAAGAGTAGAGGAAGAGTTATTGTGATTGCAGCCACAAATTTAATAAACGAAGTAGATCCTGCATTAAGACGTCCTGGTCGTTTTGATAGAGAGATCGAAATTTCAGTTCCAAATCTAGAAGGAAGAGTTGAAATTTTAAAAATTCATACAAGAGATATGCCTTTGCAAGGTGAAATAACTGAAGTTGATATTTCTAAAATAATAAGCGAAGATTCGCTTGCTGAAGATGAAAAAGAAAAAATCCTTTCCATGAATTTTGAATCAAAATTAGAATATATTAAGAAAAATCATCCACAATTCTTTGAAAAGTTAAAGAATTTAGGTAACGATAAACTTCTTGAAAAAGTAGCAGAAGTTACTTATGGTTATGTTGGAGCAGATTTAGCAGCATTATGCAAAGAAGCTGCAATGATTAGATTAAGAAGAGTTTTGCCTGATTTGGAAAAATTGAAGGATGATGAGAACATTTCTGAACAAGTCTTAGAGAAACTACAAGTAAGTTTAGATGATTTTTATGAAGCTTTAAAAGTTGTAAAACCAAGT
>JAWBMQ010000005.1:81235-83037 GCA_038828875.1 Candidatus Woesearchaeota archaeon
AGTGCAATGAGAGAGGTTTTAATTGAAATTCCAAGAATAACTTGGAATGATGTTGGAGGTTTGGATGAAGTTAAACAGCAGTTGAAAGAAGTTGTTGAATGGCCATTAAAACATCCTGAAATTTTTGCAAGACTTGGCGTAGATGCTCCACGAGGTGTTTTACTTTATGGTCCTCCTGGTACTGGAAAAACTTTGCTTGCTAAAGCAATAGCTAATGAAGCTAAAGCTAATTTTATTTCAATAAAAGGACCTGAGTTGTTGAGTAAATGGTTAGGTGAAAGCGAAAGAGCAATAAGGAAGATTTTTGCTAAAGCAAGACAAACAAGTCCTAGTATTGTTTTCATAGATGAAATTGATTCCATCGCTCCTAGAAGAGGATCAGGAATACATTCTTCAGTTGAATCTGTAGTTAATCAATTGCTTACTGAAATAGATGGAATGCAAGAATTGAGAGGAGTTATAGTTATGGCAGCAACAAATAGACCAGATATTGTGGATCCTGCATTACTAAGACCTGGAAGATTTGATAGATTGATTTATGTTCCTCAACCTGATTATAAAACAAGGCTTTCAATTTTAAAAGTTCATACAAAAACAGTACCTTTGAAAGATGTTGATTTAGAGGAAATTGCAAGAATAACTGAAAATTATTCAGGAGCAGATTTAGCTACTTTGGTTAAAGAAGCAGTAGTGTGTGCATTAAGAGAAGATATGAATACATCAGTAATTACTATGGCACATTTCAAGAAAGCATTAGAGTATGTAAAGCCTTCATTAACAAAGGAAATAATTAATTATTTTGAAAAACTAAAAGATGTTTTAAGAGAGAGATCTTCACAAATAGTTGAATCTCCTGTTTATTACGGATAGCTTTTTTATTTTATTTTTTCTAATTAATTTTTTAGATATTTTATTTATTATTTAGGTGAAATCAATGGAAGAGCTTGAAAGGATGAAGATAAAGGCATTAGTAGATGAATTAAAAAAATATTCAGCTTTGCATACTGAATTCGTTTCAGTTTATGTTCCTGCAGGTTATCCTATGGCAAAGATTAAGGAACATCTTTTTCAAGAACAAAATACAGCAGCAAACATAAAATCTTCAACAACAAGAAAGAATGTAATTGATGCATTAGAAAAGATGCAACAATACTTAAAAAATTACAATGAAACCCCTAAGAATGGTTTAGCAATATTTTCAGGAAACATAGCAGCTCAAGAAGGAAAGAGTGATGTTAGAGTTTGGGCAATTGAACCACCAATACCTATAAATTTTAGAATTTATCGCTGTGATAAGAATTTTTTAACAGATCCATTAGAAGAGATGTGTATAGATACTACAAAATATGGATTAGTAGTTATGGATCGAAGAGAATTTACTATAGGTCTTCTAGAAGGAAAATCAATTAAAGTTTTGCGTCAACTTACATCCGATATTCCTGGAAAATCTAAAGCAGGAGGTCAATCAGCACAACGTTTTGCAAGATTGAGAGAAGGAGCTTTGTTACATTTCTTCAAAGAAGGAGCAGATGCAATGAAAGAAACATTTTTGCCAATGTTGGATCAATTGAAAGGTATTCTTCTTGGAGGGCCAGGTCCTACTAAATATGATTTTTTAGATGAAGGACAAATCTTGGATCCTATTAAGCAAAAAATCATTGCTGTTAAAGATATAACTTATACAGATGAATACGGTTTAGAGGAATTAGTTAATGCAAGTGAAGATGTTCTTAAAAATGAAGAATTTATGAGAGAAAAATTAGCTATGAACGAGTTTTTTACAAAATTAGCTAAAGAACCAC
>JAWBMQ010000005.1:83135-103002 GCA_038828875.1 Candidatus Woesearchaeota archaeon
ATAATGAGTTCAACGTATGATGAGCTTGAAAATTTAAAGAATGATAAAACTAAAAAAGCAAAGACAAGAACAATTGTTAAGGTTGTTTTAGAGATGATAAATAAATACAACATTGAAATTATACAAACTGCTGAAAATTACGTCGATAGAGCAATAATTGATTTAATTAAGAATAATCCAAAAGATTATGTATTAGCTACAGGAGATAAAGAATTGAGAAAGAAAGCATTGGATTTAGGAATTTATGGTGTAATCTATTTAAGAAAGAACAAATATTTAGAATTTAGTAGTCCTTTAGAAGGAACCTATGCTTTGGCAAAGGAATAAAAATTTATTCTTCTTTTCTTCCACTGTTTTTAATTCTTTCACCTAAGCTAAGCATAAATAAAAAAACACCTACACTAATTAAAACACTTTCAAATTTGCTAATTTCTTTAGATAAGCTTAACAAATAAATAAATCCTCCTAGACAAAGTAAAAAAATACTTACTGCAATTGGACTATCCCATGATGCAAGGATATTTTTCATTTTATCTTAAAAATTGAAATAAAATTATAAAATTTTCTATTTATTTTTTATTTCTTTACTTTCGTGTTCTTTTTTAGGCTTATTTTTTATGAAAAAGAGGATTGCTGCTTTTATATCTTTATAAGTAAGTTCAAGGAAAAAGATAAAGATACCCACGCTTATAATCAATTTACTGAATTTTGTGATTTCTGAATGATAGGTAAACCAAATGAGCCAAATCAATATTATAATGTTCAATATGTTGAAAATTATTCTAACATATAGATTAATATTTGAATCATTTTTGCTTTCGTTTAGTTTTTGTTTTTTCAATATTTTCACCTTTGATTTTCTTTGTTTTTTTGAATTGAAAAATTCTTAATAATGTATAAATAAAGAGAATAAAAAATATTTCTATTTGAGTTGTGTTCAAGCTAAAGAATACTTTTGGCATTTCCTTTAAAAATTCTATCATAAATCGTCCGATTCCATAACCATAAAGTCCAATGTCAAGAAGAGTCCATTTGTTTTGATCTGATTTTTCAGAATTCTTGTTTATTTTATGTAGAAAGAATATTAAAACTATAGATAAAAATAGGTAATAGATTGATTCAAATATTTGTACTGGAATTCTGCAATAATCATTTTCAAAGAAAACTACACAAAACCAAGCGTTGCTTTTAATTCCATAGAATTCTTTATTAAGAAAATTTGCTATTCTTCCGATACTAGAGCTAATGATTAAGCCAATCAAGATTAATCCTAAAAGTGAAACCAAATCAAATTTTTCTTTTTTTACTCTTTTTAAATAAATTATTCCTAAAATTAGTCCAATAAAACTACCAATCGCGCTGAATCCTGAAAATATTAAACCTTTGAAGTAATCTAAATCAATAGGAACTCCTAGAAATAAATCATGCAATATCACGAAGATTTTAGTAGTTATTAACAAAAAAAGTATCAAAATGATAACATATTCTTCTACTTTATCAGAATTCGAAATTTTTGCAAATTTGTGGTATTTTTTAAGTATAAGATAAGTTAAAAGAAAACCAAAACTCCAAGCAATTCCGTACCATCTAATTTTTAAACCGAAAATCTCGAAAGCAATCGGGCTAAAGTTATGATATATCATAATTTGTTAGTATTTAATAAAATAAAAAACTTTAAAAATACTTCTAATTTCACAATTAACGTTACCTTAAAATTTCCAAAAATTTGTATGCTTTTTAATAAATTTTAAAAGGTGTGATTATGACTAAAACCGATGTCGAAAAAACTGTAAAAAATGTTAAAGAAGAAAAAACAACTAATTATGATTTAATAGGAATTCCTGTAAAAAATCCTCCAAAAAGAGTTTGTGATGATGTTAATTGTCCCTTTCATGGAAACATAAGGATCCATGGAAGAATAATGACTGTTAAAGTTGTAGATATGAAAAGTAGAAGAACTGCAAAAGTTGAATGGGAAGAAGTTATTCATGTTAAGAAATATGAAAGAGCATATAGAATTAAAAGAAAACTCTTAGTTCATAAACCTGATTGCCTAGACATCAAAGTAGGAGATACTGTAAAAATTGGAGAAACAAGACCAATTAGTAAGATGAAGAATTTCGTCATTTTTGATGTTTTAAATGAATAAATAAGGTGAAATTTATGAAAGGAATCCCTGCTAAAGTTACTAAAGCTGTACAGCACAGATCCGTAGTTAATGTTTGCGATAATTCAGGTGCTAAAAAAATTAGAATTTTTACATTTGTTGGTGCAAAAACTAGAAAAGGAAGATATCCTTCAGGAGGCGTTGGAGATTTAGTTATGGCTTCAGTTATTGATGGGAAGCCTGAAATGAGAAAGCAAGTTGTTTATGCTGTCATAGTGAGACAAAAGAAAGAATATCAACGAAGAAATGGTGTAAGAATTTGTTTTGAAGATAATGCTGCTGTTATTGTTAAAGATGTTGATGGTAATCCAAAAGGTACAAGAATTAAAGGTCCTATTGCTAAGGAAGCTGCAGAGCGTTGGCCATTCGTTGCAAAATTGGCTAACATGATTGTTTAAGAGGTGAATTTATGCTAAGATTCAAAGTCAGCAAACCAAAAAAGTGGTCAAGTTCCTGGAAATCATCTGAAAAAGCAAGAAAACAAATCAAATATAGAGCAAATGCTCCTTTACACATTAAAAGAAAGTTTTTGAATGTTCATTTAGCAAAACCATTGAGAGAAAAATATAACATTAGATCTATCGAAATAAGAAAAGGAGATAAAGTTAAAATCATGAGAGGAGAATTTAAAGGAAAAACTGCTGAAGTTGAAAGAGTTGATTTAGTTCACACAAAAGTTTATTTGAAAAATATAAAAAGGAAAAAACAAGATGGCACTGAAATTGCTATTGCTTTTGATCCTTCAAATTTAATGATCACTGATTTAAATTTAGATGATAAGAAAAGAATTGAAAAAGAATCAAAAAAAGAAAATACAGAAAATAAAAAAGAGAAAAAAAGTAATAAGAAAACAAAAGAAGAATAAAGGTGAGATTGATGAAATTACATATGAAAAGAATAACTGCTCCTAAAACTTGGAAAATAAATAGACGTTCAAAAGTATGGTCAGTAAAACCAAATCCTATTGGAATAAGTGCAAAATATACATTGCCTATTTTGAATATAATAAGAGATCAATTAAAGCTTACTAATACACTAAAAGAAACTAAATTTGCATTAAATCATAATGAAATTTATGTCAATGGAAAAAGAGTAAAGGATTATAAAAGAGGGGTAGGATTATTTGATGTTGTTTATATTAAACCTTTGAATAAATATTATCGTTTAATTTTGAAAGATGGATTTTTGACTGCTGTTGAAATTCCAGAATCTGAAGCTAAGTTGAATCTTGCTAAATTAGTAAATAAAGTTCTGTTACCTAAAAAAATGCACAAAAAAGAAATTACAAAAAGAGTTCAATTGAATTTAGACGATGGAAGAAATTTCTTAACAGATAAGATTGATATTGCTACAGGTGCAGGAGTTGTTTATAATTATGAAAAGAATGAAATTGTTTCAATAATTCCATTACAACCTGGTGTTTTAGCATATGTTGAAAAAGGAAGCAATGAAGGTAATTTGGTTAAAGTCGTTTCAAAGGAAGAGGACAATTTCATTGTAGAATTCAATGGTCAAAAGTTTCCATTACCAAGGGAGTATTTACTTCCTGTTGGAGTTGATAAACCAATGATTACAGTACAAAAATAAAGGTATCGAGGTGAATTAAATGCAAGATCATCCTATGAGAAAGATAAGAATTGAAAAAGTCACAATACATTTTTCAGCAGGTAGCGATCAAGCTAAATTACAGAAAGGTATTGAAATGTTTAAGATGCTTTTCAATAAAGTTCCTGTAAAAACACATGCGAAAAGAAGAATTCAGGGCTGGGGTTTAAGACCAGGATTGGCAATAGGTTTGAAATTAACTTTTAGAGGTAATGAAGCTAAGGAAGTGTTAAAAAGATTACTTGCTGCAAAAAATAATCAAATTTCAACAGATGCTTTCGATAAAGAAGGTAATTTTGCTATTGGAATTAAGGAATACATTGATGTTCCTGGAGCTAAATATATGCCTGAATTAGGTACTATGGGTTTTGAAGTTAATGTTTCTTTAGAAAGACCTGGTTTCAGGGTAAAAAGAAGAAGAATCAGATCAAGTAATGTTCCTAAGCATCATAGAATTACTCCTGAAGAAGCAAAGGAATTTTTAAAGAAAGAATTTAATGTTAAAATTGTTGAAAAAAATGAATAATGAAATGGTGATAATATGACAATAAGCACATGGGAAAATGTTTTAAAACAAGTTGGTCATAAACCTGGTAAATTGAAAAAAGTACTTAAACATAATGCTAAAAAACAGAAAAGTTGTGGTTTTACAACCTCTAAATGTAAAATATGTGGTTCGACTCACGGAGTAATTAGACAGTATGATTTGCATATTTGCAGAAAATGTTTCAGAGAAATTGCTGAAGAAATAGGATTTATCAATTATTCCTAAATGGGTGAGATCATGCAAAATGACATAATTTCAGATGCTATTTCAAAAATAAAGAATGCAGAAAAAGCAGGTAAAAATCAAGTGATAATTAAGCCTATATCTAATTTATTGTTAAAGATTTTAGATTTGTTGAAAGAAAAAGGATATGTTGGTTCCTATGAAATTCATCAAGATTCAAAAGGAAATTTCATAGTTTTGAATTTGATTCATTCAATAAATGATATTTCAACAATAAAACCAAGATTCCCAGTAAAAGTAGATGATTATGAAAAATTCGAAAAAAGATATCTTCCTGCTAAAGATTTTGGAATAATTATTGTTTCAACTGATAAAGGTTTAATGACTCACATTGATGCTAAAGCTAAAAAGTTAGGAGGAAAATTGATTGCATATTGTTATTAAATATAAGAGCGTGAAAATCATGAAACAGGATTATTATACAGAAATTCAAATTCCTAAGGATGTAAAAGTTTCATTAAATGGAAGAACCTTAATTGTTGAAGGTAAAAAAGGAAAACTTCAAAGAACTTTTGATTATAAAAGAGTTAATATCAAAATAGAAAACAACATGATCATTTTGGAAGTTAATCAAGGAGTAAAAAGAGATAAAACTATGCTTTACACTTATGAAGCTCATATTAAAAATATGTTGAAAGGCGTTTCAGAAGGATTTGTTTATAAGATGAAGATTGTTTCAAATCACTTCCCAATTTCAGTTTCAGTAAACAATGGAGAGTTAATTGTCAAAAATCTTTTCGGTGAAAAGAATCCAAGAAAATTAAAATTATACGATGATGTTAAGGTTAAGGTTGAAGGAGAATTTGTTATTTTAGAGGGAATTGATAAGGAAAGAGTAGGTCAACAAGCTGCTAATATCGAACAGCTTTGTAACATTACTAATAGAGATAGAAGAATTTTTTACGATGGTATTTACATTGTTGAGAAAGCAGGAAAAAGTGTATGAGGTGATTGAATGGCAAAAAATAATCAAAAGACTAATGAATTAGTTCAAATAAAACAGAGATTGAAGAAATTTAAATTTGTTAGACCTAATGCTCATAAATTAAAGAAGCTTGATGAAGCATGGAGAAGACCAAAAAGAAAATCTTCATTAGCAAGAGTTCAAATTAAAGGAAAACCAAGATTAGTTAAAGTTGGTTATAGAACTCCAAAAGATTTACGAAATAAAACATTAGATGGTAAAAATATTGTTAGAGTTGTTAGAATTGAAGATTTCAAAGGATTAGATCCTAAGAAAGATGCAATTATTATTGCAAGAGTTAGTAAGAAGAATAAAATTGAGTTGTTGCAATATTGTATTGATCATAAATTTGAAGTTTTAAATCATGATCCTGAGGAAAGTATTAAAAGATATAAATCTCAATTTGAAAAGAAATCAAATGAAAATAAAGAAAAAAGAAATGCTAAAAAAGTAAAGTTTGAAGAAAAATCTGAAGAAAATAAACAAGAAAACAAAGAAGAAAAAGTAGAAGAAGCAAATAAAGAAGATGCTGAAAAAGAGTCATCAGATTCATCTACTAAAGAAACTAAAAAATCAAAGAAAAAGGAAGAGTGAGGTGAAATAAATGGATTTATCCTTACAAAAAAAATTGGCATCAGAAATTTTGAAATGTTCCTATAAAAGAGTAATTTTTAATCCTGAACGCTTACAAGATATTTCAGCTGCAATTACTAAAGAAGATATTCGAAGATTGATTGATGAAGGTGCAATTATTAAATTGCAAAAGAAAGGAGTTTCCAGAGCAAGAGCAAAGAAGATTCATGCCCAAAAGAAGAAAGCAAGAAGAATTGGTCCTGGAAGTAAGAAAGGTAAAAGAAGTGCAAGAATTGGTGGAGAAAAAAGAGCATGGATAAACAAAGTTAGATCTCAAAGAAGATATATTTCAGAATTAAAGGAAAAAGGTTTAATCACAAAAGAAACTTACAAAAAGATTTATGCTCAAATTTCAGGCGGATTTTTCCGTTCAAGAAAGCACATCCAAATTTACTTGCAAGATTCAGGTTTATTTATTAAAAAAGAACAATAAGGTGATACAACATGGCATATTCAGCAAAATACGTTGTTCCTTACAGAAGGAAGAGAGAAGGTAGAACTAATTATAGAAAAAGGTTAGAGTTATTGAAATCAAGAGCAATTAGATTAGTTATAAGAAAAACGAATACTTCAATTATTGTTCAATTAGCTAAATATGAGCCAAACGGAGATAGGATCCTTTACAGTATAACATCAAAAGCACTTTCAGAATATGGCTGGAATCATTCATATAAATGTATTCCTGCTGCATATTTAACAGGTATTTTGATTTCAAAGAAAATTAAAGAGTTGAAAATAGATTCAATTGTTCCTGATTTTGGTTTGCATGTTTCTACAAAAGGAAATAGGTTGTATGCTGTTTTAAAGGGGTTAATTGATGCAGGTGTTGAAATTAACGTTGATGAAGAGATGCTTCCTACAGAAGACAGAATTTACGGTGAGCATATTGATGATTCAATAAAGAAAGATGTTGAAAAGATAAAATCTCAAATATTAAATAAATAAAGGTGAAATTATGAAAATGAACGAAGAAAAAATTGTTGATGTTCCTATGGAAGATGAAAAAATTGTTGAAGAGGTTCCTGAGCAAACTGAAATAGTTGAAGAAGTCGTTTGGGAACCAAAAACTGAATTAGGAAAAAAAGTCAAGAACGGTGAGATTACCTCATTAAGATCTCTCTTAGAGTCAGGAGTTAGAATTCTAGAACCAGAAATTGTAGATTTTTTAGAGCCTAACTTGCAAATTGATTTCATTAAAGCAGGACAAGCAAAAGGTAAATTTGGTGGAGGTAAAAGAATCATATTCAAGAAAGTTCAACATAAATCAGGAGAAGGTAATAAACAAGAATTTGTTGCTTTGGCGGTAGTTGGTAATGGAAAAGGAATTGTAGGAATGGGATTAGCAAAAGCATCAGATAACAAACCTGCAAGAGAAAAAGCAATTAGACAAGCTAAATTGAATTTAATTGCATTGCCTTTTGGTTGTGGATCTTGGGAATGTAATTGTGGTGGAACTCATAGTATTCCTTTTGCAGTTTATGGAAGGTGTGGTAGTGCAAGAGTTTATCTTTATCCTGCTCCAAAAGGTACAGGATTTGTAGTTGATAACGAAGTTGCAAAAATTTTGAAATTAGCCGGTTATACTGATGTTCGTGGTAAAGTTTATGGCAGTTCAAGACATAAGATTAATGTTATCAAAGCAACATTTAATGCTCTTAAAAAGTTATCTCAAGTAAAGATGCATCAAAGTTATGTTTCAAAAATAAAAGTTAATTAATTAGGTGATTATCATGGATGATAAAAAATACATAGCAGCCATCTGGATAAGAGGTTTAATTAAGGTAGATAAAGAGAGAAAAGATACTATTAGAATGTTAGGTTTCAAGAAGAAGAATAACTGTGTAATTTTAGAGAATACTCCTTCAAATCTTGGAATGTTAATGAAAGTAAAAGATTATGTTACGTGGGGAGAGGTTGATAATGAAACTTTAGAATTATTGAAATCTAAACGAGAGAACTTATCGAAGAAGCCTAATAAAATGATCTTTGCATTGCATCCTCCAATTAAAGGATTTGAAGATAAAGGTATTAAGAAGTCATTTAAACAAGGAGGTGTTTTAGGTTACAGAGGAGAAAAAATAAATGATCTTATTAAAAGAATGATAGCATTATTTTAAATTTTTACAATAGGTGATGATTATGCCAAGAAAACCAAAAAAGGTAAAAAAATTAAAGGGAAGTAGATATTATGCACATGGTTATAGCAATAGAACAAGAGGAGCAGGTAATAGAGGAGGAAGAGGTAATGCTGGAAGTGGAAAAAGAGCAGATCATAAAAAACCAACATTCATTAACGAAGGTAGAATTTTTGGAAAACATGGTTTTAAATCAGTCTTACAAAGATTTCATAAAAAAGATCTTAATGTAATCTCAATTTCTAAATTAGAAGAATTTTTGGATTATTATTTGGAAAAAGGAATTTTCGAGAAAAAGAATGATGTTATTGTTGCTGATTTGAGCAAATTGGAAGTTGATAAATTGCTAGGTAATGGAGAAGTTAAACATAAATGGAATATTAAGGTTTCAAAAGCAAGTGAAAGTGCAATTGAAAAAATATCTGCTGCAGGGGGCCAAGTTATTTTAGAAGAATAAATTTTTTAAATTTTTATTTTGATTTTATTTATTTTATTATTTTCATTATTTTGCTAATAGGTGAGTGCTCATGAGCATTTTAGATTATATGCCAGAAGTAAAAAAACCAACTCAAAAATTATCTTTGAAAACAAGATTGTTATGGACTTTAGCTGTTCTGATTGCATTTTATGTTCTTTCTAGCATTCCTTTGTTTGGATTAAGTGAAAATTTGCTCAATCAAGCAAAAGAATTATCTTTGTTGCTCGGAGCACAATTTGGTACTTTAACTACGTTAGGTATAGGTCCTATAGTTACTGCATCAATTATTGTTCAACTTTTAGTAGGAGCTAAAATTTTGTCTATAGATCTTTCAAAACCAGAAGGTAAAAGAAAGTATGAATCTTTGCAAAGAATTTTAACCATAATTATGATTTTTGTAGAAGGTGCTGCTTATGTTTTCTTTGGAGCATTAAGACCTGATCCTAATTTACCTGCTTCAACTTACGTGTTATTTCAATGGTTAATTCTTTTACAATTAGCATTAGGTTCATTTTTGATTATGTTAATGGATGATTTAAGTACTTCATGGGGAATTGGCTCAGGAATAAGTCTTTTCATTGTAGCAGGTGTAGCTCAGCAAGCTTTTGCAAGAATTTTTGGATTTGTAAGTTATCAAAGTGAAGCACCTATGGGCATAATTCCTTTGTTGATTTATTCTTTTGCAAATCAAGAATATGCTGCAGAAGCAATGTTAGGATTAATAAGTTTAGCAACTACTATTTTGATCTTTTTGATCGTTGTTTATGTTCAAGCAATGAGGGTTGAAATTCCTTTAAGTTTTGCTTCAGTTAGAGGTTATACTTTTAAATGGCCTATCAATTTCCTTTACACAAGCAACATTCCTGTGATTCTTGTTGCAGCAATGTTTGCTAATTTGCAATTATTTGGTAGAATTTTTGCAAACGCAGGAATGCCTATTTTAGGTACATTTGATAGTCAAGGACAGCCTGTTTCTGGTTTCGTTAAATACATAACTCCAACTCATTCTTTAATTACTCTAGCTTTTACTGGATCTTTAACAATGGATCATATTGTTAGAGCAATTGTTTATACAATATTGATGGTTATTTTTGCGGTTATTTTTGGTTATCTTTGGGTACAAGTAAGTGGAATGAGTGCAAAAGATGTTGCTAAGCAGATTTCACAATCTAATTTATCTAGACCTGGTTATAGAAACGATCCTAGAATGCTTGAAAGATTATTGGAAAGATATATTCCTTATTTAACAATATTAGGTGCAATTGCAGTAGGTCTTCTTGCTGCAATGTCTGATATTCTTGGAGCTGTAGTTTCAGGTACAGGACTTTTACTTAGTGTTATGATTATTTACAAATTTGCTCAAGATATGGCTCGACAATACGCTGAAGAGCTTCCTGTTGTTGGAAAATTATTAAAGTAAAGGTGTAATTATGTTTGATTTTTTACTTTCTTGGCATCCTTTAATTGTAATTTTTTTGCTTTCTTTAATTTATGCTTTATTCACTGCTTTTGTGTATGCTTTGTTTCTTGATGTAGATGCTTTGAGAGAGATAAAGAAAGAGATGGATGAATTAAGAAAAAAGATGTCAAAAACTAAAGATCCTAAGAAGCAAGAAGAAATCGCTTCTAAAACTTTAGAACTTTCTTTAAGATATAATCAAAAAACAATGAAAAGTCTACTTTTTACTACAATTCCAGCAATTATAATTTTTTCAGTTATTCTTAATCACTATACTTATGAACCATTAAAACCAAATCTTCCTTTCAACGTTACTTTATTTCTTAAAGGAAATTACAACGTGACTGTGCATGAAATGATCACTGAAAATGTAGATTTGCTAAATGTTTATAAAAATGATAAAATAATTACTTATGAACTTAGGCCTAGAAAAGAAGGTTATTACAATTTTCAATTTACCATAAACAATAAAACATACTTTAAAGATTTTTTGGTTACTAATCTTTATCGAGTTACAAACAATGAAAAAAAGATAAATGATGAGTACATTGATAAGGTAGTTATTGAATATAAACCCTTGAATATTGTAAATTTTACAATTTTTGGTTTTAGACCAGGAAGATTAACCTTTTACATTTTATTTTCAATAATTTTGAGTATAATCACAAGAAAATTATTTAACATACCATAAAAAATATTAATGACTTTTTCTTTGAATCTTTAATGAAATTAAACCAATCAAACGGAGAAGGTTATATTAAGTTCCAAGTTTTTCTAAAAGAAAATATTCACGCTCTAGATGATTATTCTCTAGATGATTTAATTCTTTACAGGAAAAAATTGATGGATTTAAAGTTAATTGGAATGAAAGGAAATGTTGGCTATGGAAATATAAGCAAAAGGGTTGATGAAAAGAGATTTATTATTTCTGCTACTAAAACAGGAGACATTTATGAAGCTACTAAACAAGATTTTACTTTAGTTACTTTTGCAGATATTGATAATAATATCGTTTATTGTGAAGGACTTAAGAAAGCATCTTCAGAAACAATGACTCATGCAGCAATTTATTATGCTAATGATCATATTAAGTATGTTATCCATATTCACAGTATAGAATTATGGAAACATTATTACAACATGTTACCTTTTACATCAGAAAAAGCACAATATGGAACTGTAGAAATCGCAAAAGAAATTTATCATGTTGTAAAAAATATTAAATCAAACAAAGGAATAGTATTGTTAAAAGGACATGAAGAAGGATTAATTTCTTTTGCTGAGACAATAGAAGAAGCATTTAGTATCATCATTGATCTTATTAAGAAAAAAGGTGAAAAAAATGATTAAAGCATTGTTATTTGATTTAGATAACACATTGTATGATTATGAAATTTGCCATAATTTTGCAATGAAAGCAGTATACAATGAGTTTAAGAAAATCTACAAATGTAATTATGAAGAATTTGAAAAAATTTATGATGAAGCTAAACAAAAGATACATTTAGAGTTAAGTGGTTCTGCATCAGAGCATAACAGGATTATTTATTTTCAAAGGATATTTGAAAATCTTAATAAAGTAGTTTCAGTTGATGAAATTTTAACTCTTTATGATGTTTATTACAAAGCATTCTTTAAAAGAATGAAACCTTATCCTTATGTGACAAATGCACTTAAACTTTTGAAAAATAACTATAAATTAGCGATAGTTACAAATCTACTTTCTGAAATTCAATTAAGAAAATTGAAAGTTTTGAAACTTTCTAAATATTTTGATGTGTTTGTTTCATCAGAGGAAGCAGGTAGAGAAAAACCTCATCCTGATATTTATCTGCTTGCTTTGCATAAATTAGAAGTTTTAGCTAAAGAAGCAGTAATGATTGGAGATTCTACGAATGATATAGAAGGTGCTAAGCATTTACAAATTGTTGCTTTAAAATTTGTTCCAGAAAATAAAAAATTAAATGAAGATATTAAAAATGAAATGGTTTTTCATTCATTTAAAGAGTTGCCTAAAATTATTGAATCTCTAAATAAATCTACCTATTAATTCATATCCGCATTCACATTTTATTTTCTTTTTGAAATGAATTCGGTCAATGAGAATACTGTTGCACTTTGGACAATGTGTGTTTATTTTATCAGTGAATATATTTCCTAGATACACAAAATCAAGGTATTTTTTAGCTAAATTGTACATCTTTTCTAATGTTTCTTTTTTAGTAGGTTGTAAATTAATGAATTCTCTCATAGGAAAAAATCTAGTGATGTGAAGTGCAATTTTATCATTGAATTGATTTAACCATTTGAACATTTCTTCAGCAGAATCTAAATTATCATTGTAACCATCTATTACTAAGAAAGTAATTTCAACCCAAACATTATTCTTCGTTAAAGTTTCAATATTTTTCATTACATAATCAACATTTCCATTGCATATTTTTTTGTAAAACTCAGAGTTTCCTTTTAAATCTATATTTGCAGCATCTAAAAACGGTAATAATTCTTCAAGTGGTTCTTTTTCAATAAATCCGTTACTAACAATTACATTTTTTATCCCTTCTTTTTTTGCCAGTTTTGCTGTTTCAAGCATAAACTCATAAAATACCGTTGGTTCATTATATGTATAAGCAATACTAGGAATTCCATAAACTTTTGCAATTTCAACAATATCTCTTTCACTATAATCTAATTTTTCTGTTAAATTTCTACTAATTTCAAAATTTTGACAAAATTTACAATCAAAATTACAGCCATTAGCTCCTATTGAAAGAATTTTAGAAAAAGGCAAAAAATGATACAACGGTTTTTTTTCAATTGGATCAACTGCAATAGTGCTTATTTTATCGTTAAAAGTGTATAATTTTCCATCTATGTTTTTTCTTACTAAACAAAATCCTGTAGAGTTTGGTTTAATTATACAGTGTTTTGGACATAGATTACACTTTACTAAATTGTTTTCTAATTTTTCATAATGTTTAGCTTCTATCATTTTTTGAAATCAAAGATGCTCTTTTGTTTTCCTTTAAAAATTGAATCAAAATCTTTGTTAAAAAAAATCAAAATTTGATTTGCAATAGGTTTAAGTTGTTTTTCTATGTAATGTGAATAATCTATTGTGGAATTGTTTAACTTTTCTACAGGCAAGGGTCCATTTAACGTCATAACGTACTTTACTATAGGAGTTTCAATATTTTCAAGCATTCTTGCTGCTTTAACATGTGGTGGAGTTGTTTTGGTGTATTCATCTAAATCTTTTCTTAAACTTTTTCTATAGATTAATTTATCATCATATTTTCCATTTTTCAAGTCCTCTACTACTTGCTTAATGTATTCTTCTAAATTTTCGTTATTAAACAATTTCTTTAGCAAGTTCAACTGAAATTCTTTAGCTAAATCAGTCCAATCGCTTCTAACTCCTTCTAAACCTGTAAGTTCGATTTCTTGTTCATTATTTTTGTTTATTATTACTCCCGCATACCTTTTTTTAGCGCTTCCTCCTGTTCTAGATTCAGGTAAAAGAAGTTTGACATAGGTTTTTTCATATTCTATTGTTAATTTGCTTTCTACTTTGTAGTTTTCTTGACACCATTCTTTAAAGAACTCATTGATTTCTTTTTCCTCTTTTTTTCCAATTTCAACAGCATCGTTGTAGTTTTTTGCATTTGTTTTTACGAATATCGAATCAGTATCCCCATAGATTACTTCATAATTTTTGTTGTTTTGATATTCTGCTGCTGTTTTAATAATTAATCTTCCAAAAGAAGTTATAGCATCTGCAATTTTTGGATTAAAAAACCTACAACTAGGATTTGCAAGAACGCCGTAGAAAGAATTCATGATAATCTTTATTGCTTGACTTTCTAATTTTTTTCCATTAGCTATTGCTAATTCTCTGTTTTTGAAAAGTTCATCAATGATTTCAGGCAAAATTCCTTTATTTCTTCCGAATTTAGCTCCATTTGGTGCAATTATGTCTCCTTTTTCAAACTCTAAAGGATCTATGTTAAAGGTTCTGATTATGCTTGGATATAGGCTTTTAAAATCATAAACGTTTACATATTCATAAATTCCAGGAATTGGATCTCTTACAAAACCACCACTTATAGGATTTTCTTTTACATTATATTTTGAACTGTTAAGAACGATTTTTCTTTCTTTTGCTTTTCTTAAATAAAGAGAATCAAGAGCTACAACTGATGAAAATACTTTTTTCAAAGGCAAGCCTGTATTTTTTACTCTTTCGATTTGTAATTCAATTAAGTCATACTTTTCAAAAATCTTCAATACTAACTCACAATCTTGAATGTTGTAATTTATTAATGTTATGGGATCTTGATAATATGAACTTTCTATATTCTTCATCTTATCTTTATTTCCTAAATAAACTTTACTATCGTTTAACAATTCCTTAGCTACGTAATCCAAACTATATTCTTCTAATTTGATAAAAGAACTTTCTAAGATGGAAATACCATCTAAAATCACAGTTCCAAAAACATTTGCTTCAGAAGTTTTCATATAATCTTCGTAAACTTTGATATCCAACTCTCTTTTTTCATTTCCAATTTCCATTCCTAGCATTAGTTTTATCTTATATTTTTCTGCCTTTTTCTTTAAGAAATTTATATCAAAATCAATCAAATTCCAACCTGAAAGAATATCAGGATTTCGATAATTTATCACATCTAAAAGTTTTAAAATTAATTCTTTTTCGTCATTAACAACAATTAAATTTATGTTTTTATTTTCAAATTCTTTATTTATTTCTTTTTCTGAAATCATTTCATTTTTTACTAATATTGTATCTGTTGTTTTTTCTAAAATAATTCTACTTTTATTCGTGTATGCGTATTTTTTAGTTATCAACGATGCTAAAATTATGTTATCTTTTACAGTTTCTATATCTAACACAGAAACAACCAAAGGAAAATAATCTTCAAAGTTTAAGCTGTACGCTTTATTATCGTACTGCACAAAATGTTTTATATTTTTATCAATTAAATAACGATATATCAATCTAATATCCGATTCAAGAGTTTCAATATTATTTTTTTCAAGAATGTCTCTCAATTTTTTTAATTCTTTAGGATTGTAAAAAATTATCTTTTTCACTGGAAAATTATCATAACTCATAAACTCAGAATTTTCAACAGTTATCTTTGTTGAAATTTTATTTGCAAATTCTTCAACTAAAGCTAAATCTTTTTCCCTAACAAAGAAATATGGTAAAAACTCTTCTTTGATAACTTCTTTTTCTCCATTTTCATTTCTTATTGCTAAATAAATTACGCTTTTTTCATTTTCAATGTTGTAATCTATATCTATTAATTGTCCCTTTTTCATTCTATTTAGGAATTATCTTTTCAATAATAAAGTTTTTTAAATTTATATTTTTTATATTTTTCAAAATTTTGTGAAAAATTTTATAAATGAACTTTTCTTCTAGTTTTTAATATGAGTGGTTTGAAAGAGTTTAGCAACAATTTAAAATTAAGTATAAAACAAAAGATAGCAAAAATAAAGGAAAAACTTTCTAGACAAATAAAAAAATGGTATCAAAAGTACGCAAAGGAAGTTGATTTTTTAATCATTTATAATCCAAAATCTGGAACATTGTTGAGTAAAGATAAAGCAAGAGAAATATTTAAGTTTTTGATAAAGAAAAAGTTTAGATGTTTAGTAGTTCAAACACACCCGAAAAAAGATTATATTCCAAAACGAATTAAGCCTCATTTTATTCTTGTTGTAGGAGGTGACGGAACTTTACATAAAGTAGTTAATGAAATGATAAAGAAACAGATTGATGCATATTTAATTCCTTTTTCTTTTGGTACAGGTAATGATTTTGCAACTACTCAAGGGATGAGTTCCTTCAATTTCAAAAAATTTGTTGAAGCTTATGAAAATGCTATAAAATCTAAAAAGTTTGAGCAGATTCCTTTTAAATATTCAGATGTAGGAAAAATTGAATATTGGATTAATGATAAATTGAATGTTCTATATTTCATAAATTCTGCAGGAATAAATTCTTTTGATGCAGAAGTTTTAAAGAATCTTTATAATATGTACAAAAGAAAAGCATATTCTCATAGCGAATATGTTTTACCATTGATTCAAAGTATTTTTACTTTTAAAATTAAGGAGTATGTTGTTAAATATAAAAAATTGAAACATGGAAAAAAATTTAAGAGTAAAACAACCGGATTTTTAGTATATAATAATTCAAATCATGCAGGAGGAACTTTAAATTTACCAGAAGCAAAAATTGATGATGGTTTTTTGAACATAATATTCTTTAAACCAATTCCTAAATGGAATTTTATTAAGAATGGATGGCTTATATTTAAGCAATACATTATAGAAAGATGGAATAGAGAATTGTTTTCTGAAAATGGGAATTTTCAAGAATATTTTAGAAATCCAATTTCTCCAAGAGGCGATGTAGTAAGAGATGTTTTTACTGAATTAGAGGTAAGTCCTGTTTATATATTTCAATGTGATGGTGAATTGTATAATGTACAAGCAGATAGAATGAGAATTTCAGTAATACCAAAAACTATTAAAATACCAATATTTTATAAATCTGAAGAATAATTAATTATTTTAAAATGTTAATAAGAGATAAACCTCTTAAGGAAATTATTTTAAGACGCTATGAAAAACCAAGTTTAGATTTGAATGAAAGGGAATTAGTTAAGAAATTTTGTTTGAGTTTAGGACTTCTTCAACCAGGAGATAGAAGAGATGTTATAGTAGATATTCTCTATGTTCTAATGTTTTCTAAAGAACCATTATCTATTTCAGAAATAAAAGAAAAAGCAAAATCTTTTAGAGAATTAAATGGTTTAACAGCAAATGGATTAGCTGATTCTAATATAAGAAGACAATTAAGAAGATTAAAAGAAATTTATTTAGTTGAAAAAATTGGAAATGCATACTATATTTCAGAAAATCTTTCTTTTGAAGAAATATTAAATACAAAAATAAAGAACTTTTTAGTAGATCACATTTTTCAAAGAATTCAAGAATATGCTAAAGCTATGGATATTTTGAAAAATAAAAATGTATGAGCCTCAGGAAGATTCCTATTTTTTGAAAGAAATTGCAGAAAAATTTGCAAGAGGAAAAGTATTAGACCTTTGTACAGGAACAGGAATCATAGGAAATGCCTTATTAAAGTTAAATTCAGTAGAAGAGGTTGTTTTTGCTGATGTTGATGTTGAAAGCATTGAATTTTGCAAAAGAACTATTAAGCATGAAAAAGCAAAATTTGTTGTTACTGATCTATTTAGCAATATTTCAGGAAAATTTGATACTATAACTATAAATCCTCCATATTTGCCAGGTAATTATGAAGAGGATAAAGAAATTTATGCAGGCAAAAATGGATATGAATTTATCTTGAAATTTTTAGAATCTAGTGTAGATTTTTTAGCAGAGGATGGTAGAATTATTTTATTAATTTCTGAACTTTCTAAACCAAAAGTAATAAAGGAAAAGATAAATTCTTTGCTTTTAGAAATTGAGCACGAATTTAGTAAAAGTTTGTTTTTTGAGATGCATTATGTTTATGTTATTAAGAAAAAAAAAGTGAGAAAAGAATTAGAGAAAAAAATAAATCAATTTAAGTACTATACTTCTGGTTGGCATAGTTATGTTTATTCTGGTTTTTTTAATAATTCTAAAGTTGCTGTTAAAATTTTCAAAAATAAAATTAACTTTGAAAAAGAGTTAAAATACTTACTCAAATTACAAAAATATGATTTTGTAGTTAAAGTTTTGGATTACGGGGAGAATTACATTATAGAAGAATTCATTGATGGAATCACTTTTGATAAGATTTGTAAAATGTTTGATAATAATGAAATTCCTGAACATGTTTTCAAAAATTATATAAAAAAATTATTAGAAATTGCATATTTATTAGATTGTGAAAATGTTAAGAAAGAAGAGTTTACAAGACCTTACAAAAATGTTTTTTTGATTAATGATAGATTTAAGCTAATTGATTTTGAAAGAGCAAAAGATAACGTTGGGAACACAAATCAATTTGTAAGCTTTTTGGTTAATAGGTATGGAGATTTGATAAATAATAAAGAAGAAATTATGGTGTTATTAAAAAATTATAAGAAACAGAGAGATTTAAATTTAATAATCTCTTTCATAGAAAAAAATATAAACTAATTAGCAAAATTTTCACATATGAAAAAAAGAGCTTTGTTTTTAGCAGCATTAACTCCAGGAGGACTAGAAAGGGTTTTCTACAATTTATATAAAATTTTAGAGGTTGACAATATAATTGTTTTAGATGAAAGACACAATTTCTTTGGAGTTCCTAAAGATAAGATCTTGGGTTTGCATTCTTATTATCCAAAAGATTTTTGGGGACAAGTTAAGGTAGTGCTAAGTACTTATTGGCAATTAAGAAAAATCAAGAGAAAGTATGATTTTTCTATTTGCATAAGTGGTCATGAACCATGCAATTTACTAAATGTTTTAACAAGAAAAAATGAGAAAGTCATTTTGACTTTTCATGGAAATTATACTATGCATATTTTAAAGAATCCATTTCATCTTAATGCTAGATTTTCAAAAATAAAGATAGCAATAATTAAGTGGATTATTAAAACATTTTATAATAAAGCAGATGCTATTGTTGTGGTTTCAAAAAACATAGAAGATGATTTTATTAAGAATTGGGGTATAAAAAAAGAGAAAATAAAGATAATTTATAATCCTGTTTTTGTTGAGGAAATAAAAAACAAAGCAAAAGAAAAGCTTGAGATTTATGAAAAATTGTTTTCAAATTATGAAGTTATGATAACTGTTGGTAGGATTTATAATCCAAAAGGTCAATGGTATTTGTTGAAATTTTTGAAAGTTTTACAGAAAAAGCACAAGAAGTTGAAGTTAGTGATTCTTGGTGATGGAGAAATGAAAGATTTTTTAGTAGAATATGGTAAGAAATTAGGTTTGAAAGTTTATGATTATTCAAAAGATGAATATGATGAGAGTTATGATGTATATTTTTTAGGTTTTCAAGAGAATCCATTCAAATTTATATCAAGAAGTAAGTTGTTTTTGTTTCCATCGTTTTTCGAAGGTTTACCGATGGTCTTAGTAGAGGCATTGGCGTCTGGAGCAGTGATAATAAGTTCAGATTGTAGATCCGGGCCTAGAGAGATTTTAGCACCAGATACAGATTTTAATTATGAAACAAAAGATGTAGAATTTGCGAAGTATGGAATTTTAATGCCAGTGTTAGATATAAATAACAAAGAAGCAAATTTGGAATTAAATGAAGCAGAAAAGAAATGGGTAGAAGTAATTGATAGAATGTTGAAAGATGAAAAATTAAGAGAAAAATATATAAAATTAAGCAACCAAAGAGCAAAAGATTTTGATATTGTTAATATTAAGAAAGAATGGGAAAAATTGTTTGAGGAATTAGAGGGGAAATGATGAATAAAAGATTAAATGGAGGTACTTTTCTAGATTATGGTATTCCTCAAGGAGATTCAATATTGGTGTTTCAGCAATATAAACCTAAAAAAATAATAGGATTTGAGCCAGATGAAAAAAATTATAAAGATGCAAAAAGCGTCATTCATAAAGACAAAATTAATAATATCA
>JAWBMQ010000006.1:0-16746 GCA_038828875.1 Candidatus Woesearchaeota archaeon
CAGGATCACCCAAACAAAAATATAAATATAAGCTAGATTGTTTTTTAATTTCCTCCTTTCTGAAACATAAATAATATCTTACGGAATATTCCCTCGACTCTTTTTTATCTAAATCTTTTGTAGCAGAATATTTTGATTCTTTTAATATAGTGAAATTGAACTTAGTGTCATCTAGTTTTATCTTAATAAATTTATTAGATAAATCCTCACTCTTAGTAATTATAGAAAATTTGTTATTAATAATCTCATTCATGTTATCTTTCAACACCTTAATTTTATCATATTCTTTTGAAACATTATAATCAGAATTCCATAATTCTAAAACCCCTTCGTTAGTAGCTTTGTTATTACATTCACAACGATAACTCAAAGAATAGGGAATATAATTTATGAAATATATATTTAAGATATTTGATCCATCTTTGCCTTTGCGCATTAAATCTTCCAAAAAAGTTATATTGAAAGTAAACTCTTTATCATCATAATAACAACTAATTTTAAAGTCTATAAATATATCCTCTTGGACTGTTAGTTTTTTACAATTAATTTCATTTTTTAATTTTTCAATAGTTGGATTTTTTTCAATAATTGCATTTTTAGGAATATTAATAATCTCATGGATTTTTAGTTTTATCAAATCCGGAACATTCTTTTCATTTGTTAAAGGAATATTTACTGAATATTGATTACTACCAAAATTCAATGGAGTAAATTTACTTACATCTAAACACTTACAAGATGGCTTAACTATTATATTAATACTTTGACTTTCATCGGTATATTTATTACAGATAATTTTTAGTTTATAGTCATATTTTCCTGGCGTACTTTGAGAATGATTAACTTTTTTATTGATTATATCTATGTTTTCTGAGTTTATTTCTTTATTATTTTCTAACAATTTAACTCTAGGATTCTGATCTAAAGATAGATACTCAAATTCAATTTCGATATTATCTCCTGCATAAACCTCTTTTGGATATTTAGTTATCTTTATTCCACATGATTTTAGAATTTTAAAATCAGTTTCTTTAGACCATATTTCGATGTTTTTTTGAGGAGTATAATAACTAATATTAATTTTATACTTTACATCTTTTACACTTAATTCCCCATTATTAAAAGATGAACTTACATCCTTAGGAACTATATAATTATCCCATTTTAATGGTATCTTAGTATATCCATTCTCATACTTAATGTTTTCTAGTGGATTCGCCATAGTACCATCTAAATTTACATCTTTAATTATTTTTGTAAGATTGAATTTATAAACTTCTAAATTACTGCTATTTACGCTTATTAACGATATTTCTTTTACAATATCCCTGCACTCCGTAAGATTGCCTTTAAACTTTAAAAAGAATTCTTGACTAATTCTCCAATTATTATTATCATATTTAGCAGAAACCTCTTTTTTATTTACATTAAACTCTAATGATTTAATTCTTTCTTCACATATTGAAAATAGATAAGAATAATAAGACACATCCTCTTTTTTTACTTTAAAGCTAACAGATGCTTCTTTTAATAATTGATCATCCTTATTATAAATCAAAATATTATAAATAGCAGTTTCTTGATCTAATAAAATTTGCTGATTGAATCTGGTATTTATCTCTGTTGGAACTTGAAACTCACTCCAATTCAATGTTATTATCGTTTGACCATTCTTAAAATCAATCCCTGGATTCATTTTTCCATCTGATACTTTAGAAACATTTTCTATTTCATTCGAACTATTTATCTTGAACGCATATACTACCAATCCTCCACTTCTTAAACTACTTAAATTTATGTTCTTTATGTAATCCTTACAAACTCTTAAATCTCCATTAAATGTTAGGTTGAAAATTTGATTTGATATTATCCAATTCCCTGTCAATAATTTTGCGTCTACAGTATCCTTATCTACGGAAAATTTTAATGAATTTATAATTTCATTACATACCTCCTTTTTTTGTTTTTCATATTGATTATTATCCTTAATTATTTCAAAAGAAACTTCTTTGCTATTAATTAAGTTATTATTGGTATCATAAATTAAAACGTTATAGAACGCTTTCTCCTTATTTATTTTAATATCTTTAAATGACTCCAAAATTTGAGAAGGAAGTTCAAAATTATTCCAAATAACCTTAATTAATAATTTTTCGCTATTATAAAAATCTAGCGCATTTTGATTCTTCAAGTTATCAACAATAACACGTCCATCCATATCAAATGCATATACTACTCCCTTATTACTATCATTTAAACTCATAAACGAAATATTTCTTATATAATGTTTACAAGAAGTTATAAAGTTCAAAAAACTTAAATTAAATGTTTGATTTGTTTTCCAAACCCCGGATTCTATTGTAGCAATTACAGGATCTTCTTTTTCAATTTCTAAATATATATTATTACAATCTTCAGAAGAAATAGATGATCCTGAAAGAGAGTTTTCTTTTTTAATCTGTATAGTTATATTTTTGGAATCTACCAGGATATCAAATAAAAATAATGAAAAATTATAATCCACTAGACCACTTTCGAATTCGTTATTAAAATCCTTAATTAATTCAGTAGGAAGTAAAAAATTATTACTCCAGTCCAATTCAATAATAATTTTGTTATCACTTTGACTAAATTTTGAAGTAGGCTTTTTTTGTGAAGTTCTTAAGAAGATTTCATTTAGAGTATTATCTGAAGTTATGTTAAACACATACTCTAATTCCTCCGTATTATTATATCTATTTTTTATAGTTATGTTTTGTATATAATTTTTACAAATTTCATAATTAGTTTTATCAAAAGATATATTAAATCCTATTTCATATATCCATTGATTTTTTTCATTTTTAATGGCGAATTCCTTGAATTTTATCAAGTCTATAGAGTAAAATTTAAAATTCTTACACTGCTCGATCTTTTGTTTTTCTAAAGCAAGTTGATTTTTTATTATTTCAAAAGATTTTGAATATTTCGACACAAGATTTCCTGAAATATTATAAACCTCAAAATCAATAAAAGCATTTGTTTTTGAAATAGTTATATCATTGAACTTACTATCAAAAGTTTTAGTCACATTAAATTCAGTCCAATTTAAAATTATTGTCTTTTTATCGGTTGTGAATTCAGGAATTATATTTTGCTCTGGACTTACATAAATTTTATTGAATTTTCCATCTTCACTAATATTGAATACATAAACAACACCAAAAAGATTATTTTTAATTGTAATATTCTTTATTAATAACTTACATTCTTCAACACTTTTATTAAACGTCAAATTAATAGTTTGATTAGCTCTCCATGTCCTATCTTCATCATTATAATTAGCAAATATGGGGGTAAGCACAATCACATTCATGTGTGTAATTCTATTATTGCACTCTTCTACCATGTGTTTATAACGTTCTGAATCTTCTTTAATTATTGTAAAATTTTTTTCTTTATATTTTGTGTCCTTTGAATTTTTTATTATTACTTCAACTTTCAAAGTAACATTTTTCTCCTTAACCCCTAGATCATAAAAAGAATCACTATCTGATATCTCTAAATTACTATAATTTAATAAAATTAATCCTTCTTTTATTTCTTGTGAAGATGGCTTTATTCCATCTTTAAATGTAAGTATTTGAGAAGAGTCTAATTCAAATGTAGTTAAATGAATTCCTGATAAACTTAAATTTATTAAATTTATACATTCAGAATCAATCTTCTCACTAAAAGAAATATTAATACTTTGATTATACCTCCACTTTTTATCCTGATAATATGCATTCACTTTTGATAAAACTAAAACCTCATTTAAAGTAAGCTGGTTACAATCCTTTTTTTCTTCTTTTGAAGAAGTTTCTTTAGGTTCTCCTTCTGAACTTTCAGAGCTATAGACTTTTTCTAACTTTAAATTAAGAGATAATTCGCATGATAAGATATTTGGCACTGAAATATTTAATGTTAGATTTGAATTTTGATTATCTTTTAATCCCTTACCATTAATATTAATATTAGTAACATTGATCTTCAAATCATTATTCTCTGTCAAGATCTCCACTTTTTCACACTTACTATTAGTTGTTTCCCAATTATTATTAATATTAATTGATGAATTGAAAATTAATATGTTATCAATATAATACGAAAAGCTTCTTAAATAATTTTTATTAATAATTGAATCATATTTAAAAGTAAGATTTATAGAATCATTGAATTCTCCTGCAACTAGAGTACGAGTTGAAAAAAGTGAATATATAGAAATTAATTTATTACTTTCACAGCTACAATTATTAACAATTGAATATTTCAAAGATAGATTTTTTTTCATTCCCTCTTTTGATTTATTGAAAAATTCAATTTTAAACTCAATATTATCTAATTTTTCTACATATTCAAAAGATAAATTTGATTCTAAATATAAGCAGTTAGTAGCAGAGGAATAATTTGCAAAGTAATCATTCTGTTTAACAACTAAGCTATCCTCTGAAAAATTAATCTCAATCAAAACATTTTTCTTTCCATGAGTTAAATTGATTTTATTTTCTAAATATAACTTAGGAGTATCGTTGAAACATAAGCTTATATTTTTTGAAATTACTCCTTTACTAAAAATATCATCACACGTAATATTTGATTCATTTTCAAAAACTAATTTATTTATTGCTAATCCTGGAACAATTTCTAAATAATATAAAACATCTCCTTTAATTTGCATTCTTTCGAGAAGAAGTGAATATGATAAAACATAGTATGTGCAATTTTCATTTCTGAAAAAATTGTTTAAATAATTTTTCACATCCTCGTAATTATTAACTGAAAGGTCCTTGGTAATATTATCCATATCAACTATTATATCTGATGATGAAAATGTACAAAAATCAGGTTTAAATAAATACAATGCTAATACCCCTCCTAAAAGATATTTAATATCTTCTGTTTTCTTATATAATTCTTTCAAAGTAACTATAACCGATGAATAATTAACTTTTTGATTGTTGATTAGATGATTCTTGATTAGATTACAAATTTCTTTCTTAGAATCACTACAAGAAAGTTCTCTTAGTTTGCCTAGTTCATTATTTAAATATTGATAATTTTCATAGATACCTTTTTGCGAATAATCCGATAAATTATAGAAATATGTAAAATCAAATAATTTATACTTGTTTATTGACAAATTTTCACTAATAGGAAGCCTATTCGAAAGATCAGCTAAAAAATTTTTATAAATTTCAAAGTTTTTCTCTTCAGGAACAAGAGATAAATTTGGATTTATTTTTTCAGTTTTCCATTTATTTAATGTATCATTGATAAATTCAAAATTTGTAAGATTTCTTGCTCTCGTATATCCTAAAAAATTCATTAATTCTTCCACTTTTTTTTCGTTGAGTAATTTATTATCATGTGAAACATATGATAAATTTGCAAAAAACAAGAAATCTACAAATCTATTGTTATTATTTTCAAAATAATATTTCATTTCAGCATTTCCAACTTTCAAGAAAAACGCTTTATTTTTTTGTCTAAAATTCTCATCATTTATAGAATTAGAAACATCATTCAATGATAAATAATACAATCCAAAAATAGGTGAAAAATCTGAAACATCTTTTTTATTTTTTATGAATTCTTTGTCAATAATTACATATTCCTCAAAGTTCTTATGTTTGAGCTCATCTAATCCTGTGTTGATCGCATTAACAAAAGAATTTAATTCGTTATCATTTTCATTTATTATCTTTACTTTCTCCTTTAAATTAACATATGTTAGGAAAAAATCAACGAATTTTTGATCATTTTTATTATACGATAAATAAACGTTATATTTTCCATCATTAAGTTGTATATCTTCAGATTTATCTTTTTTCTTTAAAAACACAAGGTTATTTAATTTCACGAAAATCTCATACATATCAGTCAAAAATTTTTCCTCTTTTACACAAATCAAATCTTCAACGTTAATTTTATTTATTAAATCAAAAGATTTTTGTTTAACCTCATCTGGAATGTTTTTTTCTTGATCACCTATTATTAAAGTATTTGGAACAGATAATTGAATTCTTTGAGGATTTTCAGATATCATTTCTACAAGAATTATAGGAATAATACTTTCTAAATTAATATTATCTTTATTAATTATACATAACGTTTTACCATCGGTAGTTTTGGATAAAAAAACAGCATCTTTTCTATTTTGTAAACTTGTCAATGGATCTACACAATCAGAAAATTCTGTACAAGGGTCTAATCCCTTTAAGGAATCAACTAATTCTTTTTCTTCGGATGGTTTAGTCGGCGGGGGACTTGGAGGTAAAGGTGGTTGCTGTGGCTGTTTCTCTGGTTGATTTGTTTTTGAATCAGAACTCCAAAATAAAAAGAAAACGGTTTCTCTTCTACAAGAAACAAAGAATGATAAAGTAACGAGAACTATAAAAAATAAACCCAACATCACAATTTTTCTAGAGTTATTTTTTGCCATTTTTCAAACCTTTTTTCTTTATATTTCTCAATTTTAAAAGATAATAACTCTTAAATATTAAAAAAATAAGTAAAACTGCTAAAATTATGAATGCTATTGCCCAATTCGATTCTTTTTGTTTTCTTTCTAAAATTATCATTTTATTTCGAATATTAAATTCATCAATCGTTTCCCTTCTAAAAACTAAATTTTCGTATTTTTTACTACAAATCATATTATTAGAATCTAAGGAAAAAACACTTATTTCTAAATTCTTTTGAAAAGGAACAACTAATTCTTCATCCAGCGAATAAAAAGGAATTTCCTCTACAATAAGATCTCCTTCTACCTTTAATACATAATTATTAGAAAGATGCTTAATATTACCATAATTCCCTTCCAAATAAGAAATTATTTCACAGCTTCCAGGATCTATTTTTATGTACTCATAAGAAAAAGCAGATAAAAATAAGACTAAGAAAAATAAAAGAAATATTAAAACTACCTTATTATTTCTAAATAAATTCATCATTGGATTTATGTTATTTTTATTTATAAATGTTTCTTAATAATAAATTCAAAAAAGTTATACCAAAAGAAAATTTTAAATAATTTTTGTCTTTCATAAATCAATAGAATGAAAAAAAAGATTTTGTTCTTTAGTGTTTTAAACCTAGTTTTACTTGTGGTTTTTTCAAATGAAATTTCCATAGAAAAATTTTACTCTGGAAATTTAACAACAGGTAGCAATCTTGAAATTGGATATATTATAGAAAATAAAATTGATCAAGACATAGTTATAAAAATAAGAGATAGAAACATTATCAACGATGCAGGTTTTAATGTTGATTGCTTACAACTTACAATACCTAAAAATCAAAAAGTAAAATATGTTTATGATCAGAAATTATTTTTGAATAAAGCAGGAAATTTTACTCTAGAACCTGCTCTTGCTGAATATACTTTTAATGGAAAAAATAAAGAAGTTAGAAGCAATTCAATTAATTTAGAAATAAGTGGCAAAGAATATAACACAAAATACATAACTAACATTTACAGATGTGACGGAATTAGCAGACAATCTACTCAATATTCACAAATAGGATCAAACAGCATTGTGATAAGCAACGGAAATATAATGATAAATCAAGATGATTTTTTCAACATAGATGATGATTTTGACAAAATGTTTCAAGAAATGGAAGAACGCATGAATCAAGTTAGAAAACAAATGTATCAACAAATTCAACAAATAAATCAGCCACAAAATTATCAACAGTATGTACCTAATTATGTTCCTGATTATGATGATATTCAAAATTCAATAAATCAAAACAATGTTAATAATCAACAAGCACAACAAACTTTGAATCAAACAAGTAATTCTATTAAAAATAATAATCAACAAATAAATCAATCTTCAGTGCAAAAAACAACATCCAATTCTTCTAACATAAATAACAAAATGAATCAAAAAGAAAATGTTAAAAATAACAAAAACAACTTTAGAAATTTGCTTCTTTGGATAATTCTATCACTTATTGCTTTACTTATAATAATTTATCTAGTTCTTAATAAAAGTAAAAAACAATCTACTGAAATAGTAGAAGAAATAAAAGAAAAATCAATTTATCAATATTTTAAACTAATAAAGAAAGAATTTGAAACTATTGATGAGAAAAAGAAAGATAAAAAGAAGTACTTAAAATTCAAAGATCTTGTTGCTGAATTCAAAGATAAAATTGAAACAAAGGTTTCTGATGAGATTATTGAAAATATTAATTTGTTTTTATACGCTGACAATAAAGAGAACTTAAAATCTGCATTGGATGATCTTGAAAAAATTGTAAAAAAATTATAGAGTTAAAAATTTAATTAATTAAAAATGGTGAAACTATGAAAACAAAAGATAGCATTAAGGGAAATAAAAAGAATTCCGAAAAAAATGAAAAAATAATCGATGGAATAAAAATAAAAAATGAAAAAATTGTTGAACTAATAGATGAAATACATAAAAATGTTTATGGTCAAGATGAATTAATAGTAAAAACAATAGTTGCATTGTTAAGCAATGGACATGTTTTGATTGAAGGTGTACCTGGTTTAGCTAAAACTTTGCTCGTCAATACTATGGCAAAAGCATTAGATTTATCTTTCAGCAGAATACAATTTACTCCAGATTTATTACCATCTGATATTATAGGTACTGAAATCATCAATAAAGAGAGAGAATTCGTAGTGAAAAAAGGTCCAATTTTTGCAAACTTCATTCTTGCTGATGAAATAAACAGAAGTCCACCAAAAGTACAATCTGCTTTGCTAGAAGCTATGCAAGAAAAACAAGTTACAATTGGAAATCAAACATTCAAATTAGATTTACCATTCTTTGTATTTGCAACTCAAAATCCAATTGAAAACCAAGGAACTTATCAATTACCTGAAGCAGAATTAGATAGATTTATGTTTAAAATTATCGTAAGTTATCCTGAACTAGAAGATGAAATGAAAATTCTTGAAAGATATTCCTCAAATAAAGTTGAAAAGATAGAAAAAGTTTTAACAAAAGAAGAAATTATTAAATTCCAAAATGAAGTAAGAAACGTTTATCTTGATCCAGTTATACAAGAGTACATAGCAAAAATTGTAGATGCAACAAGAAATCCAGAAAAATACAATTTGAAAAGAAATGTCGAATATGGTTCTAGTCCTAGAGGAAGTATAAATTTAGCAATTGCAAGCAAAGCCATTGCTTGGCTTAACAATAGAAACTATGTTATTCCAAATGATGTTAAAGTTATTGCTAAAGAAGTGCTAAGACACAGAATAATTCTTACTTATGAAGCTATGATTGAAAAAGTAAAAGAAGATTCAATTATTGATGAAATTTTAAACACAATAGAAGAACCATGAACAAAAAAAATGAAGAAATAAAAAAGCAAATTTTCAAAAGTGTAAGAGAAATTGAAATAAAAACGAACAAATTAGTTAATACTTTAATTTATGGAAATTTTCAATCTGTTTTCTTAGGTAATGGAATTGATTTTATGGATTTAAGAGAATACATTCCTGGAGATGACATTAGATTCATTGATTGGAAAAGTAGTGCAAGAAAGGATGAGATTTTTATAAAAAAATATAACGAAGAAAGAGAAAGCGTATATTGTTTTATTTTGGATTACTCAAAAAGCATGTTTTTCAGAAAAAAGTTAGAGTTTTCTTTATTATTGCTAAGTGGAATGATGATGTATGCTGCTAAAAACAACAACACTTTTTATGTTTTTACTTTAAGCAACAAATTAAATTTTTTAGGAAGATTTAAACAAATCAAGGATGTTTATTTTGTTACCGAATTGATAGTAGATGATATTCTAGAAAACAGCGAAGAAATTTTAAAATCAAAAAAATTTGAGCTTAAGGATGCTCTTAGGAAAATAAGCTTTAGAAATTATACTCATACCATAATCATTTCAGATTTTTTCTTTGAAAATTTTGAAAAAGAACTAAATTACCTAAAAACAATTGATTTTTTAGCACTTCAAATTATTTCAAATATTGAATTAAATCCAAAAACAGGAATTTATGAATTAGATGGAATTAGAATTTTAACTGAAAACAAGAAAGTTAAGGAAACAATAGCAAACAAACAAAAAGAAATTAAAGGAATATTTTTGAAAAAAGGTTATAAATTTTTCACATTAGATTGCGAAAATGATCTTTTCCAAGAAATTAAAAAAATATTACTTGAGGTAAGCTAAAATGAAATATCTTTTAATTTTATTAATTCCGTTGTATGGATTTTTGATTTATTTACTTAGAAAAAAATATTCTAAATTGTTTCCAACTTTTTTTGGTGTAAAATTGCAAAATAGTAAAGAAGATCTTATCATTTTTATAATCAACATTTTACTTTTTTCAGTGCTTATACTTATAATAATTGATCCTAAACTTCCAATTGGAAATTTAGAAAAAACTACAAACATAGTTTTTGTTATTGATACTTCTGGAAGTATGAATGCCGAAGATTTTAAACCTAATAGAATTGAAGTCGCAAAACAAGAAACAATAAATTTTATCAAAAGCACAAAAGAAAACGATCGTTTAGGAATTGTTGGTTTTTCAAATTATCCTTTTGTAATTTCATTTTTAACCATAAATAAAGATTCAGCAATAAAAAAGTTAAAGGAAATTGAAGCAAATGGTGCAACAAATCTTGGTGATGCTTTGATTATGGCAACAGATATGGTAAATAGTATTGATGCTCACAAAAAAGCAATAATCTTGCTTAGCGATGGTGTTCCTAACACAGGAACTCCAGTAGAAGTAGCTCTAAAATATGCTAAAAGCAAAAAAGTACAAATCTTTACCATTGCTGTAGGAAGTCAAGAAAAATATATTGCTGGTTATGATTTTTTTGGAAATCCTCAATATGAAGGTGTTGATTTTGAATTGTTAGAAAATATTGCTCTTGAAACGAACGGAAAAGCATTCGTTGCAAAGAATAACTTAGATATGAATGCAATTTATAGAAGTTTAAAAGAAGAACTTTTAGATAAAAAAGAACCTAGAAGTGTAAGAAAAGAGTTAACCGTTTTGTTTTTCATTTTGTTCATAATTTATCTTATCTTAAAAATAATTTACAACATACCTTATTAATCTTAATAATCTTCCGATGTTGCAAGAGGTGGCACTTTGAAAAATAATCTTTTGATCATTTTAAAAGATATCCTTTTAGTTGCACTAGGCTTTTTCATTGCTTTATTTATTTTTCTTCCAGAACTAGAATTTGAAAGTGTAAGTAAGTTTCCTGAAAGAATTAAAGAAGTTCATATTTTTGCAGTAAGTAATGATGATGAAGGTATTTATGGAATCGCACAACTAAGATTGATTCCAGGAAATGATAAAATTTTGCTTGATAACAATCCATTTAACGATCTTTATCTACAATATTCAACTAAAAAAGCTGTTGAAGTTGCTAAAAATGTTTTAGGTATTGAAAAAACAAACGTTGATTTTTTGTTTTCTTTTAATTTTCCTAGCTTAGTTTTAGGTGGAGAAAGTGCAGGAGCTGCATTGACTATTTTAACAATAGCTGCATTAACTAACAAAGAAATTAATCAAGAAGTTGGAATTACTGGAACTATTGAATTAGACGGAAGCATTGGTCCTGTTGGTGGAATTTTAGAAAAAATGATTGCTGCTAAAGAATCTGGAAAAAGCATTTTTTTAGTTCCAAAAGGTCAATCAAAGTTCTATTACTATGAACCTGTTGCTGAAACAAAAGGGAGATTTTTCAGAATTTACAATATAAGGTATGTAAAGAAAGAGATTGATCTAAAAGAATATGCAAAAAATGAACTTAACATTGAATTAATTGAAGTTGAAAACATTTATCAGGCAATGGATTATTTTTTTAAATAATTCATTTTGAATAATCAACAAAATAATTATCTTTACAATCAAGCATATCCTTTTCTTCCCATTCTTGTTTCCATTCATTAACATCATAACCAGTTATCTTTCCTAATTCTGTTAAACTTATAAAATATTTTATTCCTGAATTTATTATCATCTTTTTACATATAAAACAGGGAAATCCGTTAATTATTTCAGTATCATTATTGACATACTTTTCTCCATAAAAATAGAGAATTCCATCTAAAATATTAGCTCCGGATCTGGCAGCGTTTATTATGGCATTTTGTTCAGCATGTACTGATCTGCAGATTTCATAATGAGTCCCTGATGGAATTTTTAACTGTCTTCTTAAACAAAAACCTTTATCTAGAGAGGATTTTACTCCCCTTGGTGCACCTACATAACCTGTTGAAATTATCTCATCATTTTTAACAATTATTGCTCCATATCTTACATAAAGACAAGTACTTCTTTTAGCAACTTCTCTTGCCACGCTGAGATAATATTTTTCTTTGATTGGCCTAGTAATAAATCTTCCATCAAAATAATATATTTGATTGTATGTCTTTTCAAAACGTTCTTTAGGATTAGAAAAATTTAAATTATTCAATATAAAATCTATCTTTAAGAAAAGCTCTTCAAAAGTAGAATTATTATATACCTTAAAATCTGGAATTAGATAAGGTATTTCCATAGGATGATTATTTGTTCTAGTTTTAATTATACCATCATCTGCATCAATTTCTATTATAAAAAAATCATGAATTGATGAAAGAATTTCAATTCCTTGAATAGTAAGATCATCAATTACATAATTGAGTTTAATATCATAATTTTTTGAATTAAACTCTAACAATGTCAAAGGTCTAAATCCTTTCTTAATTAAATAATTAGCTACCGTAGTTTTACCTGATCCTTTTTTTCCAATTATTCCTAGTATCATAGAAATAAATTACTTTTCCAAATATAAAAAATTTTTTAAATATTGTAATAAATCATAATGTATGCTAGAAAAATTAAGTGAAGGATTGAAGAAAACCATAAGAAGTATTGCTACTTCTTTTAGCCCTGATAAAGAAGTAATTGAAAATGCAATTAAAGAACTACAAAGAACATTAATAAGTGCTGATGTTAATGTAAGATTAGTTTTTGAACTATCTAACAGAATAAGAAAAAGGGCATTTGAAGAACAAGTACCTGGAAAATTAACTAGAAAAGAACATATAATAAACATAGTTTATGAAGAATTGGTCAAAATATTAGGAAGTGATGTAAAGCTAAATCTTCAAAGAAAGGATAAAATTTTACTTGTAGGTTTATTTGGTAATGGTAAAACTACTACCGCAGGAAAATTAGCATATTATTATAAGAAAAAAGGATTTAAGATTGCACTAGTGCAATTAGATACGTTTAGAGCAGCAGCTTATGAACAACTACAACAATTAGCAAATCAGATTCATGTGGATTTCTTTGGCGATAAAAAAGAAAAAGATCCTGTGAAAATATGGAAAAAATTTGAAAAAGATTTAGAAAAGTACGATTTAGTTATAGTAGATACTGCAGGAAGAAATGCTTTAGAAGATGATTATATTGAAGAAATTATAAGAATAAATGAAGCTGTAAAACCACAACACAAACTTTTAGTTATTGGAGCAGAAATTGGACAACAAGCTGAAAAACAAGCTAAAGCATTTCATGATGCATTACAAATTACTGGAGTTATAATTACCAGAATTGAAGGTAGTGCTAAAGGAGGAGGCGCTTTAAGTGCATGTAAACTTGCTAATGTTCCTGTCTTCTTTTTAGGTACTGGAGAGAAGATAGATGAATTAGAAGAATTTGATGTTAAAGGCTTTGTTGGAAGGTTAATTGGATTTGGTGACATTGAAGGATTATTAAAAAAAATTGAAGAAGAAGTTCCAGTAGATACTGCTAAGGAATTAGAAAAAAGATTAGAAAAAGGAGAATTCAATTTAATGGATTTCTACTTTCAGCTTGAAACTATGAATAAATTCGGTTCTTTTAGCAAATTATTTAGCATGATCCCGGGATTAAGTGGAATGAACATTCCTAAAGAATTACTTAATCAGCAAGAAGAAACTTTAAAACATTGGAAAATTGCTATGCAATCTTTTACTTTCAAAGAACTTGAAAATCCTGAAATTGTTAATGAATCTCGCATTGAACGAATCTCTAAAGGTAGTGGGATTAAAAAAGATGAAATTAGATTGCTAATTAAACAATACAAACAAATGAAAAAATTGATGAAAATGTTCTCTCAAAACAAAGGAAAAATGAACGAATTAATGAAAAAGTACAAAAGAATGGGTTTGCCTTTAGATAAAATAAATTTTGATGAATTGGAAAAACAATTGATGTAAAAAAGTTATTTATTCTTCTTATTTTTCATCAAACAACTTTACTTCTAATTCTTTCTTCATTAAAACTAAGTTAGAAATTGAAAATCCAATAATTTAGTCATCGCTATTCTTATCGCACGTAATTTTTACTATATCTGATCCCAAAGTCACATTTAAGCTTAAGTTCAAATAATTATCCGTGGTTTTTGTAATATTTAGTAATAAATTGTGAATGGTGTAGTAAGATGTAGGAATGTTCTCTTTTTTATACCATATCCTTTGCGTCTTGCTATCAATCGAAAAATTATCAGTGAAGAATATCAAAACAGCAATAGGACTCCACTTCTTACTATTCTTATTACATGATATTAGTACAATATATTCTATGTATTTATAACCATCAAAAGAGTTAGAATCTGTTATTCCTTCAAAAATCCAAAGCTCTATAATTGGATATCTACCTGCGGCGATAACTTTAATCAAAACTGAAGCATCAAAATAAGTTACATTTTTATCTATATTTTCAGTATATCTTAAATTAATTTTCTTACTATCATTAATAACCTCTAAATTAATATCATTTATCAGTAAATTTAAAATAGAATGATTTTTCTTTTCTTCATAAGACCGTAAGAAACGATTATCTTGGTAAAAAGAAATATTAAACTTTACATTATACTTAAACTTTCCTTTAAAAATATCTAAATCTTTGGATAAAAAATGATTGTTTGTTGAATTATAAATAATAAAGAAAATAATCACCGCGTTGTTATTTAAATTTGATATATAAACATCAAAAAATATATCATTATAATTATAAGATTTAACCTTCTGAAGCATTGATCCTGTTTTTGAGTTTTTTATTTCATTTATTGCTCCACTCCAATTTATCTCTTCTATAGTTAATCCATCATCTTTTGCTAAGTATATAATTTTTGAATCTTCTTTTAATAAATTATCTTGAATAGTTAAGTTAGAATTAACTGTAACACTCTCTGTTCCTTCAGATTCTTTTTTAGTTAAATCCGTCTATATTTGCTGACATCTCCACACGTTTAGAGCTTGTCCCTCTTAAAGATTCTTTGAAAATAATAATCATATTTATTTGTTTTAATCCAGCACAGATCCCGACGTTTTCTATCGTAATATTCAATAAATCTTCTAAAGTCTTAGATAATATAATTGTACTTCCATCAATTTTAGTGGAAATCACATTCTTACTAGATATTTCCTTCAGCTTTATTAAATCAACGTTATATTTTTTTGATAAACCTTCACTCCATCCATCGATTTATATTTCTAAATTTATATTATCAAGCTCAATAAACTCTGAAAAAGCTAATCTCTCTCCGTTCTTAATCAAAACTAATCCACTTAAATTAAAATTATTTTCGCCCGTATGAGAACATTTAACATTTAAATTCCCTTTACCCTCTAACGTAAAATCATCTAAACTATTCTTTAACTTTAATACCATTGGCAAACTCTTAACCAATCCGGAATTTGAACCATCTGCACTACTAAAATTAATTTCCATTATAACATTTACTTTTTTTTCCTCCTAATTTACTTAATTCTAATTCAAAATTGTTAATAGTTATATTTAACAGATTATTTAATTATTTCTGTATTTTTTCTAACAAAATACTCTCTGTTATTGACTCAACTACCTCCCCTTTTGTATAAATTCACAACAGTTACATTAACCTTTACCTCATTGAATATGATTTAACTTTATCAAAATCTAATGTCTTCCCTTCATATGATATGTTTATTAACTGACTTACATTCATAATTACGTTTTCTGTACCATATTTCTTTGAATATACCACATTTAATGAACCTTCTTTATCTATCTTTTAATTTATTGAAAGAGTAGGGATTATCATTTTAACCCTCTCGTATTCTTTACTTACTAATATTGATTTCGATATTTTATTATCACTACTGTTGAAAGTTATATTTACAGTAATATTTACTTTTATCTCATTACCTAACTTATTTAATTCTACACCTTTAACTGTTATATTTAATAAATTGTTTTCTAACTTAGTAATATTTATATTCTCTTTTTCAAAGTTATTTAATATTGACCATTCTATATCTGTTAATAATATATTTCTTTCTAAAAGCACGCCTCTATTACTTACATTCACTATTGTTAAATTTATTGTAAGATTATTTGATAATATTGACGCGATTTCTTTTACATCTAATGCCTTATCTTCAACAGAAATATTTACTATTTGACTCATATTCATTGTTATTTTATCACTCAATCTAGCAACAAAGAGATCTAACCCTCCTTCTGGATTTATCTTTAACTCATCAAAATTATATTTTACCCTCGTATTATTTTTACTTACTAATATTGATTTCGATATTTTATTATCACTACTGTTGAAAGTTATATTTACAGTAATATTTACTTTTGTCTCACTACCTAACTTATCTAAAGAAATATTTACGTCTCTTATAGATAAATTCATTGAAGATTCATCCTTTATAACATCTGAACTATCTGATAAC
>JAWBMQ010000006.1:16843-40852 GCA_038828875.1 Candidatus Woesearchaeota archaeon
CTTTTCCTTTATTTGTTATATTTATCTTTTGACTAAGATTCAACGTTATTTTTTCTTTTTCTTCAACTTTTAATATAGCTAATTCTCCTACTGGATTTATCTCTAACTCATCAAAATTATATTTTACCCTCGTATTATTTTTACTTACTAATATTGATTTCGATATTTTATTATCACTACTTTTGAAAGTTATATTTACAGTAATATTTACTTTTGTCTCACTACCTAACTTATCTAAAGAAATATTTACGTCTCTTATAGATAAATTCATTGAAGATTCATCCTTTATAACATCTGAACTATCTGATAACTTTAATTCTCTTATTTCTGATACCAATTCTCCTCCATCACTTGCATTCAATATGGTTACATTCACTACGATTTTCTCTGAGAACAATGATGAAACCTCTTTTAACGGGATTAACTCTTTTCCTTTATTTGTTATATTTATCTTTTGACTAAGATTCAACGTTATTTTTTCTTTTTCTTCAACTTTTAATATAGCTAATTCTCCTACTGGATTTATCTCTAACTCATCAAAATTATATTTTACCGTAATATTATTTTGACTCACTAAGACCAGTATAGATTTTTCATTATCCGAACTGGTGAAATTTATCATCAAACTAACATTTACTTTTGTCTCCCTACCTAACTTATTCAAATCTAATTCTACACCTTTAACTGTTATATTTAATAAATTCTTTCCTGACTCGGTGTTTTTAAAATTAGTAATAGTTATATTTTCATTTTCAAAGCTACCTAATCCTGACCAATCTATATTTTTTAATACTAAAAGATGATTGAATAGTTCTTTTCCATCTGTGAAGTTTTGAATTTTTATAGAAATTGAAATATTAGGAGAGAGTAATAGATCTATATCATTAACATTTATTATCTTTCCAAGATAGGATATATTTATAATTTGAACAAAAGTTAGGTTTGCTTTTTTATTGGCTAAATCCTTATTTACCAAAAAGTTTTTATCAGATATATTAAATGACAAATTATTCAAACCTAATAAATTATATATACCCTTCTCTAGCAATTTATTTTGAATTTTTTGTGCTACATCCGTTCCTCTTTCTCTAGTAGTATCTGTTCCAATAACAGAAACATTTATTCTCAATGAATTAACCCCTGATTCTCCCATCTTCCTTTTAAATTTTGAAATATTTAAAGTTAAATTTGAACAATTAAAGATAAATCTCGTTTTAATTGAATCATAAGATATAGAAAAATCTGTAGTACTTTTTGTTTCTCCATTAATAATTTTTGAAAAATTAACATCTGATAACTCTTTACTAAAAATAACTTCATTTAAACCTAAAATAAACTTAATAGAAACATTTACTTTTTGTAATTCTCCCAAATTTTCATTATTATAATATACCACTCCAAAATTAACAATTTCCCTACTTTTTAAGTCTCTTTTTACATCATAAAGATCTAGATCATAAAATTCATTAGTTCCTTTTATTTCCTCTTGCAATTGTATATTCTTATTCTGATCAGATATATTAAAATAAAATGCCCACATATACGTAATTAATGAACAATTTTCACTTCCTAACACTCCTTTTATTTTTTCAACATAATCTGAATAATTTTTAATATCTACTATCTTTTCTGACAAATTATTCAAAGTTTCATTTATTTTATCACTCTTACACAATCCTAAAACAATTGATGCAAATGCTCCTTTTAGTAAATTAACATCTTTTCCCTTACCTAATTCTGAAATTAAAGAAGAATAATTATTATAGCTCTTTTCTCCTAATGTTATTTTTGATTGTCCTATATCCATCTCTTTTACTACTAAATCAAAATTTTTAACAACATCATTCCACCCGGTACTATTTAAATATAATAAATCAAAACCATCTATAACATTATTAGAAAAGGAGTAGGTTTTATTTAATACATCTTTTGTAACGTTAACCGAATATCCCCTATATTTATCATCTTTAACTACCACTTTTGCATTAGATAAAAACGTCCTTATTTGCTCTAATGATCCCTTCCTTTTCAAAGAATCGTTTCTTAAGTTCAACAATACTGATGCATTCAACGCTAAACTAACATTATACAAACCAATTTTTTTATCATTATTAAGTAATCTTGAAACGTTAAAATTTAAATAGGTCACTAAATTAAATCCTTTTTCTATAAGATATGTTATCTCTAATTCAAAATTTGTACTATTTGAAATAATTATTGCTCCTCCTCCATTTTTACAATTTGAAAAATTATTAAAAAATGTTCTTTTTTTACAACTTTCTATATCTTCATAAAAAATATAATAATTACCAAATTGTTCAGCTAAAATTTCATAATTTTTTATCGTTAAATTATCTAGACAAATAAATCCTAATGAACATGCTTTTGACTTTATTAACTCAGTATTGTCTTTTAATTCATTATATCTCGAAGATATCGCCTCTGCTAACGTAGAATATGGACAGTTCTTGTCCTCGTTAATCTGTACTTTATTTCCAATACTCACTCCTTTCAAAATATCATTCAAATTTATTTGACTATCTGATTTATCTGATTTATTATAACACAAATTAAGCATATTACCACTTTTATTAAGAATATATAAATTATTTAATATTACAAAAAGTTTAATTGGAACTTTTAACGCATCTTCTGAAGCTTTAAGATCTTGAAAATAGTTAAAGAGTTTATTAAAACAGTCATCATTATTTATTTGAGAATTCTTAAAACTGATTTTAGTTCCATCATGAAATTCAATTTGTTCAATTCTATGAATCTCTATACTTTCTTTTGAAATATATATCCCGTATGCTAAATTTAAATTATTAGGATTATTTTGAAGAACCTCTGGATTTATCTTACATTTTATATTTTTTGTGGACTCATTGAAAAGAACATATAAAATTTTACTATTTTTACATATATTTTCCTTATTAAATCCTGAAACTATATATCTTTCATAAATTGACAAATCTCCTACATCATTACAATTTTTAATAGATGCTACTACCTCATTAATAGGTTTACTAGATACTTCATTATTTTTGCTTTCTTGACCTTTCCCACTATCTTGAGTTGTTCCTGATTTTCCTTCTGAAACAGAATTACCTTGGTTATTTTCATTTTTAGTATCTACATTATTGCCTCCTTGATTATTATTCCCTCCTGATGATGGAATTATAATATATGATGGCTGAGAAGAATTCCAACAACTAACAAAAAATAACATTAAAATTAGAAAAATTGAAATTACAACCCAATAATTTTTTTTATACTCTCCTTTCATCTAATTCATCCTCCTTTTCTTAATTATTAAATATATCGAAGAAACTATCGTAACCGCAAAAACAGGTAATCCCAATAAAAACCATTGTGACATTGTTCCCTCTCTTGATCTCTTAACTACCTCCTTATAATAATTGTACTTCGAAATCTCTCTGCTTAAATCAACCCTATCTTGCACAAATTGCAAATCATTGTACGTTTTTGAACAAATTAACTGATTATTCGATAATGATTTAACTTCTATCTGCATAACTTTATCAAATGGCACATAAATCGGATCTTCTAAAGAATATATCTTATAACTATAAACTAAATCTCTCGAACTAACTCTCACCAAATATTTTGTATAAATCAACTCCACATTCCTATAATCCCCTTCCACATAAGATATTATACTACAACTCCCCGGATTTATCTTTACATATTTCTCTGAATATACCCTTTGAAAAATTAATAATAAAATCATAAAAATCATTAATATTTTATTTATTTTCATTCTTCCATTTTTTTGATTTTTTTATTTTTAAATATTTCTTTTTTAACTATTTTTTTGCTCTTTTTTTCTAATGAAATAAACAAAAATCAAAATAGATAAAATTATAACTAAAGAAATTACTAATAATTTCAAAGATTTATCTTTTTTCCTTATTTCCAATAATGAACTTGATTCTTTTTTGATATCTTCTTCTGAAGATTTTTCCATATTTTCTGAAATTATTTCAAACTTAACTTCATCAAAATAATCTTTATCACTATTAATTATCCTTTCATTCATTTCTCTAGAATTTATAACATATTCTTTTTTTACAGAATAATTTTGTTCATCAAAATATGGCTTAACTCTAATTTCTGCTAAATATGTGGAAGGAATTGGAGGAATATAAAGCTTATTTTCTTCATCTAATTTTTGCACATAAGAATAATTATCAATACCATAATTTTCTAAGAACTTAACTTCTACTAAATAAACATCAGAAATCGGCTCTTTTATCAATAATTGAGATTCTGGAAATTCTTTAATCAATTTTCTTCTCATATATTTTAAATAATGTCCATCAAAAGAAATTATTCCCACTTCGCCTTGTTGTGATTTATTGTAAATAAATGTATATAGTTCATATTTACAAAGATTAGCTTCTAGATATTTTTGACAAGGATATTTATTAAGTGATGAGTTTTCTTTATTATTGCAAGATAGTATTGTTAAAAAAGTAATACCCGGAGAAGTTGGATAGCTATATCTACAAAAAAAGTCAATGGAAATATTATCCTTTATATTATCTTTTACATCACATGGATCTTTTTTTATTATAAAATTAATAGTACATTTATGAATCTTATGAACATTTCCTATTTCTTTATTACCTGTGCGATTATTATAATAAAGTAAATTAGTTTTTGCAATTTTTTCAATTTCTTCTTTTTGTGAACTATAGTTCTCAATTATTTTTTTATAGATATTATAAAAATTAAAATTATCATAATTATTTAAAATTATTTCTTTCCAAAAATCAATGTAATTTAAATATACTTTATCTTTGATTTCTTCTTGTTCATCAATGTTTTGGTTTAAATTCTTCGTTATATTATTTATATATTCTTTACTTAAAATAGTTTCATCTGTTGTATTATCTAAAAGATCATTGAAAAATGAAGCAATTGAAAAAATTTCATTAAAATCATACGGTTCTTTATTAAAAAAAGAGTATGGTATTTCATTAATCTCAAGATCTCTTCCTTCTAAATGAGATAATTTAATTTCTTTTTCATATAGTGATTGTTCTTTTTTCAGGTAAAATTCTTCCAAAATAATTTTCTCGATTAGTCGAGCTAATGCTTCATTGACTGAATCTACTGTAGACGGATTCATAATTCCTCCATAATTCTCAACTCTTATGTTATCGAAACTAAGATCATAATTACAATTATTTTGAGAAGAAACGTTTGAATTTAAACAAATACCAACATATTGATTATTCAATAATTGATGCTTAAGTTCTAAAACAAAATGAGTAAATTCATGTGCCAAAGAAGTAAATAAATATTTATGTAATTGTAAATATGAATTTTTCAAAATAAACATTTTTCCTTTCCCATCAAATAATCCTGCAACATCTTTTATGTCTACGTTTGGTGCAACAATTACCTCAAAATTAGATCCTTCGGAATTCTTTATCATTGAATCATCTTTTACTAATTCAGTATAAAAATCGATAACTTGCTCTAAAAAATGATATGTATAAAAGATTGATTCATAATCATTCTTATCAACGTTACTATTAAACTTATTTTTGTCTGTAGTAATTATTAAATTAAATTCTACGATATTATTTTCTTTACATTTATAAAATTCAACAGCTTCATTACAAAAATTATTGAAACTAATATTAAATAAAACATTATTACTTTTTACAGTATTTATCTCTTTTTCATTTATCCATTTTTTTTCATTAGAATAATTTAATATTGCATTGAGTTTATTCAAAAAACGCCTTTGATAAAAAAATCTAATATCTACCTTTTTTCCATTTAAAGAAACATCATATAAAATTAACTTAAAAGTTCCATTAGAATCAGTAAGATTACTATACTCTTTTTCATCAACAATAAGTGTAACATTCATATTACTTAATGGAACATCAATCTTTGGAGAAGTTATTCCATCCTTGTTTAATTTTCCTAGTTTTGCTAACAATTTTCCTTCAACCATTATACTACTTTTAATAACATTTATTTTTCTAGAAATTATTATTCTTTTATAATTGCCTAAATAAAGAAATTCAAATGTATGCTCGACTTGATCTTTAATATTTTCTAAATTAACTTCTAAAACAAGTTTCTTATTTTCAAATTTATACCAGTCTGTTTTATCCTTTATGTTTGCTCCATTAAATTTAATTTCATTGAAAACATTCAAAGCATCTTGTAAAGAATTAACATTATCCCCAAATCCAGTAATATTGAAATTATAAGAATATTTAGTTTCAAAAATATTTAATTCCTCATTATCCTTTCCTTCTAAAGATAATTCAGCTAAAGAAAAATTAAACTTTTTATGATAAAGGTTATATTCTCCAATCTCGTATTTTACTATAAGCTCTTCAATAATTTCTGATCTTCCTTTGAAAAGTTCTGAATTTATTTTTTTTTCACATTGAATTATTATTTTTTTATCAGTATCATAAGTTATGTTTATCTTATTTAATTCATCCTCAAAAGTAATTCCTTCTTCTAATTTTTTATCTTGATTAATAATTAATTCTTTCTCTTTTGATTTCAACAAAATTTGAACAGAACTTACATTTTCATCTTCAATCAACTGGATTGTATCATCACAAAATTTAAAAAATTCTTCCGAGGATTTAGGTGTTATTTTATATTTTACCTCTTGAACGTTTACATCTTTCTTTTCAATTCTTGCAAAATCGTAATTAGGTCTAGAATAAACGAAACTAAAAAACCTAGAATAAGCAACTATTAATCCTAAACATTTTTGATCAAATTTCTTTTCAATAGATTCTAAAACATTTTCTCCAGATGTAACATCTAAAATATCATTTACCAAATTTTCTGATTTTTTGCAAACATCTACATTTTTATCTTGAATAAACACAAAAGAATATAATAAATAAGGATTCGATATGTTCTTTTTATACGAAACAAATTCAATCAAATATGAATAATTATTAAAAAATTTTTTATTTTTATTAATAATGTTACAGATATCGTTTTCTACACTACAAGAAATTTCTTTATAAGATCCTATTATTTTCTTCAAATCTTCTACAGCATTTGATAATTTTTCCTTTTCAGAAAGAGGATAATACAAAACATTTAAAATCGAAGGAAAAATAAAATCATTCAAAGATAAGAACGTTTCATTGAAGAAATTTTTTATAATGAATTCATCTATATTTTTATCTGAACTTTCAGGAGTTAAATTGATTGTTGGTTTAATATTAGTGCTCACAATTTTTAAAGATCTTAAAATTTCTTCATTTCTTGAGCTATCTTTTGTATAATTATTCAAATAATAACTAAAATTTAACAAAAAAGCAACTAACGTTTCATTGATTTTTCCATTAACAACTAGGTTATCGTAATTAAGCTTAAACAAAAAAAACAAATTCAAATCTTTCAACAGAGAAACTTTTAATTCATTTTTATCAGTAATTATTAACAACTTTTGTGCAACAACATTTTCACAATTTTCATAATTCCAATAATATTTTCCAAATATTGTGCTTAAAGATTTTAAATCTTTTATTTGGTTTTTTTCAAAACATAAAACATTATCATAGTTATATTTTTTAGATTTTTCAGAGATTATTTCTAAAATATTTCTTTCTCTTTCTCCCTCATTACATTTTTTCTCAAAGGTTCTTTTTAAAGAGTTTAAAGAGAGATCTAAAAAAGATAATAATTCGTTAAGTATTGACAGAGAACTTTCATTATAACAAAGAGTAATTTTTTCTGATTTCTCAGAATAGAAAAAATTATTAATTAATATCAAAACTTTAAATAGTTCTTGTATTGTCTGTGTCTGTTGAATTTCATTCGAAATTGAAGAAACACACTTATCCTTATTTCCATCTTCACGGTTTTTATCCTTTAAATTCTGTAAAGATTTAGGAACAAAAATATGAATTTTGTATACTTTTTGATCTAAAATAAAAAATTTAATTAATCTTATATCATTTATATCATTAATATTTTCTGAGTTTTTTTTATTAAGAATACAAATAATAGAATCATCATCACCTAATAAAAGATATGTTTTCTCATTACATTTAGAAAAAAGATCAATAATATTATTATTCAAATGATTATTTAATGTTTTAGCCAATTCATTGCAATTAGGAAGGTTCGAAATATCTACCGCTTGAATTTTTTCATTATTATTCTGTCCGTTATTATTCTGTTTTTCCTCTTGATTTCCATTATTTACATTTTTATCGCCTTTATCTGTCAAAGTATCTGTACCTTTAGTAGATGATGAATCAGAGGAAGACATAGAGGTAGGATTCTGATTGGATGTACTTTTATAATTGGGATCTCTTATTATATATGATTTTTGTTCTCTAAAGAAACATGAAGAAAATAATAAAAAAAGCATCAAAAAACAAATTATAATAAATTTATTTTTCATTTAAAAAAATTTTAAGAAAGAATAATATAAAAATTTTTTTACTCTAATTCGTCTTTTTCCTTCTTATACCTTTTCTTAGATTTTTTAACCTTATCGTTCAATTTCAAAAGATCTATTATTTCTTTATAACGATTCCTTATTGTAACTTCAGTAACTCCTGCAATCTCTGCAACCTCTCTTTGAGTTCTTTTTTCATTGTTCATTAATGCTGCAACATAAAGTGCTGCTGCTGCAATTCCTGTCGGACCTCTTCCAGAAGTCAATTCTAAATCTTTTGCTTTTTCTAAAATTTCTACTGCTTGTACTCTAATTTTTGGAGAAAGTTTTAATGCTGATGCAAATCTATCAATATAATCAACAGGATTGCTAGGAAGAATATTAATACCTAATTCTCTTGTTACAAAACGATATGTTCTTCCAATCTCTTTCTTATCTATTCCAATTGCATCTGAAATTTCATTTAACGTTCTAGGTACTTCGTTTCTACGACATGCAGCATAAACTGCTCCTGCAACAACTGATTCCATACTTCTTCCTCTAACTAAACCTTTTTGAACTGCTAAAGTATAAATTCTTGCTGCTTCCTCTTCTACAGATTGTGGTAAATTTAGAGTAGAAGAAACTCTTCTTAGTTCAGCTAAAGCTGTTTTTAAATTCCTTTCAATTGCAGTACTAACTCTTTGATGCCATACGCTTATTCTCTGAAAAGTTTTCTTCAACTTTGGATCTAATCGAGCTAAATCGCTTGCACTTCCGATTTGAGTTCCCAAACCTTTATCATATTGAGTATAAGTTAAAGGACTTCCAGCACGACGACGATCATTTTCTTCATCTTCAAATGTTCTCCATTCTTTATCAAAATCAAGCATTTGAGCATCAATAACGAATCCACAATCTCTACAAACTACTTCTCCTTTTTTCATATCGAAAAATAGGTTTGTAGAACCACATTCAGGACATCTTTTGATTTGCTTATTTTGCATAGTATCACCAACACTAAGTTATTAAAACATAAATTTCATTATATCTATTAAAAAATACATAAAAAATTCTCGATAATTTTATAAAATTAATGGAAAACAAAATTTATAAATTTTTCTATTTGAAAAAGAAAACTTTTAAAAATTTATGTTTCTTTTTTAGAATGAGCTTCCTAGGTCGGCCCTTTAGCCAGGGGTTGTAACCGCAAGGCTTTATGGCGGGACCGAAGCTGGACACGAGGGGTTGCAATTAGCACCTCTAAGTTTAGCAAAGAATAATGATTAGTCGTCCTATCAGGTCAACTATTTAGTGAACGGGTCAGGTCCGGAAGGAAGCAGCCATAAGCTAGATAGTTGATGCAGATAGGGGAGCGGCTATGAATTTTTTGCTAAGCTTATGTGTTGGTTGTGCCTCCAGTGTCCAGCGTGGAAGCTCTTCTTTATTTTAAAAAAATTAATAAACTAAAGAATAAGATTAAAATTTACTATGAAAATTTTTGATGTGAAATATGATGAAGATCACGAATTCTTTTTTTTTATTATATTTTGCTTGATCTCTTTCATAATATTATTTTCTTTAGCTATTAGCGAATCTCTGCTTGAAATAAAAATTCATTCTTTAATCGTTGTACTTTTAATCACTCTTGTTCAAATGCCATTTGCATATCTAATTTTAAAATTTGAAGAATTTCAGGAATTGAAAAATTTTGAACATTGGAAATTACATTATAAAGCTATTGGATTGTTCAGTGTGTTCTTTTTTTCAGTAGCATTTGCAAGTGCTTTGATTTTTCTTATGTTTCCTAAAACATCAATCTTTAACGAACAAGATGCTGTAATCAGAGCAATTAATAATCCAGTAACTGGTAATTTTTATGCTTACTTTAATTATTTTATAAGTATCTTGGCAAATAACTTAAGAGTTTTGTTTATTTCATTATTAAGTGCAATTTTTGTAGGTGCTGGAAGCTTATTTATTCTGAATTGGAATGCTACTGTTCTTGGCTATGCAATTGGAAGTTTTATTTATGAGCTTATTAGAATCAACAATCCTATTTATTATGCATTATTGAAAGGAACTATGAAGTATTTAATTCATGGAATTCCTGAAATTTTAGCTTATGTTATTGGTTCATTTGCAGGTGGCATTTTATTTACTGCAATAGTTAATCATCACACAGAATCGAAAATTTTTAAAAGAATTGTATTTGACAGCTATAGATTAGTATTAATAAGTATAGTTTTATTGTTAATAGGTGCGTTAATTGAAACATTTATTACCCCTTTGATTTGAAAATGAAAATCTTAGTTGTTAGTGACACTCATGGCTTAGTACCTAAAGAAATTGATAAGTTTGATCTAATTATACATTGCGGTGACATAAGTTATTTTGAAGAAGATTTAGGCAAAATTTTGAAAAAATGGGATGCTTTGAATCTGCCAATCTTTTTTATTCACGGAAATCATGAAAGTCAAGAAGCAGTTGAATTCTACATGAAAAAGTTGAAGAACTTCAAATTCATTCATAACGAAATTTTAGAGTTTAATGGAATTATAATTGGAGGCATTGGTGGTGGAGGATTTAGCTATAGTAATCCTGATACAAAAATTTTAGAAGAAAAATTAAAAAAGTTCAATAGAATTGATATCTTTGTTACTCATGCTCCTCCATATAATACTTTGTTAGATTTACTTTTTGAAGATCATGTTGGAAATTTAGAATTCAGAAAATTCATAGAAAAATACCAACCTAAATTTGCTTTTTCAGGACATTTGCATGAAAATTTTCAAGTCAAAGATAAAATTGGTAATACTATTTTAATTAACCCAGGTTATGAAGGAGTTGTAATTGAAATTTAAATACATAAATAGATAATATATGCAGTATTTTGTGCATTTACTATTCTTTTACAAGCTAAAGTATCTAAATCTAATGGTCTACATTCTTTTAAATAATCGACACAAATCCCAAAAGGAATATCTAAATTAAATTTTGATAATACTTTTTTTATACTTTCTAAACAATCGCCCCAATCTTTTCCATCACATTCAGATTCATATTTTAAAGAATTAAGAAAAGTATCATAATCAATATTCTTTGTTTCTAAATATTTTTCTAATTCTTCATTTTTCAAGAAACCATCATTGTTATTCATTAAAGATCTTCCAGATAAATTAAATGAATTCTTATTATTTAAGTAAAATATTATGAAAAACACAAAAGAAATTATCAAAACAACAACTACAATAAATTCGTAAAAATTTTTTGATTTTAAGATATTATTATTCATCTTTTGTTTCTTTTTCATATTACATTTATTAAAAATCTACTAATATTTAAATTTTTTTACACAAAAATGTTCTTATTTGTGCTTTTTCTGTTGATGTTATTTCATAACAATTTCCTTGTTTAACTTTCTTCTCATATTCTTTTGGCTCATAAGAATTTTTTGGCAAGATAAAGAAAACTGGAATTATTTCTTCTAAAGACAAAGAATTAAGTTGCAATTCTAAAATTTGTTTTAGATCATTTATTTTGTTAGAATCATCTTCCAAACAAAATTTACCATGACATTGCTTTTTTTCGTAAAGTGCTTCTAAAGTACCTAAGGAAATTTGCTTAGATTGCAAAATTTCATCAATTTGTTTTATTTCATTATTAGAAGATGGAAAACTAATTCTTCCTAGAAAAAATAATTCAAAAATTATTGAAACAATTACTGTAAAAATTATTAGAAATATAAAATGTTTCTTTTCCATCGTTATGAACATTTACAAAGATAAACATCTCCTTGAGAAGTACCACCAGAACCCCCCCCTATGGATTGTAAATCTGCTGTCTTTCCTAAATAAATTCCTGTCTGTTGAATCAATTCTTTTTCCTTTTTGAACTCATCTTCATTGAGTCTTTTAAAGTTTTCTGAAAAAAGACAGATTAAGTGATGAGGATAACTTGAATCATAAGTTTGTGTAAAGAAATTTTTATTTTCACCTATAATACATAAATCATAACCTTCTTTCTGTATGAGATTCATTAACTTATTATTAGGGATTTGATACTTTATTTCTTCCATAGCTGAACTAAAAGAATCTTTCATACTTGTAATCTTAGATGCTTTTGTTTGTATTTCTCTAAATTCTTCTGGTAACATATTGATGTATGTTTGAATTTTCTTTCTTCCTTCAATGTACTGATTGTATTCTTTTGATTGTTTTCCAGAATTTGATGAAAAAATTATCAACAAAATTATCAAAGCAATTACAGCTATAGCAACACCAATTATAATATTAATCGTCAATTCCGCTCCTCTTTTGCTAATTTTCACAAATTTCACCTTTTCCTATTTTATCCTTCTTTATTTAAAAATTTTTCTTAGAAAACTTTTCTATTAAAAATTTTAAAAAAATAAATAAAAATCAGAATATTAAGAAAATTTTAATTGTTCCACTAACTCCTTACTACAAATGTATAGGTTTGCCGTCTCCTGACCACTACCACTATACTTTATTTTAATGTTAGTATTTGTATCTAATTTAAAACATTTTGCTAGGACATTTAAATTGTGTAAAGTTTTCGGATCACTATCTGTTGGTGATACTACTGCTACTTTATAGGAATAACAACCAATTCCTTGTGCTTTTGGTGGTGAATTACTATCATGTGCTTCAGCACAAAAATAAAATCCATCATATAATAGTACATCTATCAATTTATTCTTAGGATAATCTGCGTTAGGAAACAATGACTCTTTAAAAAATTTATTAAGATTATTCTCTGCATCATTTTTTAAATCTATTGTATAAGCACTACCATACTTCGTCAATATAGCATTCCTAATTTTTTTATAATCATCAGGATATGAAGCAATTAATGAATTTAATTTTTTCATACCTTCAGTAGTATCACTTATTTTTTGATTACTCTTACCTAGTTGACCTGAAAACACTGCTACTAAAATTAACAAAACCAAAATCCCTAAAGCAGCAAGAATGATAACATTCAAACTTAATTCAGCTCCTCTTTTATTAAATCTCATCTTTTTCACCTTTGAAAATTTTTAATAAAAATTTTATCTCAAACAAACATAAACATCGGAGGACTTTATTTCTATACACTTTCCAGGGATGTTATTCTTTTCTGCAACAAGATGACCATCTACGTTTTTTTCATTTAAATAATCATTACATTTATCTGTATTAGAAGAACACTTATCTTTCAATTCAACCATACTTATTCCTGCACCTTGGAGAATAGCATTAATTTGCTTTACACCTTCAGTAGCCTCACTTATTTTTTGATTACTCTTACCTAGTTGACCTGAAAACACTGCTACTAAAATTAACAAAACCAAAATTCCTAAAGCAGCAAGAATGATAACATTCAAACTTAATTCAGCTCCTCTTTTATTAAATCTCATCTTTTTCACCTTTGAAAAACTTTTAATACTTTACTTTATACTTAAACATATTTAAATCTTTTTCACTACTAAAAAAAGAAAAAGAAAAAGATTAAAACCCCGAGGGCTCCTCTTCTTCAGAAAAATCAAAAATCACTGTTTCTGGAGCTATATCGTTCAATAACAAATCGAAAACATCTGCTTCTTTTTCAACCCCTCTTCTCTTAGTTTTAGCAAATAAATTTTCACTGCTTGTCCATTCGTCATAATTCTTAGCTATAAAATTCAATAAATTACTTTTTTCTAATTTCTTTAATTCATCTTCTAACTCAGAGATTTGGTTCTTTAAATTTTCCAATGTTTTCCTGTTATCTTGCTCTACTAATATTGAACCACATTCAGGACAGCTAAAATTCATTTCAATAGCATCTTCGTAGCTTAACCTCATACAAAAATTAGGACACATAAAAAAGTGCAGTTTCTCTTCAACTGCCAATTTATTCTTAAAATAATCAATTTTTTTCATTAAATACTTTTTATAGTAAAACGGAAATTGATCTTCTCTTAGTGTCCAATAATAAACATACCATCCTTTCTGTCTATCTTTCTTTCTTCTCCAGAACAAAAGTCCTTGTTCAAATAAAGTGTAAAGGATTTTTCTCAACTTAGTCATTTCCAACTTTAATTTTTCAGCTAATTCAAACTCAGAATAATTTGACTTCTTTTTTAACTCTAAGACAACTCTTTCATAATCAGGATCATGCGAAATTATCTTAACTACTTTTTTCTCGATTTCTAACAAATATTCTTTTTCCTTATCTTTTGAAGTTTTCATTCTTTCATGTTCCAAAGCTTTTTGTTTGGCTAACATATTAATATATACCCTTTCTAAATATATAAATATTTTGTAACTACATGGTAGAGAATTAGTATACCTTAACCTATACTAATAGAAACATTTAGGTTTAAAAGAAAAGATATTTTTAAAATTTATGAATTTTAAATATATTTATTCAAGTAGTTAATTCACAATTTCAATTTCTACATTCACTCCATGACTAATTGGTACTCTCATTATCATTCTTAATGCATTATCATTAAGCTCCATGTCTACTATTCTTTTATGAATTCTCATTTCAAATCTCTGAATAGTTTCATAACCTCTACCAAATGCATTTCTCATAGTTGCAATTCTTAAAACTTTTGTTGGTAAAGGAATTGGTCCTTTTAACTTTACTCCAGCTTTTTCAGAAATATCCTTAATTTGAGCAATCAAATCGTTGATTTTATCAATTTCAGTTGAAGTAATTTTGATTCTTGCATATGCCATTTTAAATCACCATAAAAAAGGAAAAAAGGAAAAAATTTTACTTTTTGGTTATTTCCAAAACAACTCCTACACCTACAGTCATACCTGAATCTCTCATAGCAAAGCTAGAAAGTTTTGGATTAACCTTTTTCTCTTCAATAGCTAATGGTTTTATTGGTTCTACTCTAACAATTGCAATATCTCCTGGCTTAATGAATTCTGGATTTTCTTTTAAAACCTGACCTGTTCTTGGATCAATAAGCTTTTCGATTGCTACAATTCTTCCAGGCACTTGTGCAGTGTGTGCATGGAATACTGGTGTATATCCTGGAGCAATAACTGATGGATGTTTAATTATAACTACTTGTGCTCTGAATTCTTTTGCAACTGTTGGAGGATTATCTACTGGACCAATAACATCTCCTCTTGCAACATCCTTTTTACTCCAACCTCTAACGTTAATACCAATATTATCTCCTGGCTCTGCTTGTGGTAATTGTTCATGATGCATTTCTATACTTTTAACTTCTCCTTGAATACCATTTCCTTCTCTTGCTGGCATTGCAATAACTTTTTGACCTACTTTAATAATTCCTGTTTCAACTTTTCCTACTGGAACAGTACCAATACCTTGAATTTGATAAACGTTTTCAATTGGCATTCTTAATGGTAAGTTTGTCAACTTTTCAGGTGGTTTAATGTATTCATCTAAAGTTTCTAATAATGTTTTTCCTGTATACCAAGGCATTTTGTCGCTTTTCTTAACTACATTTTCACCATAATACGCTGCAATTGGAACAAATTGAACTTGATCAACTTTATAACCAGCCATAGCAAGCAATTTTTTAACTTCTTCTCTAACTGCTTCAAATCTTTTTTGATCAAAGTTAACTTTATCCATCTTATTAACTGCTACAATCATCTGATTTACTCCTAAGGTTTTTGCTAAGAATGCATGTTCTCTTGTTTGTTCATTAACTCCATCGTCTGCTGCAACAATCAAAACTGCTGCATCTGCTTGACTTGCACCTGTAATCATATTTTTAACGAAATCTTTGTGACCTGGTGCATCGATGATTGTGTATTCATATTTTGAAGTTTCGAATTTCTTGTGAGATACATCGATTGTGATACCTCTTTCTCTTTCTTCTTTCAACTGATCCATTAAATAAGCAAATTCGAATCCTACTTTTCCTCTTTTTTCTGCTTCTTCTCTAAGCTTCTTCATTGTTTGTTCATCAACAGCTCCTGCATCGAACATTAACCTACCGACTGTTGTAGACTTTCCATGGTCTACATGTCCAATAAATACCAAATTTATATGCGGTTTTTCTTTTGCCATTATATTCACCTCTAAAAAGCATAAAATTACTTTCAATGAAAATATAAGTGATTTAAAAATATTTTGTTATTAAATAAATCATTCAAAAAATAAGTTTCCTTCTAAAAATTCAACTATCTTCTCACGTTTTATATTTTTCAAACTATGAATTGTTGCCATCTTAATATCTAATTCGTTAGCATATTTCAAAAGATATGCTTCTGGCAAAGAAGGATTGTAATGATGAGTTAAAATTAAATGGTTTATTTTTGTTTGCAATTCTTGACCAAGATTCATTTGTTCATAATATGGTTGAATAATTTTCAAAGCAATACTTTCATGAGGTTCTAAGTAATATGATCTTGTAGGTTTTATTAATGTTTCAATTTTAAATTGCTTTGTTCTTCCAATATCGTGCAATATTGCTCCTGTAATCAATAAATTCTTATCGAACATTTCATGCACTTTAGAAACACTTAAACAAATTTTTGTAACATTCAAAGTATGTTTCAGCAAGCCTCCTACATAATAATAATGCTTTATATATTCTGCAGGACTTCTTTTAAATTCTACTACTAAATTAGGATTCTTAAAAATGTTAAGAAGGAAATTTTTCAAAACCTCATTATCCATTAATTGAATAATATTTTTCAATTCTTCAAAATCCTTTTCAACTGATTCACTTATTTCCACAAAATCTTTTTTATAGTATTCTTCTTCATCCAATACCCTTATCTGAGATTGTTCATTTGCTGAAAGCTCTAATATATTGTTCCATTGAGTTACTTTTGCTTCAACGTATATAACATCATCCACTTCAATAGAATCTAAAATCTTTTTAACAGCATCATAATCATTTACTCCCCAATACTTTAAATAAATTTCTCCTGTTTTATCTCCAAGAAGCAATTCAAATCTATATCCTGAAGAGTATTTTATAATATCTGATTTAGCTTTCACAACAAAGATATCATTAACAATTGTTCCTTTTTCAAGATTTGCTATAAATTGTTTTTTCTCTATTTTCATCAAAAGAAAAGAAAATTAAAAAAATATATATAATTTTTTATTAGTTTTTTGAAAATTTAACAATTTTAAAAGTTATTATTCGTCATCAAAATCTTCTTCTTCATCTTCTTCATAATCTTCATCATCTAATTCATCTTCCTCAAATTCTTCCTCTTCTTCAACTTCTTCTTCGGATTCTTCATAAAGCCCATCTAGTTTATCAATTAACTCTTCTTCTTTTATTATTCCCTTTTCTATAAGTAGATCAATTAATGCATCTACTTTATCATTTGCCATTACTGCGATATCTTCTATTGTTAACTCTTCTTCTTCATATTCGTCGTGTGTATGATTGTGTGCCATTCAAATCACCTCAAAAAAAGTAATTCAAAAAAAATTTATAAATTTATTGAAAATCTTTAATGAATATCAAAGTATATAGATTTATAATTATTTTCAAATTTTTTACCACTATGTTAAGCGTAATTTTAATAGAACCTGAAATTGCTGAAAACATAGGCTTCATTGCACGAGTTATGAAAAACTTTGAAGTAAAACAAATGATTATTGTAAATCCTAAAAATTTAACTGAAAAATCTTATTACACTTCTGCACATGCAAGAGATGTTCTAGAAAATGCGAGAATAATCAATGAAAATGGCTATGATGGATTAAAACGACTTAAAAATGAATTTAACCTTTTGATTGGAACTACTGGAAAATATAGCAGAGAGTGCAATTTAGTAAGAGATGTCATTGACAGCGAAGAATTTTTCAAACATCATTTTCAAGATAATATTAATGCGGCATTAGTATTAGGAAGAGAAAGCATTGGATTAACAAACGAAGAATTACTTTTATGTGATGTTATTATAACTATTGAAACTAGCAAAGAGTATAGTGTTATGAACGTAAGTCATGCATTAGCTGTTTTACTGTTTCAATATTATAAAACTAAGAAAAATAAAAAAAGCAATGCACCAAGATTTAAGGCATTTCCAAGAGAAGAGGAAGAAGTATTATTGAAAAAAATTAATTCTATTATTGAAAAACTACCAACAAATACCCCTGAAAGATTAGAAACTATGAAAGTAGCTTGGCCTAGAATTTTAGGAAAAGCAAGATTAACAAAAACAGAAGGAAGAGTTTTGCTTGGATTTTTTGATAAAATTCAAAGAGTAATGAACATTAAGGACGATAAACAATAGAAAAAATAGAAAAATCATTCTTCATTATCATCAACTTTATTCAACGGGCAATTAAATAAATTACAAACTTCCTTGATTTTAGAACAAAAAAATTCTGCTTCACCTTCTATGTTTATATTTTCCAAATATTTGCAATTCTTTCTAATGTTTTCTTTCCATTGCATTAAAATTGGATACTTTAATTTCTCATGACTTTTATTTTCAATGTTATCCAATCTTGATTTTATCTCTTCAATTTCCTCCAAAATCTTTTCTAAGTAAGAAATAATATATTCGTAATTTTGAGATTCTTGTTTAAAATCATCAGTATTGTTCATATTACTCTACCCTTTGCAAATATCCTTGCAACGGTTCAAAAATTTCACCTTTAAGCTTTAACTTTTCAATGGTTTCTTCTACTTCCTCATCCTTTAATCCTTTCTCTTTTGCCTTTTCAAAAACTAACTCTTTCTTTATTCGTTCATTTTCTTTAGACAACTCCATTAAAATTTCTTTAACTATCAAAATAACATTTCTTTTAGAAGTTGAAATTCCTGTAAATATAACATCAATATCCATCTTTCCTGTATTTGGATCCATTCCCACAACCTTCAAACAAGTTTCAAGCAGCCTTATTGCATTTAATGCATCATCTTTAGTTACAACAGGAGAAAGTCTAAGTTTTGCATGAGCTTCGCTTAACCTGATTAAAGCTTCTAATTGTCTTGCAGTGATAGGAATTGTTCTTATTTCTCCTTCTTGTGAAACTGAAGCTCTCATTTTCACATAATAACTCTCTAATTCAAAAATTGCTTCATCAGTTAAAGTTGGACTAATCCTTTGTTTAGCGTAAGCTAAATACTTTCTAAGTAATTGTGTATCAATTACTGGCTTATCTACATCTTTATCTTTATGTAATTTAAGTATAAATTCTGCCATCTCTTTATCTTTTTTAGCATCAGGAACATCCTTTATAGGAAAAATTAAATCAAATCTACTAATCAACGCAGGCGGTAAATCAATCTGACTAGCTATAGGTTCATAAGGATTAAATCTTCCTAATTTAGGATTTGCAGCAGCTAAAACAGTAGTTTGTGCTCTTAAAGTTGCTTGAATATTAGCTTTACTTATTGTAATCGTTTGCTGTTCTAACGCTTCATGCATTGCACTTCTATCTTCATTACTCATTTTATCTAATTCATCAATTAAACAAATTCCTTCGTTAGCTAAAACTAATGCACCTGCTTCTAAACTCCACCCTCCTAAAAATTCGTCTTTAACTACTGCAGCAGTTAATCCTGCACCTGATGCTCCTTTTCCACTTACATATCTTGCCTTAGGTGCAACAACTTGAGCTCTTTTCAACAATTGTGATTTTCCAGAACCAGGATCACCTACAAGAAGAATATGAATATCTCCTCTTGTAACAACGCCATCCTCTCTAACCTTTCTTACTCCTCCAACAAATTGTAAAAGAATTGCTTCTTTAATTTCGTCATGTCCATAAATCCCTGGAGCAATAGAATTTATTGCTTTTCTTTTAAACTCAGGATCCTTACTAAGTTTAATTATTTCTTCCTCATCTTCTTCACTTAATTCAATATCTAAAAGAACTTCTTCCATTGCTTCTACATAATTAGCTTCTAAAATAATATCAAATTTAACACTTTGACCGCCACCTTTAAGAGGAATTGGTTTTTCTTTTAAAACTCCAACAATTCTAACTTTATTACCTGGATTTGTTATTCTATCCATAAAAGGACTTGTTAAATCATCCTGTAAAAGAACTTGAATTCTTTTAGGTTGTTCTCCACCTTCTAAAACATCAGGAGCTTCTTCAATAACTAATCCTTGAGCATCAGTTAATTCTTTATCAACTAACTTAAATTTACCTTTTCTTCCACAAGCATTACATAAATGTGGTTCCTTAAATTTATTCTCTATTTGAACAATTTTTATAAGATTTCCACAACTTGGACATTCAAATGTAGCAGTTTCAGCCATTGGTCTTACATCAGATTTTTGTCTAACAATTCCTTCAAAATAAAAAAGCTTATTCAGATGCACACTTCTCACATTCTTAATAAACAATCTTTGACTTTCTGGTAAATCTTTAAAACGTACATTAAATTTAGAAATATCTATCCCTGCTGATTCTCGAATTGCAGCCTGTGCCCCTTTTATAGTTTCAAAAGGATGATCTAGCAAATGTTCTGCTAATTCAATATTAAATTCAGCTAAATCTTTGAATGATATTACTACGAAATATTTTTTCTGTCTTATTGCTTCTAAAATTTGAGAATAATAATTAGGATAATTTTGAAAAAAATCATAAAACAATTTTATTATGACTTCGAATTCCATTTTCTCACATGAACCTGCCCCCTGACATCCCATATCATTTTAATCAATGGGACTCTTATAGGGCAGGCTAAAGTAGTAAAAAAACATTTCTTTTTATTTTTTTTGCTTATTATAATGGAAAAAATAAAAAATCAAACATAAAAATTAAAAATCAAATAGCTTCTTTAAAAATAAATCAAAACAAAAGATCAAACAACACTTAAAAAAATAATTTCAAAAGAAAAACATCAAAAGAAAGAGAAACATAAAAAAATAAAAAACAAAAAAAGTTTAAAAAATTTAATAATATGTATCTTCGTCTTTCTTTTCTTCTTTCTTTTTAGATGCTCTTATTGCTCCAACAATTATTCCTAAAACAATTAATACTACAATCAATACTACAATTGCTAATTGTAACAAAGCTACATTACTTTCTGATTTTCCTTCGACATAAGTTGTTAATGGTATTTCTTTAACTTCATCTTCATCTACTTTAATAACTACATTAAACATTTGAGCTCCTTCAACTCCTTTCTTTGGGGTTACTGCTACAAAAACAGTTTTTTGTTCTCCTGCTTTCAAAACAATTGTGCTTGCTGGAGCAACTTTAACACTTGCCCATTCTCCTGGAATTACTGCTTGAATCTTATAAACCACATCTTTATCTCCTTGATTTGTTATAGTGAATGCATAAGTAGCAGTTTCTCCTGCTGCAACTTCATTAACTTTACTGCTTAAAGTGATCAAAGTTTTTCTTTCTGGTTTTACTGAAGGTGTAGTTGTTGCCAAGCATGCTCCAGAATCAACAACATTTATCTTATCAACATATGTTGTGCTAATGGATTGTCTATTATAATTTAAAGTAACTTTTATATCATATTGTCCTGGATTTGCACAATTTGGAATATTTAGCATTACATAATCACTACTTAAGATTTCTCCAGATTTTATCAAATCAATGTAATCTACTTGATAAACTCCTAATTTTGGAATTTCAACAGTAACTTTAACATCTCTTTCATCCTTTTCTCCCATATTTTCTACTCTTGCTGCAACTAAAATTGAATCGCCTTGCTTAACAACTTTTCCAGGCATTATCATCAAATTTCTTACTTCTAACAAATTTCTTGCTGCTGAAACATATAAATCTAATTCATAGGTGCTATCTGTAATAGTTCCGCTTCTATCTGCAAAAATTATTCTCATCTTATAATGTCCTACTTCCAAGATTTTTGGCAATTCTAATCTTAAAGTTTTGTGATACATTAATCCTTTTTTAACATCAAAAACAGGGGTATAATCTCGAATTTCACCGAATTCATAACCATTGATAAAAGCATAAATTTGCACGTTGCTATAATCTTGAGGAGAAGTAAACCACAAATCAATATCCAATACATCACTTCTTTCGATATATAATGGATTTGCTGTGCCAAGACTGCTATAACCATTTATTTCTACTTTATCTACTCTAATTCCTATTGCAAATGCACTTACTAAAAATAACCCCATTACCAAACTTAAAACCAATGTTGTTAATTTTTTCATATTTTCTCACCTCAATTTAATCATAATCTCTTAAACAGTAGTAACATATGAACAACAAGGTTATATATAAATTTTTCTATTTTTTTAACTATTAAAAAATAAAAACAAAATTAATTTAACAAAACTACCCTTTCAAAATAATCATTTTTCATGAACAAGTATCCTGTTGCATATTTCTCTGGTATGAATATTCTTACTCTCTTTACTGAATTTTCAGGAATGCTTATCATTTCTAAAGGATACTTTTCGTTGTTTCTTGAAATTGCAGAGATTCTAACATTTCTTAAAGGCTCTAAATTCTTATTTCTTACTTCTAATTCAATTACTTGGAATTTTCCTACTTTAGTTACTGAAATTTTCTTAACTTCTACTTCTTTTGCTAAATCAAATCTATTAAATAATACTTGATTTGTTTGATTTTCAGTTTGTGTTTCTGCTTTAACTACTACATTTAATTTTATTTCTGCAAATGAATTCTCTGAATCTTTCACTTTTATGGAAATTACTTCTTCTCCTGATGCAACAGCATTAAACACAATTGTAAATCTTTGATTATCAACTGATTGATAATTTAATGAATAATCAGCCTTTAACAAGTTTGAAATAATTTCTAATGATAATTTATCAACATCATCAGCTGCAATACATTCTACTTTAGTTATTTCATTCAATTTTAAACTTAAATTATCTTTATCACATTTAATTGTTGGAGGATTATTTAAAATTGTTAATTGTATATATTTTTGACCACCTTCGTTTTGAACGTTTATTGCAAAAACATAAGTTCTTGCTACTCCTGCGAATTCTTTTAACTTAGGAATTACTCCTGAAAAAGTAAAGGTATAGTTATCTAAACTTTGATATGCTAAATCTACACTTTTTCCACTAGTTAAATCTATAAGTTTAGAAAATACTGAAACATCTTTAACAAATTCATTTTTTATTTCGTCATATACTTTAAACTTTACATAAAATCTTTCTCCTCTATAAAAACTTGCTCTTTGAGTGAAATTTGAATCTAACAAAACTAAATCAACAATTTCATATCTTTTAGGAATAACTTCATACGTTATAATTCCTTTTGTACTGTTTCTTCCTTCTACTTCTACAGTATAATTTAATTCTTTTTTACCTATTTCAGTTTCAGTAATAATGAAAACTGCTGCACCTTCTGAATTTGTTAATTTTTCTGCGTTGTAATGACCTTGAATCTTAACTTTTGCATTTTCAATGTAGCCATTACTATCATAAACTATAACTGAAATAATTTGCTCTGAACCTTTCACAATTTTATTATTAAGCAATGAAACATTAACATAATAAGGCCCTAAAAATTTAACTACCTCAACATTTCTTTCTGCCTTAATTACATCAAAACCATCGGAAACTTCAAGAATTACTTTGTATGTTTTAGCTTCTCTAAATCTGTAAGTTATCTCTTTACCTCTTCCTACTTCTTCATTATCTATTTTCCATACATAA
>JAWBMQ010000006.1:40951-83044 GCA_038828875.1 Candidatus Woesearchaeota archaeon
CCATATCAATTGCTCCTCATTCACTACTATCCTATCATTCAATACCTTAACTTCTACATTTAAATCTCCTAAATCTTTTATCTCTATACTCTTTTCTGCCTTAATTACATCAAAACCATCGGAAACTAAAAGTAAAACTTTGTACTTTCCAGGATTATTAAATGTGTATTCAACTTCTTTTCCAACTAAATCAACTCTATCATTTATTCTCCAAGTATAAGTTAAAGGATTTTCATCAAAATCTTTAGCATTAGCTGAAAATTTTACTTTTTCATCAACATATGCACTTTCTGGAACATTCATAGATAAAATTTCAGGAGGTGTGTTTGCAATTTCAACTCTTGTACTTCCTGAAAAACCTGAAGAATGAGTAGCAGAACATTCAACAACATATTTCCTTTTTCCTTTGAAATCATAATTCAACTCAGCAGATTTACCAAAATCTGATTTTTCATAAACTAAATTTGCTTTATCATCATAAATTTTCCATTTATAATTATAATCTAAATTATCAACATTAGGATCAACATAACATTTGAAATAATTATCTTTTGTTAGTGGATTTTTAGGCTCTATGATTACTTTTTTATTACCCAATCCCACATACTTTTCAATACTACCTATTAAATTATTGAATAAATAAGCTTTACAAATTATTAAATCTCCTTCTTTGAAATTTTCTTTAGCTAATTTAGCACCATCTTTTGAAAACTCTTTTTTAACGAAATTGTTTTCGTTGTTAATATAAAATCTGTATTCGTATTCATAATTTTTAGGATTTGGCTCTACAATGCAAAGAACATCTTCATTTTTATTTAGTTTTTCAGGATACATTTTTAACTCTACTTTAGACAAAGAAATAACAACTTTATCTTCAGAGACTAACACTTCTTGACAAACTCCAAAGACGCAATAATTAACATATGCTCTACAAACAACAGTATCATAAACTTTAAAAGATGAATTTGATAAAGTAGAAAACTCTTTAGTTTCTTTTTTAACAAAATTTCCATTAACATACCACTTGTAAATGAATTGTGCATTAGTGTTTACTACATCACATAAAAGATCTTCAGTATCTTTAGGATTTTCAGGAGTAATTTTAGCATATTGAGTATTAGCAAAAACAACATTACAAACTAACAAAAAAAACAACAAAAAAATTATTTTCAATTTTTTCATTATAATCCCCTATTTAATTTTTTATTATAATTATAGTTATTTTAAAATCAATATTTGAAACCAAGCGATATAGATTTAATCGATAGGCGTGGAATATCAAACAAAGAGTTCAAATAAAATGAATTTCCTACATAATATAAATTTAAATTTGAATCATAGTAAGAGAGGTTTATTTCAGGATCAGTTACTACATTAGAAGACATTCTTGCTCCAATCCTATCTTCTCCTAAAAAATATTCTCCTCCCAAAATTATTCCACCGGATACATTAGAGTAAGTTCCATAACTAAAAGGAAGATTTGTTAACATTGGGTTATTTGAATTGTTTGCAAGACTATACACTTTTAGATATACGCCTCCAAATAATGACTTATCTTCATTAACATATTTCAATACACTCTCATTCCACATATATTTTTCATTAAATAAAATAGGTTGTTCAAAGCGTCTTCTTTCTAAATAACTGCTATTTTGAAAGGAAAAATTATCATTAAATGAAATTTGAAACTCCGCAAAAAAATATGGTAAGATGATATTTGTATTTTCTTTAAAAGACCAATTATAAATTCCAAAATTTAGAAATAAACGAATCTTATCATTTAATCTTGTAACATTGCCACCTATGCTAAAATAGTTGAGGTAATTCATAAGATTAGAGAAACTATAATTAGGTTCTAGAGTTAAATATTCTTTTCCATATTTGTTATATATTTTAAAATTTTGTGTTGTAGTTTTTCCTAATTCAATAAATATATTACATTTATATGTATCTACAATATCATAAAGAGAGTCAACTGCTTGTATTTCTGTTTGAAAGATTCTTTTCTTAACTGATATTCCTGCAAAACCAAAAGGATCGTATTTTAATAAAAAAGTTGGAAGTAGATTTTTATAGAAAACTGCTATACTAAAATCATCATAAAAAATATTATCTACAAAAAACGTTCTTTTTGCTATCTTTTCTAATTCTTTCAAATATTCCTTATCTTGATAAAATTCATCTAGAGTTAAGGTTTTTTCTAATTTTTGTTTTTGATTTTTGTATTTATTTGAAACTGAAGAGAAATCAGGAATATTTTTTAAAAAATCACTGTTTTTTATGATTTCGGATTCGTAAATTTTATTGAATTCTTCTAAAAAGTTTATAATTAGCTCATATTTATTAACCATATCTTGATATTGATTTGCTAAAAAAGTATTACCTAAAATTTTTTGCATTTCTACTGAATTTTTCGCTATTTTTAAACTTTCTAAGAAGAAATTATAGTATGATGAATTTATTTGATATAACTCTTTGACCTTTGAAAATTGGGAATTTAATTTTGAATAAGTATTTGTTAAATATTGATAATATACTTCCATTTTTGAATTAAATAAAACAGATGATTCAAAATATTTTTTCTCATATTTTTCAACTAATTCCTTCTGTTGAGGAAGTCTTTTCTTAACTATATGTTCTAAATCAGAACTTATATTTGAAATATCTTTTATTTTTCCTCTTAAAGATACTAAATAATCTTCGATCTCTTTCAAACTATTTTCTGTTGGAAGCTTTAATTTTTCTAAAAAAGAATAAGAGTTCCTTACATCTTCCGTAAGATTATTATAATTATTTAAATCATTTATTGCTGCTTCTACAATACTATTATAAAAGTTATCTAAAAAAGATTGAAGTTCTTCAACATCTTTTAATTGTTGAAGTGCTTCCTTAAAATCATAATTACTCGAAGATAAAATACTTGAAAGAGTTTTATATCCTAACGCAATGTTATCAAAATTCACTCCTAATTTTTTAAAATGATATCCTATCTTATCTGGTGAATAGTCTTTTTGATAATGATACTCTAATACGTCTCTTTTTATTGCATCATCCACTTTCTTAGCTAAATTTACATCATCAATATTCGCAAATCCTAAACTTGCAAGAGCACCTAAACTCAACAAACCGGTTGCAAATTTTTTGTAAAAATTCATATTTTCACCTCGGCTTAAAATTAAAAATTAATTAAAATTTAAAATTCCATCCACCATAAATTTGATAACCTGCAGTTCCTTTATCATTTATCTCTACATTTCCTCCTAAGTAAAAATTTTTCCAAATTCCTTCTAATGTAAACTTATATGCATTAGAATCATTCAAACTATCTTTTTCCTTTCTCCAATTGTATCCTACTAACATTTCTAATTCTGAAGTTGCATTTCCTTTTAATTTAAGATCTAATCCTTGCACATTTGTGATTTCTCCATTTCTTAATGCTTGTCCAAAGTAAGGTGAAACAAGCAACGCAAAATCTTTATTGAGATAAAGTTTTAAAGGAATGTAAAGTTGTTGCTGTTCATTTGAGGAATCTGCAATTTTTGAAACTATTTTTTCATATTGCAATCCTGCACCAACTTTTTGATAATTTACTCCTCCACCTAATGTGAATTTACTTATTCCTAAATCTCCTGCTAAATAAAGATCTGCTACTCTACCAGAATATTGTCCTTGATAATTTTCAATTCCTAAATAACCAATAATTGCTAACTCATCTCCTAATAAATTTTTCAAAACTTCTACATCGAATCCAATTCCCTGAGTTGTTCCTTTCAATTCTCCTTGAACTGTTTTTCTATCAGTTTGATAAAGTTTATTTATTGTATCAATTGTCTCTCCTTTCACACCTAATAGAATGGCTAAATCTTCATTACTTAACAAATAATTCAATTTAAAACCTAGTTTATTGGAATCTTCAACAACATACAATAAAGGATAATCTTGATTCATCTTTCCAACATAAAGAATTAAACCGTTTCCTAATTTACTTGCTTCATAAATCATTCTTTTTTGAACATCTATCTTATCTTCAACTCTTTTTGCACTTTCATACATTTTGCTTAATTTTTCTTCAAAATTATTTATTTTTTCTACAACTTCTTTATTTATTTGAGATTTCAATTTTTCTAGATTTGATTTAACTGATGAATAATTTTTTATTAATTCTTCCAATTGATTGATTGATTTATCAATATTTTCAATTACTGATGTTCCTTCTTTTTGAACTGTAGAATTAACCTCATTTTTTACTTTATTCAATTCTTCTTTAGATTTTACTAACTTGTTATATTTTTCTAAATTTTCTTCGATTTTCCTATCAATATAGTTTATTTTTTGATCTATCTTCTTTAATATTTCCTCTGTTTTATCTTTTCTCTTCAAAACCAAAAAAGTTCCATCAAAATAAACCAAATCATCAATAGTTTTTGCAGCAGGCAAAATTCTTAAAGATTCTATCGCATCAAGATTCAATTTTACATATTCTTTATGCAAAGAATCAAAATTTTCAATACTTTTGTTTATCTCGCTAAAATCATATTTTTGGACATTCTCTAATTGAGCTAAAGTTTGAACTGAATCTTTATTATCAAAATTCATACTATTTAAATATGAATCAACTTGCTTTTCGAGGTTGTTAAATGTAACTACTAAAGAACTTGCTACTTTCTTGTATTTAGGTATAATATTTGTTTCTAAATTCGCAACCGCTTGAATTTGCTTTATTGATTTAGAAAAATCATATTTTGTTTTTTCCTGAATTTCTTTTAATTTAGGATTCAAAACACTTGAAGCTTCCTCTAATGTTTTAAAACTTATTTCAAGTTGTGAAAAATAATCATCAATATTATCTGGCTTTTTATCTCCTTGCTGAACATACTCAACTACATCTCTTTGAATCGCTTCATCAATTTTTTTTGCTTCATAAGCAGAAATTGAATTTCCAAAACCTAAAGATGCCATTGCACCTAAAGTTAAAAATCCTGTAGCCAATTTTTTTCCTAAACTCATTTTTTTCATTTTTTCACCTTTATTAATATTATCACTATTTAGTGAATAAACCAATAATTTATAAATTTTTCGATTTAAAGATTCATATGTTTAATATTAGTTAAAGCTTGTTCTTATTATAATATTCTAACCAAAATTTGTAATTTTCAAAAACTTCGTTAAAATTATTATGAATTTCTAAAACAATATTTTCATAGATCTTTTTTCCTTCTAAACCAAATTTTTCAGTCAGTTTCTTTACTTTGTTGGCAGGAATTTTTATTTTTTCAATTTTTGATAAAATATATTCCAATGACAAACTATACTTTTTCAAAATCTCTTCCTCGAACCAAAATTTTTCTAAATTATACTTTTTAAGTAAATTTTCTTTCAAAAAATTTAGTTCTCTTATCGATGATGACAAACTTCCTAAAATTTTCTTATTTTTTCTCTTTAAAGTATCTTCAAAAAGCTTCATAATTTCATCTTTTCTTGTTTTTAAAAAACATTCTAAATCAGAAAAATAGGAGAAATGTTTTAACGAAAAATCGACAAAAAAGTATAATTTTTGATTAACATCATTTAAAGCTTCATCAAACATTTTCACAATTGCATCTAAAGATTTGTTCATATGCTGATAAGATCTTTCTATTTTCGATAATGATTTAATATCATATAACAAAGAATCATACGATTTTTGAAGAGCATCTTTTTCATCATCATCTAATTCACTTTGCATAAGAGCAGAAGAAAAAACAGAAATATAGTTCATCACTAAATCAATTTTTTCTTTAAAATTGCTAGGTTTTTCTGAAATTAATTCTAAAAAATTCTTCAAATCATAGTTTCCAGAATTCAAATAATTATAATTGTCTAAAAAAATTCTATACGCAAAATCTTCAAAAATATTCTCTGGATTTCTTGAAAAATTATACATAATTTCACAGAAATTTTAATAAATAAGAAAAATAAAAAAGTTTAGATTTAACAGAATATCTGCAACTTCAAAATAACTAAAAAGCAACAAAAATAAAAAATATTTTTACTTTCTTGATAAGGTGGTATAATTCTTAGTCCACTTGTATTTTCTTGGATCTCTATGCAATGCTAATTGATTCTTCTTACATTTAGAAGAACAAAAATATAAGATTTTCCCATCATTCAAAACGTACATAATTCCAGTTCCTCTTTTAATTTCTTCTCCACAAAAACTACATTTCATTTACTCACCTCATTTCTTTAATGGTAATGCTTCAATTTCTGTATTTCTAAGCATCAATATATCTCCTACTCTTACTGGTCCTTTGACATTTCTTCTCATTACTTTATTTTCATCTTTTCCTTCTAAAATTCTTACTCTTACTTGAGTTACTTCTCCTCTCATCCCTGTTCTACCTATAATTTCTTCAACTTTAGCTGGAACTGCTGTAACTACTATATTCTTATCTTCTGTTTTAGTTTCAATTTTAACATCCTGTACTTTCTTTTTAGGAGCTCCCATTTTATCTACACCTTATTGAATATTTTTCAATTTATCTATAAAAGCTTTTAATTTTTGCTTCTCCTGCCCTTCATCAACAACTGCAATTGCAGAAGTTCCAACATTTAAACCTACAACTGCACCTAATTCAGCTTTAGTAGCATACTTAACGCAAGGAATCCCTTTTTCTTTGCTCAATGGTTCTAAATGCATCACAATTTCTTGAGGATTTACATCTGTTGCATAAATTACTAATTTAGCTTGTCCTCTTTCAATTGCTTTTGTAACTTCATTAACACCTTTCTTAATCTTACCAGTCTTTTTTATACTCTCTACCAAAGAGAGCATTTCATTTCCTAATTCTTGTGTAATTTCCATTCGTTTCACCTCATTTCATCGGATCATCTATTGAACATTAACTTTTTCAGTAATTGCTTGTCCTGGCATTCCTTTTTCAAATAAAACTCTTACTGCTCCTGAATTTCCATGTGGTGATGTAATTATTCCATGAATTTCTTTACCTGTTTCTGTTTTAAATGTAACTTTTTTACCAACCAATTTTTTAGCTTCTTCTCTTGTATTAACGTTGTTGAATTTAACTATCATTTGATTATTATGTTGAACATGTCTACTTCTCCTAAAGTTTAAAATGGTACCTTCCATAATTTTCACCTACCTCAAGGAAATTAGTTCAATTTATAAATATTTATGAAATTTAATTTTTATTTCTTCTTTGAAATTTTTCCTTTGGTCCAATCCTTTAATCTTCTAACTTCCAAAGGAATTACTCCTTTTTCATATTCAATTCTTGCTAACCTTACAGGATCATAATTTACTTTTTCTAAAGTTTCTTTATCGAAATCTATGATAAAGGGAGCATTCAATTCCAATTGTAAAGCTCTAGCAGCAATAATTCTTGCCCTCTCAAAACTTGTGTGTTTTTTGAAAAAATCTTCTTTAACTGTTCGATTCATAGTTTTCACCCTTAATTATTTTTTGAGATTAAATACCTCTTTAAGTATTTTTCTAATTTCTTTTCCTTTTGAAAATGCAATCTCTATTGCTTGTTTAACTTCGTCCTTTGTAAAAGAACCAACTCCTCCTTTTTGCAATGCCACTATGGTTTCATCATCAATAGTTGTAATACTTAATCTTGCTTCAACAAATTCGAGATCATACTTAGATGGAGCAACTAACAAATATTTTCCTGCTTTATAAACCGTAGTAGTTATTGGAAGATTCTTAAGTTCAATCTTTTTATCGCTGAATTCTCCATATTGAACTTTATTCTCTTCATATTTTGGGAATTTTGCATTTAGTAATGCTGAAACTGCTGCAATTGATGAAATATCAAATAAATCTCCATCTGCATTTAAAGGAACAATATCTATGATTATTGTCCAAACTTTTTCACCTGAAGTTATTAATAAATCACTAGTTTCAATACAATGTGATTCTCTTATTGCTCGATCAGTAACCCTAGCAAGTTCTACTGCATCAATACTAGGAGGCCCAAATTCAAAATTTTTAGAAGCTAAAGGAACTAAATTAGCATCTACTATTAAATTTCCTTCATCAGGAGTATCTTCAAATGGTGCTCCTACTTCCATTTTTACTCCTGCTAAAACTACATTGTTTCCTATTGTTACTTTTACTGAACCTTCAGAAGTTGAAGATATGTTAGGAACTATTTCCATATTTCCATATTCTAACAAAGGAATACCATTTAATTTTAAACCTGCAGCATAATATTTTTCAAAATTCTTATCTGCTTTCACTCTTCCACCTCTTTATAATAATCAATCAACGTTTTCTTTTGAATTTCATATATTTGATTTATTGCTTTATCTAATTTCTCATCAAGCAACGTTAAAAACATATCTTTAGTTATATATCCATCTGCTTGAAGCAAAACAATTTCCTTTGTTGATGGAACAACTCCAAAAGGAACATCAGCAACTAATCCATCAAACGCTTCCTCTTCATAATTTAAATCAGTAACCAATTTATCATCAACTCTTCCTAAAGCAACTGCACAAACTAAATCTTTCATAGCAATTCCTGCACTTGCTAATGCTAAACTAGCTGCATTTAAAGCCACACATCTACTACCTGCATCAGTTTCAGTTAAAGCAATAAAAACATCTACTACTGAATTTGGAAATTCTTCAAGCATCACTACTTTGCTTAATGCATTCTCAATCACTTTAGAAAGTTCTTGCGCTCTTCTGTTAGGAATTGGTTTAACTCTTCCACCCATTCCTGAAAAAGGCATCATCCAATAAGTAACTCTTAAAATTCCCTTTTCAGAATCTTGCATGAATTTAGGAATCAACTTTCTAGGACCGTAAACTGCAGCAAAACCAGCAGTTTTACCCATTCTAAAAAAAGCAGAACCATCCGCATTTTTTATAACATTAACTTTAGCCTCAATTGGTCTTAGTTCATCCCAATCTCTTCCATCAAATCGTTTATCATACATCATTACCACCTCATTTTTTATACATCATAATTAATAATTTCTTTTACATCCCATTCTTTTGCCTTTGTTAAAAATTCATCTACTCTTTCAGTTAAACCACTTAAATGACTATATTTATCAACCATTTCAACAACTTTCATAAACAAAAGTTCTTCTTTTACTTCACCATTAAACCAAATTAACCCATTCAAACCTACATAAAATTTCAGCTTAAGATGCTTCTTTATTGTATTAATCATGCTTCCTTGTTTTCCAATTATTCTAGGAATCTTGTGAGGATTAAATTCAATAATTCTACCATCACTTAACTTTCTCAAATCGTTTTCTTTATCTTTCATAGTTAAATCAACTAACAAAGTTGAGGTCACTCTAGTAATTTTAGCTAAAACCCAATCATCTATTTTCAAATATTTTGTTAAATCATCTTCTCTAGAAACGTAATCATTTGTAACATCTCTTAAAGTCATCATCGCATCATAAGGACAATTTATATCAACAACCCATCCTCTTTGATTTATATCAATTATTCTTCCAATTACTACATCTCCTTCCTTAGGAAAATATTTTCCTGACAAAGGTACAATTTTTATAACATTTTTATTTATATTTACCAATCCTAATTTAGATGCGTAAATCTTTTCTCCTAATCTATAAGTTCCAGAAGAAGGAACAAAATCAAGTCCTTCTGCAAGTTCAGTTCCTGGAACAACAACTTGTTTTTGTTCAACCAAAAGTCCCATAATTTTTCACCTCTTAATCAAATAAACATAATAAGCATTAAACAAAATCACTCAAAAATTACAATAAACTAATCTTTCAATGAAAAAAGAATATATTTAAAAGTATTTTGATTATAATTATTTAAAAATTTTGCTAAAAGATTAAGGAAAAAATTCATTCTGTTAAATCCTTAACATCCAAATTTCCTTGAGTTAGCTTAGAAAGCTCACTTATCAAATCTGCATACTTTCCTGCTGTAACCTCTACTTCTACAGTAAGCACACTATTTTCATTCCAATTTTCTGAAATTATTTTTGCATATCTTTTTATTAATCCAATCGCTTTCATGCTGTGTGGAGGATAAATTTTAAACAACAACTTTTTAGTTTCTATCTTTATTGGCAAAATTGGTCTTAGCTTATTTATTGCTTCATCAAAATTATCTTTTAAACTACGATTAATGTTAACATTGACTTTTGCTTCTTGAAGTGCTCTTTCTATAACATCTACAGGAATAGGTAATTTTGTTTTAGCATCAATAACATTTTCGTGGATCATGTTAATCAATTCTTTTCTCATTTTTTCTGTGAATTTTCTTAAATATTCTGCAGTTAGCTCTACCTCGCCTTCTTTCAAGATTATTGCTGCAATTTTTTCGACATCTTCAGTACCAAAGATTTGTTTAAGGTTTGCTGCACGCTCTCCTTTTTTCACATCTTTAAAAATATCATAAGAAAGCAAGATATCTGCAATAGGAACTTGTTTACCTTGTTTGAAATCCATTGCTTTATCAGGATCTATATGAATTTCAAAATTTTGGCCATTCTTTTTCAACCTTGCAATGTGAAACTTTGCTTTGTCCTCTTTAGCAAAGTGTATTGTCATAGTTTCACCAAATTAAGAATAAAATAGAAAATATAAAAATGTTATTATAAAAGCTTTATAAATAAAGAAAAAGATTATTTAATGAACTTTTTAATATCTTCTGGAGATATACTAATTATCTTTTTCTCTTTTGTAACATATTTTATGGAAATTCTATCAGGTACTAAAGTTTCTACTGCCTCTTTCAAACAATCTAAACCTAATTTAATTCCTTCTTCAATAGATAGATTTTGCTTATAATTTTTATGCAAAAATTCCATCATTTTCTCTTCTCCAGAACCAATTGCAACTGCATAATATGGAAAATAAATGCCTACTGGATCTGTTGCATAAACCATAGGTTGAAAATCATATCCTGCAATAATCAATGAAACTCCAAAAGGTCTATGACCTCCAACTTGAGTGTAAATTTGTTGTATATCTGAAACTTCTTTAACTAATTCCAGAATATCAATGTAATTACCAAAGGTTAATCGATGTTGCATTGCTTTTATTCTAGCATAATCCATCAAAATTCTAGCATCGCTTATAATTCCTGCAGCAGAAGCAATAATATGATCATCAATTTCATATATTTTTTCAACGTATTCTTTTATTATTAAAGGATCTAAAATCCTTTTATCTGCAATGATTATTGCTCCATCCTTTACGACTAAACCAATAGTAGAACTTCCTTGCTTAACTGTTTTCTTAGCGTATTCTACTTGTAACAATCTTCCATCCGGACTAAACATAGTTGGTGCACGATCGTATTCTACAGGATCTGCCATATTATTTTACCTCCTTTAAACTTTAAAATTCCTCTAAATTGAAAGAATAAAAAGAGAATTTAAAAAGTTTATGAAAATCAAAAAATTATCTTGGGTTTATTATAGTTACTCCTTTTGAAAGTTTACCTGCTACAGTATAATCATAATTCATAGCTATTAAAGCTTGAAATGAATAAGGCTCCTTATCTAATTGATTTTGCGCATCATTTTTGAGAATAATGTAACATTTCACATTTATAGTATCTCCTTCAAAATAAAGTGTAAATGGATCAGACATTTTCCTTGTTATTTCAGAACCATACACATCATTAAAATAACATTTTGAATTAGAAGGATCAAAATGTTGTGAAGAAATACTTAATCTCAAACTTTCTTTAGCACCTTTAACCCGATCTTTCAAGTATTCGTTTAATTTATTAACTTCTTCAACGTATAACTTTTCATTTGTAACTTTCTTAATTTTAAATTCGAACATCATAGAATTTTTTGTTTGAATTTCAACTTTTGCATCTGAAACAACTATATGTGAAGGAGTATTTGTAATCTTAGGAGAATCTCGTACATTACATAATGTTTTTAAATTAGGATCATATTCTGATTTTGGATTTGCTACACAAAACGAAAGCATACTATTTCCTTGATATTCATATGCATATTCAAACTCTAAAGATTTAGAATTAGAAACCTCATTCAAGAAATTTTTGACAAATTCAATGTCCGGCATGAATAAAATAGTTTCTTGATTTGGATCTAAGGAATTTAAAGATGCGGTTTTGGATTTTACAAAACCAGAACTTAACAAATAAATTTGTAAATTTTTCAATGCAAAAGGACCAGAATTTTTAATAAAGAATGGAATCGTTAATTTAGTATCTGCATAAACTGGATCACTAAATTGACCAATTTCAATAATTACAGGAATTTGATTTGAAGCTTCCTGAGTTTGTTGATCACAACCTACAAAAAAAATCATAAATAAAAAAAACAAATACAACAAAAAGTTTATCTTTTTCATTATATCACCTTAAAAATTATCTTGAAGGATTAACAACTACGCTCAATGGAAAGTACTCGATTACATTATATGATAGATTAATATAAATAGGAATATCAAAATCAGCAAAACCTAACCCATTTTTAGGTATTTCCATTACCCATTGAATAACCATTTTATCATTTGATAAAATAACTTCCTTATTAGTAGATGGTCCTGATTTACCTAAATCCTCTACAGTCCTTCCAATTACTAAGAAATTTTTATTAGTAATTGATCCTATATCAATTTTAAAATCATCAATTTTTACTTTTTCAATTTTTACTCCATGATCTACACTAAAATCATAAGTTATATACAAAACATATTTGTCTTTTGTTTCTTGAACCGTAGTCCTTGGATAAACTGCAATAAATCCTTTAGAAACTAAATTTTCTTTAAAATTTCCCTTACAAGAAGGATTATCTAAAGAAACACAAATCAAAGATTTTACAGATGTAGAATAATCATACGAAGCTTTCAAATAAAAATCAAACTTATTTGAAGAATAAATCTCAGAACTATATTTTAAATTATCAATATTGAAATCACTAGATATAACACCTGCTTTTTCATTTTTACTCACCTTACCTACTGCTCTATTTGTTGTTCCAGAAAAATAATTCTTATCTAAACCAACAATCTCTAAATTCAAGTTACTCATATCGCTATCGCCGTTATTTTTTACATATCCATAAACTGAAAAAGTTTCTCCTTTTTCAACATTCTGTGGAGAAACACTAACAAAGAAATCCACAGGTCTTGAGGATGATGATTGTTCTTGCTGCTGCTCGCATGAAACAAAAATAGATAAGAAAATCAACAATAAAACAATTATTTGTTTCTTTACCATGAAATTTCACCTTCTTTAATTTCTTCTCTTTTTTAATATATAAATTTTTTGTTATTCTCTATTCAAAAAAATTCATATATTGAGTAAAATTTTATAAAACTTAATTATTTCACATCAACTATCATGGCAAAAAAACCTAAATTTTACTTACCTAGTGGAGGAGGTTTAGTTAGATACAGTGATGAATATAAAAGCAAATTTGAATTAAGCCCAAAAGCAGTAATGATCTTAATTGCAATTATAGTTATTCTTGAATTGATCCTCCATCTAACCTTTAAGAAATAAAAAAAGAGTGAAAACATGTTCAATCAAAGGGAATTGATGAAAGCAATGCAGAGAATGGGAATGAATATGAGTGAAATTGAAGCAGAAGAAGTTATAATTGTAAAAAAAGATGGAAAACAATTAAAAATAAAAAATCCTTCTGTTTCTAAAATAAACATTCAAGGACAATCTATTTTTCAAATTTCAGGAATCGAAGAAGAAATAAATTATTCTGAAGAAGATATTCAAATGATCATCGAGCAATGCAACGTTTCAAGAGAGGAAGCAATAAAAGCATTAAAAGAAACTAACGGAGATCTAGCAGAAGCAATTTTAAAGCTTAAGAAAGATTAACCGTTTAATTTTTCCAAAAGGTTCTTCATTCTCCTAGCTTCTCTTTCTAAAAAATCATACAATTTTTGAGAAATTTTAACATTTAAACTTTCTAACATTTCTAAAAATTCTAGATAAGAATTAACAAAAACAATATAATTATCTTCCGAAGAATATGTTTTAATCAGAAGATAAATTAATTTGGATTTTTCATCTTCTGATACGTTCAATTTCCTGATTTCTGAAAAAATTTCATTTATTTCCGAAAACATTTTAAAATAAAAAAATCAAAAATTATAAATCAACTAACAACTCATTGCTTATTATCTTAAAAGTTTTGTTTTTTCTAGTATAAAATAACTCTGCTGCATTAAATATGGTTTTTCCAAAAATTTGCAATTTAAATTTCAAAGTATAAGAAATTATTCTTTCATCCTTGGGATCTATGTTTCCCAAATTCCATTTTAATACTAAATGATTTTGAGTTCTTAAAATTTCTGGCTCTAAAGCTCCTGGTTTATGAACGTATTCACAATTTAAAGGCAATTTCTCTTTAATAACTACATTATCAAAAGATTTTGAAGACCTATTTTTAAATGATAATTCAAACGTTATGTATAAATAACCTTCTTTGAGATAAGATTTTACCACAGATTTTGTAAAAGTAAATGGAGCTCTAAATAAAAGAATTAATATTATTAACAATAAAATAACGCCTATTGAAATTGCTGCAGTATAAATCAATTTCTTATAATACTCTTTGTAAGAAATATGAACAAAATGAACTTTTTCTGAATAGGGTGGAACTTCTTCATCAATTATAAAATGAGTTGTATTTACCAAAGTTGTTGAATTGATGTATTTAGAAGGTTTTCCAAAACCAACACTTTTGTAAAACTTAACAGGAACATTACCTTCATTGATTAGCTTTATAGTATAATTCCTTTCTAATAAGAAATGTTTCCAAACTATAGATTCATTAACATAATATTCATCTCTAAAACTTTCAACTGGCAAAATTTCAAAATTATATTTTTTAACATACGATTCTTGACCATATTTTACAGTAATAACCAAAGTACTATTTTTAGGTATTTGTTTCTCAGGCAAATTGAATGAAAAAACTTCATAAATCTTATAATTTGAAACTGGTGCATCTTTTGTTTTTGGTTTAAGATCATATGTTTTTTGGATTGAATAAAATTCATTATCAACTTTAAGCTCTACTTTTCCAACGTATCTTGGATTTTTGTTTTCAATGTAAAAATCAAAAACCACAGTTTGTCCTGGATAAAATTTGTTTTTTTCCATTGATGTTTGAACGTTCACCATCAAAGGATATTCCTCTACTTCCTCTTTAACAGGTTTAGGGATTATATAAATTCTTAAAGGAAACATCTCTTCTACAGTTTTATTCTGTTCAGCAGCAGCTTCATCTTTTACAATTAAACTAAAAACATAGATTTTAGGTTCTACTTTCATCGGTTTTAAATAAATATAAAATTCATCTCCCTTTTTAAATTGATGTGGATAAAAATAGATTGAAGAAGGATCTGTATAATAGAACCAATTATAACTAAAAAGAGGAACATCGAAGCTATAATAACCATTTTCATTTATTATTATTTTAAATTCTGCAGTTTCATTATCGTAAATTTTATCTTTAATAGGAATAATTGTGAGTGTTGTTTGATTTAAAGAATAAACTAGATTTATTCCAAACAAAAATAACAAAAATACTGCAAAAATTCTATTAATTCGTTTCATTTTACATTTTTTAAGTTAATAATATTTAAATATTTTTCCAAAAATAGAAAAATTAAATGAATTTTCCTAATTTTCTTTTAAAATCCTCAATAATTTCTACTTTCTCAGGGTCAACTTCATTTTTTATTGCTAAATAATATGATACCCACATTCCTATATGAATTAAACTTAAAACCCTGCTTAAATAAGAAGATCCTTTAAAAGAGATGATGACTGTTTTTATTTCCATCTTTTTCATTATATCTTGAAACAATTCCATTCTTTTCTTGATTCTATAATGATCTTCGACATCCTGTAAGATGATAACATAATAATCTTTACTTAAAGTAAATCCTACCATTTCATTATGATTTAATTCTGAAAAGAAATTAAAAAAACATGCTTGTTTAGAACATTCATTGATCAATGCTTTCCAAATCATAGCAACAGAAGATAAAGAATAACTAGCATAAATTATAGGAGTAGCATTTATTTTTTCAGCTAACTGTCTTCCATATTCTTCATGATTCTTCCAATTAACCATTTTTAACAATTCTAATTCTGCATCTAAATTCAAACTTAATAATTCCTCTAACAAAGATAACTCAGCAAACAAAAAATAACCTAATGCTAATCTTGGTTGATATCCTTTAGGTAATTCTACAAAAGGAAAATTATATTTGTCTGCTAATTCTTTAATATATCCACCTGAAGAGATAACAATAGTGTTCAATTTCTTAGAATAACAATCTCTTAAACAAGAAATTGTTTCTTCAGTACTTCCTGAATAACTTTGTACAAAAATTAAGTAATGTTTATCGACATATTCTGGAATATGGTATTCTCTAATAATATGAACAGGAATTTTTATTTTTTTGTACTCTAAATAATTTTTTAAAATCTCACCACTTAATGCACTTCCTCCCATTCCTACAATAACAATTCCTTTAACAGAAGAAAGTTCTGCTTTTATTTTTGGAACTTTAACTTTGTAAAATTGTTCAGGAAAAGCAACAATTTGATCCCTTGCACTTTCTTTTGACATTTTTTCCACCTGGATTAAAATTAAAAATTTTTCTTATATATAATTTTTTTGTTAATAAAAAATGAAAAAATTAATTCAAAAATAAACAAAAAATAAAATGTTTCTATTGACAAGTAACAAAAATAACAAAAAATTTATAAACAAATTATTATTACTACAAAATAGTAAATAATTTTAAAGGTGAAAATATGAGAAAAAAGAACATATTAGATGAAGAAAAAAATACTTTTAATGATAATTTTTTAGAAAAAGAAGAAAAGATTGAAGAAGAAATTGATGATTCTAAGTTATTAAATTCTGAAAAATTACCAGTAAGCAAAGATTTACTAAGAAAGTTAAGTGATGAATTTGATTTAAATGCCTATGAAACTGCAGTTTGGTTGACTTTGTTAAATAAAAAAGTTTTAAGTGCTGCTGAGATTTATGCTTTATCAGGAGTTCCAAGATCAAGAACATACGATATTCTTGAAAGTTTAGAAAAAAAAGGATTTATAGTTCTTGTTCCTGGAAGACCTCTAAAGTACAAAGCATTACATCCTTCCAAAATCATAGAAAGAATGAAAATAAATATCTATGAAGAACTACAGGAAAAATTAGAAATGGTTGAAAGCTTGAAAGATAGTCAATTTTTAGAAAAATTAAAAGAATTGTACAATTCTAATCAAGAAATTGCAGAAATCACTAAAATAAACGAAACATTACATGATCTTGCAATTTATGAAAAAATTAGAGATTCCATAAAAAATGCTAGCAAAAGCATAAAAATAGCATTAACTAAAGAACAAATCTATGAATTGATGGATTACACTGGTGGGACTTTATATTCAGCTACTAAAAAAGATATCGAATTAAAATTGATTGTAATTGGAGAAAGAGATAACATTATAGAGAAATTTTTTGGAATCAATAATGTATGCTATTGTGATGAACTAAAATTGAATGCTATAATAATAGACGATACAGAATGTATTTTCTATATTGGAAAAAATCAAGCGATGTGGGTTAATACTGAATTTGTAGGAAAAGGTTTTGGAAGCTTCTTTAACTTCATTTGGGAAAGAGAAATCATAAAAAAGAGTTATTAATTTTTTACTTATTTCTTATATCTCTTATAATATTCTTCATTTGTTAAAGTAGTGTTAAAAAAATCTTCTAATCTTTTTCCTACAATTAGTGGTGTTTCATTTCTTGTAAAGTTTTTTGTTGAAAATATTAGTAAAGAGGCATTATAAAGATTTAATGTTTTAGAAAATTCAGTAGAAAGAGAAATAGAAAAATATTCTTCTTTATCTTTAATGTACTGCTCAATTGCATATCCTTGCAAAACATCTCGTTCATTATTAAGCTCATATATAAAAAAGATCGTATTTATTTGATAATATTCAGTGCAAATTGAATTCAGATTATTTAGTAAATAATAAACATTAAGTTGAGAAAAATAATAATCTCTCTGAAAAATTTTGTAAATATCTTTGTAAAATTTAGCTAAAGAACCATAACCTTCTAAAGTATTTCCATATCTTGAAATTGATTTTCTATATTCTTGTATTTGCTCTTTAAAAGTTTTACAAAATTGTTCTTTATCATAAAATGCGCTTTTGAAAAGTAAATTTAATTCTAAAGCATCATGGTTTACTGAATCAAAGTTAGATGTGTAAAGCAATTTAGAAATTCTCTGATTATCAAAATAAACGTTCAAAGAATAACCTAACAAAAATACTAAAATTGTAGTTATCAAAGCATCTATAAAAATTATTTTGAAATTCATATTTTCACGTTAATTTCAACACTTATTTTATTTATCAAATAAAGATTTCTCAATAACTTCATAGGAAGTTAAATTATAATAAACTTTTTTATAGTTTACAACAATGCTTGGAGTAATGTTTATTTTATAATAATCTTCCAAAAATTTGTAAGTTTGGGAATATCCTTTTTGAACAGCAAAAATCTTTATTGATGGATAACGTTCAACTAACTTATCTAAAATTTTTCCTTGTTGTATTGATTCATTATTGATTCCCCAGAAATATAAAACAATTGGAACCTCTTTTTTACAAACATCAATATAATTTTTATACATCAAATAAAGTCTAAGCTGATAGAAATGATATCTTTCTTTCAGTAGATAATACTGTTCATTCTTTACGTTCTTTTCATCTAACATTTGCAATGTTTGACCTATCGTAGTTACTTGATTCTCTATCTGATTAATCAATTCTTGTGAAACATTACAATCAAACAATGAAGAATAGTAAAAAGCTAATTGCAAATTTAAAAGATCCATGTTTAAAGATGTTGATTTTAACATTAAGGCAATCTTTTCACTGTTTAACGGATTAAAATTATATCCAGAAAAAAAACCTAAAAGAAAGAAAATTATTGCTATAGATAAATACCTAAAATATATTCTAAATTTTTCGATTTTCTTAATTTTTTCTTTCATTTTACCACTTCTTTTCTTTTTTTCTAATATACAAATACAAAGCTTGCATCCATTGTAAAAAAGTTAAATAAGGATATACATAAAGATAAATCAAAATACCTATAAATGTTTTTACATTAAATTTTTCTTCAGCGAAAAAGAAAGATCTTATTAGAGTGTATGCAAAGATAAAGAATAAAATAACTAATGGAATTGTAATATAAAAATTGGTATCTAAAATGTATTCTTCAATTGTTTGAAAATGAAACCATTCAATTGTTTTTGGTGCAAAGATCAACTTAAACAAAAATCTTGAAAATTCTAAATACATTTTATACAAAATCAAAGAAATCGAAAGAAACAGCACAAATGGTGCAATAATAGTAACGGGAATATAAAAAATTCCAAAAGCACCATGCTCTTTTGAAAAGATTAGATCTTTATGCTTTGCAGTTGTTTCAATAAAACCACGATACCATCTAATTCTTTGTTTCCACCAACTTTTAAAAGTTAACGGAACGTTTGTAAATGCAATACTTTCTGTAGACATTTCAATTTTATAATGATTCTTCACGATTTTCATAGCAACTTCGAAATCTTCAGTAATACTTTTTTCATCGAAACCATTAACATCTCTTAAGATTTCTGTTTTGTAAACACTTAAAACCCCTGGAGTAACGTTTAGAAAATTAGCATATGCAAACAATTTTCTGTAAAGAGACATAATTTGATACTCTATCTTTTGAGCATAACCTAACCAATGATCTGGATTTTTTACCTTTACTACTGAAATAACTGCAGCTACGTTTTTTTTCAAAGTTCCATCGACATTGTAAAAATATTTTACATTATTTCTTAAAGAGTTTTTATCTAATGTGGAATCAGCATCAACACATGCAAAAAATTCAGTATCTGTAATCGATAATGCATCGTTCAATCCTTTCGCTTTTCCTTCATTGATTTTTTTATCAATAATTATTAAATTTTGGTGTTTTTTCTTGTATTCTTTTAAAATCTTGCCTGTATTATCTTTAGAACCATCGTTAATTACAATCACTTTTAACTTATCTTTAGGGTAATTCAAAGAAAATATTGAATCCAAAGTGTGTGCAATAGTTTCTTCTTCGTTATGAGCAGGAACTGCGATAGTTACAGTAGGAAAAACTTGAACCCTTTTTTTCTCTTCTAAATCTAGGTAAATCAAATAATACAACCAAATAAAACCTAGAAAAAGAGATATAATTATCAATAATTGAGTAAGCAAGTATATTAAATTCATGATTCTTTGAAAAAAGAAATATTTAAAAAATATTTCTAAAATAGCACAAGAGCATTAAAATTAATTAAAATTCAGAAGAAAATTCATCATAATTTTTCAAATATCCTCTTCTCTTCAAATAATTTATTTGAGTTTCATTATATTTGAAAACAACATCTCCTTTTTCTTCTCCTAAATTTTCCCAAGGTTCTACAAGAACTAGATCTCCTTCTCTAACCCAAAGAAATCTTTTCAAACTTCCTGGAATCCTGCAAACTCTAGTTCTATTATCAAAACATCTTACTCTTAATCTACTTCCACCCAACCTTTGTTCTACTATACCAAAAACCTCGTTCTTCTGAGGAATTCTAATTCTTCTAATATCTATTGCCTCTTGTTCTTCAGGAGTTAATTGCTTTCTATCTTTATCACTCATTTTCTATCACTTTTTTATTTAAAAACTTCGTTAAAATTCAATATATTTATAATAGAAAACGTATTCATTTAAAAATATTATCTTATATCTTTGAAAAAATGAAAAAAAACAATACCCAGAAAATATTTAAGGAATTGATTGAAACTATGTTCAATAATTGGACTTATGATCCTTGGATTAAGACTGTAGATCTTAATAAGGCATTGAACGATTTAAAAGATGAGATTATTGAATTTGAAAATGAAGATAATTTAAATGAAAAAAATAAAGAATTAGGCGATATTGTTTGGAATTGTTTAAATCTCCTTTATGTTTATTCAAAAGAAACAAATCAAGAACTTGAAAAACCAATTGAAGAACTAATAAAAAAAATGAAAAAAAGAAAACCATACATCTTCGAAAAAACTAATGTTGATTTAGAAGAAGCTAAAAGAATTTGGAAAAAAGTGAAAGAAGAAGAAAAATCACAGAGTGAAAACTATGAAACTTAGAAAAAAAACTGTAGGCTTAGCTTTAGCATCTGGTGGTGCTAGAGGTGGTGCTCACGTAGGCGTTTTGAAAAAATTAATTGAAGAAGGAATAAAGATTGATGAAGTTTCAGGTAGCAGCATTGGTGCTGTCGTAGGAGCATATTATTGCAGCGGTAATTTTAGAAAATTGTTAGAATATATTGAAAAATATAACACAAAGAATTTTATCTGGCTACTAGATCCAAAATTTAGAGGAAGTAATGGGCTATTCCAAGGAAACAGAATTATGAATCTTTTAAGAAAAGATTTAGGTGATATTAAATTTGAAGATCTGAATGTAAAACTAAAAATTATAGCAACAGATTTTATAACTGGAAAAGCTGTTGTTTTTGAGAAAGGTCCCATTGTTCCAGCGATTAGAGCAAGCATTAGTATTCCTTTTTTATTTGAACCTTTTGAATACGATGGAAAAATTTTAGTAGATGGTGGCGTTGTTGTTCCATTGCCTTTGGAATATCTTAATACTGATGTCAAAATTGGCGTTTCATTAAGCTATTTAGATCCAAATGAAAATATAAAAGGTAGATTAAGAATTATTCAAAGGACTTTAGTGATTATGGAAAGAGTTATCATTGAAGAAAAATTTTATAATAACCCTGAATACATCATCATTAATCCAAAAATAGCTGCAGGACATCCTTTTGATTTTGATGTTCTAAAAAAAGGCTTTGAAGTAGGTTATGAAGAGATGTCAAAAAATATGAAATTGCTTAAAAAAAGAATTAGCAATGTAGAAAAAATTTAAAACATGGTGAATGCTATGAACGCTATGAAATGTATTGTCTTAAAGGATAATGACTCAATATTAAATTTAAGTGTTGGCAACGCATATTTAGGAAAAATTGAGAATAATTATGTAATTTTGAACAAAAGAATAAAAATTCCATTCAATAAAATAAATTTTGATTTTAGTAAATACGAAAAAGATCAAGTTGCAATAATTGTTAAAAAAATAATACTTCCAAACGAAATAATTGCTGATGCAGAAGATATTTCAAAATATGAGATTTTAGAAAATTTAAGAAATAATAATGATTTTGTAAAGATTAAAGATATTGAAAATTCTTTAATTGGAAAAATCGTTTTTGTTGAAGGAATTGTTGAAAAAATTATACAAACAAATGGTCCAACGTTGTTTAAGATAAGAGATGAAACAGGAGTTATAATAACTAAAGCATTTGCAGGTGTAGGAAAACGAGCATTTCAAGAAATAAAAGAAGGTGATGGAGTTTCTGCTAAGATAAAAATTAGTATGTATGATAATAATATTGAAGGAGAAATAATTTCAATGAAGAAAAGTGATTTTGATTATGATGCTATAAGCAAAAGAATAAATGAACAATCGATTCCATCTAAAGATTATTTTAGCATTTATTCTTCAGTGTATGAAAATATGAAAGAGCTATTCATTTCTGCAGCTACAAGAATAAAAAAAGCAATTTACGAACAAAGACCTATTCTGTTAAGACATCATGCTGATTGTGACGGCTATTCAGGAGCTTTAGCAATTGAACATTCTATTATTGCTGTGATGAAAGAAATTTATAAAGATGAAAAAATGATTTGGACTCACTATTCAAGAATCCCTAATAGAACTCCTTTTTACGATTATTCTGAAGCTTCAAAGGATGTTGCATTCTTTTTAGATGACATGATTAGATTTGGAAACAAAGCTCCTTTGATAATTTGCTTAGATTTTGGAAGCTCTAATGAAAGCTTACTCAGTTACAAAAAACTAAAGATGTTTGGTTCTGAAATTATTGTAGTTGATCATCATCTTTCATCTTTTGAAGAATTTGAAAACGTTAAAAATTACGTTGATGTTTTTATAAATCCTCACGAACATTTAGGAAATGAAAAAATAACCGCTGGAATGCTTGGATATGAATTAAGTTTGTTTATAAAAGAACATAATCTAAAACATTTACCTATAATTTCAGGATTCGGTGATAGAAGTGATGGTTATGAATTCTTAGAATATTGCAAAAATTTTTCTGAAGAAGAACTGAAATTTTACAAAAAATTAGCAGATGTCGTTGATTTTGAAGCATATCACTTAAAATTTTTGGAAGGAAGAAGTTACTTCAATGAATTGCTTACCAATAAAGAATTTCAAGAAAAAATTGTTGAAGAGATACATAAAGTATTAGAAGAACTTTGGAATGAATATGATAGTATAATAAAGAAAAACATGAAAATCATCAAGGAAAAACCATTAATAATTATGCTAGAAGATATTAGCATTATGAACGATTTTCCAAGTCCTGGAAAAATTACAGGATTTGCAAAAGATCAAATAATTAAAAGAACAAACAGAACTGATGTCGTTGTAATTTATGTTTTTGATGATGGAATTGTTTTAAGAAGTGAAGATTTTGATTTGGAAATAAACAAAAGAGTAAAACAACTTCAAGAAAAGTTTCCTGAATTTTTGGTAGAAGGCGGAGGACATTCGAAAGCAGGAAGTATTAGATTTTTAAAGATTGGAAAAAATAAAATCTTAGAAGAAGTTCTAAATTGGTTTAAAGATTAAGAGTAAAGATTAAGAGAATTATTTTAATATATCTTTGTTTCTTCATAAAGAATATCTAAAAAATCTCTAACGTTTAATTCTTTTTCAATTCGTTCTATTTCTGAATTGTTTGAGTAAGTTACAGGATAATCAGCTAAAAGTAAACACCTACCTTCATGTTTAATATTTATTAATTCATGAATCCTAAAAAATTTAGCGTAGTTTTCAATTTCTTCTTTGTCAAACATTAACAATGGTGACAAAATCAATGCGTCTCTTTGTGAATAAATTGTTTTCATATTTGATATTGTTTGACTTGCTACTTGACCAATATTTTCTCCAGTAATAAGAACATCATATTTCTTTTCTTTTAACAATTTTTCTGCTAAGTAAAACATACCTCTTTTACAAATAATGCAACCATACTTTAAGTTTTTTGAAGAAATGTTTTCATAAACGAATTTATGAAATTTATAAAATGGATTCAAATAATATTTTAATTCAGGATCAAATCTTCTCAATGCTTTTACTAGTAAACTCATCTTTTCTCTATATTTTTCATCATTATAAACATCAAAAAAAATCGCATCTACTGAAAGTCCTCGTTTAATTGAAAAAACAGCAGCTACAGGACTATCCATGCCTCCTGAAAGTAAAACTAATCCTTTTCCTGTAGTTTTTCTAGGTAAGCCAGATAAGCAAGCAACCTTATTGTCAAAAACAAATGCAAATTTTTGCTGGATTTCTACAAAAATTGTAAGATCGTAATTCTCATAAGAAAATTTTAATTGATTATTTATTTTTGAAAGATGATTTATGATTTCTTTAGAAATCTCAGGACTTTTCAATGGAAAAGATTTATCTGATCTTTTTACTTCTAAATTCATTACTTTATCAGTATAATTTTTCTCTGCTATTAATTTGTAAACATTTTCAGAAATTTTGTTAATATCTTTATCACAAACTATTGCCTTACTTATTGATTTAATTCCAGAAACATAGAAAAGAACATCAACAATTTTATCTATATCTTCCTTTGAATCAGAAAACAAGTATAATCTACTTCTATCTTTAACTATCTTAGAATTAATGTTTTCAATTTTTAAATGCAACTGTATATCTTCAATTAATTTTTTCTCAAAAAAATTTCTATTTTTCCCTTTCAAAGTTAATTCTGCAAAACGAACGACAACTGAATTTTCCATAAGATTTAGAAATCAATACTATTTAAATGTTTTACTTATTCTTTTTTAGAATCAAAAACATTGTAGTAAATTTTAACTTCAGGAGGTTTATTTTTAGAACACTTTTCGTTTAAACAAACTTTATAATTCTCTTTACCTACTTTGATAGTTAAAAGTTTAAAACCGCATTCACAATTCTTTTTCAAAATTCTTTGAATTCCGCCTCCTACAAAAATTCTATATCCACATTTAACACAACTAACAAATTTCCTATTTTTTCCTTCTTTAACTATTAATGAATTTCCGCAATGATGACATTTTCCTATTGAATAATTATCATCAATATACGAATTCATGGAATTCAGCAAACTATTTCCTATTTCTTTCTTTGATTTTTTAAAATCTTCAATGATTTCTTGAAGATGCTTTTTACTTTCATTTATAATTTCATCTTGATCTGATTTTGATTGCAAATTATCCATCTTCTCTTCTATTTCTCTTGTCATTTGTTCATCTAAAATTTTAGGGACATACTTAGATAAAGTTTCAACTACTGATTTTCCTAAATCTGTAACAACAATAGGATCAGAATGGACATATTTTCTATCGTAAAGTGTTTGAATTATTTGTGCTCTAGTTGCTTTCGTTCCTAAATTCCTTTTTTCTAATTCTCTTATCAATGCTGCTTGACTATATCTTGCAGGTGGCTTTGTTTTAGATTTTTTAAGATTAATTTTAACAACTTCTGCACTATTTTTTAATTCAGCCATAACTTCTTCAATATCTGAAAAAGGATAAATTTCAAGCCACGATTTCTTTATTATTTTTTGAAATTTTCCTAAAAATCTTTCATCTTTTATAATTGCATCAAAAGTTATAACTTCCTTCTCTGCAGGTTCATAAAATGTTGCTAAAAATCTTCTAACAATTAAGTTGTAAAGATTCCATTCGTTTCCTTGCAAATCCTTAGGAATAATTCCTGTTGGATAAATTGCCGGATGTGCAGGATCTGTCTTTTTTCCATTGTTTGGCTTTAAGTAAGATTTGTTCAAAAGCACTTTTGCTGAAGAAAATTGATTTAAGCTTGTTAATGATTCCACAATCTTCTTAAATGGAATTCTTTCATCTAACACTTGTGAAGATGTTCTTGGATAGGAAATGTAAGAACCTAAGTAAAGTTTTTGTGCAATTTCCAAAGTCTCTTGTGGCTTAATATGATAAACTCTATATGCTTCACTTTGCAAAGTTGTTAAATCAAAAGGATTTGGAGCATAAAGATTTTCTACTGATTTCTTTACATTCACAATTTTTGCAGATTTTTCATTCTTTATCTTTTCATAAAGTTTCTTTGCTTCTTCTTCATTTTCAATCTTTTCTTTTTCATATTCCACTTCAAACTCTTGATCTGTTTTCAATATAGCACTTAATTTGTAAAAAATTTGAGGTACAAAATTTTCTATTTCTTTTTCTCTTTCAACTAAGATGTTTAAAGCTGGTCCTTGGACTCTACCTGTAGAGAGAATCAATTTTTTTCCAGCTGATAAAGTAGAATCAATCAATGCTCTTGACAAATTTATTCCATAGTACCAATCCAAAATGTGCCTCGTTTCTCCTGCTAGTGCATTTTTCAAATCTATTGTAGGCAATTTATTATAATATGATTCTCTCAATTCTTGAGGAGTTAAAGTTGAGAATTTCATTCTATAAGCATTTTTTCTATTAGCAATAAATCTAAGAATGTTATAACCAATCACTTCTCCTTCTATATCATAATCTGTAGCAATAGTAATTTCATCAGCTTTACTAATTAACATATTTAAAAGATCAATATAATCTTTAGTATATTTCGCATCTTTATTAACTTCATACATTTTTTTCCATTCTATATTAAAAACAGGATAATTGGAACTGTTAATAGATTCATCTAAAGTGAAAAGATGTCCTACTGCAGAAGCAACGTAAATTGTTTTTCCATTTAAGTTTAACTCATAGTATGGCAAATTCTTATACCTTAAAACTTTGTAATTATTACTTAATGCTGCTGCAATTTTTTTAGCTGCAGCTGGCTTTTCTGCTATGATAAGTTCAATCATTATTTTTTTGTTTTAATTCAATAATTTAAAAGTTTTTTGCTAAAATTTAGAAAAATTATTTAATTATATTATTTTTCAAGTTAAAGATGAAAAAAGATAAGAAGAAACTTTCAAAGAAAAAAACATCTTCAAAATTTAATTATTTAAAAAGTAAAGAATTCACTATAAATCTCATTTTTTTCATATTTCTCTTGTTTTTATTTATGTTTCAATTTCCTAACGTTGGTGATGATTTCAAAGTTTATATTCTAAATGGAGAATTTTTGATGAATAAATATTTTAAAGCAGGTTTGCCAAACTTCTGGTACTTTGAACCACAAAGACCTATTCTTGTTCCTATGATATTAGGATTCATTGAAATGTTTTTTAACATTTTTATCCATCAACCTTTTATTCTAAGAACTCTTGCAATTTTCCTATTTTATTTGATCAATATTTCAATATTCATCTACGCATTAAATTCATTTTCAAAATCTTTTAAAGTTAATAGAATTCTTTTATTTTCTTTTATGATCTCTTCTTACTTTCTAAGCTATTCTCTTTTAGAAGGAACCGAAATGCTTAGTTTATCTTTCTTAATGCTTGCCTTAGCAAGATTAATCGAAAGAAAAAATTCAGGAATTTTTTTCGCACTTGCAATGTTAACTAGATTTGATTTCTTAATCTTCTTTCCATTTATCTTTTCATCATTATTTTTTCCAAATGAAAAAAATGAAAAAACAAAACGATTTTTCAGCGATTTATCATCATTCTTAGGAGTTTTCTTAATCTATGGCTTTCTTACATTCCTCATTTATAAAATTCCATTCTTACCGATAATTGATTCTTTTTTCTTTTCATCTTACTTACAGGAATACCTTTTTCAAAAATTATCCTTTGCTCAATTTTCATCTATTGCTATTTTCTTTTTTCCTTCCTTAATCTTAATTGTAATTCTTCCTTTAATTCAAAAAAAGAAATTTTTTAACGAAAAAAATAACATAATGTTAATATTGTTCATAATTGTAATTGCAAAATTTTACTTTACTCCTTTCAAAATAGAGAGATATTTCTTTCCATTAGTACTTCCTTGCAGTTATTTTCTTTCTTCCTTCTTTGAAATTTTATGGAATAATCTAAACAAAAAAACAAATGAAAATCATAAAAATATTATGAAACTTCTGAAAATTTCATTAATCATTCTTATCATTATATACCTCATTTACAACATTCTAGATTATTTTGCGTTAATGAGAAAAAACAATTCTTATTTAGAAGAAGAAAATAAATTATTTACAAATACCTTAATGCAAATTTCTTACGATAAACCATTAGAAACCAATTATCATGTTGCAATTATATTTCTTATTCAGAATTATGGAATTTTTCACAAAGTTTATCCAATGTTAAGATATCTTAATTTTAATGAAACGTTAGAATGTTATAATGTTCTTTTGTTTTATCCTTCAAAAAAGCCAGATTGGAAAGAAGAATATCAAAATATCGAAGAAAAATTAAATTTTATTGATGAAAATATTAATGTTTTAAAAAATGACTACGTAATTTTCCTACAAAAAAATTCAAATCAAAATTGTACATATGAAGAACATTATGATTACTCGATTCTTCAAAAATTGAAAAAAAGAATTCCTGACATTTCTTATAAAGAAATCCTCATAAAAAAATAAAATAAAATTTTCAAAAAAATATTTATAAAATAGCTTTTTCTCCAAAATAATTGGATGGAAATTGATATTTTAATGGATTCTTTTGAAAACACCGCTTCTGAACTCAAAAGGGCTGAACATTCCATATATGTAAGTTTAAAATATACAAGAACTCAAGATGTGTTAGAAAACATAATTGAAAGATTAACAAATACATTATCAAATCTAATAGAATTTTTAGTATTGCTAAAATCTGAAGAGCCATTTCCAAAAAACAAAAAATTAGACTTATTCAAAGAAATGTATCCTGATGAAATTGGAAAAGAAATACTAAAATATTACAATCTTCTTAAAGTCATTAAAAAGAGAAGAAAAACAGTAATAAATCAATATCGAAGACATATCAAACTTGTAGTAGAATTGGAACCTATGATTTTCTACATTGTTGATTTAGATTCTGTAGAAGAGAATTATAAGCTAATAAAAGGTTTTGTTGATTATGCTCATAAATTATTTTTAGAAACTAAAAGAGAAGAACTAAACAACATCAATTTAATTTAAGATTTGATTTTTTGATTTTTCTCATCATTTGGATTTGTCAATTTACCCACCCAATAATGAATTTCTTTTTCTTCTTTGACGCCTTCTTTAATTAAATTGATCAAATAAGGCATTGAAAATGAATATACATAAACTAAACTCACAATTAGAGGATCAGGCATTACTAAATTTAAAGATGTTTTCAATATAGTTGCCACAGTAGTTATAATAAATACATTAACAAATGCAATCGTTGGGAAAAAAATACTTATTAAAACATAATGCTCGGGATCTAAAGTTCTTATATCTTTTAAAACAATAAGTAATAAAGTACCAAAACCTAATGCAATAAAAATCACTAAAATGTAAATCAAAATAATAGGCAAAGTAATCAAGAATAAAACTATTGCAGCGGTTAGAAGAAAATTAGTAATAATTGTAACTAAAAGAGATAACCAATAAACAATAATCATAGTAAATCTTTTATTCTCTGAAGTTTTATTATACATCTCTACTACTTTATTTATCTCTTCTTCACTCCACCCTCTTGCTTTCAAATCTTTTATAAGCTCATCTACTGATTTTCTTGGCATTAATAAACTTAAGAAATTATAATTTATAAAATTTTCTTGCTAATAAAAGTTAAGAAAGTTAAAAAAATATAAATTTGCGGGGGGAGGGATTTGAACCCACGAACCCACTATGGGACTAGATTCCTCATAGCGGTATGCTCAGCACTCAACTATCTTGAGTCTAGCGCCTTTGACCAAACTCGGCCACCCCCGCAAAACAAAACAGGAGCAGCTAAAAAATAGATTAACTACTAATTTATAAAGATTTCTTTATAGTGATAAATAGTTTAAGTAGAAAAATATTTATAAATGAGTAACCATAACATAATCTCATTGGGCTGGTAGTCTAGTGGCTATGACGTCGCCCTGACGTGGCGAAGGTCGCCGGTTCGAATCCGGCCCGGCCCATGTATTCTCTTCAAAAAACTTTTTAAATTAAGAATACTTCAATCTAAAATATGAAACTTATAAATTGGATTTTTTTGTTCCTAATAATTGGATTTTTATTAATTCTTACTAACCGAGAATATGATTTAAAAGATTCAAATCAAAGAACTACATTATTGAAAGAGTTTTCAAAATGGGTAATTACATTAGGAAAAAACGTTTACGATATTACTTTATATGCAATTAAAAAACCTTGGCTTCCTGAAAATGTTAGTATTGAAAAAACGATCAATACTACTTCAAAAATAATAAAACAAAATAATTTAACAAACTTAACAAATCAAACTTTAAATGAAACTAATGTTAGATAATTTCATAAAAAGGTGAAATTAATGAGCTATTGGCATGAAATAAAAACTGGAAATATTTCAAATGTAACAAAAAAGAGATTTGCAAGATTTAGTCAAGGAGAATTTGAAAAAGAAACTATATCCTTTAAGGAAGATAAAAGTAAGATAAAAATAAAAACAGGAGTTTTTGATTTTTTTGAATTGTTAGAAATTGTTGCAAGGATAAATCCAAAAGCAAAAGTAAATGGAAAATATGTTACTTTAGCAAAATTACCTTATACTGGACAATACAATAAGTTGAAAAAAGTTTACGAATATAAGTTCAATGGAGAAATTGATCTAAATGAATTGACAAAACAACACGGTTATTTTCTCGGTAGCATTGAAAATGAAGAATGCGAATTGAAAACTAAAAAATCGTTGCCTAAACCTAGTGATTTGCTAGAAGGTTTCTCAACTCTAATTGTAAAAAACACGGAACAAAATAAAAAAATAATAAATGAAATTTTCAACATTAATGAAAAAAATCTAAGCGGAGAAATAAAATACAAGATAATTATTGATAAAATTGAATTACCTGCTAATTTAGATGATCCTGAAATAAGAGAAAAAGCAACAAGGTACGGAAAAATAGAAAGAACTTTGAATTTTGCAAAAGAAACTAAAGAAACTTTAAACTTCAAAATATAAAATTTTTATTATCTTTTCAGTAATTAACAAAAAATAAAAACTAAAATCATGATTTTAATAATATGCCATATCCTCCACAACTCATTGATCAAATAAGAACATGGATTCAACAAGGTTATTCTGAAATACAAATTACGCAATCTCTAAAGCAACAAGGTTTTTCTGATAAAGATATTCAAGATATGATCACTGCAGCAAGAAGTGGCGTTAATGTTGCTCAAATTACTGAAGAAATAAAAGAATATATTGAAAATACAACAGAAGCATTAATTGAAGAAAAATGGACTGAAATTGAAAAAATGGTTGAAGAAATGAACAAATGGAAAGCAGAAATAAATCAAAAAATCATTGAAATGGATACTAAAATAAAAGATTTAAAAGAAAATTTCAAAAATCTTCAAGATAGTGTAGTTGGAAAAATTGGGGAGTATGATGATCATCTCATTAAGCTAAGTAGTAATGTTAAAGCTGTAGAAAAAGTCTTCCAAAAAATAATTCCTACTTTTGTAGATAATGTTAATCAATTAAATTCCATTGTAGAAAAATTAAAGGAAAAAGTGCAATATTCTCCTGAAGAAGAAAACAAAAACTCTGAAGAAGAGTCTTTTTAAGAATAAAAATAAATTTCTTTCTTATCTTTGTTATTTTTCTTTGAAATGAATTGAATCTTGAATCTTTTTAAAATTAAAAGAAAATCTTCTAAAGTTCAATATTTTATATTTTTTAAGAAAAAAATGAAACCAACTGTAAGCTCGAAATTGTGCCCGAAGGCGATTAGTAACAGCCGGCTGAACAGGTCGCGTTAGCTCCCTGCTTACACCGCTGTCCTATCAACCCGCTGTTTTAGCGGAGCCTTATAGATCGCTCTTTTCTAGGAGGGTTTCGGGCTTAGATGCGTTCAGCCCTTATCCCTTGGCGCGTAGCTGCCCGGCTTTGCCCTGTCGGACAACCGGTTGACCAGAGGCGCCCGCCCCTCGTTCCTTTCGTACTAAAGGGACGTTCCTATCAGCGATCAGACAGGCCCAGTAGATATCAAACAAACTGCCTCGCAGCGTTTTGAACCCAGCTCACGAACCCTTTTAACGGGTGAACCCCCCTACCCTTGGCTGCTTCTGCACAGCCAGGATAGGATGAGCCGACATCTATGTAGCAAACCTCGCCGTCGATATCAACTCTCGGGCGAGACGACTCTGTTACCCCCGGAGTAACTTTTCTGTCGTCCCAGAGCTCCATTAAGGAGCATACTGGGGTTCGCTAAGCCCTGCTTTCGCACCTGGATTGTTTGCTGTGCACAATCCAGTCAGGCCAGCTTTTGCCTTTGTACTCTACCCCGACTTTCTGACTCGGGTGAGCTGACCTTTGGACTCTGCTGATATCTTTTCAGCAGAGTACCGCCCCAGTCAAACTGTCCACCTGCCGCTGTCCCTCCGAAGAGGTTAGAATAAGACATCTCGAAGGGTGGTGTTCCACTTTCCTCTCCACGCAGCCTGACGACCACGCTTCGGCGAGTCCCACCTACGCTCTACATCAAAACGTCTTACTCAACAACAGGCTACAGTAAAGTTTCACGGGGTCTTCGCTTCCCACTGGGCCTCCCAGGTCTTTGCACCTGGAAGATATGTTCAGGGGTTTCCTCCCGGGGACAGTGGGGACCTAGTTGGGCCATTCATGCGCGTCGCCATTCAAGCGACAAGGTATTTCGCTACCTTAAGAGAGTCAGAGTTACTCCCGCCCTTTGCAGGGTCTTATCCTCGTTGGACCGAGGGTTCAAGCACCTGCGGTGGGCAGACCTCACCTTCCATACACAACCTTTCGATGTAGCGGAAGGATGTGTTTTTGTTAAACAGTCCGGTCCCCCTTGTCAGTGCCCCCTAAGATCCCTTTTGAAGATCTCAGGGACTCCTTCTTGCGAACGTACGGAGCCAATTTGCCGAATTCCCTCGAGAGGTTTGCACCCAAACACCTTAGCCTTCTAAGCTAGGAGCACCTGTGCCGGTACTCGGTACGGAGTTGTGGAATCGTTCTAGTTTCCCTTTTCATGGGCTCTAGGCATCGGTGAAACCCTTTCAGGCTCATCACAGTTTAACCTGGTTCTCATCATTACGATACTCCCCAGGTTTATCCTGCTTGACACGTCAGACTAGACGTGTTCACCTAGCCCAAAGCGTCAGGAAACTAGCTTGTGTCGCCACACCTATCCACAACGTACAGGAATATTAACCTGTTTCCCTTTCGAGAATAAGCCAGTTAGGCCTTCCCTTAGGACCGACTAACCCTCAGCTGATTTACATGGCTGAGGAACCCTGGTCCTTCCGGCGACGCAGATTCTCACTGCGCTGTGATCCTACTTATACCGGGATTCTCATTCTTGTGAGGTCCATGCAACCTCACGGTCACACTTCTACCCTCACAAGACGCCAGCTTACCATCGCTTATAGCGATCAGTGATATCGGTGGCTTGCTTAGCCCCGTCCATTTTCGGCGCGTATATCCTCGGAGGGTAAGCTGTTACGCACTTACTATAGGATGGCTGCTTCTAAGCCAACCTCCCCTCTGTCTTAGGATATACACATCCTTCACCCTTTAACACTTAGCAAGCACTTTGGGACCTTAATCACTGTCAGGGTTGTTCCCCTCTCGGAGCTCAAGCTTACCCCTAGAGCCCCCATCTCCCGCTTTCTCAGGTGCAAGCACATTGGGAGTTGGACAGGGAAGGGAGGCGGTTAAGCCCCTTACTCCCCAATCCGTAGCTCTACTATGCTTGCGACCTCCAGCGAGGCTTGCCTGCGGGCGATTTCAGCTGGAACCAGCTATCACCGCTCTCGATTGGCTTTTCACCCCTACTCCCAAGTCAGAGGAACGTTTGCTCCCAGAACCCCTGCAGGCCTCCACGCTCTGTCAAGAGCGCTTCACCTTGCTCAGGAGTAGTTCGAGCGGTTTCTGGTCGTATCCCTGTGACTATCAGGCACTTTCATACCCTGCCCCTCATTACTTGCGGGCACTCGCTTTCGCTTTGGCTACGGATTTTGAAATCCTTAGCCTTGCCACAGAGATACACTCCCCGGCGCATTATGCAAAATGTACAGTGCGACTTTCGCCGCACCTTACTATCCCCATTAGGTTTCAGGCGCTTTTCACACCCTGTTAAGGGTTCTTTTCAACGTTCCCTCACGGTACTAGTACGCTATCGGTCTCAAGACGTATTTAGGATTAGGAGTTAATGCCTCCTGTCTTCACACCCAATATCCGATGAGTGCTACTCTGAAAATATTCCTTCTCCCTTGCTACTTCCTCTACGGGGCTATCACCCTCTTTGGCGTTCCGTTCCAGGAAACTTCGAGTCATAGCTCAGGAGAATAATGGAATATTTCAAAACCCCACATCTCATCTACATTGCTGTAGATGATTCAGTTTGTCCTGTGCCGCTTTCAGTCGCCCTTACTAACGGCATCGCTGTTGCTTTCTTTTCCTGCGGGTACTAAGATGCTTCAATTCCCCGCGTTCCCGCTCCTCTTCGGAGCACTCCTTACGGAGTAAGATTCTCATTCGGGAATCCCAGGATCGAAGCCTGCTTGCGGCTACCCTGGGCTTATCGCAGCTTGCCACGCCCTTCTTCGGCGTCTTGAGCCGAGTCATCCACCTAATGGGATCATGGGCACAATCTCGAGCCTACAATTGGCGTCATTAACATAAATTATGCGCCCTTAGCATCAGAAACGATGCCGCACGATAATGCAAGATTACATAAGATAACAATGATTGGAATGTTTAACCATTTATAAAGATTTCTAAATTCTAGTATATAGCTTAAGAATTATTTAAAAATAAACCAGTTGTAAATTTAGAAAAATATTACTACTTCGTTGTTTATTTTTTTCATTGCTTCTTTTTTTAAGAAAATGGAAATTGGAAGCAACAATAGAGAAAACCAAAGAAAATTAACATTAATTATTCCTAAAGCTAACAAAACAATCAAAGCAGGAAGCAAAAATAACATATACTGAATTAAAATCTTAACATTAAACAATCTTATGTGTGGATAAAAACCAGTAAGATAAACTAAAACATATAAAGAATAGTAATATATTGCGAAGTATGAGACAAAATAAATGAGAAACTTGTTGAAATTTTCAAAATTTAGAATTAACAAAGTTAAAATAATGACATGTGAAAAAATGTTAAAAATATGAGTAGCAAATACCTTGCTGTTCAAAATGTTTTCTTTTGAAATCGGTAAAATATTATAGCTAGAAAATGATTCAAATTGAGTAAACCATTGATATAATGTTGAAGTAAACATTCCAAAGAAAATTATGAAAACAAAAACAACATCTATCATTGGAAACTTAGAAACAAAAAGTATTGATAAAAAATAAATTATAATTATTGGAAAAATATATGAAAAAAATAACTTTGAAAATCCTGCAACTGTTCTTGAAAAATCCAAAACATCTTTGGCAAGAATTACAGAACATTGCTTTGGAAAATGATTTAATAATTTCAAATATCTATTTTTATAATACTTTTTAGGATGGAACTCTTCTAATTTTGCTGAAAAAATTGCAACAACATCAAAAATCAAGATAAGTACTAAATTTAATAATAAAACATTCCACGAAGGATTAAAAACGAACAAAATTTTCTCAAAATAAGAACCTAAAACTATTCCTGAAATTATTGTAGAGATTAAGAAGATAATTTTTGATTTGGTAAAAAATGATGATAACATAAAAACCAACGCTTGTCCAAAGAAAAATATTAAAGATAAAGATATTAAATTGATTATAATATTAGGTTGATTAAGATAATATAATGCTAAACCTATGCCAATAAGGATCGGAATTATTATCAAAAAAAGATAAAACAACATTTCTTTTATTACAAAAGCAAAGAAAATTTTTCTTTCTGAAACTGGTTGTGTCCTTGCAGAATATGTTATAGTAGAAGCATTACCAAATCTTCTATGAAGAATTTCTTCAACAAACATTCCAAATGCACCAACGTTAATTCCAAAAAATAAGAAAATTAGATGTGAAAGAATTACAACAAAATTATCAGAAAATGCCTCAAAAATTGAATTTAAGGAAAATACAATAGTTGCTATAAATAAAATCATAAAAGGAATAACGTAGAATAAACTAACAGATAAATAACTCTTATAGAAACTTAACTCTTCTTTAAACATGTATTTTAATAAAATCTTTAGGTTTTTCATTTTCTACTTTTTCTAGTTTTTTGTTCTAATAAATCAAAGTATTTCTTTTCTAAATTTTTTGTATTTTGCAAATATGCTAGAATATTTCCATCTTTAATAATGTAAACTTCATCACAGATTTTTTCTGCTAATTCTAAAACATGGGTTGTCATGAAAATGGTTCCTTGTTTTTTATATTCTTCAAGAAAATTTAACAACCTTTTTTGAGTTATTGGATCTAAATTTATAATTGGCTCATCAATGAACGCAATCTTAGGTTTATGAATAAATGCTTGTGCAAACATCAATTTTTGTCTTTCTCCTCTTGACAAATCCTTACATAATCTATTCTTAGTATCTTGAAAATCCAAAAATTCAAACCAAAAATCAATATCTTTTAATGAATCTAATTTATTGCGGATTGTTAAAACAAATTCTAAATATTCTTGAGCTGTTAAGAAACTAGGTGGATTCTCTTGCTCAGGAATTATTCCAGAAATTTCTCTTACTTTAACTGGATTTTTTAGAACATCAATTCCTAAAACTTCAACGATTCCTGAATCTGGTTTTAATTGACCTGTTAAAATTTTTATCAATGTAGATTTACCGCTTCCATTTGGACCTAATAATCCGATAAGTTTGTTCTTCTTAACTTCCAAAGAAACATTGTTTAATGCTACGATATTCCCATATTTTTTATTTAAATTTTTTACATTAAGAACTAACTCCATTTTTAACTTTTTAAGAAAAAGAAATATATAAATATTTAGTTTTTTATTTTTTAAGTTTTTCTAATTCTTTAACTATATTTTCATGAGATAATCCTTCAATGTTGATTATCTTATCCAAAGGTTCTAAATGATTAATATTTACTTTTTTGTTTCTCGTAAAACCATCAATAATAACATATTTATCATCAATCTTCTCAACAACAACACATAGCTTTCCAGCATCTCGTCCTGCAATCTTTACACATACTCTTCCTGGCTCAATCATGTTTATTCACCTCTAAACTCTTCAATTATTCTTCTTCTTGAACATTCTGTACAAAGATAACCACCATATCTTCGTTCTACTGTTCTTTCTGATTTTGCTAACTTCTTAACATTTCTTGGAATTCCATGTAATGGTTTTCCACATACTGCACAATGTGCTTGCTTAGGATTTCTCTTTTCAAAATGTAATGTCACTCTTGAAGCTAATCTAACATACTTCCTTCTTAGTGAACTTGATTTGAAATGTGCGGGTTGCATGGTAAAATTGTGATTGTTGAATGATTTAAAAATATTTCTAAAAAAGAAAAGAATTAATGATTTCTACCTTTATTTGCATTTGCGCTTGGTCTCAATTTTTCTGCTCCTTTTCCTTTTCTTCTTAATCCTCTTGATTTCCTTGCTGCACTTGTTAGTCCTCTAAAAACTCTTCCTCTTTGCTTTACTATATTGGATAAATTCTTATCTGCTAAAACTGCTGGACTTGTTCGATCTGCAAGAATTACTTCATACCATTTGTATTGTCCATCTTCTCCAACCCAATAACTGTTAACTACTTCACAATTTACAAATTTCCTTGCTGCTCTTTGCTCAGCAATTACTTGATGGCTTAATTCAATAACTTCATAATGCCTAAATGCTTTAGGTCTTCTTCCACCTGAACGATGTTCGCGCATTCTTCTTTTCTTCTCAACTCTAACTCTTACAACAATTACTCCTTGCTTTGGTTTCCAACCAAGAGCTCTTGCTCTATCTATTCTTGTTGGTCTTTCAATTCTAACAACCGCAGGTTCTTCTTTCCACTGAATTAACCTTTCTTTGTAAATTTTGCCCAAATTTTCTTTAGGTCTTTTCCAAAGTTGTGAAATGTATTTGTAAAATCCCATTTTTATTCACCTTTTTCCTATTCGGGTGCCCTGCCAGCAATCCCACATCTAGCAAGAAATTTGAAAATATGATTGATTTATAAATGTTTCATAAATAAAAAGAAAAATAAGAGAATTTAAGCAATTGCCTTTACTTTCTTGACTTCCTTTCTTGGCTGACTTCTCGGTGCTTTTAATTTTGCCAAACAAGAATCACAGTATAGCTTGTTTTGATGTGGGTTTTCTATAAGTTTATTACATAGAACACATCTTTTAACAATTTTATGCTTTTTTATCTTTATCCACTGCGATGCCGTTTTACTCCCCCTCAAAAATTTTTATTTATAAAGTGAATATCCTCTTATTTATAAAAATTATTAAACTTAAGTAAATATTTTTAAATTAATTATTTATACAATTTTTTTGCTAAATCATAAGTGTAGAGTAAAATTGCCTTCGTTTGGACTTCAGTAGGTTTAAAAGATTCTTTCTTACTATGAACGGAATAAATTCTAACTTGATTTATTAGATGGATTTGTTGCATTATTGCAGGATCAATTTGATTTAATTGTCTTAACTCGGCTACCAATTTTCCTAAACCATAATTAGGAGCTGTTTCTAATAAATCTTTTCCAGTAATTTCATAATATTTTCTAAAAAGTAAAGTTTCTAAGATTCTTGCACAAAGAATTATTGCTGCTTTGTAATGCTTAGAACTGTAACAACCTATTGCTTCTTTAAAATCAGATATCACTTCTTCTCTTAACTCTTGTGGAAATTTAATCTTTTCTAAATCTTTAAATTCTTCCACATCTGGATGATTCGAAATTCTACTTTTTATTTCTTCTAAAATCAGTTTATGTTTAGCAGAATATGGTGTTTTTAGCAAGTTCTTAATCTCCTCAATCCATTGAGGAATTTCATACAGATTTTTAGCTTCATAATTTGATTTTAAGTTTTCTAACTCTGCTAAAAGTTGTTTCAATTCATTGAAAATTTTCTCTTTCTCTGAAATCTTGTTGTCCATAAAATGTTGTTTATCTTTTGGTTTTTATATTTTTTTAGTTTGTTTTTGTAATCTAAAAACTGAATAAGAATAATAAAATATAAGCAAAATTGAAAACAAAAGAATTATTATGAAAAAAATGTAGTAAAGGTTTCCCTTAATAAAAAAGTAAGAAATTAAACTGTAGATCGCCAAAAATAAGAAAATTTTGCTTCCGAATTCGTGCGTTTTTTGCCAAACTAAATCACTGCTTAAAGTCCAAGGTGTTCTTATACCTAAAAACCAAGTTCTTCTGCAATGCTTTAATAATCTTGAAATTTCTAGGAAAAGCAATGAGATTCCTAAAATGATAAAAAAATTCATTTTAAAAGGATTGAATGAATAAAAAATAATCAGCATTTGCAGGTATAAAAAATAAAGCATTATAATTAACTTAAACTCTTCATAATATTTGTTGAAAAACTTGTAGTTTTCTTTCAAAGGATCTATTTTTGGTAAATATTTAAATAATAAAATAAAAATCAATAATAAAATTGGAAAGAAAAATATTGTAAATTTTGATGAATAACTCGGAATGCCTTCAGAATTAAAATGTGATGGAATTTTATCTGGTAGAAATGGAAAAAGGATTAATGAAAAGAGTAAAGAAATTATAAACAGCACTTGTTCAATCTTTCTTTTGTTCTCTTTTTTCATGCTTTATTGCATTGAATAGATGAATTATTGCAAAACTATTAGCAGAATTAAAGTAAAGAAATATACCTAAAACAATGAAAAAGTAAAAGAAAAGAACTAAAACGGAATATACATTCAAAAAAGGCAAGATGAAAAGATTTCCTAATGAAAGAATTATTAAAAAACCATACAAGAAAGAAAATATAAAAAAACTAGCATAAGCTAAGAAAAGGAAGAATAAATCTACAAAGAATATTTTCCAAGAATAATTTTTGGTAGTTTTAAAACTTCTTTTAATTGAATCGATTATTGAAATGTTTTTATCTGTAAGAACATAAAATTTTGCAAAACTTAGCTTTACTGCTAAAAAGATTGTTAAAATTAAAAATACAATTACGGTTAATATTATGAATATTATTTGAAGCACTAATCCTAATTTTTCAAAAAGTATAAACATTGCTATAAGTAAAAAACCTAGCACAATCGGTGTAGTTATTATGATAAAAGATAAAAAATAAAGTCCAAAAAACTTTAAAAAATTGTAATTCTTAAATTTATAGAACTCTAAAATTTTTAACTTTTTATCTTTCATCAATTCTAAATAAGTTTTAGTAAAGCAAAAATCAAGATAAATGAAAAATAGAAAAGATATAATATAAATAACTAATATAACTGCAATATTTAACAAATCAAATGACTTAAATTCATAGTAAAAAGAGAATATGTTTAGAAAAATAATTGCGATTGCACTTAAAGAGTATGCAAGAAATAAATACCAAAAATGCTTATTTGTCTTTGAAAAACCAATGCTTAATAACTCATCAAAAGTTATCTGTTTCATTTTAGAATTTATGCTTTTATAAATTTATAAATGTTTAGATTATAATTCTTCATAGCATTTTGCTAAAGATACGTTTATCATGCAAAAAATTAGATAAATGAAAAAAGAAATAACTAAAAAGAAGGATGGTGCAGATTTATCAGAATCTTTCTTAAAAAATTGCTCAGCTATTGAATAACTAAGAGTATTTTCTAAGTATAAATCATTCTGAGAAATTTCAATTTTAACTCCAAAATCGTCCTCCTTAAGTTTAGGAATAACTCCTAATCCAAAAAATGAAAAAATTATAAAAAAAAGGAAAACACAATTGCTGCTAAAGATTTTACAGAAAAAATGCTCTTAAATTCCTTTTTCTCTATGAGCAAATAATTAAAAGATTCTAAAAGAAATATAAGAATAATAGCAACTCCTAGAGAAATTAGTAAAAATACTGGCGCGATAGATGTTAGTTTATCAAACCATAAGAGTATTTTTGTTGAAAAAAAGAAAACAGGAAATGAAATAATAATTACATTTTTCAAGAGTAGCACTAAAATTCTCTCTTTAGAAATCATTAAGAAGTTTGAAGAAAATATTTGAGAAATTTTTACTTTGTGTCCTTTTGAAACATTTACTGCTATTGCTGTAATAATTAAATCGAATATAACTAAAGAAATTAAAACGCATACTATTTTTATCAAACTACTATCTTTAGGAAATACTTCTTTTGTACTTGAGATAACTAAAAAAGGTAAAAATGAAACTAGAATAAGAAAAATAAAATATAGCAGAAAAAATAATTTGAAGTTCTTTAGTGTTTGATTAGCAGCATACTCAAAAAAATTTTCTTTTAAAATTTTTTCAGTTTGGTTCCTGGATTATGTAATCTTTTTTATTTATAAAAATTTTTATTCTTTTGCTTAGTTCGATACTATTTTAGAAAATTATTAAAGAAAAAACGGAACAGCTTGCGTCCTTCCCGTCCAAGGACAGTACAAGACGCAACGAGTACAGGCTTAACTTCCGTGTTCGGAATGGGAACGGGTGTGACCCTGTACTCTATGACCGTTCCATTCTTTGTGAATCTTGCTTAATTTATAAATTTTACTCTACATAGGCAAGTAAAGTTCTCTCCAAAATTGGAGATAATGGATTTAAATTCAAAAACCTCATCTTGTACTCTGGAACCCATTGTTTTAACAGTTTAGGAATCTCAAAAAAATCTCTTGGTGTGTGATATAAACTAATAGAAAGTACAGGTTTATATTTTTTTATTGTTTTCTCCGCTCCTAAGATTGCGTTATATTCATATCCTTCTAT
>JAWBMQ010000007.1:0-52084 GCA_038828875.1 Candidatus Woesearchaeota archaeon
TATTTTTTCATTATTTTCTTTCTTTCTATTTTCTAAGAAATCAAAAAGAGTATTGATGGTAGTAACTAAATTTTTGTTGAGCATTTCTTTTTTAGATGAAAAATAAATAATGTAATTATTCTCGATTTCTATAATTCCTTGTTTTTCTTCATTTAGAACTAAAATTTTTGGTGGAACTTTTTTGTTTAAAACTTTATTTTTTACAATTTCTTTTAATTGTGAATCTACATCTTCTAATACAAGGATTAGGTAATTATTTTCATCTAATGCTTTCAAAAATTCAAGATTTTCGTTAAGGTTTAAAGAATAATAAAAGCTTGAAGGCATAATAATAATTCTATTTTCATAATTTATTATTGATTGTTTATTAACAACAGTTTCGTAGTATTTTTCAAAAATAGAATATAAATCTAAATTAATTATATTTCTAAGTTCTATAAAATTTATTTTTTTTGTTGATGTTGAAGTAAATTCTAATTTAAAGTTTAAGTTTAATTTCTGTTGAATATATGAAAATAATTCTTCGTTTTTATAAACGTTTATCTTTTTGTTCAATTCTTTTATTTTTTCATTAAAAACTTTTTCTTCAGAATCTATATTTGTTTGTGTTTTTTCATCGAGAATGCTCATATTTTTTAATAAGTAAATCCATTCTCCAAAAAAAGACCTAATCCAAACTTCTTTATCAGATGGAAGATATGGCATATTATCGAGGTCTAATAATTTATTTTGAAATATTTTTGAAATTTCAACTATTTCATAAGTCTCATAATTTTTGAATACTTCAAATGGTGTAAAGTTGATGAAAAAGACTAAGAAAGGATCAGACAAATCTAGTGTAAATTTTGTTTTTTCTAAAGATATGTCTTTTTTAGATGTTATTTTTCTTATTTGATTAAATTTTCGGAACATATCTAATAGAAAGTTTTTATAATTTTCAGACTTACTGTCGAATGTTACTTTTATTGCTTTATTAGCGCAATCAGAAAGCTTTGCTTCAAAATTATTTTTTATTAAAGAATCTTTTAGAGAGGATATATATAGCGGTATATCTTGCGGATCTAATAAGATTTGGATAATACTTGTTTTTTCAATTGGAATTATAGAATAGTAAATAAATATAGTTTCATCATTTAAACTTATCTTTTTATTTATTTGAATATTAAGCACAATATTATTTAAATAATTGAAAAATATTTTATATAGCTCATAATACTTAAAAAAATAAAATTTTTTATTTATATTTCCTGTAATTGAAGAATCAATTTCTAAATAAACGTTATAAAAGATTCCCCCAATTAGAATAGTAGGGTCCTTTATGTTAGTATTATCGAGTATACATTTGTTTAAATCATTAATTAAAACAAGTAATTGTGTTTTTTCAAGAGATTCTTCTATTAGAATATCTTTTGCAAAAGTAGAAAATAATAAGATGGTAAAAGAAAGACAAATAATTACTCTTTTATTAAATTTCATAGAAGTACTAATGTTGTTTTAATTTATATTTTTTTCTCAATATAATTATAATTTTTTTGTTTTATTTACTTGTGTATATGATTTGAATAAATTTTTTATTTCTTTTCTCAAAGGAATTCTTACATCAACTCCTTTAGGGATTCCATAAGCATTTTTTATGTGTGGATTTTCCTTTTTTAAGAGTTCAACATTTACTTTATATTTTTTTGAAATTTCGTTCCAAGATTTGTAAGAATCATAACGAAGATGCATGATTTCAAAGAATTCATAGTTGATTTCATTCATTTTTTTTAAGAAAATTTCATTCCATGCTATCGCATTATAAACATAATATTGCCCAATTTTATTAAACCCTGAAAATTTTCTTTTTAAATGCTCAGAATTTGTAAGTTTATATAGGTGAATATTGTAATTTTTTATTATTGAAGAATTAATAGAATTTGTTGATAAATCTTGCTTATAATTTATTTTAATATATTCTTTAACTAACGCTCTTACTCTTCCACTTCCTTGATTATATGCAAGCATTGCTAAATCCCATCTTCCAAATTGATTATATAGTAATTTCATGTATCTTATTGCTGCATCTATAGATTTTTCTGGATGAAATCTTTCATCGATTTCAGAATTTACAATTAATCCTAGCCCTTTAGCAGTGCTTCTTTGAAATTGATAAATTCCTGCATCATCAGTGAGACTATTGTAACTATTTAATTTACCATCATTTTCGATTAAGAAAATACCTAATGATACATAAAGAGGAACTTCATATCTTTTAGAAGTAAAATAAATTTCCTCTAGAAATCTTCCTAAAAATTGTAATTTTTGTTCTACCCATTCTTTATGTTTTGAAATTGAATTTTCTCTTTGCTTTGAAATTTCATAAATTTTGTAAGAATAATAACTATCAACGTTTTCAAGAAATGATGAATAATTCTTTCTAAAATCATAGAAATTTGTTGAATATTTCGGATAATTGTTTGATATGTTTTTTTCTAATGATTGTTTATTTTCATAAACGATATATTTTACATCAATTTTATTGGAAATCGTTTTTGAATCTAATGAATCAGTATTATTTAAATTCTCAAATTCAGATACAATTTTATTACTTTGTTGTTTATCTATTTCATAAATTGATGAAACGTTACTTGGTTCATTTAATTCATAATAGTTAATAATCTGTGGTTGTTCATAGAAAAATTTTTCTTCAACTTTTTTATTAAAATCTTTAGGAATTGAAAAATAAGTTATTGAAATTGCACCTCCTATCATAATTAAATTATTCAATATTTTTTTGAGCAAATTTTCATCTTTATTGTTAATTTTTTTGGTGTGTAAATACGTATTCATTTTTCCACCAATAAGTGAGTTTTTTTATAAAGAATAATTTTAAATAAGTAGTTACTTTTAAAAATCTTATGATTTAGTAATCTAGATTACAAATCGTTCGATTATCGATAGCTAAAATTATAAACTAAAAAGTGATTGCAAAAACTTTTATATAATAAAACTATTGTGTTTTTGGTGAGTAAAATGTTAGTAGGTTTTGATTTAAATCAGATTTTGTTGTTAGTTGTTTTAGCTGCATTGTTGGCTATTATGTATGTTTTAAGAATTTTAGTTATTATGGAAAGAAGTGTTGCTAATATTGAGCTTCATTTAGAAAAGATGGTTGAAAAGCTGTATGCTGAAGAAATGAAATTAGAAAAAGAAACTAAGAAAATCGAAAAGAAATTGGATGAAATTGAAGAAGAAGTCGATTAAACTTTTTTCTTTTTCTTGAATTTTTGCAATGTCATACGAAGAGTTTTTTAAAATTGTGGAAGATATTAAATCTTTGAAAATTCAAGGAGCACAGAGTATTGCAATTTCAGGTGTAAAAGCGTTAACAATTGCATTTCATGATTCTCTTTCTTTACAAATGAATGTAGATGAGATAAAAGAAAAGATTTATGAAATGAAGAAGATTTTGGAAAATTCTAGACCAACTGAACCATTGATGAGAAATATCTTAAATTATATCTGGTTTAAGATAAAAGACGATTATGAGCTTTTTTTGTTGAAAAAAGATTTTGAATTAGCAGTACAGTATATTTCTCAACATTTTAAAGAAGTAGATGAAAAAATTGCAGAATTTGGATCTAATTTAATAAAGAATGGGATGATTGTTTTTACTCACTGTCACAGTAGTAATGTTGTAAAATTGTTAAAAAAAGCACATGATAAAGGAATCAAATTTGAAGTTTACAATACAGAAACAAGACCTAAGTTTCAAGGTAGAATTACTGCTAAAGAATTAGCAGATTATGGAATTAAAGTTACTCATTTTGTAGATTCTGCAGCAAGAATTGCTTTGAAAAATGCAGATCTTTTTTTATTTGGAGCAGATGCAATAACTGCTCAGGGAAAAGTTGTTAATAAAATTGGAACAGAGTTATTTGCAGAAATTGCACAAATTTTCGGAGTTCAAGTTTATTGTGTTACGGATTCTTGGAAATTTGATCCTATGACTTATTTTAAGCCAGAGGAAATTGAAATCAGAAGTCCTGATGAAGTATGGCCAAATGCACCGAATAATGTAGAAATAATAAATTATGCTTTTGAAATGGTTGATAAAGAATTGATTGATGGTATAGTTACTGAATTAGGAATTTTGAATATAGATGATTTACCATATGAATTAAGAGAACATTATAATTGGCTTTTCAAAGTTTATGAAAAATAAACGGTGATTGAATGTTAGTAAGTTCAAAAGAGTTGTTGAATTCTGCTAAAGCTAAGAAGATTGCGATTGGAGCATTTAATATTAATAATTATGAGTTTGCTAAAGGAATTATTTTAGCAGCTCAAGAGATGAAACAAGATGTGATCGTTCAAACAACACAGCATGCTATTGATTATGCAAGTTTTAAAGTTTTATCTTCAATTGTCAAAAGTTTAGCAGAAGATTATGATGTTAAAATTGTTCTTCATTTGGATCATGGTAAAGATATAAAATATGTTATAAATGCTATAAAATATGGATGGACCAGTGTGATGATTGATGGTTCTGATTTACCATATGAACAAAATGTTGCTTTAACTAAGGCAGTTGTAAAAATTGCTCATCAAGCAGAAATCCCTGTTGAAGGAGAGCTAGGACCGATACCTAAAGCTACAGAAAAGATTACTAAATTTACGGATCCAGATCAAGTTGAAGATTTTGTAAATTCTACAGATGTTGATTTTCTTGCAGTAGCTATTGGAAATGCACATGGAATTTATTCTGATCCCAATCCTAAGATAAATTTAGACGTTCTCAAAAAAATAAATAAAAAAGTTAACATTCCTTTAGTTATGCATGGTGGTTCTGGGTTGCCAGATGAACAAATAAAGCAAGCTATTCAAAATGGAATTTCTAAGATCAATTTTGATACTGAATTAAGAATAGCTTTTAGCAATGCATTAGAAAATTACTTCAAAAAAGAGCCGGGAAGTTATAATGTTAGAACATTTTTAACTGAAAGTATTAATTCAGTAAAAGAAAAAGTAAAAGAAAAGATGAAACTTCTTCAATAGTAAATTTTTTAAATTAAAGAAAAAATTATTAATTTATGGCAGATGTTCTTCAAAAAATAAAAGATTTAGCAATGCAGGTTTATTCTAAGATAAATAAACTTGAACCTCCTGAATTAGAAGTTCCCCAAAGAAATTTGCAAAATGTGTATTATGATGAAAATTTAGGTTATTTTGAAATGAAAACTTTAACAAAGAAAAGAAAATTGTCAGTGAATACAGTGAAAACTTTTGCTCAAACTTTGAAGATGATTGAGCTATCAAAAATTCTAGTAGAGACTGATGATATTGCAACTAAAAGAGAAGCATATTATGTTTCAAAAAATTGGGGTGAAGCAAGATTTAAAGAGCAGCCAGAATCTGATGCAATAATGGACGATATCGAAGCAATGTTTGGAGTTAATCGTGAGCAATTAGGATTTATTCCTGAAGAGAGAGGTGGAGATGTTGCAGGAGAACTGATTGTTATAGATAAAGATGCAGAAGGAAAAAAATTAGAAATTGATTGTACTAAATTTGGATCAGGTGCTTATAGTATTCCAGTTTCAGTAGAACATTTAAAGTTTCAGACAGATGCTGAATACATAATAGCTATAGAAACGCACGGTATGTTTCAGCGTTTGGCAAAACATGGATTTTGGAAGAAATCAAATTCAATACTAATTAATATGGGTGGTGTTCCGACACGAGCAACAAGACGCTTTATTAGAAGACTTTCTGATGAATACAAAATTCCGGTAGTAGTTTTTACAGATGGTGATCCTTACGGATGGTTAAATATATATAGAACTTTAAAAGTAGGTTCTGGAAATTCAGCACATATAAATAAGTTTTTTTCTGTTCCTAATGCAAAGTTTATAGGAATTACTGCAAGAGATATTAAAGATTATGCTTTACCAACACATCCTTTAAAGGACGTTGATATCAAACGCATTGATGATGGTATAAAGAACGATCCTTTTGTTAAGCATTATCAGCAATGGCAACAAGAATTAACATTGCTGAAAACTATGAAAAAAAGAGCAGAACAACAAGCATTAGCAACTCATGGTTTAAATTACGTAATTGATACTTATCTACCTGAAAAGCTTGCAAATCCTGAGCGTTGGTTACCATAACTTTTAAATATTTTTTCTTTCTTTTAAGTGAAAAATGGAAAATTATGATAATTTTGAAAAACAAATTAAAAGAAGGAGATTTTTTAGAACTTTAATTTCTTCAGTAGTAATTGGTGCTTCAGCTATAGGAGGTTATTTTTTGGTAGATTATTTTGTAACAAAGAATAAAAATAAGGTGAATCTTTTAGTAAATCCTGTGGTTATAGAAAAAAAGATAGATGAAGAAAATAAAGATAATGAAGTTAAAATAGAGGACAACTTAGAAGATATTGTTTATGAAATTCAATTAGATGAAAAAGAATATTCTTTTAAAGATAGATATTATGAAATCTTTAAAGATTATAATAATCAAGAATTGAAAGAAATTTACCAAAATGTAGAACAAATTAAAAAATTAGGAATTAGTAATAAGAAATTAGATCTATTAGTTCAATATCTTCCAGAGATAAGTGATGCATCTAAAAAATACGGAGTACCGATTTATGTTTTGGGAGGAATTATGCTTTATGTGGGTGATGGTACCTTAAAAGCATATGATAAAAAAACAGATTGTGCAGGGATTTATCAGATTCAAAGAAATACTGCAAGAGAGCTGAAATTATGGATGAATGAATCTGTTGATTATAGATTCTTTCCCGAGTTTGCAATAAATGCAGCAGCAAAGCATTTGAAATGGTTAAAAGATGTTTTTTCGAGATGGGATTTAGCAATCTTAGCTTATAATCAAGGAGAAAAAAGAGTGAAGCAGTTAATGGAAGAAATAATTGCTATGAATTATCATGATGTCAGATCAATTAATGAGCTGAGATATTATGATTTGAAGAATAATGAACAATTGTTGAAAATGTATGAAGGTTTTGAAAAATATGGAAAAAATTATTTAGAATCAATTCTTGCTTCTTGGGAGCTTTTTTTGGAAAATAAAGAGAAGATAAAAGCAATAAAAACAAAGTATTATTTTTATGAGACTACAAGATCAGATTATACTTTAGAAGAATTGAGCGTTATCTTTCAAATTCCTTTGGAGGAATTAATTGCTGAAAATCCACAGATAAGAGATATCAATAACATTCCTACAGGAGCACTTATAAGGATTCCTAAAGAGAAATATAAAATGGATCCTAATTATTATATAAAATAATGATAAAATTTATATATTTGTGGAAAAAAACTAATGAGGATGAAAAAAAGAATAATTTTTTTATTCTTATGGTTAATCTTCTTATCAAATATTGTATATTCTTCTAAAGAAGTAAGTGAGTTAGATTTAGGTTCATCAAATTCTTTTCAAATAAAAGAATCAATAATTGAAGAGAAGGTTTTATCTTATAATAAGTATGTTGTTGATTGTTTATTACAGAATGTAAAAACTGGTTTTAAAATTTTTGTTGAAGCTAAAGCTCAAGACGAAGTATTTTTCTCTAAAGATTGGAACGTAGAGTGTAATTATATTTGGTGTGATAAAAATAAGGATGATGATCTTTATTTTAAAGTAACTTATCAATTTGATGATAAATATGCAAATACGTTGGCAGCAATATATATTTTTTTAAGAGGTAATGAAAACTTACAGCTTGATTTAAAGCTTGATTCTTGTAAGCATTTAGATTCCAATGTAGAAGAAAGCAAATTTATTTCTGATTTAAATTACTATGAAAAAAAGATTTTTTTAATGTTAAATCATATGAAGTTTTATTTAGGAGATAAAATTAAGGTTCCTATTTGTAAAGAATCGACAATTTATACACAACAAAATCTTGAAAAAACAGTTAGTAAGATTAACAATGATTTTGGAAAGAAATATAATCTTCCAATCATTCAATACATTTTGGTTGATGATTTATCTTCTAATGATGTTTGCTATAGATCAATATATGAATTTTTAGAGGAGCAAGAGAAAAAGGCATTAGAAAAAATCTCTATATTGTTAGATAATAGAGAATCATTATTCATTTTAAATAAACTTTTTTATTCTAAAGATTTCACATTATCACAATTGAATGCTGCTTTGAACAATAATAATCGATTTTTGTATGTTTTTGAAGATGATAAGAAATTATATGATCTTTTAAAGCAAGTTTTTTCTAAAGCAAAGTTTATTAGACCTTCAGTTATTTTATATGACAATTTGATTAATAAACTTCGTTATATAATTTTACAAAAAGAAAATAAGATAATCATAGTTCCGATGATTATTTTAGCATATAACAAGAATACTTTTTCTAATCAAATACAATATTCCTACGAATACTTACAAAAAGTTCAAAATAGAAATTATAAAATTACTGACATTTTTAATAAAAAAGGTTATTTTGAATTAGCACTAAGAACTGATCAGGAATTAATTATTACTTCTAAATTCTTTAATAATGAAGATCTTTTGAAAAAATATCTAGCTAATTATTATTCTCCCATCGAAATTTTCAAACTTACCGATACAAAAATATATGTTTATGTAAAATCTTTAGATACCGTTCATGATGTGTTTAGTTGGGGATTTACTAGGGGTGATGCACCTAAATCACCCATAGAAGTTTTAAAAAATTTAAAAAATATTGAAAACGAAATAAAAGCAGCAAAATTTTCATTTAATAAAGTAATTTATAATTATCAAACATATTATGAAAATAAAGAGAAAAAATCTAAAAAAGTCATTTCAAAAATTATACCTACTAATTTAGTTCAAGCATGTAAAGATAATTTTTTATTAAAATTAAGGTCATATAATTTATTAGTCAATGATTGCAAAATTGATATCTGCAAAATTGATTATAAAAATTTTGATATATTTAATTATATTTACCGCGTTTCTGAATGTTATGCTATAGATCCTTTATTAGTTATAAGTCTTATTGCTAGAGAAAGTGATGGAATTAATAATTTTAAAGAAAGAGGAGCAGTAGGATTAGGTCAATTTACAACAACTACTGGAGAAGAAAATAATTTATTAACGTTCAATAATAAAGGAGAATATCTTGATTTTAGGCATCATCCATTGTTAAATATCGGTGCGTTAGTTATATATCTTCGAGATAATTTAGATGTTTCTTTAAAAGATTCAAAAAGAGGAATTGAAGATGCACTTTGGTATTATAATTTTGGTCAAGGAAATATTATAAAGTATTTTTCTAACTTAAAGTCTTCAAAAATTTCTGAAAAAATAAACAGTATTCTAGAAAATGCTCCTGTAGATGATACTCTTGGAAATAAAAAGCTAGAAGTTGCACAATATGCACCTACTATTATTTCATATTATTTATTTTATAATTATGTAGGAATAAGTAAAAATGATGGTAAGAGTTTTTCAAAAGATATAAATTCTTTATTAACTAAATACAATATTGCAATTTATTTTCCACAAGGTGAAATTAAATGAAGCTTTCTAAGTTTTTAATAATTTTAATTTTATTTTTTTCAGTTTATTCAGAGAAAGTAATTTTGTTTAATCTAGAGAAATGTATTGTAGAAGATGTTGTTGAAAATGTAGTTACTGAAACTAGCGATGTAATACCTCATTATTATGTTAAGTATCAAAATGAAAATTTAACTTACGTAATTGGTAAAAATTCTTTAGATTACATCTATCTTCCATTGGTTGATAAGTTTAAAGTTGAAGTTTATGATGATGAGAACGTTTATTGTAATCAATCATTCAATGTTCTAATAAAATATGAAAAGATTAGCGAAGATGTGTTAAAAAGATATGTGGACGCGATAGAAAAATATGAAGAAAATGAAAAAATAAATAAAATGGAAGAATATTCTTTAGCTACGATAATTCCTATTTTTTTGATATTTTTAGTAATTTTTATTGTACTACTCTTCTATAGAAAAATGTACAGGAAATTAAAAAAGAAAAAGTAATTTTTTTATTCTTTGAATTGTTCTAACATACTAACTAAATTCCATAGATTTGTTCTAGTAAATGGTTCTATATTTGGATCTTCGTCTAATTCTTCTAAAATACTAATACATTTATCAGCTTTGATTGCTTTGTCTTTTCCTTTTTCGTTCAATATTTTTTTGATTTCAGCTAATTTATCTTTAACATTTTTTGGAGTAGAATAATCTGTTTCTATTAATTCTACAAATTCAATTATTGCTTTTGCATCCATGAGAATCACCTCTTTTCATTCTTTTTTTTCAGGAGCATGATTTAATTTTTTCTTTAAAGAGTTTAATTTGAATTCTAACAATTCTTTTTTTTCATTTAGTTTGTTTTCAACATCTTCCTTTTTCTTTTTTATCATTAAGTTTCCAACTAATTCGTAAACTTCATCTTTATTTTTTATTTCTTCTAAAACAGAATCAATTTCATTGATTTGCAGTTCTAAATTTTGGATTTGAAATACTAATTTTTCCAATTCTTCGTTGTATTCCATTTTTAATTTATCTTTTCAGTAGTTTCAAAAATTTTCATTGCTTTAATGAATCCATCTAATGTAGCACGAAGCGAAGTTGCATCTTTTGCTAAAATGTAAATTTTTTTATCTTTTATTTTACTTTTAGATCTTTCTCCACTATAACATGCAATTTTTAACACATTTTCGAGTCGTGAATCTTCAAAAGCAATGATTGCTTTATATTTAAACATTTTTAAATTTTTTTATTCTACTTTTATTTTTGTGGGATGAACTCTTGATTTAACAAAGATTCTGCTTCCACAGTAGGGGCATTGTACTTTTCTTTTTAAATAATTTCCATCAACTTCTTTTTTACATTTAAAACAAACATAAGCCATTATTTCACCTTGTTTTAAAATTAAACTTTCATTTCATCTACAGTGTAAGCATAACCTGTAAATTTAGAATTGCATTTTCTGCATTGCCAAATTCCTACTGCAACTCTTTTAACTGCTATTTTCCCGCAATAAGGACATCTGTAGGTTTTTCTACTCATCTTTTCAACAGCTTCAGCTCTTTTTCTTACTTTTAAACCATATCTTGCTCCAAATCGTTTAGTTGGATTTCCTTTAATTTCATTAGCCATATTGATCACCATGTATTTTTTTATTGAAAAATATGGGGCTGCCCGGATTCGAACCGGGGTCTCAGGCTCCCAAAGCCCGAAGGATAACCAGGCTACCCTACAGCCCCTATTTTTAAATTAAAACCTATAAAATATAATTATATTAAAGGAATTCAAGGTTAATTTATAAATTTTTACATTTTTATAATTTTTATGTTTGAAAAAAATTTTTAAACAATAACAAACAAATAAATTGAATATGTATTTTAACAATGTTTTTGTTTTTAGCTATTTGAATAAGCAAGATTTTTCTAATGTTAAAATCCTTTTTAAAGAGGATCTCGATGAATTTATTGTATTTCTTGATAGTATTGATAAAAAAATAGAGCAGTTGAATGCATTTTCCCTTTCAAGTGCTAATGATAGTTTAGCAATAGGTCAATCAATAAATGAATTTTACAAAGAATACAATCAAATTATTTATAGGTTAAGTAAATTTTTTAAAATACTTCGAACTTTTACTGAACAAGAAATAAAGTATTTGAATTTGCTTTTTAAGGATGAATTTCTTTCAGTTAATGCTTTTGAATATTCTAATTATTTGAAAAAGGAGAGAGAACAGAAAAATTTGTTTATTAAAAAATTGATTTCTTTTGAAAAAGAAAAGGATTTTCTTTTTCTCATTTCAATGCACGATAATATTGTCTTTTCAATCTTTCAAGCTCCTACAGAAGATGTAGATGAAAAAATTGTAGAATCTTTGTCTAACAACGGTCAATATAAAAGAAAGCTTTTTTATTACTACCTTGTTGGCTTTAGAGTTTGGAATAAGATTTGCAAGAAAAAATTTGAAATGGAAATTGTTGAAAGATTGAGGAGAAAGAGGGAATTGTATTTTAAAGGATTGTTCAAAGTTTTAGAAATGAAAAAATATGATCAAAGCCATGTGAAGAAGATTTACTCTTCTATTTATTCTATTTCAACTCATTTAAGAAAAGAAGCTAAAAATCTTAAATATAAGGATATTTTTTCTACTGGTTTGTTACCTTTAAGTGAAATATTTTCTTGAAATTATTAAAATTTATATATTCTTTTTGCCATATGTAATTTGGTATAAGTAAAAAAATTTTCACAAAATTTATATATTAGTATATCATAATGCTATATTAATTTACTAATAAGGTGATTTTTATGGGAATAAGTAATGAAGAGCTTTCAGCTTATATAAAGAAAAGAAGAGAGCTTTATGGATTTTCTAATCCTTTGCAATCAACAAATAAAAAAAATGTTGAAAAGACTTCTTTTTTAGATAAAGTAAACTTTTTTAAAAACTTAGTTGGTAAAAAAGAAAAAAATGTGGTGAAATTAACTCCAGAAATAAAAGAGGCGGATGAAATGATAGATGAAATAGATACAAATAAAAAAATAGAAGAGGAGAATGTAAAATATGAAAAAACAGGTCCTTTGAAAATAGGATTTATCGAAAAAATAAAGCAAGTATTTATTAAAAAACAAGATAACGTTTATGTTGAGGAAACTATAGAAGATGATGTTGTTGAATTAGATTATGAAGAAATTAGGCAAGCGTTTAAGATAGCAAATTCTTTAATAAAAAAATTACCTCCTGCAGTATTGAAAGCATTTAAAGAATCAGATAGTTATCCCATTTATGTTAATACTATGAGAAAATTAAAATTAGTTAAGGAAAAAACAACAGAAGATGAACAAGAACAATAAAATAAAATTTGTAATTATTTTATTTCTATTTTTAATATTTTTTCTTTCAACGAAAATTTTTGGAGATGTTTATTCTTTGTGTGAATTTAATAATCAATCATTAAAGAATTACTCTAACTTTGCAGAGATAAAAATTTTGGCAAAAAATGGAATTACTACGGGATCTATTGTTTCAAGATTTCCTATTTATTCAAATAATTCAATTATAGGTTATGTTTATGATAACAAAGAAAGTTGTGATGACGTTTCTGATGATGGTCTTTATTGTGGAATAATCCAAGCAAAGGATATCGTAGATAATCAAATATTATTGAAGTATTCATCAATTGCAGAAGAAAAAATAAACATTTCCATAGTAAATGATACTTTTGCAGATTATTCCATTAGTTGTTCTCAAGATCAAGAATATGCAATTTGTAGAATTAATTCTAAAGATAAATTTATTTTGGCAAAAGATAAGAATAAAACAATTGTTACTTCTTTTAGAGATTTACAAGGTTATTTAAGAAATTATGAACTATATCAATACACAGATTTATGTGGAAAAAGAAAAATAAATCTAGAAATTTTATTTCCGGATTATATTTCGCCTTCTAAACCTAAAATTAGTTGTGATATTTTAAGTGATAATCGTGTTTTGATTTCCTGGAGTAATTCTTCAGATAATTTTGGTGTAAAAAAGTATGAATTGCTAGGTTGTGGATTTTCAGTTAATCTTTCAGATGATAAAAAGGTTACTGAATATGGAGTAAAAAAAGCTGGATGTAATTTTGAAAAAATTGCAGAATTTAAAAATGATCAAGTTTATGAATTTGAAGGTAAATGTGATAATTGTGAATTATATTATCAAGTAAAAGTTTATGATTATTTTAACAATAGTGAAGTTTCCGATATTTGTAAAACGTATACTGATTCCACAAAACCTAAATTAGAAATATATTTTCAACATCCTGAAAAGATATTAATCCTTTATGGAGATCCTGTTTTTTTGTATTATGATAAGAAGTATCAATTCAAGAATGGTTTAGTTTTAAATTATAGTTCAAAAATTGATTCAATTTATGCTTATGATGCATTTGGTAATTTTGAAAAATTAGCTATAAACATACAGAATGAAACTCCAACAGTTATTTTTTATAATGGAAAACCAAATCTTAACATTGTTTATTCAAATAATGAGGTTTTTTCTAAAGATTTGAAAGAAGATAGAAATGGAAAATATTTCTATTATGTTAAAGGTAATCATGTTTCTAAGTTTGTTAATTATCTTAATGAAGGTTTTTCAATTAAAAATTCATTTTTATTTTTGAAGAAAGATCTTAATTATTCAGTAGATGGGAATTACAAATTGTTTGAGACTGAAGATGAATTTGTAATTGTTTTTAAGAGTATAAATTTAACTTTGAATTATGAGAATCAACAGTATATCTATTCTTTTGTTTCTGATGATGATTTATTTTCATTAATTAATGCATTATCAATTACAGAGGTTATTAATAAAACAACATTATTTGAAATTATAAATCAATCAATTTCCTATGATTATTATCTTAGTGAAGATTTAACAATAAAGCAAAAACCAAAACCATTAAGTGAAGTAATAGAATCTAAAATAATCAATGAATCTAAATCTGGTTTGAATTTAATTACCGGTTGGGCAGTTAAAAGTGGCGAATTATTGAAACAAATTGCAGTGCCATTATTGTTTGCTTTGATTTTTGGTTTGATTTTGATTTTTATTTTTATGATCTTTTTATTGGATTATTTTAGAGCTGGATTGTTTAAGAAAGAAAAGATAAGTTTTAAAAAACCAAAGAATGTTTTAGGTAGTTTCAAAAGAAAGGGATCTAAGGAAGTCCTTCCAGAAGAAATATTGAAAAAAATAGAAGAAAAAAGAAAGATGCAAAATGTTAATGAAGAAGTCAAGCAAAAGTTTATAAATCAAGCCGTGGAAGAGGATAAAAAGATAGTTCAAAAGCAATTAGAAAGGAAGCGATGGAGATTTATGAGATAAATTCTGTTGCATAATTCAAAAAATTTATAATATAGTTTTTTTATTAGGTTTCTGAAATGGAAAATAGTTGGAAAAAGGTTATTGATAATGCGGATTTGAAAGTTTATGAATTCAGTAATGGGAAGGAGAAAAAAATAGTTGAAGCAAGATTAGAAAACGATAAATGGCATATTATTAAGAAAGAAAATGATTCTGTTAATGAATTTTTAGTAGATAAAAATGATTTTGAAAGTATGCTTCAGATGATCTTTGAAGAGAAGACAGTTAAGAATAATGTGGCAAAAAAACATAAAAAAGAATCTAATTTTATCAAATTTTACAGATACTTTAAAGATTCTAACAGCGAAAAATGGACAATTTCTATAAATAATGAATCTTATTCTAATTTTCTTTATCTATACTTAGGAGATTTAGTTGTTGTTGATGTGATTTTGCATATAAAATATAAACCAATGCAAAAGAAAATTTTTGACGAAATTAAAGTTGTTTTAGGAATTTATAATGAAGATATTGAATGGAACGTTTATTATTATTCTTACAATGATAAATTTTTTGAAATAAAGGATATTGATGTTTTAGAAGGGTGGAACGATGAAGATTAATTATAATGGAAAAATTTATGAAACAAATGCAAAAGATTTGTTAGATTTTATGAGTGAAGTTTCAGCAAAAGGATTAGTAGCGGAAGTTGATGGAACATTGTACGATTTAACAACACCCTTAACAATGTTTCAAGATGGATTTACTGTGAATTTTTATGATTTTAATCACAAAAAAGGAAAAGAGGTTTTTTGGCATACTTCTAGCCATATTTTAGCTCAAGCTATTTTGAGATTGTTTCCTAATGCTAAATTGGCTATAGGTCCTGCAATTGATGAAGGTTTTTATTACGATATTGATGTTTCAATTAAAGAAGAAGATCTTAAAAAGATTGAAGAAGAAATGAAGAAAATTATAAAAGAAAATTTGAAAATAATTAGAGAGGAAATTGATTATGCTAAAGCTAGGGAATTGTTTAAAGATAATCCTTACAAGATGGAGTTAATCGAGGAGTATAAAGATGGAAAATTAACTATTTATAAACAAGGAGAATTTTATGATCTTTGTAGAGGACCACATTTGCCAAGCACAGGTTACGTAGGTGCAATAAAAATTATGAAACTTGCAGGAGCTTATTGGAGAGGAGATTCTAGAAATAAAATGCTTACTAGAATTTATGGAATTTCTTTTGCGAGTGAAAAGGAGCTAAATGATTATTTAACAATGTTAGAAGAAGCTAAGAAAAGAGATCATAGAGTTTTAGGAGAGCAATTAGATTTGTTTAGCTTTCATGAAGAAGGACCAGGTTTTGTGTTTTGGCATTTTAAAGGAATGATTTTAAGAAATATTCTTATGGATTTGTGGAGAAAGGTCCATTATAAGCAAGGTTATCAAGAGATTTCAACACCAATAATGCTAAACGAAGAACTTTGGCATAGAAGTGGTCATTGGGATCACTATAGAAAAAATATGTATTTTACTACAATTGATGAACAAGTTTATGCAGTAAAGCCAATGAATTGTCCTGGTGGAATTTTGGTGTACAAATCAAGACCAAGATCTTATAAGGAATTTCCTTTGAAATTAGGAGAATTTGGTTTAGTACATAGACATGAATTGAGTGGAGTGTTGCATGGTTTGTTAAGGGTAAGAGCGTTTACACAAGATGATGCACATATTTACTGTGAACCTGAAAATATGAAAAAAGAGATAATGGATGTGGTTAAGTTAATAGATTCTATGTATAAGATTTTTGGTTTTTCATATCATGTAGAGATTTCAACAAGACCTGAAAGTAGAGTTGGTAGCGATGAACTATGGGATTTAGCAGAATCCGCATTAGAGGAAGTTTGTAAAGAAATGCATTTGAATTATAAGATAAATCCAGGAGATGGTGCTTTTTATGGTCCAAAAATTGATTTTCACATTAAAGATTCTCTAGGCAGAACTTGGCAATGTGCAACAGTTCAAGTAGATTTTAACATGCCTATGAGATTTGAATTAACGTATATGGGAAAAGATGGAACATATAATCATACTCCTGTAATGCTTCATAGAGTTGTTTATGGTAGTTTAGAAAGATTTATAGGAATTTTAATAGAACATTATGCTGGAAAGTTTCCATTATGGTTAAATCCCGTACAAGTTAAAATCTTAACAGTGGCAGATAGATTTGAAGATAAAGCAAAAGCTATAGGTAAAAAATTAGAAAATGTTGGTTTTAGAGTAGCATATGATTTTGAGGCAATGACAATTAACAAAAAAGTAAGAAATGCAGAGTTAGAAAAGGTTAATTATATTTTAGTAATTGGAGAAAAAGATAGCGAAGAAAATTTAGCAATTAGAAATCGTGAGGGAAAAGTAGAAAATAAATCATTAGAAGAATTTATCAATGCCATGAAAGAAGAAATTAATCAGCCATTCAAGCATTTAGAGATAAAGTTGATTTAATTTTTTATTTCATAGTATTTATGATTTCTTCAATTGTCTTAGCTTTTGAAATTTTTTCTCTGATTTCTTTTGCATTGTTCATTCCTTTTGAAAAAATAAAAGAAACGTTTTTTATTCTGTAAAAGTCAATTTTGAATTCTTGAGCAAGTTCAATGTAGTGAAAAAAAAGATCTTTTTGATTTAATTTTTTATTGTTTTCAATTTCTGAAAATATTGAAGGATTTGCTAAAACTCCACGAGCAATCATTAATCCATCTAAATTATTTTTTCTACTAAAAAAATCTTCCTTTTTGAAAATGTCTCCATTACCAATAACCAAAAAGTTTGATTCTTCTTTTACTTTATAAATTGATTCATAGTTTGCTTTTCCACTGAATCCTTGTTTTACTGTTCTTCCATGAAGAATTAGTTCATCTACATCTAAATTTGTAAGAATTTTAGAGATATCTTTTCCATATCCTAATCTTGTTTTAAATGAATAAGGTAATGATAATTCTTTTCTACATTTTTTTGAAAAAAGGATCATTCTTTTTGGATTTTTTAACCAGTAACCTCCTGCTTTGCTATCCAGAATATTTTTTGAAGGACAACCAAAATTAAAGTTTATAAAATCAATTTCTTGATTTTTTTCTAAAATTTTTGCAGCTTTTATCATTTCATTCATTTTATTTCCAAAAATTTGAACTCCATATTGCAATGCTTTTCCTCTTTCAATTTTCCATGTTTCAATTTTATTTCTAATTATTGCTTCACTGTGTAACATTTCAGAATAAGTAACTACTTTTGCAGTTTTGCTTATTAATGTTCTGAAAGCTACATCAGTGTAATCATGCATTGGTGCAAGATGTAAAAAACTTTTGTGAAACATAAAAAATGTTAGAAAATAAAATTTAATAAACTTATTTATTTTTCAAATTTTAATGAATAACGAACTTATCAATGGTTTGCTAGAGGAGTTGCAAAATGTAAGAAAAATTATAATTGACAATTCATACAAAAGGATATTGATTCAATTACCAGATGGTTTGAAATGTTATGCAGATTTAATTTTTGATAACTTATCAGACATCTGTGAAGTTTTCTTCTATGGAAATTCCAATTTTGGAGGATGTGATTTGCCTAATATAGAAGGATTTGATGCTGTTTTTAATTTCTACCATACAGAATATTTTTCTACAGCCCAGCTGAATGACATTCAATATGATGAATTAAAAAATAAATAGTTTTCAAACAATGATCAATTTTTTGAAAAATTTTTAATTTTTCTTAGAAAATCTATTTTAACATAATCAAACTTTTCTTTTCAGGTGAAACCTATGATGCAAGATAATGAAAATTTCAAAGATTTGGAAAATATCGTAAGAAAGTATGAAAACAATCTTCCGCCGTTGTTAAATTATCAAAACAACTTTGAGAATAATTCAGATGTTAAAAGCATAAAAGAAATTATGTCTGAAGTAAAAAAAGATTATGATAAATTAATAAGAGAGTTTAATATTGTTTTAGGAGATAATTCAAATTTATTAAAAAAGGTATGGTATAAAGTAGTTCCAAAAAATTCAAAAGAATTAACACAAGAATTAGAGAAGATACATAATCTTTACTTAGCAAAAACTAATAAGCTTTATATTGATGTGGAAAATGAATATAGAAAAATAGAAAAAAATCTATTATTGGTAGAAGAATTGATAAAAGAAAAGCAAACTGAGTATTACAAAGTTAAAGATGATTTGTTAGTTATGAAATCTTTCTATGATAAATTTGTTAAAGAAAATGGAGTAACTGAATTAAACAAGTTTGAGTTAAAAAGAATTGAAAGAGGAATTTTTTCAGCTTACAATTCTTTGTGTTCTTTGGAAGCTCAAATTAAGTATTTGAATTCAACATATCAACAGTTACACAATACACAAATTTTATTGAATGAAGAATCTAAATTTTTAAATCAAATCTCTACATTTTTACAAGCATCTCTTGCAAGAGTACAAACTCTTAACACTGAGTTTGATATTAAAGCTTTCTATGATATTATAGAGAAATCTTCAAAATTAATAACGGGATTAAATTCAACAATGGGAAAATATGGAAATTTGAAATTGAAAGAAGAAAGATCTCTTGATAATATTTTAAGGAATGTTAATAATTCTAATGAAGTTTATGAAAAGCAGATGAAGAATTTTGAAGATAATATGATGATAAATCAAAAAATAGGAGAATTAAGAGATTTGAATAAAATTATAGAAGAATTTGAAAAGAAATTAGAAAATAAAGAAAAATCATAATGTGATTTAAAGGTGAAAATATGTATGATAAGATTGTAATGCATTTTAAAAGTTTGTCAGATCCGAGGGTTTTAGATTTGGAAGGTTTAATTTTTTCTTTTTTTAACGAAATAGAAAAATCTAAGAATAAAGTTTTAAACTCTGGAAATTCAACAATTGATTTTTTAAAATCATTATACATTTATTCATCTATTGGTTTGAAAAGTGTAAGAGGATTTAGCACTTTAAGAGAATATAATTTTTCTACTCAATTGGAAATAGCATATGAAGAAATAGTGAAATTTTACTATGATGAAATCAATAAGCAAACTACTTATGAAGGAGTTAAATTAGCAACTGGAAAATATTTTGAAATGATTAGAAATTATTCAAAAAATAGGATGCCTTCTGAGTTGCTAAAAGAGTACGATAAACTTATTGCAGTATTATCTCCTTTTAATTTTGAAGAAGGTTTTAGATTTGAAGAAGAATGTTTAAAGAAAAAGCAAGAAGAAGTAAATCCTGTTGATTCTAATGGTGATTTAGAATACAAAAATGTAACATTTCAAGAAGTCGAAAAATTATGGAATTCAATAATAGGTAACAAAGAAGTTAAAGATGAATTGCGAAAGATAAGTAAATTGATTTTTCTTTATGATTTCAAGGAAAAGAAAAACGCATGTTTAGATTTAAACATATTGCCTAAATCAATCCTTCTAGAAGGCCCACCAGGAACAGGAAAAACCAGTTTGATAAATGCATTAATCCATGAAATGAAATATCTAAGTAATGTTACTGATAAAAATTTTGCATATTATGTAATAGATAATACCATAAAAAGTCCATATTATGGCGAAAGCGTTCAAAATTTAGCTAAAATTCTTAGAGATGGAAACAATTTGAATTCTATAAATTTAATAATTATAGAGGATATTGATTCAATTTTTTATCAAAGAGATGAAAAAATTCATCACGCTGATAGTGATTTGTTAAATTATTTAATGAATGCATTAGAAGGGATTGGAACTTATTATAGAGGAAACACATTGTATGTTTCAACTACAAATTTATCTAATAAAATTGATGAAGCTTTACTTAGTAGAATTTCACAAAAAAGGTTTCAAGTTTTAGGTCCTACAAATGAAGAAGAGTATACTCAATTAGTTAAGAAAAAATTAGAGATTTACATAGAAAGAAATTTAGTAAATCTTAATGAGAATGAGTACTATGAATTGTCAAAGTTTTTTGTTAAAAATAAAATTAGTGCAAGAGAAGTTACTAATTTTTTAATAAATGTAGTTAATGAATCTTTGAATTATGAATTTCTAGTTAGTGAAAAAAATCTTAAGGATTTAGATTACAAAGAAACATTGAATCTATTGCCAAAATATTTTCAACCAATAACCTATGAAAGAATGGTTTATTTAAGAGATAATTATTTTAAGGAAAAAATGAATTACTTAAAAAATGAACTTTAATAGTTTTTTAAATCTAATTTAGAATAATTGTTTGCTTCGTTTATTATTTTTTCAAAAAACTTATCTTCGTTACTGTAAGTTAATACTAAATTTTTTTCTCTTAGAATTTTTATCAAATATCCATATTTTGTACTTAATATTTCTTGATTTATGAGTTTTAAAATTTTCTCTTCACGACTTGATTTAATTTTTTTAATTAAATGGTTGTCAAAAATGTAATCTTTTTCATTTTTTTCTATTTTGTTATCATATTCAAAAATTTCTGTATACGGGAATAGCATCAAATAAGGTTTTTCAGTAATTACATTTTTCATTTTTTTATATAACATATCTATCTTTTTCAAATATTTTGAATGTTGAAGATATTTATTTAAAGGATAGATAAATCTTTCTTTGCAAAAATAAGATGGTGGTAAAATCAATATTGTTTTTGATTCTAAATTTTTCAACTTTTCTACACTCTTTTTTTCTCTTGAATAAAGTTCTTGCAGTTCTTCTCTTTTTTCAGAGCTTTTAAAAATAATATCTTCCAATGTGTTATTTATTTCGGTTTCATCTAAATTATACTTCTTAGCAATATTTTTTGCAAACTCATCAAAATTTTTATAGAACTTTACAATATAATCCTGATTAATATAAAGGTTTTCAGAAGTTTCTTTAATGTAAATCATGTTCGTTCTTTTATTACTAATGTTTAACTCTATCTCACAAAATTTTGGTTTTTTGAGAATTGCAGAATTTTCCATATTGTAGTTTATTAGATATTTTCTGTTTTATAAATTTTTTTTATTATAGGGCAAAATTCATTTTAAAATTTAGGTTAATTTTTGAAATTTTTTCCCAAGTTTAGTGCAATTTTATTATACAATAAATTTTGCATTTCTTCAAGAAATTCTTTTTTTGAACTTAACATTAACGTTTCTTTATAAATGTTTTCGAAAAGAGTAATACTTAATGGAGAAAGAACATCTACTATTTTAACTTCAAAAGTTGAATCTTTTATTATATTCAAAACGCTTTCAAAATCTAAAATGTCAAAAATAAATTCTCTAATTGCTTCTTTTTTTATCAATTCTAAATCAAGATGTTCTGAAAAATAATCACTGAAGTAAAATTTTTTTGCTAACTTTCTAATGTTTTTTCTAAAGGTCGTGGTTTTTTGAATGTTATTTTCTAAAATTTGGAAAATTTCTTTTGGGCTTAATTTCTTAATTTCTTTTACTTTTTCTAAATTTATTTTATCAGAAGCAACATAAAATGATAGATCATCAATTCCAATTTCCACATCTTTATTGCTTACTAAAGATGCAACAATTTTGCTTAGACAATCGTTGATTCTTTTTCCAGAAAATGTATGAAATATTAGATAGTTTTTACCTTCCTTTTTATTGAAAAATGCTTCAATGTAAATGTTTTCAAATTTTTCAAAGAAAAAATAAATGTTTTTCAATAGGTAGTATGTTTCGTAATTCATTTCGTTAAATTCGTTTCTTAATTCATTCATAATTTCTTCTCTTTTATTATCTTTAAAAAGACATATTTTATCATATTTGTCGAAAATTTGAAAAGACAATTTAAGTAATTTTTTTATTTCATTTCCGGCTTCCCTAGATAGAGGCAAGTATTGAGAATACCACCTACTTATTTCACCTCTATTGCTCTTATTAACATAGACAACATTGTCTTTTATTTCTTTTACTGAATAAAAATTACCTCCTAATGAAAAATTATCTTCTTTTATAATATTTTCAAAAAAATCTTTATCGACTGTACCTATGATTTTGTTGTCCTTCTTTACTGCTATTTGATCAGAATCAGATATTGTTCCTAGTTTTGGTAGAACTTTATGCTCTCTTATCAATAGAATCGGAAATTCTTCTTTTTCTCTAAATATTTTGATGAATTTGTATTTTTCTAAAAAAGAAATGATTTCATGTAACTCTGTAAAAGAAAAGTTAGAATAATGTTTGTTGTTTTTTAAAATTTCTTTTAAGTCAGATATTGAGATTAGGTCATTTGATTTGTTTTCTAGAGATCTTTTGTTTAATATTGAGATTATTATTATGAAATGTAACAAAACGTCATATGCATTTTTTACAGGTTTAACTTCTTCGATGATTTCGTTTTTTATTCCTTTTACTATTCCAATTTCTTCTAAGAAATCTCTTTCATTGAGAGGAATAAAATAACCCATGCAATTCTCTTTTACATTATGTTTACTTCTTCCTATTCTTTGTTTGGCTTTCGTTATTGTTTTAGGACTTCCCAGAAGAAAAACAGCATCAATATGTCCTATATCAATTCCTAATTCTAAGGATGTAGAGGAAATTACAAAATCAAGTAATCCTTGTTTTAGCTTGTTTTCTACTTCTTTTCTTATTTGGTAGGATAATGAGCTGTGATGAGTTCCAATCCTAAAATTTTCAGTACTTTCTAAATCAAAAAAACTTTGAGCTTTCTTCTTAAGAATGTATGTTGTTAATTCTGCTAAATATCGAGTATTTGTAAATATCAGTACCGTTCTAAAATTTTTTTCTTTCTTTATTTTTATTATATCTTCAATAGTGTTTTCTAAATCGATATTAAAAGAGAAAGAATTTTCTTTATTTGTTGAAGTAGGAATCAAAAATTTTAAATCAATTTCTTTCTTAACTTTGTTTTCTATGATTTTGTCAATCTTTATAATTTCTTCAATATTTTTTTGCTTTGTAGCTGTTAAATATGTTACTGAAAAATAGTTTTTGTTTAATTTCTTAAGTAAATCTAAATGTAATGATAAATAAGGCAACCTTTTGTTTTCGGCTAATGCATGAATTTCATCAACGATAATCCATTCAATTTCTCTGAATGATTCATAAAGGATTATATGTGGAAAACTTTCAGGAGTTGTTAGCAAAATGTGAGGTGGGTTCTCTTTCAAAGGTTTTTTATTTTTTATGTCTGCTGTCCAGATTGCTACGGAAATTTGATCAATTTTGATATTATCTAAAATTTTTTTAATATTTTTTTCAATATCATATGTTAATGCTCTTAAAGGAGAAATATAAATTGCGTAGGTTTTTTGTTCTAATTTGTTTTTGTTTTTCAAATCTATAAGTTCATTAAAAATTGCTGCAAAACTAGCAAATGTTTTTCCAGATCCTGTTGGTGAAACAATCAATGTGTTTAGTCTTGAATGTGTGCTTATTATTGCTTCTTTTTGAAAATCAAATAAATTAAAATTATTAACTTTTAAAAAATTTTTAAGTTCATTGCACAAAAGATCCATTTTTTAAATTTCCTCTTTTTCTATTAGGGAATCTAACTCTTTGGCAATGGTTTCCATATTAGCAAGAATTTCGTTCAATTCGTTTCTTATTCTAAGTATAAGTTGTTTGTAATTGTTTTCTGATATTCTATATTTTCCATTTTCTTTTATAACTAAACCTTTTTTTATCAAATCTTTAAGATGGAATAGAATAGTAGTTCTTGATTCTTTACAAAGATATTTTAGATCGTCTGCACTCATCTCTTTTTTGTGCGTCATCAAAGTTACTAGAATTTTAGCTTTTATTCCTTTCTTATCTCTTTTATTAACAATGCCTAAAGAATATAAAATCCAGTACAATAAAGATTCTTTTGAATGTGCTATTGGTAAATCTAGTTTTATTATTGAGATTTCCTGTTTAATGTATTTATCAAGTTTCATAAGATGATTAGATGTTCGAAATTTTTATATTTTTTCTTTGAAAACTAAATGATTTTTCATTATTTTTAACTTTTCAGTAAGAAAAAAGATTTATATATTGATTTTTTCAAAAGTTTAAAGGTATTTATGAAAAATTTTGATTATTTTTTAAATCATAAAAAGGGTCAAGTTGTAATTTACATATTTATTGGAGTTATTATTTTGCTAGTTATACTTCTTTTTATATTAACTCGAGGTCAGTTAGCTCAAAATAAATTAGAGAATTATGAAAAAACAGTTATATCTGTTGATTTAGAGCCAATAAAAGTTTATGTTGATAGTTGTTTAAAAAAGGCAGTTAATGATAACCTTTTCGTAGCTTCTATACAAGGGGGTTATGTTGAAACATCTCAAATCTTTGAGTACATTGATTTCTTAAGTTTCAAAGTCCCATATTATTACAATTATTATTCTTCAAAAGCACCTTCTTTTACGTACCTTAAAACAAAGTTAGAGGAAAAAACTGCATCAGATATTGTTGAATGTCTTTTAAATTTGAAAAAAGAACACGCTGTAATGATGAATTTTGATGAAGTAAATTTTGATTTAGAAAATATGAGATTGACTTTGTTCTTTACTCACGATAATGTAATTGCTAATTTGAAATTAAAAACAGAAGCAAAATTGAAAGATGGAAAACTAAAGAAAGATACTTTTGAATATAGTTATAAATATCAAACTAATTTCTATAGATTTTATCTAATAGCAAAGCAAATCTCCGAAAAGGTAGCTCAAGAAAAGTTATTTGAAAAATTAACTTTAGAAGTAATTGCAGCAAATTTACCTTATAAAGGGTATCATTTTGGTTATAATTTAAAATTTCCTAAGCTTTCAGAAGCTAAGGAAATTTTATTTAATGCATTAACAGTCAATTTCAGATATATTGTTGTTCCTGGATTTCAGTATGTTGATATAAGAAATTCTCCAATTCCTGAATTTAGACAATATGCTGATTATTATCATGAAATTTTTAAATTAGATATAGCGGATGATAAATTAAAAACACAAAATGTTAAAATTTCCTTTATGCCTATCAAAAATAGTATTAATAGTAAGAATTTTTATACTCCTGCTTTTTTTCAAGATGATGATTTCTATTTTTCAGTAAGTCCTACTTTGGGTGATTCTTATAAGCCAATAAACCTTAAGTTAGGTCAGGGAATTAAAGATTATGGATATTTTCCAATTCTACCTGTTTATATTTTTGATTATCAATATTATGTAGATTATGCAATTTTAGTATCTTTGGAAAATACTAACACTAATGAAATATTTTATTTTGGATTGAGACCTAAATTATCAACTGATACTTTTTTAAAAGATAAAAGTGAAGAAAGTTCTGATAAAATTGAATCAATAAAAGAGATTATTTCTTCTTTAGATAATCTTCCATCTTGTACAGGAAATGTAAGTTTATATCTCTTCGTAGAAGATGAATACACAGGAGATTATGCTAATGATGTTAATGTTTATTATTACTGTGCTGGATTTGCTTGTTATTTAGGTAAAACTCAAATACAAAGCGATGGAAAAATTTACATAAATGCAAAGGTGCCTAGATGTTTAAATCCAACTTTTATCGCGGATTCAAAAGATTTCTATTTTGAAGAACATCAGTACAATGGAGAAGTTGTTGATGGCGATATTGTAACGATTTCAGGAGATAAACTGTATCAAGTTCCAGTTGTGTTTAGATTATACTATGATCCTGATAATTTAGAACGTTATAGAGATTTCAGTTTAGAAGAGTTAGCGCAAAATGAAAGTTTATTGATTTCAATACAAAATGATGTCATTTCAAAATCATATCTTTTCAATAACACTGTTAAGGAACCGAAAATTCATTTGAATACTTTGAAGAAGAAATATTCTTTGATTGTTAGCTGGGTTGCTACTGATAAAGATGGCGATTCAATTATTATAGGTAATTATGCTGGCGAATTTGAAGCCATTGGTTTTGTAGCTGAAAAAATTATAATTCCTATTTATATCTATGATGCATTGATTGAAGCTTATAAAAATAATAAGCTTAAAGAAGTTATTGTAGAAAGTTGATTGGAGGGAATATTATGAAGAACTTCATAAAAAATCATTTATTGATGATTTTCATAATTTTAATACTTTCATCAGTAGTTTATTCGGAAGAAAAAGATTATGTTAAAAGTTTAAGTGTATTGAATTTTGAAATAGGTGCTCCTGGAATTGATTTTATGAGTTTTTCTATTGGTGCTGATGATGCTGAAAGAAAGATATTTATAATAAATAGATCAAATATTGTTTTTGTAATAAACTATGAATGTGATGAAACCTATGATAAAAATTTTACATTAAATTTATTTTTTATAGATAATCAAGGAAAGGTTTTAGAAGAATATCCTTCAAATTCTACAATTGTTCAATGTAATGAAAGTTCAAAAATACTAAGACTCTCTTTAGATATGAAAAAAGCAAAGAACAGAATAGGAACTGTAAGACTAAAAGCAACAGTTCCTGAAACAGAGGATTACGTTAAATTTGTTAATTTTAATCATTATTTCTACTATTTTGATCCTGATCTTTTCTCAGGAGATATTATTATTTCTAAGTATAATGTTCTTGGAAAAGACGGAATGATTCCATTTAAAGTTAATTTTTTAGGTACTGCAAAACTTTTAGATATGAATGATACTCTTTTTGGAGATAATCAAAGAACCTTTGTTTTCGCAAATGTAGATGATATTTCAAAAGTTAGTTTTCAATTTGATGGAAATTTTTCTTTCAAAGATATTCCAGATGGTTATTATAAATTGAAGGCAGTATTTATTCCTTTGTTTTCAAACAAATCTATTGAAAAAGAGATAGAAGTTTCTATAGATACTACTCCTCCTAATTTAACTTCTTTGGAAATGAGTGATGAAACTACTTTTATTAATTTTTATAATTTAACTCCTTTTTTATCTCAAGATATTTTTGGTTCAAAAGATCATCCACTTGAAAGATATTATAATTTTATTACTATTCGCGGCGAATCATCTGAATTATTAAAAAAAGTAACTTATAAAGTTATGATTTTAGATGAGAATAATGAAGATGTTAATAATATCTTAAAATTTTTAGAAAAGATTTCAACTAAAGCATTTATTTTTAATCTTAATGATAATTGGTCAGAGATAGAAGGTTCAGTAGAGTTAGAAGCTTCAGAAAAAAGTGATATTGTTTTTTCAGTTCCTAATTTAATCAAGACGTTATTAGAAGGATTTGGAATTTTTAAACAAGAATGTAAAATAGAGCATGAAAAAAAATTTAGCTGTACTTTTGGAATGTATGATTCCGTTTCTAATAATAATAAGCCAAATTTAGTTTTACTTACGTTTTGTGATTATAATGATAATTGTAAAATGAAACTTTTTTACTTTAATGTTCATGTTAATGATGATTGGAAAATAGATTTAGTTCAGCAGCAACCTAATATTTTGCCTTATGATGTTTTATTGTATGGAGCTGATGGAACCATCATGGTTACTTTGAGTACTGATTTACCATATACTCAAATTAAATCTTTTAGAGCTAGATTCTCTGTTGAAGAAGATGAAATGAAAAAATATATGCAATTTTTAGAAAACATTAATTTGGAAATTCCAAGTATTAATGCAAATACTCCTGGTTTGTATAATCCTAAAACAAAGCAAGTATCTTTGTTGATAAGATATAAAATTGGAGTTAAGAATCCAGATGCAATAGATTTTACTAAGTTACCTGATAATATTTTAGTGTATCTTAAAATTAAAATTACTGGAATTGTTGAGGAAATAGGTGAAAAGGTTTCTGATATTGCAGTACCAATTGCTTTTAGGATTGAATCTCCGTTAGTAAGTGCAAAATTTTTGAATCCTGAAACTTTGAATGGTTATATTAAAAATCTTAATACTTCAATTAAGGTATTGAACGATAGCCTGAAATGGCTTACAGATGTTAGCAAATTTGCACATATTGCATGTATGGGCTTATTCTTTTCTTCATTGTTAGTTCCAGGAAATGAAGGTTTTGGAAATTTCCTATATCAAAGTATGATTGCTACTTGTGAAAGATTTGTATGTACTCCTGTGCCAGATTCATGTAAAAATCTAAATATTAAGGATATGGGAACTTCAGGAATTTCCGCTGAATTTATTAAAGAAGATTCTCAAGGATATCGTACTAAAGTAAATCTTTTTTTAAATTGTTTAGAAGCTAAAAAAGCATTCAAAGATATCTCTTGTGATGAAACTTCATCAGATCCTGTTTTAGTTGAGGAATATTTTAAAAAAGATAAATCTGGTTTATATGAAATTGTTCAAAAGAAAGTGTTAATTTTACCTGAAGAACATAAAATATCAAACATGGATTTGATGTGTAAAGATTCTTTTAAATTAAAAGCTACATTTTTATTGAATTATATTGTAAATTTTGTTACTTTATGTCAATATAATAATGGAAATACAAGTAAAATTGATAGAAATAAAATTTATACAGAAATAATTAATAATAATGTTGAATATAAGAAATTGACTTTTAAGGAATCTGAATTTAATAAATTTATAAATAGTAATTTTGTTTGTGAAAAAAATGTTAGTTTAAGTCAATGTGTTGCTTTTATGGAAACTAATGATCCTAATATAGAACCAATTGCTTACAATGCTACATCTGATTTTTGTAAATCTTTGCTAAGTAATTCTTCTTTTGATTATGCAGAATTTACTTTAGGTGAATGTGATAAAGGAGCAACTTGTAATGTTTCATTAGCTGATGGAATTCTTGCAGCTTCATCAGATAGAATTAAAGTATGTAAAAAACCTGAAATTTTAAATGATAAAAAGAAAATCTTCAATAGTTTTGTAAGACAAGATCCTGAGTATCATGGAAAAGGCGAATGTTATAATACTGAATACCCCGATTATCATCAATATAGATGTTTATTAAACATAGCAAATCCTCAAGAGCCTACTTACATAGGAGATCCTGGTGAGAATTTTCTAAGCTCAATGATTTGTGGATGTTTTCCGACAGCAAGAGGATATATGGATGCATTAATCAAAAATTTAGAATTAATAAAAGAATGTTTGGAATCTGTTAAAAGAGGAAGATATGCTGCTGGTCATTGCGAATTGATTGCGGGAATTTATGCTTGTGATTTTTTCATGGATTTAGGAATTTCAATTTATGAATGGTGGAAAAGGAAGAATCCTGACAAGACCGTAGAATTAACGTTAGAAGATAAAGATAAGACGGAAGCTCAAAAGAAAGAAACTAAAAATTTATTAGATTGTACTAAAGAAGAAAATAAAAATGATTATCGATGTAAAAAGTATGGCGATTTTACAATTAAAGCAGGGAATACTGCAAGTAATTATCATGTTACCAATATAGTAACAGTAGCTACAGGTAATCAAGACAGAGAGTATGCAATAAAGCAGAGATATGCACAAACTCTTACTCAATTTTTAACACCTAATGTTAAACATCAGTTCTGTGTTTTTTCAGTAACTGGTATTTTAACAGGAGTATGGGACTTTAGTTTGCTTTTTGATATTTATGGAAAAGAATATGAAAAAACTGCAATTAGAAGAAATCCTCAGGCATGGTTGCCTGCAGGTTATTGGACAATCATTTCTTATGATCCTATAAAACGAATGCCTTTGGTAAGATATAATTTAGCTGTTCAAGTGGTAGGAGGTACTAAACCTGCATCCTATGAACTTTATCTTGTTTGTGATCCTGATGTTCAAGATCCTCCTGCTGAATGGTGTGGTGGAGAAAGATTAGAAGTTTTAGTTAGAAAAGGATATATTTCATCTATGAAAACTTTAGCTAAGACTGAAGTAATAGATAATACAGAATTATTAAGTAATTCTTTGAGATCCGATGATCTAAGAATAGAAAAATTCCTTTTCAACAAAGTAAAAATGGTAATGAAGTATTATGACGTTAATAAGGAAGCAGATGCTACTTGGTCCTCAGAGATAGTTTTAGATAAAAAAACAGCTATTGAGATTTGTGATATTGATCTAGATAGAAATGCAGCAGGTAAATATATGGGAGTTATTTGTAAAAATCCATATTATGAATATGATCAAGGTATGGAAATTCCTAGAGGTGCAAGAACTGCATTTATTACAAGGCATAAAATACTTTCAGTACCTAAAGTAGGAAATCCAAACGATGCAGAATTAAGATTAGGAGATTCTTTAATTATAGGATTTGAGTTTGAAGCAGATTCTACTCTTGAAAAACTAGAAGATTCTTTCTTGTTTGTTAATATTAAAGGAGCTGATGGAAAGATAATAACTAATTTTACATATAAGATATATGGCATTAACATGAAGAAGTTTTTCAAGTGGACAGATGAAGAATCTATAATAATTCCTTTAAAATTATATGATTTTAATTTGTCAAAGGAGACGTTAAATGAGATAGAACTATATTCCGCGGAAGCAGAGTACGAAATTCGTTCTCAAATTATTTCTAGTTGGAATAAATTAAAAATACCAAAAATCTTAACTAGTAAGGGAGGAAACTTAGACCCACCTTGTAAGGATGTTAAGGATATAGTTGATGATCAGTTAAAAAGATGTGTTGATGTGTTTTTTAATGACACGATATGTCCATATAATGAAACCATTTTTGGGTTTGAGTGTAGGAATAATGAGCCGAAGATACCTAAAAAAATCAAAATAAAGATTAAAAAATCTTGCAACTTTCCAGAATATCAACTTAAAGAAGGAGATCTAATTTCATTCTGTTTGATTAACCCTGAAGGAAAAGATGAAACTAATGTTGGTTACACACACATTCCTGTTAAAAGAATTTCATTAGATCTTATACTTAATCATCCAATCATAGAATATGCTCAGTACTATGATGTTAATAGAAATAATAAATTTGATCAAGCTGATTTTAGTTCTCCAGTAACTTATTTAGATTTTGAAAAAGGCGAAAGAGAGGTTAAAGGGAGTATAAATGTAAAATTAGTTCCAGAATATGTGGATTTTCAAAAGAATCCAGGATTAGTAGATGTATATAAGCCAACTGTTTTGTTCCCATCTTCTGATAAGAAATTAGCAAATGATTCCTTTGAAATTTTACTAGTAATCCCCTATTCTAACACAACAATTCAAGTAGATGGACTATCTCTCTCAACGGATCCAATTACTTCACCAGGAATTTATTATATCCTTTTTAATAATTTGACTTTAATTAATTTAGGACAATTTAAGCTAAATATTACATATAAAATGAACAATATTAATTTTTCACCCATTCAAAAAAACATAAAGTTCGATCCTTATGCAATGCAGAAAGACATAATTAATAATCGTACTAGCATAATGAAGATACTCTTAAACCAAGAGACTCCATCTAAATCTTCTAATTCTTTAAATATCGAACAAATTGTACAGAAGTAAAGGTCTTAAATGTTGTTCAAATTAAAGAATTAATGAAACAATAACAGAAAATTTATAAATTTCAATTTTCTTTACTTTCTGATGATAACAATGTCCTGGAGAAAAAATATAACATTAGGGTTATTGATTCCGTTTGCATTTTTTGGATTAGAAGGTAAGGTAGAGAAAAATTATCAAGTAGAAACAAAGGATGAATTAAAGATAGAAAAAACAATAAGTGGTTTAGAAAGTAAAGTATTTGCATTACCTTTGGTTCAAGTTAATTTAGAAAATGAATTTAAAAAGGTAGAAAATGAGTTTTTAGGTTTTATTAATTTGTATAACTCTTTAGAAAAAAATCCTGATAAAAGAATGGTTAAAATTACCACTAACTTATTGGGTATTGATCTCTCTTTTAATCTTTCTTCTATTGAGAATCTTCCGCATTATATTAAAGTGCCTGTTCTGGATAAAAATTCTAATAAAATAGGAGAGAAATGGAAAATTAAATTTTCTGAAATAATAGTTGATAATGTAAATGTTTTTCCAATTAGTGAATTAAAGAAATATCTTGATGAAGAATCGTTATATGTAGATGCTATACCTTATTTAGTGTATTCTCCAAACTTAGATCGTTTGTTACTTACACCCTATATCTATCCAACAATCTATGAAATTACTATAGGAAATGAAAAGAGAACATTATTAAACAGAGTTCCTCTTGATTTCATTTATGGTATATTCAGAGTAGCATTAGCAAACAATTTAAAAAGTTATTCTAATTTATTAGAAAACGTTTATATTCCTTTGAAGAGAAATAAAATTAATAATAATTTTGTTGATAATTTTGAAAAATATATCTTAGATAACAAACTTTTTTGTGATTTATTATTTTCAAATGTAGTGAATCAATACAATATAGAAGAACTCCATTGGAGAAATTATTTAATGTTTCCAATAAATAAAGGACTCGTAAAAAACAATTTTGACATTAATCTAGATAATCAACATAATCCAGTTTCTTCATTGATGAAAATTGAAAAAATTTATGGATACTTGTCACCTAAACAAATATCAATTCTAAACCAAAATACTAATTTTTCAATTTGGGATTATAACAATAAATGGAGTTATGATAAGTATGAGCAATTTTACTCAAGATTAAGGAGTAAGAATAAGGATTTAGAGACAATGATAGATCAATGGATAGATAAAGAGATTTCAATTTATGGAAAGAATTTAAATCAGACACAAATACAGAACATAAAGAACAATATGAAAGTAGCAATAGCAGTATACAATGATAAGATGACTCAGTTTGCAGAGGATTCTATAAAAAAGTTTTCTAATATTACAAATGAATTTTATGTAAAACTTATGGATACACATACAGGTGTTAAATATGTTGTTTCAATATCAAATGTTTCTCCATTGCTTGCTTTTTATGCTCAATATTTTACTGCATTTAATCATATAATATCAAACTCTGGATATAGTGAAAAATTAAGGAATAAATACAATATCAATGGTCTTCTTACTTTTGAGATATTTGGATTTTGGTTTGATGCAGAAGAATTTTACGAAAAAAAATATCTTCCAACAATGGAAAAAATTATAAGAAATCATCCCGCAATAGCTTTACCACCATTATTCTTTAAAGGAAATGAATATTTGAATAAATTATGGAATGAGCTCTATAGTCCTTTATATGATAAATATATAAAATATTTTTACGAATAAAAGGTGAAAAAATGAAGATATCAGATCTAAAAAAAGAAATTGTCATCTTTACGTCAGTTCCTTTTTTATTTTTCGGATTAAATGGGGAAGTACAAAATAATTATAAAATAGATTTCTCTCTTGAAACTCAGATTTTTGCTAGTGAATTTTTTTATGATTTACATAAAGATAAGGATCTAGAAAGCAGAATAAGATTTGCTCAAGATTTAGCAGCACAAACTTTAAAACTTATAGAAGATTCGAAAAATCCATACTTTGCACTTATTAATAAATTTTTAGATATGAAATACATAGAGAAAGTTTCGAAAGACAACAAGATTCCATTTTCTGTAAATATGGAAGGATTTAATGCTTCGATAGGTTTTTACAATGGATACATAGGCTTGACTGACGAAATAAACTATGAAAAACTCAAAAATATACTACCTGTTGGAGCAGTTTATAGAATAAGTATCGTGAAGGATTTCACTTCAGGAAGGTATTATGATATTGATACGCGTTTAGTGCAACGTCCTTTTTCGGATTTTTCTAATAGATTTTGGCCTTATGTTATTGAAAGAAAAGAATCACGTTCTTATGATTATGTTAAAAAATTAGCTGCATTATCAAACAATTTGAAATTTTATTATCATGTTCGTGATTATTTATCAGAAGATCAAAGAAAAAAATTTGATGAGAATCTTTTTAGAAGCTTACAATTTCATACTTTAACTTCATCTTTGATAAGATCCTATGTTTTGGTAGAAGGAGTATATAACATAGAGATGATTCATTGGGCGAACAGGGCAAATTATTTAGATATATATAGTTTTATGCATTCAAACAGCTTAGATAATGTAGTATCAAAGATTCAGGAAGCAAGGAAATTTTATCAATTTCCAGATGATATAATTACACCAGTAGAATTTTCTAATAATCCGCATAATTTGCTTTTTATAGTAGAGCAATTTTATCAATTATTAAATAAGGATTCTTTAGAAGAAATTATGAATAGAACTAAAGGGTTGTTTTTGGATACGGATTCATTGAAATACCTTAAAGATAGTTTGGGTTATGATGATCAGAAGATTTTAGACTACTATGATTCGATGAATGATCAAACAAAATCAGATTTAGAAAGTTATGCTAAAAGATTTGAAAAATATGGAAAATCAAATGAAGTTAAAGAACTGTTAATTTTATTAAATTTAGAAATGGATAAATATATGACTGGTTCTTTATTGTTCTTAGGAAATTTAAATTTTGGATTCTATGAAAAATTGAAATCATCAGAAAAAAATGAATTTTTAAGGCAAGCAGTCAATACGATCAATGACATATTTAATGTTTCAGGATATGCAGATTTTAACAAGCAAGGATTATGGTACAATGCACAGACATTCATAGTAAGGCATATGAATAATGTGAAAAATTATCATCAGAATAAGATTTTTGAATTAGAAAAAGATTTTTACTTTGGATGCGAGCATTTAGGAAATTGGAAGAGGAGATATGTGGATATAGTGTATCCAGTAATAATGGATAAAGATGCCTATGGAGTTATAGAATATATTAAGTAAACTTTTTGAATTGAGTTATCAAATTAATTAGTATCAAGTTTACAATTTTTAGATTTAGGAGATAATGAATTAAAAATTATAGATGAAAATTAATTTTTTATAATTTAAAGCTATTTAAATTTTATAAAAAAATTTATAAATTTCAATAATATTCACTTTCTGATGATAAAAATGTCATGGAGAAAAAATATAACATTAGGGTTATTGATTCCGTTTGCATTTTTTGGATTAGAAGGTAAGGTAGAGAAAAATTATCAAGTAGAAACAAAGGATGAATTAAAGATAGAAAAAACAATAAGTGGTTTAGAAAGTAAAGTATTTGCATTGCCAAAAATAGAATTAACGGAAGAGGCAATAGCAGCAGAATTTAAAAAAGCACGTGATGAACATGACACATATTATTTTGATTTATATAATTATTATTTTCATCCATTATATCGTACTGAAAGAGCTGAATTCGCACTATATTTTGTTGGAATTGGAGAATTTCTAAGTATTAGGTCTTATGAAAAATTACCGATTTTTGTTAAGGTTCCAGTATATGATCAAAATAAAAATAAAGTAGGAGAAAGATGGATGGTTAAACTTAATGAATTTTCAAACAATGAAATTAAGAAATATATTTCAGAAGATTCGTTGTTAGTAGAAGCAGTACCATTTTTAGCAAGTTCTCTATACTATCTTCCTGAATTGACGTATTATTATGGGGTATTCAGAATTGCGTCAGCAAATATCGCTAAGGGGTATTCAAGAGCGATGGAAGCGGTATATATGCCGTTAAAAAGGAATAAAATAAATAGTAGCATAATAAGGAATTTTGAAGTATTAATATTTGATAATCAAGAATTAAAGAATTTTTTAAATGTAATGCGCATACAAGAGCCGAATGTAGAAGAGTTGCATTGGAGGAATTATCTTTTGTTTCTAGGAAATAAAGAATTAGCGAAGAATTACTTTAATCTAACCTTAGAGAATGTGAATTCCCCGGTGTCTTCATTTGGGAAGATGGAGAAGATATATGGATATTTATCACCAAAGTTAGTATCGATATTGAATAATTTAACGAACTTTTCAGTATTTGAGCCGAATGCGAGATGGACGTATGATAAGTATGATCAATTTTATTCAAAGTTAAGGAGTAAGAATAAGGATTTAGAAACAATGATAGATCAATGGATAGATAAAGAGATTTCAATTTATGGAAAGAATTTAAATCAGACTCAGATACAGAACATAAAGAACAATATGAAAGTAGCAATAGCAGTATACAATGATAAGATGAATCAGTTTGCAGAGGATTCGCTAAAGAAATTAACGAATTTTGCAAGTGAGTTTTATGTAAAGACAATAGACACACATACAGGAATAAAGTACGAGCCAGGTTTACCAGGAGCAACTCCATTGTTATCATTTTTCAAGCAATATTTTACTGCATTTAATCATATAATAGTGAATTCAGGATATAGCGAAGAGTTAAGGAAGAAATACAATCTTAGCGGAGCAATTACGTTTGAAGTATTAGGATTTTGGTTTGATGCAGAAGAATTTTACAAGACGAAGTATTTGCCTACGCTGGAGAAGGTGATGAGGAGTAATCCAGTAATTAGTTTAGAACCTTATTATTTTACTGGGAGTGAAGAGTTAAACAAGTTATGGTATGAGCATTATAAGCCATTTTATGAAAGGTATGTAAAATATCTTGATGTATATAAATTAGCAGAGCAGAAGGTGAGGTGAGAAAGATGAAAAATTTAAGGAAGGAATTAGTGATATTTACAACAGTGCCATTTTTATTCTTTGGGGTTAATGATGCAGTAGAGAGGAATTACAAGAGAGAAATTCCTATAGAGAGTAAAGTTTATGCATCAGAATTTTTCTATGATTTGCATAAAGACAAGGATTTGGAGAGTAGATTAAGATATGCACAAGATTTAGCGGCACAGACGCTAAAAGTAGTAAAGAATTCGAAAGATCCCCAGATACAATTATTAAATAAATTTTTAGATACTAGTTACATAGAGAAAGTTTCAAAAGATAACAAAATTCCTTTTTCAGTAAATATGGAAGGTTTTAACATATCTATTGGTTTTTACAATGGCTACATAGGTTTGACAGATGAGATAAATTATGAACAATTAAAGAACAATATTCCGGTAGGAGCAGTATATAAAATAACACTAGTAAGGAATATTACAGAAAATAGGTATTATGATATTTTAGCGAAAGCATTTCCAAGAGAGGGATTATATCCATTTGATTGGCCACTTAAAGGATATCGTGTTGAGGTAGTCTTCAAAAGGCCATATGATTATCTTACATCATTAGTGGCATTATCAAACAATGTTAAATTTTACTTTCATGTAAAGGATTATTTAACAGAGGGTCAAAGAAAAAAGTTAGAAGAAAATGTATTCAAGACTGGAGTATTTCATGGATTAAGTTCAGCATTAATAAGATCTTACGTTTTAGTGGAAGGAGTATATAACATAGAGATGATTCATTGGGCGAACAGGGCAAATTATTTAGATATATATAGTTTTATGCATTCAAACAGCTTAGATAATGTAGTAGCAAAGATTCAAGAAGCAAGGAAGTTTTATCAATTTCCAGATGATATAATTACGCCAGTAGAATTTTCAAATAATCCGCATAATTTGCTTTTTATAGTAGAGCAATTTTATCAATTATTGAATAAAGATTATTTAGAAGAGATAATGACAAGGACAAGAGGTGAATTTATAGATAATGATTCATTGAACAAATTAAAGCATAGTTTAGGCTATGATAATCAGAAGATAGAGGAATATTATGGGAAGTTAAGTGATCAAGCGAAATCGGATTTAGAATCATATGTTAGGAGATTTGACAAATACGGAAAGACTAATGAAGTAAAGGAGATGTTAATTTTGCTTAACTTAGAGATGGATAAATTAATGACAGGTTCATTATTAATGCTAGGGAATTTAAATTTAGGATTTTACAATGTATTAAAACCAGCAGAGAAAAAAGAATACATAAGGCAAGGGGTAAGTACAGTAAATGACATATTTAATGTTTCAGGATATGCAGATTTTAACAAGCAAGGATTATGGTATAATGCACAGACATTCATAGTAAGGCATATGAATAATGTCAAAAATTATCATCAGAATAAGATTTTTGAATTAGAAAAAGATTTTTACTTTGGATGCGAGCATTTAGGAAATTGGAAGAGGAGATATGTGGATATAGTGTATCCAGTAATAATGGATAAAGATGCCTATGGAATTATAGAATACATAAAGTAAAATTTTCAGAATTTTTTTCAATATATTTTTAAATTTTCTATTCTTTTTTCTTTTATGGCAACCTTAATAATTTTAGCAACAACAGGAAAAGGTGCATGGAATAGAATTTTTAAGTTGCTTAATGTGTTTGATTGGGAAAAAGTTTTAGTTATTACTAACAAATTCGGTTATGAAAAGTTGGAATTCAAAGAAAGTAAAGTAGAAAAAATAGAAATAAATTTTAATGCACCATATGATTATGTAATAAATGAGATTAAAGAAAAATTGAAGAATTATAATTTAACTGAAGTTGCTTTGAACATTTCTTCAGGAGAAGGAAAAGAGCATGTAGCTTTAATTGTAGCATTAATAAAATTAGGAGTGAGTTTACAATTTGTGGATTTAGAAGACAATGAATTAAAGATAATAGGAAATGATTAATTTTTTCCGTAATATTCTCTTATAGTTTCAATAACCGAATCCTCTAGATGTTGGTTTTTGTTAGAAATTCCAATTATGTATATATTTTTACCATCAGTTTTGTAGAAAATTCTTGCTCCGTTTCTACTTCTAGCATAAAAAACTCCTTTTGTTCCTTTTAACATTTTATCTCCTAATTCAGGAGAGTATTTTCCATTTATTGGTTGACTTTGAAGTCCGTAAAACTCTTTAGTTACTGTATCTAAAACATCTCTTCTAAAATTGTAATCTTCCATTAACTTTTGAGCGATTTTTCTTAAAGATTTTACTTCCATAGCATTGTAAATTGAACCATTGTTAGTTGAAACCCATTGATCTAATTCAGCAAGGTTATATTTTTTTACAATATCTTCTAAATTAAATTCTTCTTTGTATTTTGCTAACAAAATTAATAAAACAAAAGAAAGAGTGAAAAATATTAAAGACAAAGGATTAAAAGATTGATCTAGATTTAGCATTACGAAATTTCCAGTTATTGATTCTATGCTATTTGCAACAGAAACCAAAAAACCAAGCACAAGAAAACCAATTACCAAACTTTTCAAAAATAAAATTTTTTTCATATTAAAATATTGACTTTTCAATTTAAAAAACTTTTTGTTTTTATAAAAAAAACTATTTTTTAGTTAAAAGTGGATGATTTATTTGAATATATTGTAAAAGATTTGATAATCTTTTTAAACTAAGAAAGAAAAATTTGGAAAGAGGGGTTAAAAATGGATTCTTATAATTTACCTAAAAAAATTATTAAGCGTGATGGTTCTATTGTAGATTTTGATATTGAGAGAATTAAGTTAAGTATTACAAAGGCTATGCAAGCAGTGTCTAAATATGATGAAAAAAATTTAGATTTGGTTGTGAATGAAATATTGAAGATAATTGAAAATGTTTTTGATTCAAAAAAAGAACCTACTGTAGAAGAACTTCAAGATATTATTGAATTGGTTTTAATGAAAAAAGGATTTTTTGAAGTTGCTAAGGCATATATTCTTTATAGAAATGAAAAAGCTAAACTTAGAGAAGAAAAGAGGAAGGTTTTAAATAAATCTACTGAATTAGATAATGTAGAAAAAAAATTTTCATTAAACGCTTTAAAGGTTTTGGCTAGCAGATATTTGATAAAAAACGCTGAGGGAAAAATCGTAGAAAGTTTGCATGAATTGTTCACGAGAGTTGCAATAACAGCTACTTTAGCAGAATTTCTTTATGATGAAAAGGTTTTTTCTAAAAATAGCAATGTAGATAAAAATGAATTAGAAATAATTAAAACTTATTATCAAAATTACGAGCAATATGACAATTTTTTGAAATATGATCAATTTTCTCTTAATAAATATCATTTTCAAAGATTAATGTATGCATTTAAAAGGCTTTATGAAAAAGGAAAAATTAAAATAACAGTGGATGAATTTTTTGATTTATTTAAAAATCATTATTTTGACAAATATTCAGATTTTACAAAAAAATTAATTGAGTTGATGGAAAATCAAGATTTTATGCCAAACACGCCTGCGTTAGTTAATGCAGGAAGACGTTTAGGAATGTTAAGTGCATGTTTTACTTTAGATATTGAAGATGATATTGAAAGTATAATGAAAACAGCAAGAGATGTTGCTTTAATTCAGAAAATGGGAGGAGGTACGGGAATAAATTTCTCAAAGCTAAGACCTAAAGATGATGTTGTTGCTTCTACAAGTGGTGTTGCTTCAGGACCAATTTCTTTTATAAAGATGATTGATTCAGTTTCTGAAGTTATTAAACAAGGAGGAGTAAGAAGAGCTGCAAATATGGGAATTTTAGAAGTTTGGCATCCAGATATTGAAAGCTTCATTAAAATGAAAGAAGTTGATGGAACTTTTGTAAATTTTAATATTTCAGTAGGTTTGAATGAGGATTTTTTCAAATCTTTAAAAGATGGAAAAACGTATTTTTTAATAAATCCTAGAAATAAGGCAATAGTTAAGGAAGAAAATCCTGAAACTATCTTAAATTTGATCTCATATTATGCATGGTTAATTGCAGATCCTGGTGTTTTATTTTTTGATAATATCAATAAGAGAAATGTTCTAAAAAAGGCAAGAAAAAGAGAAATTCGAGTAACTAATCCGTGTGGTGAAGAACCCTTGTATGAATATGAATCTTGTAATTTAGCAAGCATAAACCTTTCTAATTTCGTAATTAATGGTAGTTTTGATTGGAAACGATTTAATCAAGTTACTAAAATTGTTGCTAGGGCTTTAGAAAATATGATAGAAGTTAACAATTATCCAATTCCTGAAATAGAAAAAGCTACTTTAGAGACTAGAAGGATTGGAGTAGGAATTATGGGATTAGCTGATGCATTATATAAGCTTAAACTTAAATATAATTCTCAACAAGGATATGAATTTATGAAATTAATTAGTGAAAATTTAACATATTATTCTTTTGAGGAAAGTGTTGAATTGGCTAAAGAGAGAGAGCCCTTTGATTTATTTTATGATTCTGATTATGTAAATGGAGAATTACCGATAGAAGGATATTATCATAAATCTGAATGGTCTCTTGATTGGGATAAATTGGTAGAAAAAATAAAAATTTACGGTATTAGAAATGCAATGGTTACTACTTGTCCACCGACTGGAAGTATAAGCATGATTGCAGATTGTAGCTCAGGAATTGAACCTAATTTTGCGTTGGTATTTAAAAAATCAGTGAGTGTTGGAGAATTTTATTATGTTAATCCTATATTGGAAAAAGAGCTTAGATTAAGAAATCTTTATAATGATGAAGTTTTGAAAAAGATTTCAGATAACAAAGGTTCTTTACAGGGTTTAAATTTGGATAAAGAGCTTGAAGAAATTTTTGTTACAGCTATGGATATTCATTGGTTCGATCATATTTATGCTCAAGCAATAATGCAGAGATGGATCACGGATAGTATTTCAAAAACGATAAATATGAAAAATGAAGTTAAGGTAGATGATGTAAAAGCAGCTTATCTTTTTGCATATCTTTTAGGTTGTAAAGGAGTTACAGTTTATAGAGATGGTTCTAAGTATGGCCAAGTTTTGGTTACTGAAGGTAATAAACAGATGTTTGATTTAGAGATTTCAGAGCATGGAAAGAAAGTTATTAAAGAGTTGATCAATCTAAACAAATGGATTGAAAAATACATTAACCTTGATGATTTGATTTCTCCAGCTAAAAATAAATCTTTAAATTTATATATTAATATTGCTAAGAATAGTAATGAAGAAGAGCGTTGTCCTGTATGTAAAGGAAAGTTGATTACTGAAAGTGGCTGTGTAAAATGCATAGAATGCGGTTGGAGCAAATGTTTAACTAGTTAGGTGAATAAATGATTTTAATTTACACAGGAAACGGAAAAGGTAAAACGAGTGCAGCAATTGGAACTGCAATAAGATCTTTGGGGTATAATAGAAAAATTCTATTTGTTCAATTTTTCAAAGCTCAATTCTCAGGAGAGATTAATGTTCTTAAAGACCTTAATGTTGATCTTCTTAGAGATGGTACTTTAGAATTTGTAAATAAGAAAAACTTAGAAGAAAACAAAGTTAAGGCTAGAAGACTTTTAGAAATTGTTCAAAACAAACATAATGAAAAAGAATACGATTTGATCGTGTTAGATGAATTTACTTACTTAATAAATTTTGAAATTTTGAATTCTTCTGATGCTATCTCTTTCTTGAGAAAACTTATTTCAGTTAAAGATTGTGATATAATTATTACAGGTAGAAATGCACATGATGAGCTAATTGAAATTGCAGATTTAGTAACAGAAATGAAAGAGATCAAACATCCTTTCAAAAAAGGAGTTCCAGCAAAAGAAGGCATAGATTTTTAGATTTCAAAATCAAAAAATTTAAATATTATAACTACTAAGTAGTAATTAATATGATCGAAGAAAAAATCTATCAAAAAGGTCCTGTAGAAAAACCATTAAATTTTGATTTAGAATCATTGATAAAGTCTTTTCCAGAGAATACTTCTTTAGAAAAAGTTAAACATGAAACAGATGTGATTCATAATCATTGCATAAATCAGATTTATGATAGGTTGAACTGTGTTAAGAAAGGTATGGTATTTAAAAATTTAAATTATTATTTTGATAATGTAAATAATAAAGGAGAATTAGATTTTGCGTGGTATGATCCTGAAAAAAAGCGTGCATTAATCGTTGAAGTGAAAGGCAAAGAGAATGATAAAAAAAGAAGAAAAGCTAGAGAGCAGCTTTTGAAAGATTTAATTTACTTGATGCAAAATTATGAAATTGAAAGAGCATTGTTAGTTTCTGCGTATTATGATGAAATAAGAAATAAATATTACGTTAGAAGTGAATTTTTTTATAATAAAGGAATTATTCGAGATTTAGCTAGTGGAAATCGGTTTTTAATTGATGATAAATATTCTCCTGATTATGTTTACGATAAATCACATTGGTGATAACAACGAGAATAAATCAAAATATAGTAGATAAAATAATGAAAACAAAGGATGCAGAAGTAAGGCATAACCTTTTGATAGATGGTTTAAAAGAGAGATTAGAACATATTGCATTATCTCATAATTCTTTAGAAAAGATAATCTTTGGTTCAACAGAAGAGTTTATGCTTTCATCTATGAGAAAAGGTGAAGTTGATCTTTACTACGTTGATTTGGAAAAAAAATATGCAGTTGTTGTAGAAGTTAAATCTACTCAAAAAGAAAGTAAAGAAAATTATGCAAGATTTCAGTTATTGAAAGATATTGAATATTTAAAAAAGAAATACGGAATTGAGGAAGTTTGGTGTTTTAGTGCTTTCGTTAATTATGATCGAAATTCAAAAGGTGTACTAGTACATCCCGAGGTTAAATTAGAATTCCATTCCAATAAAAATGGAATTTATGATTTTATGAAAAAAAATTATATTAATAAAAATTTTAAAAATTTTGATGATTTTGATTACTCTCATTTTATGAATTATTGTAAAGCATAGGTGTTTATTATGGAATTAGATAATTTAGAGGAAAAGCAAAGAATATTTGGATTAATTGAACAACAGATGAATATTAGTGAATTGTACAGTAATTTAGAAAAAGTTAGTTCAAAATTAAAACAACAGTATGACATAGATCTGTTAAATATTAATGATTTTTATCAAGACGAAGAAATTGATGAATATTTGAAAATTTCCACAATTTCAAAAGATATTGCATATTTAGATTATCTTTCTATGCATAAAGATAGAGATAAAGTTAAGGATCATTACGTTAATTGTTTGTATAAATCAGAAAATGGAATTAAGGATGTTCTTTATTATTTGAAAAAGTTGGAAGAAAATTATATCAAAAAACCAAATTTTATTTGGAATTTAAAGAATTATTTAGAAACTCTCGATTTGTTCTCAAAAACTAAAGAGATTTATTTTCAAACTGTAGGAGATTTTTATGATGCTTTGAATATTTTTGTTAAAAAGAATTTAGCAAATAAATATAAATCTAAGGAAGAGTTATTGAATGATTTGGTTTATCTTTCTGAAATGAATAAACTTTACATAACTTCAGAGAATATGCTAAAAACAAATACTTTTATGGTACTTTATTACTTTTTTTAACCTTTGTGTTTATATCTTCCTCTAAGCTCAATCTTTTTTAGTTGTTCTAAAACTTTTTCATAATCTTTGTAATTTTTGTAACCTTCTAGAAAATAGTTAAATGCATTCTGAAGATTGAAATGCTTACTCTCTAAAGCTTCTTTGAATAAGTGTAAATCTACTGCTTTATCTTCAATTCTTTTAGAAATAAAACTTAAACCAAAATCTATTAAATAAATTTCATCATTTTTGAAAATCATGTTAGATGTAGTTAAATCTTGATGAATTATGTCATTTTCATGTAAGATTGAAACTATTTGTCCAACTTTTTTAATAATTTCCTTGTAATTTTGTTCGTTTAGATAATCTCTTAATTTTATTCCTTCTATGTATTCCATTATTATAGTGTTTTTATTGTACTCTATAACCTTAGGAACTTTTATTTTATTTTCTAACTTTTTTAAAATATTAACTTCTACTTTTGTTCTGTGTTTAATTAAGAAATCATCTAATTGTTTTACTCTGTAACTCTTCGAAATCCTTTCTTTTATTATTAATTTCTTTTCTTCATCTAATTTTATTATTGCTTCAGCGCCTTGAGAGATTATCATTTTGAAAACTCCTCTTGAATTAATTTTAACAACTCTTGAGGATTGTACTTTGTTTTGTATTCATTCATAATTAATGATGTGGTTTTTCCAAGGTTGAAGTTGTTCTTCTTACAATCTCTTATTTTTTCAATTATTTCTTGCTTTAGCTTTTCTGGATTTTGATTTAAAATTTGGCTGAACTTTTCTTGAATCTTTTCTTTATTATCTATGTATGATGTTATTTCATTTAGGAGCTGTGTAGGTAAGTTGTTATCAGAAATTGTTTTCAATGCATAGATTACGTTTTCTTTTATTTCTTCTAAATCTTTATCAATACTTAATAAGAACGTTGCTATAGTGGTTGGTTTTATTTTGAATTTGATTAATTCATCGAAATAAGAACAATCTGATGCTATTTGTTCTGCTACATCTTTGCTTAAACCAAGAGCTTCATATTCTTTAATTTTTTCGAAGATCGATTTTGGAATTTCTACAGGGAACGGTTTAATTACGGGAACATCTGTTTCAGGATACATTCTTTCAGAGCCGGGCATAGGTCGTAGGAAGGATGTTGTAAAATTTTCATTAACTTTTCTAACTTCCTTTGGAATTCCATCAAAAGCCAGCAAAACCCTTTGATAGATCATCTCAAATGCATTTTTGAGCTGTTCTTCTGTACCTGCAATCAATATGTAATTATCTAATTCAGAAATGTTTAGTTCTTTTTCTATTACTTCAAGATCTTCTTTGGTAAAACCATATTTAAGTTGAATCAATTCATCTCTATGAAACAATCCTTTTAAACCGAAAAGTTTAGCGATTCCTGCTAATTCAGTACCAAAACGTAAATCTGGCAACAATTCAAAACCAAAAACATTGATCATCTTTGGAAATTTCATTCCCTTTATCTTTTGATTTGAATTTATTGCAGATTGTAAGATTTTGTTTTTAGTTTTTACTAAAGCTTGAGTTAAATCTATTATCTCGAATTTGATTTCTTCTTTGCTTAGTGTTTTATTCAAATATTCTTTAAGTTCTAGAAGTCTTAGCTGTCTTATAACTTCATATTTTGCGATAATGTGTAAGTTTTTCAAATCCTGAGCTCCTTTAATTTCTACTCTGTTGTTGTTTAATATTGAAATGTTTAAATCTTGTCTTATTGTTCCTAATCCTCTTTTTACATTCAAACTTCTCAACGTTAAACCTATTTTTTTAGCTACTTCTTTTAGATGTTCTGGATTCTTTATTTCTGGATTAGTAGCAATTTCTATCAAAGGAATTCCTAATCGATTAAGATGATAAATTACTTCATTTTCCTTTTTTTCTATTATCTTACATGCATCTTCTTCCAAGCATATTGTAGCAATTGTTACTCCATCAATGTTTCCATCGTAAGAAACAAGCATAGTTCTTTGAAAACCAGTAGTGTTGGAACCATCTACTACTATCTTTCTCATAACCTGAATTTCATCTACAATTTTACAATTAAGCAATTTTGATGCTTGCAAAGTTATCTTTAATGCTTCTTGATTTATTTCATGAGGTGGCTCTTCATCTAGCTCAACTAAACAAACTTCAGTAGATTTTCCTCTGTAGATAAAGGTTTTCTCTTTTTTTCTTTCGTATTGTGCTGCTAAATCGATTTCTCCTGTTTCACTTTGGGAAATGTGCAATTTCCTTCTAACTTCAAAATCATAATCGTCACTGCTATTGCTTGGACAAGAGCAAAATAGCTTTTTTGTGTTCAGCTGTTGATGTATCTCCAATCCTGCTTTAAAATTTAATTTTTCATAATCCAGATTTTCATAATTTTTTAGGTTGATTTGTGTTTTCATGATTTTTTTGTTGGTTTTTTCTTTTTAAATTGTTTTTGATTTTTTAGATAATATTATGTTTATAGTTTAGTATAGTTTTTTCTATTTTAGTTGGTATCTTTTGGATATCTTTAAAACTTACTCCCTTGTAAGTTTATCAAAAGATTTAAATAAGTTTTTAATTTTCTATGTAAAACTCGTAAGGATAAGATTCAAAATTAAGGACTAATTAATTTTGTTTCTTATTCTTTTGAGTAAAAAAAGAGGTGGAAAAAATGAAGAATTCAAAAATTATATTTTTGTTTATATTAGCTTTGAGTATGATAAATAGTATTTTTGCTTTGAATTTAAATATTTCTCCAATAGCAAAAGATAACGTAGTAGTAAAAACTGAAGCAGAAGAATTTAATATTACTGTCTTAGTAGATTCTTTGGCAAATGTTTCTATTAATATCACTAATTCTTCAGATGATGTTGTTTATAGTTATAAAATAGAAGGTGTGGGTGAAATTAATTTTTCTGTGAATTTCTCTGATAAAGATGATGATTTTTACACGGTTCTTGTTTTTGCAAATAATAGCGTGGATATAGTTTTTAACTTTTCAGGATTCTATCTATTTACTAAAAATATGAGCGAGCTTTATAATCTATTAAACGATTCTGAAACTACTCAATTGAATGAAATCGATGATTGGAATAGTGTTCAAAATGTTAAATTTACAACATCTATAGGAAAAATTGAATTTAATGAACCTATAAATTTTACAGATAATAAAACAATTCAGGCATTGCTTAATTTATCTCAGTATTTTTTAATGTTAGCTCAACAAAAAAATGTAATAATTGGCTTAGATTCTGCGGAAACAGCGTTATTTGCATTGAATAAAACTGCTAATGTTACGGTCTTTAATTATTCTCAATATAATATAAAAATACCTAAAATTCTTAGAGATGGACTAGAATGTAGTGATTGTCAAATTCTTAACATGAATGAAGATTTAACTTTTCAAGTTCCTCATTGGAGTAATTATACTGTTACTCAAACACCAGCAAATGTAACTGATGTTACCTTAAATCAAACAAGTATTAATTTAGAAAATAGATTGTTAGAAATAAATATAACAATGAGTCAAGAAATGAACACATCGGTTAATTTAACAGTTGTTCTAAGTCTTAGCGGTAGTTGGGTTTCAGGAGATTGGGTTAATAAAACATTATGGCAAGGAGTTTATAATTTTAGTGAAAATTTAAATGCTAATACAGTTCAAATTAACATTAGTGATGGAGTAGATGAAACAGGAACAGTGATGTTACCAAATATTACAATTAAGAATTTGAATGTAGATACGAAGAAACCAATAGCCACAATAACTTTTAATAGAACTTTGATAAATTTAGATAATAAGGAATTAAAAGTGACAGTTTCATTTGATGAAAATATGAATACAGCAGTAACTCCAACAGTTAGTTTAAGTGGAGTAGATAGTAGTAATTATATATCACAATCACAATGGAAAAATAATGGAGAAGTTTATGAAGTTACTTATACATTTAAAGAAGGAGTAGAATTAATAGAAAATTTGACATTTACAATTAGTGGAGGAAAAGATTTAGCAGGAAATGGGATGGCTTCAGCTCAAAAAACTGAAGAAGTAACTATAGATACGAAGAAGCCGACAGCGACAATAACAATAGATGCTCCAAATGTAATTAATTTAACTAACAGGACTTTAATAATCAATGTAAGTTTTGATGAAAATATGAGTACTAATGAGAATTTAACAGTTGATGTAAATGTTAGTGGTAATTGGTTAAGTAGGAATTGGGTTAATGCAACATTATGGCAAGGACTGTATGAAGTTGCACAAGGAGTAGAATCTGTAGGAGTTAAATTTACAATTAGTGGAGGAAAAGATTTAGCAGGAAATGGGATGGATTCAACTGAACAAACAAAAGAAGTAATGATAGATACAATAGCACCACAGATAATAAGTATTAGTGTAAATCCTGCTCAAGTAACTACAATGCAGCAAGTACAAGCAGGAGTTAATATTACTCTTACATTTAATTCAAGTAGATTAGATGATGGAACTATTAATTGTAGTTTACAAAAAGATGGAATTATTAATGTTAATTCAGGATGGAATAAGCAAGCTTCAATAGTGTTGAATTCAGGAAACATAGGTAGCTTAGGAAATGGAAATGTTAGTGTTACGTGTATTGTTGTTGATAACGCAGGAAATGAACATACTTTAAGTACATCATTCATTAAAAATGTATCTACTCCAGTTATAAAGTATGCATATTTTGTAGATAACGATAAAGATGGAGTTGTAGGTGATAATGATGAAATTGTTGTGGTATTTGATCAAGAAGTAAGTAACAATCAAGAAACAAATGCAAGTTTGATTTTCAGTATTGAAGGAGTGAATTTAGAGAATAGTACAATTTCTGTTCAAGGAACAAAGGTTACTATAACCCTTCAAGATGTTACAAATTTCGTAGAAGATATTAAAAACTCAAATAAGATAATTTCAGTAAAACAAGGTCAAAAGAATTTAACAAAGAAAGATACAGTTGATCCAGCAACAGGAAGTGCAGTTATTGCATTTGGTAAAGTAGATATTAGCAATGGAGTTATATTTTCAGTACCAAGTTGTGTAAATATGAATATGATAAATTCAGCAATTGGTACAAGAACAGGTACATTCCAAGAATATACAATAAATAAAACCTGGAAAACAGCAACAAGATTTGAGCCATTAAAAGGCTACAAGTATGTAGGAACTGAAACATTTGAAATGCCAATTTATACAAATTCAAGTGCATGTGACTTTTTAAATCAAACTTTGAAAGTGAACAATGGATTTAGTTTGCTAGGTTTGAATTCATTTAGAAAAGAATTATTTAATGATTGGTTAGTAACATTGACAAGAAAGAGTAAAGTTGAGGCATTTGTTCCATGGATTTTAGATAAAGATGGAAAAGCAGTAGTAGTTTATGACTTAAATTCAGGATTTCCTGGCTATATAGAACCATTTGAAGCATATTGGATTTGGTATAGTGGAACAACTGAAGTTTTATTTAAGGGCATAGTAGAATTAACTCCTCAATAAAATACTAAGGTGAAAAAAGATGAAAAAATTTGTTTTTTTTGTTTTTTTCTTTAGCATTTTATCAGCAATAGCATTAGAATTGCCTAAAGATCCTCATGTTTTTTATGGGACTGTAAAATTAAACAATAACGCAGTTTCAGGTGTTCTGAAATTGTACGTTAATGATGTTTATCAAGATCAAATTTCAGTTGTTAATGGTAAATTTGGAGGTTCAGGAGTTTTTGATTCTAAATTAACAGCAACTGGAAAGAATGGAGATAATATTACTTTTGAATTGATTGTTAATTGTTATTCTACTAATAAAATAACTAAAACATATCAAGAGGGAAAAGTAGAAGAAATCACCTTAAGTTTTACAGGAACATATACTTGTAAAAAAGAACCGACTACAACTTTGCCATCAGAATTTCCTCAAGAGTTACCTCAGCCAGAATCTGATTTCAAAAAGGAGATCTTTAATTTGTTAAAAGATCAGACAAAAAATGATGAGTTACTTAAGGAAATCATTGAAACTTATGAAAACATCTTTAAATTACTCACAGAAGATAAGATAAAAAATACTTTAGTTATCGAAGATCCATCAAAGATTCCAGATATAAGTGATTATAGAATAGATTTTGTTCTTCAAATTCCAATTCAAGATCTAACGATTAAGGAATCTACAATACTTACCCGAGAGATTGAGAATAAAGTTCTCAGTGGATTGTTCAGAGAATTTGGTACTAATTATAAGATAGATCCTTTAAGTGTTAGAACAAGGGCAACACTTTTCCTAGGAAAAGGTGATTTGAGAGATGTAATTCTATTAAAGTATGAAATAATTACTTCGGAGAAAACAGTTGTTATGTATATTCCTAAAACAGTTGCGGAATCAACAGATTTTCTAATTGGAAATTTTACTGTAATAGAAAAGGATCCAATAATTCTTTTTGAGAATCAAGCTAAGATAGAGCTTTTAATAAATGTAAAATCAGCTAGTGAGTTGCAACAAAAAATTAAGGATTTATCAGCTATAGTAATCACAAAGCTTGCAGAAGTTCAGAAACAGCCTGAAATCAAACCCCCTGAACAGCCCAAGCCACCTTCAAAAGAAGAACCTCAACAGCCTCAAGTTACTGAGGAAAAACCTCAAGAAGAAATACCACAGATAAGCAAACAAGTGGAAGAAAAACCAAAGATTTGGTTGTATTTAATTATAGCAGTTATTATAGCGCTACTATTAATCTTGGCAGCAACAATGCTAAAAAAATCAAAAACTAAGCAATAAATTTTAGTATATTTAAAAAATTAATACATCTATAACGAACATAAGGAGTTTTAAATTGAAATGTAAAAATAATTTTTTTGTTTTAAGTGAACAAATTTATTTAAGTAATTTTAAACGGGATCTTCAGTTATATGCTTAATAATTTTTAATATATATTAATGGCAATGTGAATTTTGTAAAAATACGAAAGCTTTTGTATATTTATTTCTTAATTATAGTCTGTTGATTTAAATGGTCTAAGAAGTTGATTTCTTCCGAAGTCATCTCTTTCAAAGGAAGTAGTTTTCTACAGCGAAGCTCTCTGTTATATTCCTTAATTGGTAAATTTATAAATAAATCAATATAATAATATATAGAAGGGTAAAGATGGAAGATGAAATATCCAAAGCGATATTTAGAAACAAAAGAAGTTGAAAAAGAGTCAATAAAATTGTAAAAGATACAACTAAAAC
>JAWBMQ010000007.1:52183-61954 GCA_038828875.1 Candidatus Woesearchaeota archaeon
GAAATTTGAAGATAGAAAGTAATTAACATTCAATTTGCAAAAATAATCTTTGGAGACAGTAGAGAAATGGTAGAATTGGAAGATAACAGTATTGATTTAGTTGTTACATCACCTCCTTATTGGCATATTAAAAATTATGAAGTTGATGGTCAAATTGGATATGGACAATCTTTACAAGAATATCTAAAAAGTCTTTTCGTTGTATGGAAAGAATGTTTTAGAGTTTTGAAGCCTGGTGCAAGATTATGCATTAATATTGGTGATCAATTTTTAAGAAGTATAGTTTTATGGAAGTTATAAGGTAGTACCATTACATTCTGAGTTAATTATTCAATGCGAAAAAATTGGTTTTGATTATATGGGTTCAATTATTTGGCAAAAGAAAACTACTATGAATACAATAGGTGGGCAAATGTTATGGGATCATATCCATACCCAGCAAATGGACATATAGAAATAGATTATGAGTTTATTTTAATTTTTAAGAAACCAGGTAAAAAAGTTGCTCCATCAAAAGAGATTAGAGAAAAATTTAAATTAACAAAAGAAGAGTGGAAAGAATACTTTTCTGGTCATTGGAATTTTCCTGGAGAAACACAGAAAGATCATGAAGCCATGTTTCCAGAAGAATTACCAACGAGGTTAATTAAAATGTTTACTTTTGTTGGTGATGTAGTGTTGGATCCATTTTTAGGAAGTGGAACAACAATAAAAGCAGCACTAAATTTAGAGAGAAATTCAATTGGATATGAACTAAATGAAAAATTCTTGCCTATAATTAAGAAGAAGATAGGATTAGCCCAAAATTTGATTAACGTCAATAAAAAAATAGAGATAATAAAGAGAGATAAAACAGTGAAAATCGAAGATGTAGTAGATTATATTCCTAATATAAAAGATGCAAAACCTAAAATTAGTCCAGAATTATTTGAGTTTAAACGTCATAAATTATATACTGTCAAGAAAATCTTAGATGAGAGCACACTTGAGTTAGATACAGGTTTGTTAGTGAGATTATTAGGTATAAAAATTATTAAAAAAATGATGCAAAAAACTATTTAGAAAAATTTGTAAAAGGAAAGCAAATATTTCTTAAATTTGATTCTGATTACAAACAAGAAAAAAATATTGTGCCTGCATATGTGTTTTTAAAAAATAAAATTTTTATTAATAAAGAAAATGGTTAAAAAAGGAATTGCAAAGGTACAAGAAGAAGATTTTCTATATAAAGATTCTTTTTTGAAAATCAAAACATTAGGTGAAATAAATGGCTAAAGAATGGATATTAAATATGGCAAATGGAAGATGGGGACTTACTAAGCAAAATAGAGTTGGCCCAGTAGCTGCTTGGATAAGAGAATGTAGCCCTAAAGAAATTTCTGAATGGGAAAATTTCTACTTACAGAAATTAAGAGATTTTTAAAAAATAAAGGAATCAATTTACAACCACAGGAATATTTGGAAAGTTTAGGAAAAACACTTTATACAAAAATAACTGAAGTTCTAAGGTCTGAGATGGATGAAGTAACAGAGGAAGAATGTATAGAGAATATATAAGAAATCTTGTTATCAAAAGAACTTTTGAAGGTTATATGACTGAAAAAGAAACAATTTATGGACAGTTACAGGAAATTTTGAACGTAAAAATAGAGCCCGAACCAGATGAATGGGATAGACTTTATAATGTGGATTTTTTTATAAAAATAAAAAACAAGTATATTGGTTTGCAAATAAAACCAGTTACTTTTGCACATTCTCCTGAATTTGATACAAAATGGCGAGAAGCATATAAAATTTCTCATGAAAAATTTACAAAGAAATTTGGAGGAAAAGTATTCATCGTGTTATCTGTAAAAAAAGATAATAAAAAAGTTATATTAAACAAGAAAGTTATCAATGAAATAAAGCAAGAAATTAATAGACTAAGTTCCTAAAGAGTAAGAGCTAAAAATATTAAAAACATAACAAATATACCTCGTTTAACATTACTTAAATTATTATTTTTCTTCCAGACATGTAGCGAACTCTGCCAAAAATAGGTCTTTCAGAGAATGGTCTATCATGTAAACCGAAGCACCATAAAATTCCAACATAACCATTAGGATCTCTACCATCTAGAGCATACTTATCATTTAAATAAACTAAAATCTTGTATGCTTCTTCTGGATTTTTGGTCCATTCAATTACTTTTTTTCCCCAATACATTCTAAGATAATTGTGAATTTTTCCATGTTCTAAAAGCTGTCTTTGAGCAAAATTCCAAAGAAAATCGTGAGTTCTTGCATTTTCAAAGTCCTCTAAAGAATATTGATATTTTCTAGGATCTTCATAATGTTCTTGTAATGTTTTTTTTGCCCAATAAGGAAGTAAAGAGTAAATGTCATCTAAACTTTCGCAATAATATGTAAAATTATGAGCCAACTCTCTTCTAACAACCAATTGTTCAAAAAAAGTTTCATAATTTTGATCTTTCTTTAAATTTTTCATTCTTTGAATGATTTCTATAACACTTATATGACCAAAGTGAATATAAGCGCTTAGATTAGATTCGACATTTTTCTTAACATCGTTCCTAAATTCAGCATATTGATGAAATTTGTCTTTTAGAAAATTTTCAAGAGTTAGCAAAGCATTACTATGTCCTCCTTTAACGTTACAATAACTAACATAAGGATACAGCTTAAGCACTTCAAAGTTTTTTAATCTTTCATCTTCGAAACTTTCAAAAGTTAATCCATTGTAATTAAAATCTTGAAAATCATCAATGAATTCTGAAATTTTTTCCATTATCTTAGGCCTTATAGTTCTTGCAGCATATTCTTGTTTATTGCTTGCAATTTCTACAGGAATTAGAACGTTAGTATCAATTTCATAAATTGTCTTATCAATTTTCAAATAAATTTCTTTTCTAATTTTTTTTATCGAAGGCAAGTAAGCAAAATCAGTAACTATAGCAATAGCTTTTTTTGAGTATTCTAGCAAAAGTTCTTTAAAATTCCCAATTCTTACATGATAAGGGATTCTTAATTTTTTTAATTCATCAACTACTTCTAAAACGCCTTCTAAGAAAAATTTCATATTTCTTGAATTAGCGTTAGGATATTTAGGATTAATGATTATTAAAACTAATAGAGGTTTTCTGTAGAAATTGGCTAAATATTTAGAAAAAGAAAAAGAATGATTATTGTTTATTCTGAATGCTCCTTGCATCCAATATAAAACATATTCTCCAGTTTCATTTCCTTGTTTTATTTTTTTTATTCTCTTTTTGAATGAAATTTCATTCATTTTCTTCTATTGTTTGATTTTTCTTTTCTTTATCTTTTTCTTCTTTTTTTCCACTAGCAATTATGTCATCAATTCTCAAAATCATGATAGAAACTTCTACTGCTGATTTTATTGCTTGTTTTTTCAATTGTAAAGGTTCAATAATCTTCTCTTTTAAAGTATCTAATGAAGTTCCATCTTCTACATTAATTCCTGCGAAAGTTTCACCTTTTTGATGTGCTGCTTTCAAATTAGTTAAAACATCAATACTATCTAATCCTGCGTTTTCAGCAATTGATTTTGGAATTATTTCTAATGCTTCTGCAAAATTTTTAACTATGATTTGTAATCTTCCACTTAGCGTTCCAGCATATTTTTCTAATTCTTTACCAAGTTCAATTTCAGTTGCTCCTGCACCTCCAACTATTTTTTTACTTTTTATTAATGTTATGCAATCTCCAATTGCGTCTTCTAGAGCTCTTTTAACTTCATCAACTACATGTTCAGTGCCTCCTCGAACAAGAATGCTTACTGCTTTTGGATTTTTACAGCCTTCTACAAATGTGAAATCTTCATCACCAACTCTAACTTGTTTAACTTCTTCAGCAAAACCTAAATCAGATTCAGAAATTTCATCAATATTTGTTACAATTTTTCCACCAGTTGCTTTTGCTAATCTTTCAAGATCGCTTTTTTTGACTCTTCTTACTGCATAAATACCTTTCTTAGCTAAAAGGTATTGTGCAAGATCATCTATACCCTTTTGACAAAAAACAACATTTGCATTAGTTTTTACTATTTTGTCTACCATCTTCTTTATTATCTGAGCTTCTTGATCGATGAACGCTTGAATTTGACTTGGATCATTAATCTGTATCTTAGCATCAATTTCTGTATCTTTGACTTCTAAAGCTGAATCTATTAAAGCAATTTTTGCATTTTTTACAGATTTTGGCATTTCAGGATGAACTCTATCTTTATCTATTACAATTCCTTTAATTAGTTTGCTATCTGCTACTGTTTCGCCTTCTTTCTTAACAATGCTTATATCATCCATACTAACTTCACCGTTCTGTAAAACAAAAAATACTGCATCAGTAACAATTCTAGCTAATTTTTCTTTCTCTTCTTCTGCTCCTTTACCAGTCATTGCTGTTTCAGCTACTTTTATGAAGATTTCTTTGTCATTAAGATCTATAGGTTTTGCAATTTTTTCCAGAAATTCTATTGATTTTTCAGCAGCCATTAAATAGCCTTTAGCAATTAATGTTGGATGAATGTTTTGTTCAATCATCTTTTCAGCTTTATTTAATAGTTCAGCAGCAAGAACTACTGCAGTTGTAGTTCCATCCCCTACTTCTTTTTCTTGTGTTTTTGCTATTTCAGCCATCATTTTTGCAGCAGGATGCTCAAGTTCCATTTCACTAAGAATTGTAGCACCATCGTTAGTTACAACAATTTCTCCTAATGAATTTATTAACATTTTATCCATTCCTTTAGGTCCTAGTGTAGTTCTCAAAGTTTCTCCAATGATTTTTGCAGCTTGAATATTGTTAAACAAAGCTTCTTTTCCTTTAGTTCTTTGACTATTTTCAGCAATTATGAAGATTGGTTGTATTTGGTTTCCTTGCATATTTTCACCTCGTATAATGAAAAAACAAAAGCTTTATTTAGCTTTTGGAAATATTTTTAAATTTATAAAACTTAAGTATTCTTATTATGAGTGATCATGAAACTACTTCAGAGCTAAGACAAGTCATAGAGGCTCAAACAAAAGAGATCGAAGAATATGAAAAGATGATTAAAGTTTTAGAGAATCAAATTAAGCTTTTTCAACAATTTTTAAATCAAGAAGTCAAGAAGGAAGTAGTACAAGATAAAGTTATGGATAGAGATTTAACAAAGTTAACTGCACTTATGAAAGATGTTGATTTTGTTATTGATAATTTGGAATTATCTTTAAAAAGGTTTTCAGATCAATTGAGGAAATTAGAGCCTTCTTTGAATAATGAATTGAAAAATGAGAAAGGGTACAATCAATCACGATTATCTGATACATCTACAATTGTAAAGGATTTTGCAAGAGTTTTAGTTACATTTTTGCAACATTTGGATCAGCTTAGAAAATGGTATGATGAGTTTAGGAAGAATAGTTTAATAACGTTAAATCAAATAAAGAAACAAGATATTTCTGCAACATTAGAAAATGAAAAAATAGTTTTAGATTTTGTTCAATCTCTTGATCAATTTTTAAATTCTTTTGAAGAACATATAAAGAATTTAGAAAAGGTTTTAGAAGAACATAAAGAAAAATTACTGCAAGAAAACAAAGTTGTAGAAGAATATGATAAAATTATCTCAGATATAAGTCAAAATTTTCAAAAGTTAGATAGAGTAATCAAAGAATTTATGAATTATTATACTTCATGGTTAAAAAATCAAAGATCTTTTGTATTGTTTATTCTTCAAAAAGTGAATACTGAAAAGAAAAAAGAGATTCAAGTGCAAAAAAAATCAAATCAAAATCAACAATTATCACAAAATGTTCAAGCAACCTCATTCACAAGAACTAATCCTACTACAAGTTTTAATATTGATGTAGTAAAAATGGAACAATCAAGGAAAATCTTAAAGGAAAGAATTGAGTATTTGGATAAGATGATAAAAGCTGCTAATAATTTAGAAAAACACTATAATCCATTCAATTTTTTCTTTGCTTATCAGAAAAATTTTGAAGCAGTTTATAAAAATTTTGTAGACTGGTATCAAAGAAATAGAAGTAATTTTTTAGCAACGCCAGATGATGCTCAATATGGACGATGGTTATCAAATTTTCAAAAAAGTATGGATTTAGAATATAATAACCTTGAAAAAAATTATCATGAAATTATGAACAGATTGAATCAATATCTACCTAAAATTCCTCAAAACGAAGATGTAAATAAGGTTAAAGAATCTATGCTTTATGAATCATTAAAAAAGCATAATATAGATTTGCAACAATTGAGAAGTTTGATGGAATCAATTTACGATAAATATAATTTAGATAAAAAAAGATTAACAGGAAATGTAGAAACTTTCAAATTTATATTTGATAAAAATATATTGGAAAAGGAATTAAGGAACAGAAAAGAAATGATCAATCTGTTTGAGAAAGAGATAAAAATGTTGAGGTTAAGGCTTAAAACTTTAGAGTTTAAGAAGATAGAAATAGACAAAGAGATGAAATTAGTATTAAAATTACAAAAAGAAGATACAAAAAATTAAAAATTAATTTTCTTCTACACTTTCAAGAATTTCTACAATCAAATCAATTATTTCTTCTTCATTCATATCATTGATGTAATTCATCTTTTCTGCAATTTCACTCATTCTTTTTAAAGGCATTGCATCTACGTATTTTTGGTATATTTTTATTGCTGAGCTTCTAAGCTTTATAATTTTGTTTTCTTTGGCTTTTGCTATGATGTGGTTAGTTTCTTGTGTTTTTTCTTCATTAAGGAAAGTATCATAATATTCTTCAATATTTTCTTCTTTATTCTCAACGTCTAACATTTTAGAAGGTGAAGTTGATGCTTGTTCTTTTTGCATACTTTCAATTGTTTTTTCTTCTGATTTGGTTTTAAATTTAGCTAACATTTCTTCATCAAAAATCGCTTCTTTTGGTTTAAAATCTATCAAATATAAACTTTCATTAGATACTACAAATTCAATTATTGCTTCTTTTCTAAATTCTAAACAAACCCTTTTTGCCATATATGCAAGATCTCTTATTTCAGAATCATTGAATACTTGATCTTCAAGAGAAGAATTAATTTTAACAACTTTGTTTTCAATAGGATCATAACTATAATAAAAAGATTGTCCTCTTATATTTATCTTCAATATTCTTAAATCGTTTAGATCTACAATGTATTCATCAGGACTTCCATCAAGATTAGAAAGATAAATTCCATATCCTTTTACCGCATAAATTTTAGCAATATTTTTTTCTACATCAATTTTTCCTGCTCTCTTATGATCTATCATCTCTTGAATCACTATTGAAACGTTCAAAAGTTTCTCTGGATGTTTTAAATTTTTTCTAATGTTTTCTTCTAAGAACATTGCAGCCCAAATTGTTTTTATTGCTTCAAAAATTTCTTTTTTCTTTAGTTTTAAAAATGTTAATTGGAATGGCTTTTCTATAGGCGTGTTTGTGCTTATTCTTACAGAAACATCAACCGTAATTGTATCTAAAATTTTTTCAGCGTTGATTTCAGTACCTAATAAATTGAAATTATCTATAATTTCATCTTTAATAGAATCAGGAAAATATCCTTGAATGATCATCTTTTGTATAATAGATGCTAATTCTTGTATTTTTTCAGGATTTTCTATGCAAATTCCGATCATTTCATCAATTTTATTCAATAATCCATTTTGTTCTAAGAAATGTTGAAATGCTAAAGGAAGCACTACAAAACCATTAGGTACAAGATAACTTCTTTTCATTAATTTTCCCAAATTGTACGCTTTGTTTCCAACTAATTCTTTATCATTCTCATTTAAATCCTTTATCCATTTGACATACCTAGAATATCTAGTAGTATTATTTAAATCTTGAAGTTTTTTTATTAGATTGTCTAACATTTTAAGCATATTAATATATTTCAATTTATATTTTTTTTGGTAATCATAAATGATTATGATTTGATATTATAAAAATTTTGTAACTAAAAAGTCAATAAAAAAGTTTAAATATTATTAAGTCACTAAAAAAATAACATGGTATCGTATACATCTATAGGAACTAATTATCCGGTATTTCTTTTGATAGTTGTTGGTGCTTTGGTAAGTGGTTTGTTAATTTATTGGATATTCAAGCATTGGATGTACAGTCTTGCTAAGAAAACACCTTCTAAATTTGATGATATATTGTTAGATGATATCGAAGAACCTTTTGTAGTTTTAATAGTATTATTTGGTCTTTACATAGGTGGAAGATTTTTAGGAATGACTCCTGGAATTGAGATTTGGTATTATAAAATTTTGATAATAATTTCAATTTTGAATTTAGCATATTTTTCAATAAAATTAGGAGATGATTTGATTGAAGAATATTTAGTACCGATTGTGCAAAAAACTCAAACTTTGTTGGATGATTTCTATTTAAACATCTTCAGAAGATTTTATATGTTTTATTTAGTAGTAATTTCAGTATTGTTGATAGTTTCAGTATTATATGAAATGGACTTTAAGAGTGCGATTTTTTGGAGTTCAATTATGTTTTTAGGCTTATTAATTGTACTTTTAGTAATGTTGATGAAAGGATTTTTAAACTATGAAACTTTGAAAAACAACTTTTTCAATGAAGGAGACATCTTAGAAATTCCAAGAGAAAATATTTTAGGAATTGTCGATAAATCAACTTTATATTATACATTTTTAAGAGACTCTAAAGGAGGAACAATTGTAGTACCTAATGAAATTATAAGGAAAAGCCCATTGAAAGTTTACAAGCCTAAATTACATGAGCCAAAGCATGAAGTAAAAGAAGAGCATAAAAAACCAGTTAGAAAATAAAAACTATTGATTTTTCACTTTTCTTTTTCTAGTTTTTTAAAATAACAAAAAATAAAAATAGAGTTAATTTTCAAATTCTATGGATCAATACGTAGATGAAATTAAAATTCCTCAAGAAAGAATTGCAGTTTTAATAGGTGTTAAAGGAGAAACTAAAAAATCTATTGAAAAAGAGTTTAAAGTAAAAATAAAGATAGATTCTGAGACAGGAGATGTAGAAATATCTGGAAAAGATGGTTTTAAGGTGTTTGTAGCTAAAAATGTGGTTCATGCTATAGGAAGAGGTTTTAATCCTAGTATTGCAATGAAGCTAAAGAATGAAGATTACTTTTTCGATATAATAGATATTTCAGATTATGGTAATACTAAAAATGCAAAATTTAGATTAAAATCACGAGTAATTGGTACTGAAGGAAAAGCGAGAAGGAATTTAGAAAGATTGACAAATACAGATATTGAGATTTATGGGAAAACTATAGGAATCATAGGATTAAGTGAAGATGTAGTTTTAGCTAAAAAGGCAATTGAGATGCTATTAGAAGGAGCAAAACATGCTACAGTTTACAGATATCTTGAAAAGATAAACAAAAGAAGGAGCTTTGAAAATATGCTCAATTCTTTAAGTTATACAAAAAATTTTGAAGAATAACAATAATATTTTTAAATTGTTGATTAATTTTTATATTGAAATGCTAAAACAATTCATAGAAACAGTCAAGAATAAGAATGTTTTTATTGCAACACATTGGGATGCTGATGGTGTTTCTTCAGGAGCAATCATTTATCATTTCATAAAACGATATTCTAATATCACTGGTTTATTGAGCAAAGGAGTAGTTTTCAGAATAAATGATGAAGATTTGAATGACAATTATGATTTAGTTATTGTTAGCGATATTATGCCTGGAGATTTGGATAAAAATAAAGTGATTTACATAG
>JAWBMQ010000008.1:0-2962 GCA_038828875.1 Candidatus Woesearchaeota archaeon
AATCTTCTTAAACTAATTGCAGGATGCTCATGTCCTATTAAGATGTATTTTATTTTTTTATCAACATTAAATTCTTTATCGCCATGCAAGACTAAAACATCATCGTAATTATATACTTCAGTTAATAAAAATTGAAATTTTTCAGAAATTGGTTTTAGTATGGTGTCATGATTTCCTTTGATAAGAATAATCTCATAATTTTTTATTATTTCAAAGAATTCTTTGGTTTCAAACCATTCTTGTTTGCTTATGGTTCCAAATTCGTGTTTTACATCTCCTAAAAGAATTATTTTTTTTACATCAAATTTTTTTAACGCATTTAAAGTTTTCTCTTTTAGATCTTTAAGCAATATTCTAGGAATAAACGTTCCTTGTTGTCTATAATATTCTTCTAATCCTATATGAGTATCTGCAATAAATAGAATTTTATGTTTTTTATCATAAGCAAAAGTATTCCATAAAATAAATCTATTATCAATTTTTACATAATCTTCTTCTTCAACTATTGAGTATTTCATCTTTCTAACATTATCCGTCTTTTTTTGATTTTAAAAATAAAACATATTCTCCTTTTTCTATCAAATTTTCGTCATGTTCATTAGTTAATATTTTTACATATTCGTTCATCTTAGTGATATCATGAAAAACAAAAATTTTTTCTAAACATTCAATTTTTTTCAGTTCATTGATTCTTTTGTTTATTCTGTGACATGATTCAAAAAGTAAAACATTAACATTGTTTTTTAAAAAATTTTCAATTTTTTTGTTATCTTTTTCAAAACCAACAAAAACAAAAGGAATTCCTTCAAAAGGAAGCAAAGAAACAACCTCTAAACTTGTTGCTCCAGGAATTAATTTTATTCTAGAATAATCGTTATACTTTTCTAAGTATTTTTTTATTATAATGCTTCCAGGATCAGATAAATTAGGACAGCCTCTATCGCTAACAAACGCAATCTTTTTGTACTTTTCAAAAAGTTTCAAATAATTAACTTTACTGTGCTCATCTCCTCTGAATAAAGGTTTTCTTATTTTATAATGGGACAACAATTTTAAAGTTTCTCGAGTATCTTCAGAAATTATTGCTTCTACGTTAGCTAAAATTTTCAAAGCTCTTATACTGATATCTTCTAAATTTCCAATAGGTGTTGCAATTATGTAAAGGCCATCTTCTAAGTCAAGAGAAAGCGAAAAACTCAAATCCTTTGCTTCAAGAAAATTACATTTTTTTCTACAAGTCATTTTATTTTAGAAAACTAGTTAATATTTAAAAAATCTATGAAAATCATAATATTTTTAAATCAAATTTCATATAAATGTACTATGAAAAGCTCTGATTTTCTAAACTTTGTTTATTCTAAAGCAAAAGAATTGCAAAAAGTAATACTTTTTGACGAAATCGATGATGAAAGAATTATAGAATCTGTAAAGATTATAAAGAACGAAAGATTAGCCATTCCTAAATTAGTAGTTCCAAGTGAAAGAGTGCATGAATTTTCTAAATTAGGCATAGAGATTGAAGAAATCACAAATGAGAGAAAAGAATATTATGCTAAAATTGCATATGAATTAAGAAAAGGAAAAAATTCTTACGAGGAAATTAGGGAATGGATGGAAGATCCCATATATTTTGCAACAATGTTAATTTATGATAATAAAGCACACGGTTTAATTTCAGGAGCAGCACACACTACAGCGCATACAATAAAACCAGCATTACAACTAATAAAAACTAGATCACCATTTACAATTGCTTCTGGAGCCTTTTTCATGCTTTTAGATGAAGTTTATATTTTTGCAGATTGTTCTAATATGCCAAATCCCACAGCAGAAGAATTAGCTCAAATTGCAATACAATCTGGAATCACTGCTAAAGCGTTTGGGATTGAGCCAATTATCGCTTTGCTTTCGTTTTCTACTAAAGGAAGTGCAAAGCATGAAATGGTTGATAAGGTTGTGAAAGCTACAGAATTAGCAAAGAAAATGAATCAAGAAATGAATTTGAATTTTTTAATAGATGGAGAATTACAAGCTGATGCAGCTTTAGTGGAAAAGGTAGGAAAATTCAAAGCACCTGGTAGTGAGGTAGCAGGTAAAGCTAGGGTTTTGATTTTTCCAGATTTGAATGCAGGAAACATCGGTTATAAATTAGTTGAAAGGCTTGGGAAGGCAACAGCAATAGGTCCGATTTTACAAGGTTTAAAGAAACCAGTTAATGATTTAAGTAGAGGTTGTAAAGTAGAAGATATAGTACAATTAGCAGCAATAACCTCTTTGCAATAGTTTATGATTAATAACATTTAAAATTTTGTTCTTTTTCCTATTATTTTATGGTAACTTACGATGAAAAGGATTTTGAAAATTTGGTTAAAGAGTTCAGAGAAAGTTATTCAAGGAAGGATAAAATTTTTCTAAAGAAAAGAGAATGGCAAAGCGATGCTAAAGCAGCAATATTTGCAATACATAGAAATGAAAAATCTAAGGCAGAAAAAATTATAAAGGAATTAGAAGAAAAATGTAAAACAATCGATAAGCTTGATGATTATTCTGATTTTCTTGAAGAATTTTTTGAAGCTGAATTGCTTTATTATTACATAAAAAATGATGAGATAAAGTCTAGAGATTATTTTTTAAAATTATTTTCTAATGTGAAAGATCAAAACGATGAATTAAATAGACTTTATATTTCAGCATTGAGTGATTTTACTGGTGAACTTGTAAGACTTGCTGTAAATTATACTATAAAAGAAAATTTTGAAAAAGTAAAAAATATTTCAGAAACAATTGAATTAATTTATGATTATCTTATAAAATGTGATATTACAGGAGATTTGAGAAAAAAGTTCGATGCAATAAGATGGAATTTAGATAAAGTTCATGAGTTGTTGTTGAAGGGGGTGAAATGATGTACATTTATGAAGAAGACAACGTTAGAATTATTTCATCTCCTTCTTTGTTAGAT
>JAWBMQ010000008.1:3059-42915 GCA_038828875.1 Candidatus Woesearchaeota archaeon
TGAGAAAAAAGTTCGATGCAATAAGATGGAATTTAGATAAAGTTCATGAGTTGTTGTTGAAGGGGGTGAAATGATGTACATTTATGAAGAAGACAACGTTAGAATTATTTCATCTCCTTCTTTGTTAGATCAGATGAAAAAAGACAGAACAATGAATCAAATAAAAAATGTAGCTTCTCTGCCAGGTTTAGTTGGAAAAGCAATACTTTTGCCAGATGCCCATGAAGGATATGGTTTTCCTATTGGTGGAGTTGCTGCTTTTGATTATAAGTTTGGTTTAGTTAGTCCAGGAGGAATTGGTTTTGATATTAATTGTGGAGTTAGATTGCTAAAAACTAATGTAGAATTGAATGATATAAAGGAAGATTTAGATAAAATTGCACAAGAAATAAATCAAGCAGTACCTTCAGGATTAGGAAAAAGAAGTAAGATAAAATTAAAGGAAAAAGAAATCAAAGGAGTTCTTAACTATGGTGCTAAATTTTTAGTAGATCTTGGCTTAGGAACGTCTGAGGATTTAGAATTTTGTGAAAGTAATGGAACCTTTCCAGGTGCGAATGAAAAGGCAGTGAGTGAAAAAGCAAAAGATCGTGGTTATGATGAATTAGGTACATTAGGTAGTGGAAACCATTTTTTAGAAATTCAAGTCGTTGATGAAATTTATGATGAAAAAATTGCAGAAATCCTAGGATTAAGAAAAGGTCAAGTTACAGTGATGATTCATACTGGAAGTAGAGGGCTGGGACATCAAGTTGCTACAGATTATATTCAAGAAATGCTCAAACATTTTAAAGGAAATTTACCTGATAAAGAATTAGTTTGGGCAAGTATTCATGATGAATTAGGAAAAAGATACTGGGAAGCGATGGCAGCAAGTGCAAATTATGCATGGGCGAATAGGCATTTGATTGCACATTTAGTTAGAGAAATTTTTCAAGAGTATGGAATTGAATTAGATTTGATTTACGATGTGGCTCATAACATAGCAAAAATTGAAGAGTATAATTTCGAAGGAAAAGATGTTAAAGTTATAGTTCACAGAAAAGGAGCAACTAGGGCATTTTCAAAAAATAGTTCAGAAATTCCTTCAAAATATAAAACAATAGGTCAACCAGTTTTAGTTCCAGGTTCCATGGGAACTAGTAGTTATGTTTTAGTTGGTAATAAATCAGATATTTCTTTTGGAAGTAGCGCTCATGGAGCAGGAAGAACTATGAGTAGAAATCAAGCAATAAAGCAATTAGATTATGAAGAATTAATGAATGATTTCAAAAGAAAAAAGATTATTGTTTTAGCAAAAGGTAAAGAATCAGTATTAGAAGAAGCACCACAAGCGTATAAAAATGTTGATGAAGTAGTAGATGCAATAGATAAATCACAAATTGCAAAAGTAGTTGTTAAGTTAAGACCTTTAGCAGTCATCAAAGGTTAATTATTACTAATTTTTTTACTTATTTTTATGTTTTTAATTATTGTATCTAACAAGAATAGTCAATCTGTATAAATCTTTGCTAGTGACTTTATCTTTGGAATATATTTTTCTACTAATTTTCGTTTCAAGATTTTTATATTTTTTTTCAAGTTCTCTTACAAAAGCTTTAGCGAAATTCATAGATGTTAAATAAATATCTTTGTTGATTAAAATTTCTTCAGAGTTTTTTTGCTTTTTTGATTTTTTATAAATAATTTCTTTGTTACTGTAGACTTTATTTTTCATCATTTCTTCTTTCAGAAAATTTTGAACTTCATTCAAAAAATTAATTGGAAAATCTCTTAATTGAAGTATTGCTTCGTAGTATTGAGTGTTGCTTTTTTTGCATTTTTCACATAGCGTAGGTTGGTAAGGATATTCTAATTCAATTTGTTCAGAAAATTCTTCATTTAATTCTTTTATAATTCCATTCAATTCTAAGATTATCTTTATTTTTTTCTCTTCTAAATAATAATCTAGAAGCAAAGTTTCATAGATTTCAAAATTTTCATCAAAAACAACACTTTCTTTAATTAATTTTTCAATTCCTTCTTCAAGAATATTCCATTTGTTCTTAATTTCTATATCATTACAATTCTCACAAATTTTTATGTTTAATGTTTTAACTTTTTTTATTACTGGATTTTCTTTAACATAACAATCTTTGCAAAAAGCTCCAAAAGAAATTTCTTTTCCACAGATAATGCATTTTTTCATCTTAATTCTTTATCAATCTGTTCTAATCTTTTTATTCTTTTCTCTGTAGGTGGATGCGTAGAAAATAAAGCTAATAAGGAAGAGCCAGCAAAAGGATTTACAATGAACAGATTTTCAGTGTTTATTGTAGCAGAAGTTGCCAAAATCTTCGGTGCTTGTTCCAATTTTCTTAAAGCATTAGCCAAAGATTTACCATTTCTTAAAGTTCTTGCAGCTGTTTCATCAGCTAAATATTCTCTTGTTCTAGAGATTGCTAAATGAATCAATGTAGCAATTAATGGAGCAAGAATACTTAGAACTATCAATTCTAGAAAAGAAGGACCATTGTCTTTATCACCAGAAAATAATGTAAAAAATGCAGCCCATCTTATTAAATACGCTAATGTAGAAATTAATGTTGCAATACTTATTGCTAGAAGAGAAACCAATGTATCACGATTTTTTATATGACTCAATTCGTGAGCTAGAACTCCTTTAAGTTCATCTTCATTTAAAATTTGAAGCAAAGGCATAGTAACACAAACCGCAGATTTTTTAGGAGAAATACCTGTAGCAAATGCATTAGGAAAAGGTACATAAGCTACATAAACTTTAGGCATAGGTAAATCAAATTTATGCGCCAGCTCTCTGATCATATCATAAAGCTTTCCGGATTCTACTTCTTTAGCTCTATACATCCAAAGTACTAATTTATCTGAAAAATAAAACATTAACCATTGGAATATTAAAGATATTGAGCCTAAAATGATTGCTAATTCTATTCCTCCGAAAAGATATCCAAGTCCTATGAAAAGAGAAACCATTAAACTTATCAAGAATACCGTTTTGAGATGGTTTAAAAATACCATATTGAAAAGTGAATGTTGTTTTTCTTTATATTTATTTTGAATTTAAAAAGCAATAAAATTTTTAAAAAAAATATATAAATAAAATCTTTCATTTATATAGTAAAATGGACCTAGAAAAGGAATTTCGAGATACTGCACATTTAATAAACGTTACTTTTAGAATGGTTAAAGAGCCTAAACTTTTAATTTCTATAGTCTCAAAATTAACAGCTATTGCTAATGAACTTTTGGATAGATATTTACATAAAGCGTTGGCTGATAAAAAGATAAACTTTGTTCCAAGTACAATAGACGCTAAAATTGCAATATACAATGAAAAGCTAATTTCTCAAGGATATGATAAAGAATTCATACGAATAGTAAAAAGATTGAATGAACTTAATGATTTTATAAAGAAAGGATTATTAGTATCAAAAGAACAATCTATAATAGTTTATAAAGATAATACTTTTTCAAGCGAAGTTGTAAACATTTCTCAAGTTAAAGATATGATAGAAATTTTGAAAAATCATTATGAAAAGTTGAAATAAACTCATTTTTTTTGTTTCTTTAATTGGTTTATAGTTTCAGGTAAATCAATCATATATTTTCCATCTTCTAATTTATATATTATTGGTTCTGATTTTAGTAATTTAACAAGATCAATCCTATATTTTCCTGGTTTTTCTACAAAGATTGCTTCAAAATCTAAAACTACTGGCTCTTCTTCCTTTATTCTTAAAATTTCTTTAACTTCTTTTTCCATTTCTTCTTTTTCTTTTTCTGTTAATTCCTGTTGAATTTTTCTCAATTCTTCTAACTTTTCTTTCTTAATGAAAAAGAAAAATCTACCACCACAAACTCTACAACCTTCTATGATTGATTTATCTCCGTCTTCGTATAAAGTTCCACATTTAACGCATTGATGTGCCATTATGAGCTCATATATATTCTTAAATGATTTGGATCTTTCTTTATTTCTTTAACAATTGAAGCAGGACCTATGATGGTTAATCCCACTCGATTTTTGTAAAGCATCCTAAGAAAAGAAAGTTTTATTTTATCGAAGAAAGAGTTCGCTTGATAAGGAATTGTTTCGATTTCAATACCTTTAAATTTAAAGTTGAATTCTTCCATTGATTTCATAATTAATTCTTTTTTTTCTGCATCTTCTAAAATTCCTTCAATGAGTAGAAGTTTTTCATCCTTTACTTTTTCAATTATTTTTTTTATTTTTTCTTCTCGGTTGAAATTTTTGAAAGTGTGATAGGGTATGAATTCTATTGTGATTTTGTTTTCCATTTTTTTCACATTTTTTAATGGCATGAATATGAATTATTTTAAGATTTCGAAAAGTTTGTCATAAAGCAAGTCAACATTAGTTCCTTCTTTTGCACTAATTCCAATTACAGGATATTGAGGAAAAGCATTAGTTATTCGATCTAAATCGGCTTTAGGAAGATCAATCTTATTGGCAGCAATAATTACAGGAATTTTTCTTGCAGCTAAATTGCCTAGGATTGTAATGTTAACTTGAGTGTAAGGATCTTGAGTAGAATCTAGAACAACAATAACTGCTTCAACATTATCTAACCATTTTATTGCTTCTATGACTCCTTTTGTAGCTTCTCTTGCTCTTTCTTTTGATTCTTCTTCAGACAATCCTTCTTTTAAGAAATCTTCATAATCGATTCTAGTTGCAATTCCTGGAGTGTCAATGATATCAAATGTTATCGTTTTTTTGCCTCTTTTTATAACTACTTTTTCTTTTATTTTAATTTCTCTTGTTTCATGAGCAATATGACTAACAGAACCTAGTTCTTCCCCAAGCCAATCTTTACAAATTTTATTTGCTAAAGTAGTTTTTCCACTATTAGGAGGACCATAAAGGCCTAGTTTTATTTCTTTTTTCTTCTTAAACAATGAAAAAAGATTCTTAAACCAGCTAAAGACCATAATTAAGCTAAATAAGAATGGAATTTATAAAATTTTTGATAATTCTAAAAATTTTTAAATTACAAAGTTACAAATTTATTGTGATACCATGGAAAAAAAGATTTCTGCTTTGTTTATTGTTTTAGATGGTTTAGGAGATTATATCCATCCAAAATATAAAAAAACACCTTTAATGATGGCTAAAAAGACAAATCTTACTTTGATGGAAAAACAAGCTGAAACAGGTTTAATGCAACCAACATTACCTGGATTGCCAGTAGGTAGTGATACCGGTCATTTGGCGTTATTTGGTTATGATCCTTTTCAATTTTATGCTGGGAGAGGTCCTTATGAAGCACTAGGTGCAGGTTTTGAGTTAAGTGAAGAGGATATTGCATTAAGGGTTAATTTTGCTACTGAAAAAGATGGTAAAATTGTAGATAGAAGAGTTGGAAGAAATGATTATAAATTAAAAGAGTTAGCAGAATCTCTTTCTTATGAAACAGAAGATGTAAAATACATAGTATTGCATACAACAGAACATAGAGGAGTTCTTATTATCAGACCTAAGAAAAAAATTGTGTTAGGAAGTAATGTTACAGATTATGATCACGAACCATTGCAAGAAGTTAAAGCTTTATCAACTAAAGTTGAAGATAAAAAAACTGCAGAATTAATTAATGAGTTTATTAAAAATTCTGTTAAAAAGATGAGAAATCATCCTATAAACAAAGAAAGGGAATCTAAAGGATTATTACCTGCAAATTTTATTTTACTCAGAGGAGCAGGAAAATTACCAAAATATTCAAAAATTGAAGAGGTACATAGCGTTAAAATGGTTTGTATTGCTGGTGGTGCATTGTATAAAGGTGTTGCTAAAGCAGTAGGAATGTTTGTTCCTGATATTGAAGGTGCTACAGGAGATAAAAATACAAATTTAATGGCTAAAGTAAATGCAGCAATAAAATTCAAATACGACTATGATATTGTTTTTATGCATATAAAAGCTACAGATAATTTTGGACATGATGGTGATTTTGAAGGAAAGAAAAATTTCATAGAAAAAGTAGACAAAATTATGAAACCATTAATGGAAAATTTTGATGTTATTCTTATCACTGCGGATCATTCTACTCCAGTGACTGTAAAGAGGCATACTGGTGATCCAGTACCAATAATGCTATGGGCAAAACCTGAATTAGGAATCACTCGTCCAGACAACGGAGGATTTCATGAATTAAGTAAAGGGACTCTTAGAATAACTGCATTAGATGTGCTTAGATTGATAAGAAATAAAATAAATATGGTTAAGAAATTTGGAGAATAATTTTAACTTAATAGTTATCAAAAAGCTTTATTAAATAAAAAATAAAAGATTATTATATGCTATTTCGTCATGAATCAAAATTTTTAAAGATATTATTGTTTTTGATTTTGCTTTTCTTTGCTATATTAGTTATAAAACCAGTGGTAGATATTTTCTTAGCATCAATTCTTATTGCTTACATTCTGTATCCACTATATAATAAGTTAACCACTTTTAAAATAAAAAGAGAACTTTCAGCGATAATTGTAATTGCTTTATTTTTCTTGATCTTCATCATTCCTGCTTTTTTCGTTGGAAAGATGGTTTTTAAGCAACTTACGTCTATTGATTATTCTGCACTATCTGCTGAAAACATAAAAAAGACATGTCAATCTTTAACAATCTGTTCTACACTATTCGAAGAATCTCTTTATTCTACTGTTTTATATCAATCTCTAAACAATTTACTTTCTAAAGGAATTGCAACTGTTACTGAGTTTATTTATTCTCTAGTAAAATCATTACCTAGTTTACTTTTTAATCTTTTATTGATTATTATCTTTACATATCAATTTCTTCTAGAAGGTAAAAACTACATAACTTCTATCTATAATTATCTACCATTAGATAAAAATGAACTAAATCATTTAATCACAAGTATAAATGAAGTTATGAAAGGTGTTGTTTTTGGTACCATTGCAGGTGCTGCGGTTCAAGGTTTATTCTCATCAATAATTTATTTATTTTTGGGTTTTAAAGTTTTCGTTCTTTTAGGTATCTTGACATTTTTAGGTGCGTTTGTTCCAGTAGTAGGAACTTCAATTGTTTGGGTTCCTGTTAGTATTTATTTAATTATCAAAGGAATCTTTTTAGCTGAAACAATTTTTATCATTAAAGGAATAATTCTATTTATTGTTGGTGCAATATTTTTAACGACTATTGATGATATTTTAAGACCTTTCTTAGTTAGTTATGAAACTAAGTTAAATCCTTTGATAGTTTTAGCAGGAATCATAGGGGGTTTAAATTTGATAGGATTTTTGGGAATTTTCTATGGTCCAATTATTTTAGAAATTTTTATCATATTTTTAAAAGATGAAAAGCAAGCTCTGTGAGGTGTTTGTATGAAAATAATTCCTGTAGATGTTTCAGCAAGTGTAAACGTTATTTTTCTTCCAAAAAAGGTAGCGAAAGATTTAGGAATAATCGAGCACGATAGGCTAGTTTTAAAAGTAAAAAATTATCAAATTATTTGTGTTGTGGATTTAATTAATGGAGATAAGATTTTAGTTTCTAAAAATGTTGCAGATAAATTAAAATTAGATGGCCCATTTGATGCAGAATTAGAGGTATTGAAAAAACCATTAGCTTTAAATTATGTGAGAAAGAAATTAGATGGAAAAAAGCTTTCTGAAGAAGAAATAAATGAAATAATAAAAGCAATAGTTAATGATGAATTAAGTGATGTAGAAAAAACTTATTTTGTTTCTGCTTGTTATTGTAATGGTTTGAGTGATGATGAAATTGTGAATATGACTAAAGCTATAGTTAATAATGGCAAGCACATAACTTTTAATGGAATTGTTGTAGATAAGCATTGTGCAGGTGGCATTCCTGGAAACAGAACAACAATGATCATAGTTCCTATTGTTGCAGCAGCAGGTTTAAAGATTCCTAAAACATCTTCGAGAAGTATAACCTCTCCAGCAGGAACTGCTGATGTTATGGAAGTTTTAGCTAAGGTAGATTTTGATGTAGATGATCTGAAAAAAATTGTAAATGAAGCAAATGGTTGTATTGTTTGGGGTGGTGGAGTTAATTTAGCTCCTGCTGATGATAAGTTAATAAAAATAAGACAGGTTTTAAATTTAGATCCAACAGGATTGTTATTAGTTTCAATTTTAGCTAAGAAGTATGCAGTAGGTTCTAAATATGTTTTGATAGATCTTCCTGTAGGAGAAACAGCTAAGATGAGTTTAAAAGAAGCAGAAAATTTAGCAGATTATTTTATTAAGATAGGAGAGATGTTAGGAATGAAGATTAAGGTTATAATTACAGATGGTTCTCAACCGATAGGTAATGGTATTGGTCCTGCATTGGAAGCAATAGATGTATTAAAGGTATTAATGCAATCTAAAGATAGACCTTTAGATTTAGAAGAAAAAGCAGTTGAAATGGCAGGAATGATTTTCGAAATGGTTAATTTAGAGAAATTTGGCAAAAAGGGAAGGCAATTAGCAGAATACATACTAAAATCAGGATTAGCGTATGAAAAGATGAAGGAAATCATTAAATTACAACAAGGAAATGTTTTTGAACCAAGACAAATTGAAGAAAAATTAGGAAAATTTGTTTATGTTTATAGATCTAAGAAAAAAGGGAAGATTAGGAAGATAGACAATAAGAAAATTGCAGAATTAGCTAAAATTGCAGGAAATCCTTTTGATAAATATGCTGGAATTTATCTTTATAAACATCTAAACGATTCAGTTGCTTTTGATGAACCTTTGTTTAAAGTATATTCAAATTCTGAATTGAAGATAAAGGAAGTTGAAGAAAGAATAAATTTTTATGAAAATAAAAATGAAAAAATCATAGAGGTGAAATAATTGGCAATTTCTGTTACTTTTGATAATGGTGCATTCGTGTTTTTTATAATACTTTTCATAATATTCGTTATTTATTCTTGGTTAAAATTAATGAAGATGATTAGTAATTCAAAGAAAGCGTTAAAAAGTTTGGCAGAAAAATACTCTATGGATTATGTAGAAGATGCTAGCGATTTGGTTTTAAATGATACTTCGTATAGTTACAGTATTTTTGTAATTATAAAAAAATTGAAATCAAAAGTTTCTTTTAAGATTGAAAAAGCAATACCTATTTTTGGAACTTTTAGTAAAGTTAAATATGGAGATCTAACGCCTATTGAACTTATTTAATGCATTTTGAAATTTTACACGAACACAATATTTTTGCAAACTGGAGAAGAATATTATGAGCTTTACAATTTCGTGCTTACATGGTTGAAGAATATTGAAAATGCAGACGGGTATTAAAAATGATAGATCCAATTTTATTGTTTATTATATTTTTTGGAACATTAGGTGTAACTTATTTTATTTTATTTAGGTATTCTTTAAGATCAGCAATTAAAGTTACTCAAAATATGAAAAGATTAGCTAAAGAATTAAATTTTGAATTTATAAAAGAAAGATCCATAATTGAAGATATTATCTCTTTTTTCAAGAAACCAAGTTGGAATGGTTTTCTTGGGTTATTCAAATCTTTTTTTTTAATAGGTTTTAGGACTAATAAAGTTATTGGTAATTTAGATTTTTTTGGAAGAACATATACTATTGAAATTGGGACTAAAATTCTAAAGATAAAGGAATTTAGTGTGCCAGCGACTTATGTAGAGATTAAACCATTAAAATCTGGTGAATTTTTTGATGTTAGTAACAAAGATATCTTTCATAATATTGAAAAATTATGGATTAAAGATATTCAATTTAATGTTCCTGAATTTGATAAAAGATACTTAATTTTTTGTGAAAATGAAACTTTTATGAGAAAAGTTTTTGATAATAATGTTATTTCCTTGTTTTTAATGTTACATAAGAATGTGCTTTTTCATTTGGAAAATGGTGTTCTTTATTTTGAAGAAGAAGGATATATTCAGGATTATGATTATTTCAAAAAAGTAATTTTGATAAATTTGTTATTATTGCAAAATATTGAAAATGCATCAATGTAGAAATTTGGGAATTTGTGGGGGGTGTAATCTAATAAAGCATTACGAGGAGCAGCTTAAAGAAAAACAATCATTAATCAACTCTCTTTTTCCATATTCTAAAGAAATAATAAAAACAAAAGAAATAAATTATAGAAATAGAATGGATTTCATAACAAATAAAAAATTATCATTAAGAAAAAGAGGTAAATTTAATGAGTTTGTTGAAATTGATTACTGTTTTTTGGCTGAAGAAGCGATAAATCAAAGAATTCCTATAATAAATGAATTCTTAAAGAATTATGATGATTTTTATAACCTTAAAACACATCAAGGGAATTTAAGATATGTTGTAATAAGAACAAACGGAAAAGATTGTCAAATTAATGTAGTTGCAACAAAAAAATCAATTGCTGAAGATTTAGCGAAAGAAATAATCAAGCAATTTCCAAATGATTCAATTTATGAAAGCATAAATGATTCTCTTTCAGATATTTCTTCAGGAAAATATTTAACCTTTTACAATCAGGAATTTCTAAAAATGTCTTACAAAGATTATAATTTTTTAATAACTCCTAATGTTTTTTTTCAGACTAACTTAGAAGGATTTCATATTTTAGCAAAGATTGTGGAAGAATCTGTTAGAGAAATAAAACCAAAAGTTGTCGTTGATCTTTATTCTGGAATTGGTGTTTTTGGTACAATTGTTTCAAGATACTCAAAGAATGTTTTAGCTATTGATATTAATGAAGAAAATATAAGAGTTGGGAAAATAAATTCAGAATTAAATAACGTTTCAATTGAATTTATTCAAGAAGATGCAAGATTTTGGAGTAAAAAGTTTAATCAAGAAGCGGATTTGTTTATTTTAGATCCTCCTCGTCCTGGTTTAGATAAGAATACAATAAAAATGTTGTTGAGTATAAAACCTAAATATATTTTGTATATCTCCTGTAATCCAAAAACACAGAAGGAAAATTATGATGCTTTGAAATCGGATTATCAAATTTTATTTTCTCAACCGATAGATATGTTTCCTTATACCTATCACATGGAAAATGTAATTCTATTGAAGTATTCTGGAATTTAAGTTCATAATATTTATAAATTTAATAGTTACTATTATATAGTGATTAAAAATGAACGTAAATAAATTTTACAAAAATAAAAGAAAGGAAAATTTTAAAAAGAAGTGTATTGAAGGTATTGTCTTTGGTAGTATGTTAGCTGCAACTGCAATTGGTTGTCAAAATATTAAAGATAAATACAAGCAAGAGTTAGAGATGATGTTATCAAGTGTTCCTTATAATCATAGTATAGTTAGAGAGTATGATGGTTATAAAGTAGAATATTCTTTATCTAAGAATGGCTTTGGTTATGATGAAAAGATTGGTTTTTGGTCAAAAAATATGCCAAATTTAGATGATAAAGTTGGAGTTATTTTTTACGATGATGATAAAAAAGAATATAATTATACAGTTACTGAAGTGAAAAATTTATTACCTTTGATAGAACAATTTAAGAAAGAGAAAAGATCTTTTGCTGCTTATTCAATTGTAGATGAAAATTACAAATAAGGTGAAAATATGAAATCTAAGATGAGAAAAACCTTAGTTGGAGTTTTAACAGCTACTTCTATGTTGCCATTGTTTTTAAGATCTGAAAAACCAATAATGAAGAATTATGTTTATGCAGATATTCCTAATAAGGTTGTTCAAAAGGTAGATTACAGTCAATATGATGAAGAAATTAACAGAATGATGTGGTCATTATCACAAGAATCAGATGAATTGATTTATAATGGTCAAGAATTTTCTGCATTTAGAGATTATTTTGGTTATCCTTTTATAAAAAGAACAGGATTAGATTATTCTTTAGTAATTCCAGTAGTTTCTATTCCTTACAGTCATATAAATGAAATAGAAATGAAGAATTTTTACAATTTTTTGAAGTTCTATTCAGAGTTACAAAGTTATGCAAAAAATCCTGAAAATCCTCTATACGATGAGGTTTCAGGAGCATACAATGATTTCTATAGCGATAAAATTTTAGCAGTAGCTAATAATGAAGAATTTAAAGCGATGTCTGAAAGATATCTTAGTGAAGAATTAGATAGTTTTTTTGGACCAATAAATACCGAAGGATTTTATTACATTTTCAAAACAAATGATTTTATAACTTCTAAAGTAAGCAATAAAAGTTTAACTGACATTCTTAAATCAATAGAATTTGTAGATACTTTTAAAAACTCTTACAATGTAACAAAAGAAAATCCTAATTTTGACTTTTTTAAGGCATTGTTCTTTTCAAAATTGCTTAATCCGGAATACTTGAAAGAATATCAATTTTTGTATGAAAATAAAAATGAAGTCGATGATTTTGTTAATCGATTAGGATATACTTCTTCACAGATAAATGAATTTTACAAAAAGAATGAAAATTTGAAAAGATTTATTGAGAAATATTATAAAGGGAATAAAGAAATTGAAAGTATAAAAAAGATTGTTGCTGTTGCAAATTTTGAATTAGAAAAACATCTAAGAAATTCATTAACATTAATAGCAAAAAAAGATAATGAATTTTTCAAATACTTAGATAGAAATGTAGAGAATGGAAGTAATTCTGTTTTGGAGCAATACAAGATGGCTTTTGGAAATCTATTAAGAGATGTTGCTTATAATGATCTTTTAGCAGGTTATGGTAAAGAGGATCCTGAATTTGAAGCATTCAAAAATACAGGAATGTACATGAATTTGAGAGAAATGTATATGCAATTTTTGAAATCTGTAAGATAGTTTTAAATTTTAGCAAATTTTGTGTTCATTATAGCTAATAGAATTTTTATTCTTTCTTTTGTTATGACTTTTAGCAAAACTAACAATATTAAATAGATTATTGAAGAAATTATAGTTACAACAATAGCTTCAATTATTGGAATTAATTCTATTATTCTTCTGAAAAAAATAATAGATAAGTAGAAACCAATTCCTGCCAAAATAATCCTGAATTGTAACCAAAGATTTAAGTTTATTTTAAATTCAGATTTTAGTAATTTCGTAGTTAGATAAGCCATAACTATAAAAGAAATTCCTGTTGCTAATGCTGCTCCATTTTTACCATAATTGAAGATTAGAATTAAATCTAAAATTAAATTTATTATTCCACCTATTAGCAAAATTAAACTTCTCTCTTTTACTTTTCCAATTCCTGCAATAATTCCAAAGTTAAAATCTCTTATTGTGTAAAATATTAGAGAAAGAGAAAAAATAACTACTGCAAAACTAGCTTCTAAATATTTTTCACCGAATAAAGTTTTTATTATTAATTCTGGAAAGCTAGCAAATAAAATTGAAAGTGGTAATGTGAATAATAAAGAATAGTTATAAAGCAGATTGATTAATTTTTCAATGCTTTTCTTTTCATTTAGATGAAACTTTTCAGAAACGTAGGGAAAAACAAAACTTTGAATTGGAGAAATAAGAGTCATTAGTATTGTAAAAACAGGAATTGCAATATTATAGTATCCTACTTCTTCGTTTCCTTTTAGAATAGTTAACAAAATTGAATCAGTGTAAATTAATAGAAGTGCACCTACTGTTGAAAGCATAACTTGAAAACCATAAATAAATAGATCGCGAAAATAATTTTTTTTATACTCAATTTTTTCGCTTAAAAAAACGTTTTTGAATCTTTTTAAAAAGATAAGGTATATTAAAAATATAGTTAATACATGCCCTAAGAAAAAGAAAATCAAAGCAATATCTATTTGCCTTCCAAAGATTTCAAAACCTAAATACAACAAAAAATATAATGAAATAAATTTTACAAAAGAAACTAAATTGAATAAATCAATTCTTCCGAATGCAGAAAAAGTAAAAGCTATAGTGGGAATTATTGTTTCTAAAATAAAGAGAATCCCAAAAAGAATGATACCTATTTTTGCTTTTTCAGTTTTAAAAATGTTTATTGCAATACTATCTGCAAAAATAAAGAAAATCGAAGCAATAAGCAATCCCATTAAAAGCTGAGGAGCTAAACCCCAGAAAAAGTAATTCTTTATTTTCTGATAATCTTTTTTTGCTAGATACTTATTTATATAGAAAATTGAGGCTTCAGTAAGTCCTAAATCTCTTAAAAATGAAAATAAAAATATAAAATTGAAAATTCCATAAAACAATCCATAATCATAAACACTCAGATTTTTAGCTAAAATAATTCTTACAAGATAGGAAAAGATTCCTGTTACTAAAATTAAAAAATAGATCCATAATATTTGCTTTCCTAATTTCATAACTTTAAGTTACAATTATGATATTATTAAATTTTTTGCTTTTAGAAAAATTTTTATTCTAAAGTTTATATGATTAATAATATGTGTCAATTATGTGATGTACAAAAAACTCCTGCATTGATTTATAACGATGGAAATTATGGTGGAACAATACTTACAAATGGAATCTCTAAGTTTCATTTTAAATTGTTTCCTCTTAAACACCAAGAATCTTTTGATAGGAATTTAGATATTTTTTTAGTAACTAAAAAAATTATTGAAAATTTAATGATTTCTGCAAATACTGAAAATTACAATATTTTAATAAATTTAGGTTCTTCAGATCCGTTTCAACATCTATCAATAGATATTTTGCCAAGATTTGAAAATGATAATGTAATTTTAAAATGGATTCCAAATGAGCAAGAAAAGGAAAATCTTCTAGAAGTTTCAGAACTATTAAAAAATGCTTTTTCTGATTATGTTTTTAAAATTGAAGAAGAGAAAAAAGTTATAGAAAAAAAAGAAGAAACAAAAGTTTCTAAAAATAATGAAAAGTTTTTGTTTTGGAAAAAAGTTCCTTAATATTGTTGTTTATACTTTTGAGCTAATTTAGTTATTTCGTTTTTTATATTTTCGTTTATATTTTTATCATTACTTTCAAGATAAATTCTTATTTTATCTTCTGTGTTGCTTTTTCTAGCATTAATCCAAAAATTTTTTGTTCTTATGAAAATTCCATCTATCTCTTTTATTTCTATTGCATTTTTAGAATATTGTTTTTTTAATTCTATAAGAAAGTTATCCTTATTTTTTATTTCAATGGTGAATTCTTCTTTAAAATACTTTAAAAATGGTTGAACAAGTTCTTCTAAAGTTTTATTTTCATAATCAAGAATGCTTAAAACTTTTAGTGCAGTGAAAATCCCTGAATCAAAGTAATAAAAATCTCTGAAAAAGAAATGCCCACTCACTTCTGCTCCAAAGCTTATACTTTTGCTTTCCATAACTTCTTTTATATGATTTCTTCCAACTTTAGTTTCAATTAATTTTATATTTTCGGTTTTAGCTACCTCTCTTACGATATCACTAACATTTAAAGTAACTACTGCTTCTCTAAACTTATAATATTTCATTAACAAAGCAATGATTATGTCATTTTGAACAATTCTTCCAGTTTCAGTAACAAATCTAACTCTATCAGAATCTCCATCAAAAGCAATACCAATTTTTTTAAGATTTATACACAATTCTTTCAATTCTTTCAAGTTCTCATCATTACTTGGATCCGGAGTTATAGGAAAATCATGCATAGGAACGAAATGTAATGGAATAACATTAACAAAAGAGCTTAAAATCTTTCCATCTAAAAAAGCAGTACCATGCATTGCATCTACTATGATTGTTTGTTTCATTTTTTTAAAGAATATTTTCAAAAATTTAGTGTAATCATTTAAAATATCAAATTTTTCCAACATTTCTAAGTTGTTGTTAATATTATCATTTATTGTTTCATGTTTTTTTATTATTTCTAAAAGTTCAGTTTTAGCTATATTCTTTCCATCTTTTAATATCTTCATTCCGTTGTATTCAGAAGGATTATGACTAGCCGTGATCATAATTCCAAGATCTGCTTTCAATTGTACATTTGCAAAGTAAAACATAGGAGTGGTTGAAATTCCTAAATAAAATATTCTTGAATTATTTTTTAGAATATTAATTAGTAAATTAGCAATTTCACTACTTCCATTTCTGGTGTCTTTTGCAATAATTACATTTCTAGGTTTTAGTTCTTTGGATAATGAATTTGCTATCAGTTTAATATCTTCTAAATTCCATTCAGTTAACCATTTTCCTCTAATATCATATTCTTTTATTATGTCGTAATTCATCATGAATTTAGTAATTTTATAATTCCTTTTCCAGGAGTAATGTTCAATTCTTTAGCTACAACTTCACATTTTGCTATTAGTGCAATTATTATTTTAGCTCGTTTAAATTTAAATTCACTTAGAATTTCATAATTTGCTTGTCCTTTAGAGATGACATAATCAAAATTGTTATCAATAAAATCTTTCAAATCTTTAATTTTTATTGCTTCTTTGCTTTTTGAATTTCCATAAATATCTAAAGGAATTATTTCTGAGATTTTTTTAAATTGTTGAATTAAATTGTATTCTTTCAAATCATCAATTGTAACATCATTTATAAAATCGTGTTGTCTAGGCATTATTGTTATTTTTATTTCTTTATTCTTTAGTTTCAATTTTTTTAAGAAAAGTAGATCAACTGCTATTTCAGAACAATTATCTAAAAGATATAATAAGTTTCCAGAAGTTTTTTCTAATTCTGAAATATCGAACATAGTTTCAATAAGATTTATTTCTTCTTTCCATTTTTCTTTGAAATTTGGACTAGAGTAATCATAAACATTTAAAGCAGTAGCAATTTTTAATAAATGAAGTAAATCATTTTCATAAGATAATTTTTCTGCAATTTCTTTGCTAAAATTTATTTCATTTTCTTTTGCCTTTTTGAAAAAATCAATAACTACTTTGTTTTTATAAACAATTCTAGCTAAATCTACTGGAGTGTCGTTGAACAAATTTTTGTATTTTGCAGCAAATTTAAACAATTCCATGAAGATTTGTTGCTTTTCTTTTTCTGAAATCATCAATCTAGATATTTGATTTCCTAAACATTCGAAACAGTTGCTTATTAACTTCATAATTTTCACCTAATTCAATTCAATTATTTTTGCTTCTAAATTTTTTAAATCTAAAATTGCAAAACTGTGTTTTATTTTGGAATTATAAAATGAACCTGGATTGATTATGAGTTTTTCTTTTCCATTTTGTTCAAATTTTTCAATTTTACTTTCATGAGTATGACCATAGCAAATAACATCTACATCAAGTTTCATAGCTGCAAAAAGAATTGCTGGATTATTTCCATGATACATTGCAATCTTTCTATTTTCTAGTTCAATAACAGCAAAATCGTTTAAAAAAATTCCACCAATTGCTTCTAAATTCTTTTTTATGTTTATTAAATCACCATCGCAATTTCCTCTTACAAAATAAACCTTAAATCCATTAAAGAAATTTATAGTTGCAGGAGCAACAAGATCTCCACAATGTAATATTGTTTTAATGTCTTCCTGCTTGCAAATTTCCAAAGCTTTTTCTATAAGCTTCACATTGTCATGGCTATCTGAAAATATGGCGATTTTCATGATATTTTTTATTTGTTATTTCTTATTTATAAATTATTTTCTATTTTTTGACTCTATGTTCATAAAATATATAAATGAAAATTACTATGCAAAACATATGGCTAAAGAATTAAAGATAGTTCCTTTTGCAATTGTAGTAAAAAGGCCATCTCCATTTAAAAAATTGTTAGCTTTTTTAATAGATCTATTGCTAATTTTGTATGTTTTTGCTGCTGATTTGCTTTTAGGATTGTCAAATTATGCTGTTTCTTTAAACTTTGGTAGTTTTGTTAATAATTCATTTTTGTACTTTTTAACTTTAAAATCTGCAATAATTTTGACTTTGATCTCATTTACGTATTTTTTTATTATGGATTACTTAGTTGGAAAAACAGTAGGAGAATTTTTTATGGGGATTGGGAAGATAAATGAAAGTTTTTATTCCTCATTTAGTTATGCTTTATTTTATGGCTTATTTTTTATTTTTCCTTGGTTTTTGATTGCTGAAATAATATCCAATCTATCTAATTTCAGTATTGTAGAATTTGTTACAGGGAAAAAATATATAGAATTTTCAGTTCAACAAGAGAAATATCTCCTATAAAAATGAAAATCTATCTTACTATTGGTTTAATTTTCTTTGGAATTTTGTTTGTTATTTATGTCTATCAACATACAACGCCTACGGGAATGTTTTATTCTGTGAAAGATCTCGAAGAGTTAGATTTTTTAGGATATTATAAGTGTTACAATCCTATTCTTGAAGACGATGAATATGTTTCTTTTATTAATAAATCAGTTAGAAAATATGAAATAACTTTCTATTGTGATGTTTATTGTGAAACAATAGCAAGTATTTTTGATACAAATGCTAAGAATTTAATTATTAAAGATGAAAATGAACAATTAGGTTGTTTATGTATTTTAAATTCTAAAATACTTTGCGAGAATAAAAATATTTCTTCAGATGTTGAATTTTATTACAAACAAAAATTGAATGAAAAATTAAAGTATTCTAGGTGGTAATATGAAAACCTATAGAAAAGAATTATCCTTCAATACTTCTAAAAGAATTGAGTTTATTAGGATAACAGATTTAATCGAAGAAATTGTTCATGAATCAGGTATTAAAGAAGGCATTTGTTTGATAAATTCAATGCATATAACCTCTTCAGTATTTATAAACGATGCAGAATCAGGATTACACAAAGATTTTTTAAACTTTTTAGAAAAATTAAGTCCAAAAGATGGGCATTATTTTCATAATTTAACCGGAGAAGATAATGGATATGCACATATTTGGAGAACTGTTTTTGGTAGAGAGGTTGTAGTAGCAATAACTAATGGCAATCTTGATCTAGGTCCATGGGAAGAAATTTTCTACGGAGAATTTGATGGTCAAAGGAGAAAACGGGTTTTAGTAAAAATAATTGGAGAATGATTATCTTATTAAAGTTCCAATCATTTCTTTGTTTTTAACAAATTTTTCAAAATTTTCAAGATTAGTTATGAAAACTTTAATTTTTGATGTTTTACAAAGAAATGCTGCTGAATTGTCAAAAGGTACATTTTTTCCTGGAATCCAAGAATCATCGAACATTTCTAAGTATTCGTTCCATGTTAATTCTTTTATGAGTTTAGCATCTAAATGTTTTGTTGGATCTTTCGTGAAGATTCCTCCTACTTTAGTGATGTTAATTATGAAATCTTCTTTCATCTGCTTTGCAATATATGCTGTAACATAATCAGTGCTAAATCCTGGTTTCCAGCCAGAACAAATGGTTTTCTTTCTTTTTTTCATTATAGAAATTGCTTTTTTCATCGAACTTTTGCTTGGATGTACTGCTTCTAGGTTGCTTAGTAAACTGATTAATTCAGCATTCATTATTGTTGCTAAGATTCCTAGATCATCCAATTTATGTTTTATTTTTTCAAAATCTCTTTTTTCGGAGATTATGGTATTAATATATTGTCTCGCCAAAGAACCGCCACCTACCACAACTATTGTTCTTTCATCAATTTCTTTTAATGTTTTAACAAAATACTTTATTGCGTAAATGTCAATGCTACTGGGAGTTACAACAGATCCGCCAAGAGAGATTATCATTTTACTCAATCATTGGAATATAATTCTTTATTTTATCTAAATACTTTTTTACATTTTTGGAATCTAAATCTTCTAAAAGATGTTTGTGAATTGGATAAATTGTTTCAATGATTGATTTTGGATTCAATATCCAAACCTTGTTTTTTTCTAGAAAATTTGGATTTTTTATGAGAAATTCTTCTGTTTGCTTAGTGAATGGAAAAACAAAAAAATCAGCAGAAATACTTTCGATATTTTCAAAATCAAAACATAAGCAAAATTTTCTATTCTTCAATGAATTTTTTTGAAATAAATTTTTTACTTCTTGAATTTCAGTATCAAATAAGATTTTATTGTTATCAATTTGAATAATTTCTAGCTTAATTAAGCTTTGCAAATATTTATGCTCCAGATATCTTTTAAACCATTCAAAAATTGATTCTTTATCCATAAGTATTATGAAACATAGATTATTTAAATAGTTTTTTATAATATTTTTCGCTATTTTTACTTGTTAGTGATTATAAATCTTTAAATAATTTTACTTCGAGTAGTATAAACAAGCTGTTTTTTTGAGGGAAAATCATGAAAAAAAGGCTTTTTGTTGAAATTATATTGATTTTATTCATTTTTGCTCTTTTCAATTCTGTTTTAGCTTGTAATTATGAATATCGTTCGGGTAGTGGAACCATTAAAATTCAAAATATTTATGTTACTAATCCTGAGATTAATAGACTTATTGTCAAGAAAATTAGTGATAGTAATTATAATATTTATACAAACTCATATACAAATCAAATCCATGAACTTTATATTCAACTAACTCCTGATTCTAATTTTGAACCTGATCCAAATGAATTTAATATTAAAAAGGGAAGTGATAATAGTGTATTATCAATTTCTTCAAAAACTATTGTTGCTGATAAATTGATTAGATTATCTAATATCCCTTTATCAAGTGAATCTGTTATTTATCTTTATTATAAAGATCAATGTATGATTCAGTTTAACAATAATCTCGATACTTCAGTAGACCCAGTTTATATTGCTGGTTTTTATTATGATGATGTTTCTAACTTGTACGTTAATTTTTCTTCAAATGATCCTTCAGGTATAAGTATTGTAAGATTACAAATAGGTTCTAATTATTATTCACCAGTCTCTTTCAATTCTTTAGGTTCTAATATTTATGAAGGAGTTTATAATTATCAAATACCTCCAGGAATTTCAGAAGATGTTAATGTTAAAATAAGTGAAATAAAAGATGGAATTGGAAATCTTGCTTCATCAAGTGCTTCATTTTTGTTAAGTGTTGATAAGAAAGCGCCAGAAATAAAGCAAGTTATAGTTAAATATAATGGTAATTCAATAATAAGATTAAGAGAAGGGAGTGGTACAGTAAACTTAAATGTTCAAATAAAGTTTGATGAGCGTTCTTTGCCGCTGAATGTTACTTTGAAATCTGGTGAATTGATTTTGAATAAAGCAGATTGTGGAACTTTTTGCACTTTTGATTTACCTTATGATTTAACTGGAAAATCTAACGGAAATTATTCTGAAACAATATTTATAGACGCGTATGATGACAAAGGGAATGGTCCTACTAGTAGAGATCATACTTTTAATGTTGAAATTTTAGAATTATTAGCAGATATCGTTAGTTTAAAAGCAGAAGGACGTGATGTAAGTTGTATTTTATACCGCAATAAATCTGGAATCATTTATTTAAACGATTCCTGTGAATTTTCTCCAGGAGATTTTTTAACCTTCAATAATTTAAACATTCAACCAAATTATGTTAAATTGAGAGGTTATTCTACAGAAGGAGAATCTAGGACTTTTGCAACTTTAGATAATACCAATTATTTTGCAATAAAATTAAATAGTGCTGTTGAGTATACTAAAAATGCGGTAGATGTTACTTTAGAAGATTCATCTACCTCTAAAAGAATAACAAAAACTCTTTTTGCAGCTTTTTCAAATCAAGGAAGAAATAGAGATATTTTTTCTAACGGCTTCTTTTCTATTGAAAAAATTGTTCTAGATATGAAGTATAATTATGCAGGGACTACTTATGAATTTAAGAGAGTTATTACGAATAAATCTCAAGATGTGTATATTTGGAAAGATATGAATATTGCTATAGAAGTTTTTGGTAAAGGTACTTGTTTATTAAATTCTAACTTTTATATGAAAGATCTTGCAGGAATTACAACTAATGTGAATGATAGAAGATTATTGGAGTTTACAAGAGATGGGGAAAAATTTAGTTCATCCTTTAATTTTGATAAAACATCATATGGTGGTACTTTTTATCCAAAAGCTTATATTGAAGGAGATTGTGGTAATGTTGAAATTCCTGCTCTTTTACGATTTAGCATTGTTACTTTCAAGGAAGAGTATCTTAGAAAGCCAGAAATAAAAAATGTTACATTAAAAATTAGAAAAGGAAGCATGTTTAAAAATATTAGTGAAGTTGCAATTCCTGATGTTAATTTATCTGATAATCCCATCCCTTTGAATTTGTCTTTTAAAATTAATTCTACTAATGCACCCATTCAGATTCTTGTAAAATCAATTATTGGATATAATATTACGGAATATGATCTTATTGAATGTACAAATAATTGTGAAAATTTTGAACATAGTTTAAATGTTTATTTTAATCCTGCAGATCTTAAGGATTTGTCAGATAAGAAAATCAAGATTGTCATTGAAGCTTATGATAAGTTTGGGAATAAAAATTCTGGAGAGTATGACTTCAGAGTAAATTTAGGAAATGAATATTATATTATAGATATTTTAGATGGTTCAAATACTCATTCTTGTGGAAAATATGTTTTATTGAATAATGGCTTAGCAGGATTTTTAAAAAATGATGGATTAATTTTGTTGAATAAATCTTGTTTATATAATGAAGGAAATTTCTTTAATTTTACAGCAGTTCTTCCTGATTTAAGTTATTTTGGTATTGATCTTAGTATTAAAAATTATACTACAAATGGTACGACCTATGTTTCTTCAAATAATTTTGTTCAGATTTATGTGAATAATCTTTCAAATTTACAAAATAATTATGTAAATGTTAGTATTACTGATTCTCTTGGAAATGTTGTCAATCAAACTGTTTATCTTTTAGAATCTAAAGTAAATGATATTTCGTCTATTTATAATACATCTTATTTTGCAATAAACGATATTTATGTTAAAGTTGAAGAAGAGTATGGTAGTTTAGATGATGAATTTGTTATAAGAAGCATTAATGAATTATCAACTCCAATCTCTATGTGGAATGGAACTCGTCTTTCTATTTATGTTAATGCAACAGGAAGATGTTTAGAATTTTCTCGTTTGAAAATAAATTTTTCTTCTCTTAAATTACAAAATCAAGATCCAATTGAAGGTGTAAGATCAATAGCTTCTTCATTTATAAATTCAATATATGGATTTAATTTTATTAATATTTTAGTCAGTAAAAATACAAATGAAAACGTTATTTTAAAACTAAAAATCGAAGGATTATGTGGAGATTATGAATTTGATATTCTTAATATTTCATTAAGAATTTTGAATGATACCTTAGATTCTAGATACGTTTCATTAGATGAAAACAGTATTAAATTAATTCCTCCTTTTTATGTAACGACAAGTACTTATGTTGTAGGAAATGAATCCGAAATTTTTTCCAGAAATAATTTAGGTATTTTATTCCAATTAAATAAAAGTCAAGATTCGCCTGCTGGTTTAAGAGTTAGAAAAATATCTATTGACCCCAGTACTTGTGCTGTTTATAATGTAAGAAAAGAAAGTTCTTTTTATTTAAGAAGTCAAAATCCTATAAATAATATTAGAATTAATTTTGTAAAGCCATATTTTAGAGCTATGCTTTTTAATGATAATAAAGCTCAAAATATATTAAATTTGGATGTTTCAAATACTGGAGCAGTTGAGTCATCTTTTATGATTTCTTGTAATGTTTCTTTTTATTTTGAAGATGAAGTAAATATTTACAAAAATCCTTTAACTTTTGAAATTGTCCCCTTAAATAGGCCAGATTATAGATTTGATGTTTCTTCAGGTGCTGATTATAAAACTGCTCTTTTTAAAAAAATTGAAAAAACTTGGTATAATATTAAAAATTCAAATATAAATCAATGGTGGTATAATATCTTTTTAACTCTATATGGTCTTCACACTGCATTTGTAGCTATAGGAGAAGCAGGTTTGCATTTAACTATGACTTGTTATTCTTTAAGAGCAGCAGGTCATGTTGCTAATGCAATAATGCCGGGAAGTGGTAATATTTTCCATTTGAGTGCAGATTTTATAAATCTTTTAGCAAACCCCATGATTGTATTTTATGAACTGTATCAATCAACTATAGGTTCGTTTATTACTACTATCGTGCATCCCTATGGCCCACTGTATGGTTTTGCTAAATTTAAAAAAATGCATGACACTCTTGAATCAATTCCTGTTTTCAATCTTCGTTATAATGAATATAAAAATTTAATTCCTTTTGCATCTCTATTTGAATCTGTAAAAAAAAGCGGTAATTCTAATTCACAGTCAAAAGAATGTGATATTTCCCAGCCAATGGATTGTTTTATTCAGTTAGATCTTACTTCGTTAAATCTACAATTATCGAAAATAATAAATAATCCTAGTTGGGAAGAAATTTTATCTCTTGGACAGAAATTCTTTAATAATGCGTTTTTAATTTATTATGTTATTTTAAGAGAAACATATTTGGAACCTTATTCGAATACTTATGCAGCTTTAACTTTTTTCTCACTTCCTGCAATTTTTTTTGTTATTCCTCATAAACAATATCAGTACGATTGTGAATATTTAAAATGCTTAATTGATGCTTATAATTTAAGAGCTGAACCTTCTTATTGTGAAGATATACTTACAATAAAAAATGCTAGATATCCTGATTATTTCTCAATTGGATCTTATTTCTTAGGTGGTTTGTTGGCTCAATTGGTATTACCTTTTTTATTTTCTCCTATTATTTCTTTTTTTGATTTTGAAGATAATTACATCCTGGATGATTTTGTTTCTTATAGTATTTTATTTTTATTTGATATATTTGATTCTGGTTCAATACGTAAGAATGTATTGTCAACTACATTTAATCTTCAAGATGATCTTTCTAAATATCTTTATGAAACATATTATAGAGGATATGTTGTTAATGACAATGGAGTTTATAAAATAAATGCTAGTGGATATTTAATTTCGTTAGTTGGTGGAGAAATTTTAGGTAATATTCTATTTTATTTATTAATAGATCTAGGAAAACAACATTTTATCTCATGGGCATCAAGTTCTCTTGGATCTTGGGTGGATTCTTGGAGTTTATATGATTCTAGCGATAAATGTAATGTCATAGGACTTTTTATTAAATTCATTATTGATGAAATATTAAGATGGTTGTTAGCTTATTCTTTTTCAATAAGTGTTGCTTATTTTACAGAAGCAAGTTCTTCTGCAACATCTACCTATTCTGCACCATATTATTCGGTTCAACCTGTTTATAAATTTAATTTCGAACCAGTTGTTAGAACTTTTTTTGAAGGATGTTTGATGAAAACAGTAACAAACCAATTGTTATCAAGTATTGGAGGATCCTGTGGTAAATCTACGTGGGATCCTGTATCCTTCTTAATTTTTTATAACTATTATTTCTTTGGAAAGGATATAAGTAGTCCTAATAATGAGACAGCATTAAAAATTTATTCTAGACAAGCAAAATTACTTATTAATCTTCTGGTTGGATCTGGATTAAAGAGTCTTTATTCTTTGATTCCATCAAGTTCTGAAGATAGGAAACTTTGTGATTTCACTAGTATGTTAGAAAATTTGAAAGATTATTTACATTTAGGTTCTTATGCAGAATTTGCTATGAGTTATAGAAGAAAAATTTCAGAATTATGTTCTTTATTAGCTAAAGCTTTAGGAAGTTCAGGCAAAGATATTAAAGAAATGTTTGAATTGTTAGTAGGTTTTGAAGTTCCATGTGATGAATATATTAATTATTGTGAGCCAATTACTACGTGTGATAGTTGGGAGAAGTTTAAAAAAGAAGTTTTATTCCAATCCTCAAAGGACTATCGTTATGGTTGTAGTACTTCATAATAGGTGATTTTTATGAAAAAAAGTCAAATTATTTATTTTATTTTAGGAGGTATTGTGCTTTTATTTATATTTTTGTCAATTTTCATTTTTTCTCAAAATATTAAAAAAGAAAGAAATGAAAGAGATATAATTCAAGAAAATAAAATTGAACAATCATTAATCCCCTTAGATTTGTCATTAAGAAGTTGTTTTTATGATATTTTTTCTAAAATAATAATGGAATTAGGAGAAAGTGGAGGCCTTGTGGATGAGATGAGATTAAAACCTTTTTTAACTAGTTTAGGATATTCTCAAAATCAAATAGAACAAATTATTATTAACATTAAAAATGCAGGGGTTTATTTTGTTTCTGGAATAGAATATAATCCTTTGTTTGGAGAAAAAGCAGATTATTTTAATTTTTATAATCTTTCAAGAATTCCAATTTATTATAGAGTTGAATTTTCAAAAGGTCCAAAGTATAGATATTTAAATTTAGAAGAGATAAAAAAGAATATAGAAGTACTTGGTAAAGAATTAATTCCTAAGTGTGTTAAGTTAGTTGAGAAATCGTATAAAGATTTTACAATAAATCCAGTATCGTTCCCAAAGGTAGATGTATTATTTAAAGAGAAAGAAACAATTGTTTTAATTGATTATATGTTAGAAATAACTGAGCTTACTATTAAAGATTCGAAAAAGAAATCAATTCAAAAATTTTCGATTATTTTAGACGTTCCCTTAAAAGAAATGGTTAAATATTCTAATGAATTTATTTCATATATTGTAAATAATAAAGAGATTGAAAGAGCTTTTATGAATTATTTTTCAGCGTTCAAGGCGATTGATGAAAATTATTTTCCTCCGACTTATGAAGTATCAAATCAATATGTTACTTGGGATAAAAAAAAGTTATCTGAAAAATTTAAAGAGATTGCTATGGCATTTTTTTCAAGAATTAGGATAGTCAATACTAAAGAAAGGCCTTATTTAAAATCCGATTATTGGGATTTCGAAATTAGTGATTTTTATATTCCTTATCGCTTAAATCTATACTCTTTATATTTTGATCCTGTTTTGAAGATATATCCTAATCCAAATTCTCCGATATATTTCCCGAAGAGAACGAGTTCTGTATTATCTTTTGGTTTTATCTCTTTTCCTTTACCTATAAGATATGAGTATGTAAGTTCATATGATTATGCAATACCTGCAATTTTTGAAATATCTGATGATAACTCTTTTAAAAATGAAGGATTTTCATTAAAGTTTGCAATATTACCTTCTATTTGTAGAGATATGCTTTGTTATGAGGATGGAACCTATACAAGTTTAGAAAATGAAGAAATTGATAATAAAATTTGTGAAAATGGAATTATTAATATATCTTTTAAATTAAAATTTGAACCTGAATCTGAATTAAACGACAATATTAAGGTTTTTTTAGATTGTGGATTTATCTCTTGTGAATATAGTTTAGAACCAAAAAATGATAATATATATTCAGTACTTTTGCCTCAATGTATTAATGGTACTCTAGTTATTGATTATCAAGAATATGCTCCTTACATAAATGATTCTTTTAAAGCAGTTGCAACATTCATTCCTTTTGAAAATTATAATTTAGATTTAGGAATGATTACATTGTATTATCCTAAAAAAATATTTAGGAATGATATTGATCTGTTGAAAGTTACTATAAATGATTTAAATAAGAGTAATTCATTAGATGAAGTTTTAAGTTACGCTAAAGAAATAGAAAATGAGAAATATATGGTAATAATGATAAATCAAATCAAGCCTCAATACATGCTAATATTGTCTAATATGGATAATTCTACAGACTCAATAAATGAGTTTTCTCTCATTCCAGGTATTTATGATGTAACTCTGCTTTTTTTCAAAAATGGAACTCAATATATTTTAGGGTCAAAAAAGAATGGGAAAGCAATAACTGATTCTTATTCTGATTCAAGTGCTTTTATTTATGCATCATCTTTAACTGATAACTTAAAAAATCTATATTTAAATGGTGAATTTGATATTATTGATAGTATAATTGATGACGAAACGTTAGTTAAAAGTTTTCTAGTTCCATTTAGTGTGTGGTTTAGTGATGTTGAACCTTATACTAATTTGAGTTCTTCTTTTGGAAGTTTCTGTGGAAGCAGATTTTTGTTAATATTTTATAATCCAGGATACCTTATTGTTCCTCCTGGCTTTGAGACTTTTTATTATAATAATGAAACAATAAGAAACGTGACTAAAAGTATAATTAAAGATTTAGTATATACTGCTTTAGAATTTGAGGATTATGATTTTTTAAAAGCAATTATTTATGTATCTAGAAATGCAAAGAAAGAATTATTGATTAACTGTAGCGAGAGTGAGGTTGATATAGATTCAATTAAGGGATTTAAAATGGAAAATGTGCCTTTAAGTATATATAGTTATAATTTAACAATAACGCCTGAACAATTATATAATTCAAATACTATTAAAATTATTTTGTTAAAAAATAAACCTATGTTGCATATTTTTGGGAATATGAATTTAGAGATTCCTGAAGAGAAAAGAGAATATATAGGAGTTCATTTTATAAGGTAGGGTGAAATAACATGAAACAAATTTACACAAAAAAAGTTTATAAGAAAGAGCAAGAAACAATATTTAAGAAGTTTAAATATTGGTATTTTAAGATTGATCACTTTATTTATTTTGTTTTGGCTAATTTAATTTTTAATTTTATAATATTTTCTATTATTTCAATTTCAATAAGTTTCTTTTTAATTAAAAGTGTATCATCAATTATAAAAAATTCTCCTGCGGAATTTTCAAATTTAACTATGATTTCTATTATTTTAACTATTTTAATGATTTTGTTCTTAAAATTTTCAATATCCTATGTTTTCTTAAAAAAATCAAGTTACAGTTACACTTTTTTCGTAAAATTATTTTTTATTTTTTTATTATCTATTTTTGAAATGTTATTAGTTGTTTCTTTTTATGCATCTAAATTACATTATAGTAATTTATTAATCTCTGAATTTATTTCTAATAATACTAAGCAAATTTATATTTTTTTATTGACTGTTTTTTATGTTTTCTTCCTATCTAATCTTTTATTTTTATTTTTTGATAACTTTAGCATATATTGGAAAACTTTTTTAAAGAACCTTCTATTTTTATTGATCTTGCTTTTTTTAATAAATCTTACATTTAATGTTTATTTTTCTTTTTTTAAGATAAATCTTTTTGTTATTATAATAATTGATTTATTAGTTATTTTCCTTAGTTTCTACTTTTATAAATTTTATGATATGAAATTTATAAAAAAGGTGAAATCATGAATAAATTCAAACTATCAATCTTAATAGGTTTATTTTTTATTTATTCTGTTTTTTCATCTAATAATATAGATGATTATTATAAATTTTCCTCTACAAGAAATATAGATTTTTTATCTATAAAAACAGAGGATAATAGATTAACTGTATATTATGATTTTGAATTTAAAAATAGTACTAATCAAAAAGAACCTAATTTAGAAAATGTCTTTTTTAATTGTAGTTATGAAATAAAGTATGACGATGGAACGGTGGTAAATAATAGAGATCATATTTTAAGTAATAGGTATTCGAATATTATATCTTTTCTTGAAATTTTTGTAAGATGTACTCCAATAGCTGATGAAGGAAGAATTATCGATTTTGAATGTAATTTTAAAAATGATCGTGTTTATTCTACAGATTTATTGGGCAAAGTTTATAATTTTTTAATAATTCAATTTGAGGAATGTAAAAATAATGAACAAAATCTAGTGATTAACTTAAACGATGATAAATTAAAAATAGAAAAAATGCTAAATGCTATAGTTAGAAAGAGAAGTGAAATGGATAAGAAAGCAGAAGTAGCTTATAAACTATCTAAAATAAATAAATTAAGAGGCGGTTCAGATTCATTAGGTCTTGTTAGTTGTCTAATACATTTATCCTCTCCTTTGATATATGTGCCGATATTAAATGAGCATCCTTTATTAAGATCACTTACTTCTGGAGATTTTTTAGAAACTTTCTTTTTACTTAAATATGATTATGCTTGGAAGTATGAAGCATTAAAGAGCAAAGGAGTAATTCCTAACACAAAAAGTACAACGATTTCTTCTGGAGTAATGACTTCAAAATCCTTTATTTTTAGTGTAGTAAAAGAAAGTTTTAACATTACAACCTTAAGTAGCGATGGCTCTGTTGAAGAAAAAGAGTATTTTAAATATTATATAGTAGTAGGTGGACAATTTACTAATGAAACAATATACAATATAATGTTTAAAAATAATAATGAGTGGTATTATTTATCTTATAATGTAAGTAATTCTTCACAATTGTTGTTTTCAAATGAACAAAATTCTAATGTAAAATTCAAATACTTTGCAGGAACACTAAAGACGACAATTATAACAAATAAAAGTTACGATTTTTCATATGCTAAGGCAAATTTCTCAAGATATTACATTCCAGACTATGGCACAGAAATTATAACCAAAATAACGGAGGTGAAATAATGACAGAATTTGTTGTTGTGAAAAGTAAAATAAAGGAAATAGAACCAGAAATGAACTTTTCGTCAGATTTTGCAGATGCACTAAACGAAGAAGTAATTAATTTAATAAAAAAAGCAGCAGAAAGAGCTAAAGCAAATGGAAGAAAAACAGTAATGGCAAAAGATCTTTAAAATTTTGTTTTTTTCTTTTTCTTTTTCTACTGAAAAGTGATTAAAAATTCATAATATTTATAAATTTCAAATGACTATAAATAGTAACTAAGAGGTGATAAAAATGAATAAAAACATAAAAAATCAAATAAAATATGTTGGTGTTGGATTAGGTGCTTTAGCAGCATTAGTATCTTTATACAATACAAATCCAAAGAAAGTAGAACAAAAGTATGATTCTTCAGCATATGTTCAAGAATGGCATGATACAAAAGAATCAGTATATGACTTACCAATGATTTACGGAAACAATTTCAGAACAATGGACGAAATGATTAATTATGTAAGTTCAGATAAATATAATAGAAGAGTTGCTAAAGATTATTTTTTCAACGCAATGACTGAATATGAAAATGCAGTTGAAAGAGTTAAAAAATCAGTAAATAATTATCTTAGGAAAAATGCAGAAAAAGATAAAAATGTAAAATTTGATGGCATTGAAAATGTTTTAGAAAGAGCAAAAAACTATGATTCTGCAATAGTTGCAGGATTAGAGAATTTTTATGTTACAGTTTATGGAATTGAAAATCAAGGATATGGATATTTACAAAAGATAAGAGAAGCAAAGGAGCAAGTTAAGGATAAAGATAGATTCATGTATGAAAGATTAACAGACCTTGAAAAGAGAATGGAACAAGATAAAAAAGTTATAGAGAATGTTTTAGCAGCATATAGAAGTTAAAAACTTTTTCATCTTTTCTTCTTTTTATTAAAAAAATAAAAAAATTTTAAACTAATTCTAATTTTTTGGTTCTAAAGGTACTATTGAATACGTGTTTCTTCTTACAAACAGTACATTCTAAGCGTAAATCAACTTTTTTAGAAGTTTTTGCACCAACTCTTTTCCATTGAGTAATAGGTCTTTTAGAATATCTTCCTAAATTACCATAACCCCTTGCTAATCCTCTTTTTTTAGCTCTATATTTTGAACCTCTACTTAATGAACTTGCTTGGTGTTTTTTAACTTCTAAAACTTTATGTTCTGTGTATTTTTTACAGTATGGACAATACTTTCTTAATGTTTTAGGCATTTTCATATTCTCACCATTATTCATTAATTTTTTCATCAATAAGCTTTAAGAATTGATTATTTCTTTCCTTTAATTTTTTTATTGCATCTTTTATGCTTTTTTTGACATCATTTCCTTCAATAATGTATCTTATCTCTTTGTTTTCAGGATGATCTTTTGCATAAGTTGCAACATTTATACTTTTGTCTTTTCTAAGCTCTTGAATTAAAAGCTCAGCTAAGCCGTAATTGCTTTCTACCTCAAAAACTAAACGATTTTTGTTTTCTTCAATCATTTTTAGTTCCATAATGAATATTTGAAAATACGAATATTTTAAAAATTTTTTTGTTTTTACACATAAGATGAAAAAAATAATACTAGGCATAGAAAGCACAGCACATACTCTAGGCATAGGAATTGTTGATTCTGATGGTAATATTCTTGCTAATGAAAAATCAGTCTATACTTCAGAAAAATCAGGAATGATTCCTTCTGAATTAGCAGAACATCATGTAAAAGAGTATGAAAAAGTTATTACAAGTGCATTAAATAAAGCAAATTTAAGCATTAAAGATATAGATGTAATAGCATATTCAAGAGGACCAGGAATTGGTCATGCTTTAAAAATTGGAGCGTTTATTGCTGCTTCAATTAAAGAAATTTATAATAAACCTGTTGTAGGAGTTAATCATTGCATAAGTCATTTAACTATTGGAGAATTAACTACTGGTTTAAAAAATCCTGTATTGCTTTATGCTTCAGGAGCAAATACTCAAGTTATTGCTTATGATGAAAAAAAGTATAGAATTTTTGGAGAAACATTAGATATAGGAGTAGGAAATTTTATTGATTCTTTTGCTAGAGCAGCAGGTTTAGGATTTCCAGGCGGTCCAAAAATAGAAGAATTAGCTAAAAAAGGAAAAAAGTTGATTGAATTGCCATATTCTGTTAAAGGAATGGATGTTTCTTTTTCAGGAATATATACTTTTTTAGTTAAAAAGTTAAATGAAGAAAAGTTAGAGGATTTAGCTTATTCTTTGCAAGAATATGTTTTTTCAATGTTAGTTGAAGTTACTGAAAGAGCAATGGCACATCTTAATAGAGATTCAGTAATCCTTGGAGGAGGTGTTGCTTTAAACTCTAGATTACAAGAGATGTTAAGATTGATGGCAGAGCAAAGAAATGCGAAATTTGCAGTACCTAGAAGAGATGTTCTTCCAGATAATGGTGTGATGATTGCATGGCAAGGATGGCTTGAATATAGTACAAGAGGAGAAGATAAGGAAATTATAATAAAACCATATGAAAGAACGGATGAAGTAATCGTTACATGGAAAGATTAAATTCTTTGAAACATTTTATCTAGTTCTCTTTTAGAAATTTTTATTACAACAGGTCTACCATGAGGACAAGTGTAAGGTTGTTCACATTTAGCTAAATTTGTAATCATCGTTTTTACTGAATAGGGATTTAGCATTTGTCCTGCTTTAACTGAACTTTTACAAGCTATTGTTTTTAATAACTCATCTTGTAAAATCTCTATTGTAGAAACTCTTTTAAGTTCTAAGAATTCTTCAATTATTTCTTTTACTGTTTTTTCTTTTTCAGCAGAATCAAGATGTTTCAGTAAATCTGGAACTGATCTTATAGCAAAGTAATCTTTAATTTCTTCAATTTCAAAACCAACTTTTTTTAGCATTTCCTTAGATTCTAGTAAAGAATAGAATTCCTTTTTGTTAATATTAAGAATTATGGGTTCCAAAAGCTGCTGAACTTTTATTGGCTCTCTTTTCAATTTTTCATAATTGTATCGTTCTTCTACAAGATGTTGATCAAATATCCAAATTTCATCAGAAGAAGTAAAAATTAAATAAGTGTTGCTAAATTGACCTAAATAATAAAGTTGTAGAAGCTCAGGCCATTTAATTGTATTATTTATTTTTTCCTCTTTTTGTTGAGTTAAATGTTGAACTTCCTGTTCTTCAGAAATCTTTTTTTCTGCTTTTAAACTTTCAATTATTTTTCTTAATTCAGTAAATTGATCTTCTTTAGGTTGTTCAAAATTGTTCAATGTTGAGTTTTTTTCTTCTATTTTTTGAGATTTTTCATAATAATAGAATTTGTTTTCATCTTTTTCAATCAATTTTAATTTTATTGCAGAAAATACAGCTGAAAATACTTTCTCAGGCTCAAAGAAAATTATTGTTTCTTTTTTAGGATGTACGTTTGGATCTATTGCTTCAGGAGGAATTTCAATGTTAATAACTACAAAAGGAAATTCTTCTTTAGAAAGATAACTACCATAAGCTTCTTTTATTGCTCTTTCAACAACATCACTTTTTACAGGTCTTTTATTTACAAAAATATACAAATCCGATTTGCTCTTCTTTACTAAATTTTTGTTTCCAATTAAACCATGTACTTTTATTTTGTTCTCTTCATAAGAAATCTCTAGTGAGTTTTTAGCATAATTTAATCCTAATAAAAGAACAACTTTATCTTTTAAGTTATTTGTTTTTGGTGCATTAATTATTACTTTATTATCTGCAATAAGTTTAAAACTTATTTCAGGATAAACTAATGCATAATTCGTAATTGTGTCTATAATATGTTTTAGCTCTATATTATCACTTTTTAAGTATTTTCTTCTTACAGGAATGTTAAAAAATAAATCTTCTACAATAATTTTAGTTCCTTTATTAAGTACATCTGAAGAAACTTTCTTGATGTTATTTTCAATGATAATTTTAGTGCTTTCATTACCATCAGAAGTTATCAATTTAAATTTACTTACACTAGCAATGCTCGCTAATGCTTCTCCTCTGAATCCGTAGCTTAAAATTTTATAAATGTCTTCAATATTTTTTATCTTTGAGGTTGTGTGTTTCTCTACACAAAGAATTGCATCTTCTCTATTCATTCCAGAACCATTGTCAGCAACAACAATTCTTTTTTTCCCTGCTTTTTCAACTTCTACAGTAATTTCAGTAGCTTCAGCATCAATAGAATTTTCTACTAATTCTTTAACCACATTAGCAGGTCTTTCAATAATTTCTCCTGCTGCAATTTTATTTATAACTTCGATAGGTAGTTGAATAATTTTTCCCATAATAATTGTTAAACTTTTATTGTTAAATGTTTTTTGTTTTTTTCACTAAATTTCAAATAACTACTTTTAAGTAATTAAATTTTCACAAAATTTATAAATTTCTTTGAAATTTCACAAAAAGGGGTAACATGACATTATCAAATAAAATAAAAAAAATGTTTAGAAATATTGCAATTGGAAGTGCGATTTTAGGTTCTTCTCTAGTATTGAATTCAGATATTAATATAAAACAATCTTATTATGATAAAGCATTCAGTAAAAATCCAGGAGTAGAAAATAAAGTTGAAACTTATGAAGAAAAAATCAAAAAAATAGAAAATTTATTAGATGAAATTCCAATGGAAGGAAAAAATTATTATGAAGAAAACCTTTACAATTCAATAGATACGTTGGCGATAGTTGCTAGAGAAAAGATCATGAATTTTTACAAAATTTACAATAATGAATTAGATAACGCTAGAAAAGCTAAAGAAAAGTATGATTATTTCAAGAATTATAAACTTGTTAATAATTATGGATTGGATAAATTTTTGGAAAATACCTATTATTTAGCTGATTTTCATCAATATACAAAAGATGCATTAAAAAGAATTGATCTAAAAATTGAAGAAATTTCGTTGTTCGAAGGATATCATAAAGATAAGTTAAATACTTTGATACTTGTTTATAGTTTTGTGCAAAATAAAAATTTACTAAAAGAAGAATTTAAAAAACAAAATGCAATTATTGAGTATTATTCGTTGTTAAATGAGTCCTTAGCTAATTTGAAAAGAGAGATTTTAGATAAATCCTCTGATTTATTGCGCGAATTTTAATAAAGTGAGAACATGAATAAGCTAAACAAAATTTTGGTTTGGACTGGAGTTGGGTTAGGTGCTTTAGCAGGAATGATGTCTTTAGGATTTCATAATTTTAAAAATGTAACATATGTAGATTCTGCAGGGATTGTTAAAGAAATAAGCGTTTATGAAAAAAGAAAAGCAGACAAATATCTTAATGATATTATTATAGAGAATGATAAAATAAAATATGATGATATTTTTAATTATATGGATAAGTATTCTTTTGAATCTAAAGTAGCATTGGATAATCTTTATCAGTTAGTTTATTCAAAGTATTATAAAAAATTAGGTGATAAATTAATTTATGATCGTTTTTATTACAAAAAAGATAACTTGGATAAATATGAAAAAATTATGTATAATTTTTTGCTAAACGAATTAAAAGAATTCCATAACTTTTCAGATTATATAATTTCAAATTTAGAAAAAAAAGTAGAAGAGTCAAATAATTTCAAGGAATTTCATGAAGCTAAGATGATTGAAATTTATGAATTGAACAAATCAAAACCAAAAATTCAAGAAAGTGTATTTTTAGAGTTTAGAAAGCATTATTTAAGTTATTTTTATTATTCGTTTTTAGAACCTTCAATAAAAGATACAATAAATTCCATAAAAAAGCTTAAGAATGAATTAGCTATTAATGAATATTAATTAAACTGCGGAGGGCCGGATTTGAACCGGCGACGGCACTAAGCCAGCTGGCCCTGAACCAGCCCCCATACCTGGCTAGGGGACCTCCGCACAAATATTGTAAGTTTGAAACATTTAAAAATGTTTATTTGCTAAGAGATGAACATAATGGAACAACAAAAGAAGAAAATTGTTTTTGATTTGGAATTTTTGATAGATAAGTATGGTGCTTTATTAGCTACAGGATATGAAATAAAACAGAATAACGATTCTATGTTTACATTATTTGTTTACGATGATTTTGATTCAAGTAAAGAAGAAAATGTTGAAGAATTGTTAGGAACATTGGATGTAGTTTTGAAAAACGATTATAGATCGGTATTAACTATATTTTATTATTATGATCACTTTAAAAAAGATGCTTATGTTGGAGGGATTGAAATATATTGTCCACAGTATAATATACTTAAAACAGGAAACTTAGTTAATAGATTTTTTAATGATCTTAGAAAATACGATAGTTTTTTAGTAGAAAATTTAAAAAATTATTTATTGCAATCTGAGCCAAAAATAATAAAAGATGAAATCTTATTACTTATGCCTAATGATCTTGACAAAGTTAAAGTTTACAGTAAAGAAAATTTAATGTTTGTTCCTGATGAAAAATATGATGAGTATATTTTAGAAGTAAGAAGAATGATTAATTAAAAAACTTTTTCTTTTTCAGTAGTTAAAAAGATTTTAATTTTAATTTAACTAAATTTCTTTGAGGTGATATTATGAAGATTGCAATAAATGGTTTTGGAAGGATCGGTAGGCATGTTTTTAAAATAGCATATGAACGAGGATTTGATATTGTAGCAATAAATGATCTTACAGACGCAAGAACTTTAGCTCATCTGTTAAAATATGATTCAGTTTATGGGATTTGGAATCATGAAGTAAGTTTCGATAATGAACATATTATAGTTGATGGAAAAAAGTTTAGAATTTTTGCTGAAAAAGATCCTTTAAAATTACCTTGGAAAGATTTAGGAATTGATATAGTAGTAGAATCTTCAGGAGTTTTTACAGATAGAGATTCAGCAAGCAAACATTTGCAAGCAGGTGCTAAAAAAGTTATAATAACTGCACCAGCTAAGAATGAAGATATTACAATAGTTAAAGGAGTAAATGAACATTGGTATGATGTAAATAAACACCATATTATTAGCAATGCATCATGTACTACTAATTGTTTAGCGCCAATAATTAAGGTATTGAACGATAATTTTGGAGTTGAAAAAGCATTTATGACTACAGTACATAGCTATACGAATGATCAGAGAGTTTTAGATTTGCCTCATAAAGATTTAAGAAGAGCAAGAGCAGCAGCACTAAATATAGTTCCTACAACAACAGGAGCAAGTAAAGCAGTAGAATTAGTAATTCCTGAATTAAAAGGAAAGTTGTTCGGACAATCTCTAAGAGTTCCAACACCTACTGGAAGTTTAGTTTACGTAGTTGCTAAATTGAAAAGAGAAACTACTTTAAAAGAAGTTCTATGGTTGTTCAGTGAAGTTTCAAAGTATCATCTCAAAGGAATTTTGCAATACAGTGAAGAACCTTTAGTAAGCAGCGATATTATAGGAAATTCACATTCTACAATAATTGATGCAGAAATGTGTTCTGTAGATAAAGATTTTGTACAGATAAATGCGTGGTATGATAATGAGTACGGTTATTCGTGTAGAGTAGTAGATCTATTCAATATTGTTTGGCCATACTAAATTTTTTTATTTTTTTATTTTTACTTATTTTCTTTTCTTAAAACTTCATAAATTTCAGGAACAAGTTTTACTTTATTAACTTTTCCGAAATGTTCTTTAATGATAATTCCTCTAGATTCTAATTTATTCAAAATTCTATGAACTTTAACTTTTCCTAAATTTTCAGAATAAACTAATTCATATTGAGCAATTTCGCCGTTTTTTTCAAGAATTTTTTTCACAATTTTTCTTTCGTCAGGTGAAAGTAATTTTAAAATTACATCTACGTTGTACTTTAAACTTTCCTCTTTCTTTTCTAAATCATTGTGCATTAAATAATAAACTAAAGCACCAACACCAATGCCTAAAAATGAAAAAATTGGAATGAAAATATAGATGGGTATTCTTTTTTCCTGCTTGTTTGCAATTTCATTTAAAATTTGCTCTTTCGTCATCAATTCTAGTTCAGCTAAATCAAATCTTTGATATTGTCTAAACTGATGATTAATAAAGATAAAAAGAAATGTTATCATTAAAAAACTTCCAATTATTAAAACAATTAAAATTATTCTAGTTGTTTTCGAATTCATAAAAGAAGAAATTAGATTCTTTATATAAAATTAACTAAAATTAGCTTAGTTTCACAATTTGAAACCATAGTTACAAAAAGATAGAAATATAGTTTCATTTTTAGAATATCTTGGTGATCAACATGAAAAATAAAATTTTGTTTGGAATTTTAGCACTTTTCGTGCTAAGTGCGTTGGTTAGTGTATTTGCAGTAAGTAGTTTTGGGAATCCACAAGCAAGAAGAACATACTACAATGAGGAAGTACATGCAAAGTTGCAAGAAGCAATAAAAAACAGAGATTATGAAACTTGGAAGAAAATAAGAGAAGAATACAATTTACCAAGTAAAGGAAGAATTTTTTCAGTAATAAATAAAGAAAATTTTGAAAAATATGCTGAATTACATGAAGCTATGCAAAACAATGATTTAGAAAAAGCAAATCAGATTAAAGCAGAATTAGGATTAGGAATGGGACAAATGAAAAAAGGAAATCAAGGTCAAGGAAAAAGATTCAGAATGAATCAATAAAAAATTTAGAAAATACTTAAACAAATTTTTTCTTTTCTTTTATTTTTTTAACATTAAGAAAATTTAAAAATAAAGCAATCTTTTCTTCTCTAAGGACCCATAGCATAACCAGGATAGTGCGACCGGCTTCGGACCGGTTGATTGGGGTTCAAATCCCCATGGGTCCAAAAAGTAATATATTTAAATAATTATTACTTTTGCAAAAAAATGGAACCTAAACCTGGAACAATTGTAAAAATAATTACTAACGATGGTAATTTTGAAGGTATGATTATAGAAAGACCAGAATTGTACGATAAAGATCATATTACTCTAAAACTTTCTTCAGGATATAATATAGGAATAAGAAAGGAAAAGATAAAAACAATAGAAATTATAAAAGAAACAACTTCTAAGGAAGAAAGTTCTGAAAAGATAACAATTGAAGGTAAAAAAATTGTTATAATTTCAACAGGAGGTACAATTAGTTCTAAGGTAGATTATTCAACAGGAGGAGTTTCTGCAAAATACGATGCTAAAAATTTTCTAAATTTGTTTCCTGAATTGAAAAATTATAATATTGAGCCAGTTCCATTAATGAATAAGATGAGCGAAGATTTTCTACCTGAAGATTGGATTCGAATTGCTGAAGAAGTATATAAATATCTTTTGGATGAAAATGTAGAAGGAGTTATTCTTACACAAGGAACAGATACTATGCAATACACAGCTGCAGTTTTATCTTTTTTCATCAGAAATCCAAATAAACCAATAATTATTACAGGAGCTCAAAGATCAATTGATCGACCAAGTACAGATGCAAAAATGAATCTTATTTGTAGTGTAATTGCTGCAAAATCAAACATTGCTGAAATCGGAGTAGTTATGCACGGAAAGAGTGATGATGAATTTTGTTACTGGCATTTTGGCACTAGAGTAAGAAAAATGCACACATCAAGAAGAGATGCTTTTAGAAGTATAAATTCTTCA
>JAWBMQ010000008.1:43012-54859 GCA_038828875.1 Candidatus Woesearchaeota archaeon
AAACATTGCTGAAATCGGAGTAGTTATGCACGGAAAGAGTGATGATGAATTTTGTTACTGGCATTTTGGCACTAGAGTAAGAAAAATGCACACATCAAGAAGAGATGCTTTTAGAAGTATAAATTCTTTACCAATAGCTAAAATTTATTCAGACGGAAGAATTGAAGAAATCAGCAAAAATTTACATTATAGATCAAATCAAAAACCAATTTTAGAGGCAGTATTTGAAGAAAAAGTTGGAATGATTTTCGTTCATCCTAATATGGATCCAGAAATAATTGATTTTTTTATCAATAAAAAATACAAAGGATTAGTAATTCAGGCTACTGCATTAGGTCATGTACCAACTACTAGCAAAAAAGAGATTTTTTCTAAGATAAAGAAGGCAATAGAAAATGGAATAGTAGTTGTAATTTCTACTCAAACACTTTATGGAAGTGTACATGAGTTTGTTTATTCTAATTTGAGAAAACTATCTAGTATTGGATGCATTTATGTTAAGGATATGCTTTCAGAAGTTGCATATGTAAAACTAGGATGGGTTTTAGCCAAATCAAAAGAGATTTCAGAAATAAAGAAAATGATGTTAACTCCTTTTGCAAAAGAAATTTCTGAAAAAAGCAACTATTATGAATTCTTAAATTAATATGAATAATATGAAAAAGAATAAAAAATTATCAAATAAATCCAACAAAAATGATTTAAAAAAACAAAAAACTAATTGGTTAAATTTGTTAGATATAATCATTATTGTTTTGCTTTCATATACTCTTCAACTAATGTTTTTAGATGTTAAAATTGTTACTCTATTCAATGCGTTTTTTCTTATCTTTTATCTTTTTATAACTAAGAATCCAGTGGTAGTTTTTTTAGTTTCAACAATTCCCATTACTTTTTTCATTAAAACTTCTCCTTATTCTGTTTTATTTTTTTATTTCCTAAGTTTCATTATGCTACTTCAAATAATGAATCAATTCATAATATCATTTTATTTTATTTATTTTCATATTTATGCTCTTTCTTTAATTATTACTTTGTCTTTTCTTAAAATTCTTCCTATTTTTGAATTATCTTATTTAGAAGTTATACTTTATTATTTCATATTGAGTGCATTTCTTTTCAACATTGTTGTTTCAGTTTTTGAAATGATCATTTTAAGATTAAGAAAGAAAGATTTGACTTTCTTTATGAAAAAGATATTCTTTGATTTAGTAAAAGGAGTTTTTTTCTTTACTTTATTTGGAATTTTTCTAATGTTTGTAATTTACAACAGTTTAGATAATTTTTTAACAAAAAATGAAGAGTTTCTCAAGAAAAATATAGAACAGATGAAAAAAGAATGCTCTTTCGATATTCCTTTGCCTGAAAAAGTTGAACATTTTTCTTTTGTTAGTAATGATTATGAAAATTATTTAGTATACTACAATAAAATTGTAATTGCTTCATTAGATGCAATGATAAGATATTCAAAGTGTAAAAATACTTGTTTGAACGTTTCAAATCAATTAAATTCTTATGAGCTAAAAAAGTTAGAAAACAGTAAAATAGAACAAATATATCATGAATTAATTAGAAAGATAAATATACTCAGAGTTGGAATAAAAATCAGAGCGTCAGTTAATGAAATGCTCAAGAATTCTGATGTTCTTTGTAAGTAGAATCAAAAATATACTTTTTTAGAATTAAAAAATCAGTAGCATTAATAATGTTATTATAATCTTCAACAATTCTAGGACAAGAAGAGTTTATGAAAAACTTTATTGAGGAAAAGTTTTCTAGTTTTTCTACAGTGTCAAAAACAATAGGAATGATTTTTTTATCTTTCAACTCTTCCTTAATTAAGTGATAAAGTTTTATATTGTACTGACCTTTTTTGGTGCTGATTATAAATCCAATATACTTTGAACTTGAATAGTAATGATAAAATTTAGAGATTTCTTTGATAGAATAGTCATTCAATTCATTAAGATCAATATTTATGAATTCTTCTTTTGCTTTTTTATCAAAAATTTTCATATAAAATTTAGAAAAAAAACCAGGAGAAAGTTTTTTTATAGTTTTATCTAATTCGAAATTTTCAAAGGTAATTTTCAAAATTTTTTCAGTAGCTAAATCTAAAACAAATAGAGTTTTTTCACTGATTAAAGCACTATGAACAATAGGAATAAGATGAAACCTATTTTCTACAACTGCAAGAACATCAGTTTCAAATTTTATGAAATCACAGCCAAGGATTTGGTTTGTGTTTTTAGAATGAAAGCTTTTAATATCTTTAAAGTGTTTATTTAAAATCTTTTTTAATTCTTCAGCAGTTTGTTTGAACTGAATTGAATAAACAATAGTTAATTCTTTACTATCTATTTTTTTCAATTCTTTATCTAAGTTTTCAAGATAAATCTTCTTTTGTGGTAAAATGTAATGAATCTTCATGTTTTTTGAAAATAATTTGAATTAAAATTATTTTTGTTTTTTTAGATGAATTTAAGTTTATTTTCAGCTATAATTCGTTCATAATTTTTTCCTAAAATTTCTCTTGCAGTGGATTGTTTAGTTAATAAATCATTTATTGTTTTAATTCCTGCATTGTAAAGTTTCCTTGCTCTTACTCGACCTATGTTTTTAAGCTTTATAAGTTCTAATAATTCTTCTTTGATACCTTCTAAAATTCTAATATTTGCTAATGAAATTTTATCAACTATAAAAGGATTTACGATTTTTGCAAGTTCTTCAGAAGCATAACATAACCAATTTAAAATCTCTAATTTACTTCTAAATTCTCCAGGTCTTATTGAATAATTTTCAAGTAATTCTTTTTCACTTTTTTCATTTATCCATTCTAAAAACAATAATACAAATTTTCCTTTTAAAAGATTTTCAAGATCTTCAGGATCTAGATCGTTTTGAAGCAAAAATCTTTGAATGTCTTCCTTTTCTTTTTTATAAACTGAGAACAATGGGTTTATTTCATAAGTAGATGCTAATGTAAAAAGATATCTTACAAGATCAAAAGAATCTTGTTTGAGAAAATTAACTATCTTAATTCCTGAATAGGGATCTAAATAAAGATCATTGATTCTTTTTCCAATCTCAGTAACTTGAAAATCTATTTTCTCTTCTGAAGAATATGTTTTAAAGTAAGAAAAGATATCACTTTTTTCCTTATCTTTTGAAACATTTTTTCTTATTTCAATTAATCCTATTTTGGATAGTTGATTAATGATGTTATTTACCTTTTCTTTTAACATTTCTAAATCTGAATATTGATGAGCATAAAATGTGTTTTTCATAAAATCGAAAACTTCTAAATTATTTTTATATTTACAACATAAAGAAAGAATAACACTTCTTAATTTAGTTTCTACTGCTATTTTTGATATAACATCTTCTGCTTCAGAATCAATATAATTATCGAAAATATAATCTAGGTCATCTGAAATCGCAATTGCTTCTCCTTCTTTATCGTAATCAGGTCTCCCTGCACGACCTGCCATTTGATGAAACTCCATTACTGAAATTGGTTTCATATTTTCATCGAATCTATAAAGATCTTTTATTAAAACTCTATATGCTGGTAAATTAACTCCTGCTGCTAATGTTGGAGTGCAAACTATTACCTTTACTAATCCTTTTCTAAAATTTTCTTCAATCATCTCTCTTTGTTCATTCAACAATCCTGAATGATGAAAAGCAACTCCGTTTTTTATAATTTCAGCTAACATTTCACATTGTTCAGTAGGAGTATCTAGAACGTTTTTTATATTATCAGATAATATATTTAGTTTTACAATTTCATCATCGTTTAAGAATTTTGAAGTTATTTTAGAGATTTTTTTTGCTAAAGATTCTGCATTTTTTTTAGAGTTTACAAAGATAAGTATCTGTTTTTTAATCTTTAAGGTGTCTCCTACTAAATTTAGAATATTATCAAAAAATTCATTTTCTAATTCAACAATTCTGTATTTCATTATTCGAAAATCCTACACTTCTTTTTATTCATCAATATCTGAGCAATATCTTCAGGAATTAAATCAATTTCATGTTCTGAATATGGTCCATATTTGTTTCCTTCAATATCTACAAATTCAGGAACCAAAGTCAAGAATTCTACTTTTATTTTCTTTATCTTTTTGTTATTGTTTTCTTCTTTTTGTAAAAAAATGTTTTGAGGTAATTGTGGAACTTTAGACGAAATTATGTTGTCTAAAACAGAACTTCTAAAAGATTGAAAAACACCTAAAATAAAATTGTAAAATTCTTTCTCATAAAATAGCATATTGTTAGTATTTACAATCAAATTTTTTGTTATTGCTTTATTCTTTGCAATTTCTATAATTTTAGCTTCTCGTAATTCATAAATTTTAGCTATTATTTTTTTTGCATTTATCAATTGTCTCTCTTCTTGCATAATATCTTCTTCTAGAAGCAAATCGTTTTCATCTTTAAGACTTTTCACTTCTTTTTCTTTTAATCTTAAATATTCGATAACATCTTCAATAAAATTATCAGGAAGTTCTTGTAGTTCAGGGTTATTCTTTTCTCTACGATAAATATCCATCAATCTTTCATATGTTAATGGAATTTTGTTTTCTTTGTTGTTCATTTTCAGATGTATGTAATAAATAGTGAATTTTTTTATTTTAAAAATCTTTTCTTGCAAACTTAAAAAATTTTTTAATAATCTTCAGCTAGAATCCAAAGTAAAGGAATTTTTGAGTTCTTATTGAATACTAAATCTCTGAAAATCTCTTCATCTGGAAGCTGATCTACTTTATAATTTATAAGATCAATTATATAAGGTCTTTTGTTTTTATTTTTTGGATAAAACATTAAAAAGCAATTTCCTCTTTCAAAACTAGTATCATCTCGTTCTATAGAAATTATTCCTTCCAATGTTTTTTGAAAATTCTTATCTTTTTTTAATAGTTCAATTACTGATGCAATTAATAAATGTGCTACTCTTGAATCTATTTTTTTATTCTTAATTAATGTATCAATATCCTTTACTATATATTCTTTAATTTCCCTATCAAATTTAGAATCGTTGTTTTTTATTATTGTTGCTGCATTTAAAATAGGATCGGTATAATACTTTTTTTCAGGATAATATTTATTTATGATTTCAACAAATCCATAATAGATCTCGTCTAATATTTCATCGATTGTTGGTTTTTTATCTTTAAATTTTTTAAGTGTTCTATTTTTTAAAGTATTTGTAATGATATTATTTCTTACAAAAATTGCATCATTGTGCCATGGATCGATAAATACTTTATTTAGAACTGATTTTTTTCTGTGAATAATTTCAAATCCTTCATTTTTTAATTTATTAATAAACTTTAAATATCTTTTAAATTCTGGGCTCTCTTCAGGTTTTTTGTAATCCCAATAATTCCCGTACACATTGAAGAAATGATATAAATTTTCAAATAAAGGTAATTTTTTTTGATATGAAATTTTATCTAAATAATCATTATTCTCTTCAAACTTTAATAACTTTGAAACATTTATATAATTCTTTTTCATATAATCTATGATATATTTCTCTTTTTCAGAGTTATATCTTATCCAAATGTGTCCTGTAATGGATTTATCCTTAAATACATATAAATTTCCATTTAATTCTACATTCCCATTTAGAATTCCTTCATTTATTGCTTTTTCAATTAAAACTCCTTCAGCTAATGCGTAATGTCTACAGTACATGTAGCCTGAATTGATGAACGTATCTACTGGAATCAATGCTTTATCTCTTACTTTTTTAGTAAGAGAAAGAATTTTATAATCTAGATATGCATCGTTTTCTAAAAGATATGATGCTTCTTTTCTATTTTCTATTACTACTTCATCAATTTTCCTTCCGATTATCATTATTTTTTCTAAATCACTTGTCTTTTCAAAATGTTCCTTATCTTTTATTTCTTTAACAGATCTGTTATAAATTCTTTGCAACGTTTTAGATTCTTTAAAATCAACATAGAGTATTTCTTCTAAATCAGTGTTAGTGGAAAGTAATACCGTTTGATCAATTGATTTATTAGTTTCGTTATGGTCAATCTTAAGGACATTATAATCTTCAAAAGTATTTTTATTAAGAAGATAAAAATTTTTTATAATCCTATAATCTCCATAATAAAATAACATTCAATTCCCTCAATTTTTTCAATTACATTCATAATATTTTAATTTTGTGTTTTTTAAGCTGCATATTTTTAAATTGTTCTTTTTTATGTAACTAAAAAATAAAAAGGAATTTTTGGAGGGATAAAATAAACTTAATTTTAATAATCTTCTGCATAAAACCATAAAGGAACTTCATATTTTTTAGGTAATTCTGAAACATAATTGTGATAAAAATCAATGATATATTCTTTATTTTTAGTTTTAAACTTTAAAAAACATTTACCTCTTTCAAAAGAAGTATCGTCTCTTTCTAAGGTTAATTTACCGTTAAGGATTTTGTCTATAGATTTGTCATTTATTGCTAATTCTAATCCAGTTCCGAAAATTAAAGTATGTATATTTTTATCTAGTAATCTTTTATCTACTAAATCAGAAAGAGTTATGATGTTTGTTTTTTGTTTTTTTGTATGTTTTATTATTTCTTTTTCAATTTTGTTATTTTTATTTACTATTGTTGCATAATCTACCATTCTTTTATAAAACTCATATGCATGGATTAAAACTTCTAAGATGTTAACATTATCATCTTTTTTATTTATTTTGTTTTTTATGAATTTGTAAATTTCATTGCTGAATTTATTGTTATTGATATAAATTCCGTAATCAGTCCACGGAGAAAGAAATACCTTGTTTAAAAGAGATTCATTTCTCTTAAGTACAGAATACCCTTTGTTTGTCAATTTTTCTTTTAATTTATAATATTCAATAAATTCTTTGCTTTCTTCTGGTCTTTTATAATCCCATAAGTTATCACTGTACATAATTGAATTTTTTAGATGATTATAATATTTTTTTTCAATTTTGAGATATTCCTCTAATTTTAGAACTTGTTCAGATTTTATAAGATCTATAATATAAACTTCTTTGTCATTTTCATATCTTACCCAAGCATGACCTAGTTTCAATAAAGAAGCTTTAAAAAAATTGACATCTATTGAAACATTCCCTTTTAATATACCTTGTTCAATGGATTTTTCTATTAATGAGCCCATTGCAAGTGAGTAATGTCTGCAAACCATAATTCCTTTTTTTATGAAAAAATCTACATTTATCGGAGAAATGTATCGTTCTTTTTCAGTTAATCTTAAAATATAATCACTAGGGTTGGAATAATTTGTTCCATTTGTTTTTAGATTGTTAGCCAATACTTCGTTTTTTATATTACTGGAAAATATTAATAAAATATCTAGATCGCTAACATTCTTTTTTTCTTTTTTCAATTCTTTTATTTCTTTAAGAGAATATTGATAAATTTTTTTAAGTATTTTTGAATTATCTATATCCACGAATATATGTTCCTGAGCATCTAAATCAAGGCTTAAAAATATACCTTCATTAATTTTATGTTGATATCTTTTATGATCTGATCCAATAACATAATATCCCTGATATTTAGAATTATTTATTTTGTAAATGTGTTCTATTCCTCTTAAATACCCCCAATAATATAGCATTTTATTCACTATTTTTCTTTTTATCTTTATAATAATAATTTGTTATAAACGTTGATATGTTAAAAAAACTGATATTGAGCCGAGTTAATTCAAAAAAATCAATTGGTTCTCTTTTTAAAAATCTTAATGAACAATATAAAGCAGTTCCTAATGCTACAGAAATTCCTAATGATATGTTGTAATATTTTTTATCATTTTTTTCTAATGATTTTTTTCCTAAATAATATGAAAAATATGTAAACGGAAAGCTCATACTTTGTAGATATATGTTCTCGCTTAATGAAAAAAAACTTCCAAATAAAAAAGAAAAAAAGTGTCTTCCATGGTTCTTATTATTTTTTTGGTAATCTATAATAATAATTTCATAAACTTTTTCTTCGATATCACTTACTTTTTTTAAAAAATTATTCTCTCTATTTTCTTCAATGTTCTTATCTTTCAAAATTTCCTCTAAATTTGTTTTTTTCATTTTTTGCTTATTCTTTATTATTTTCTTCAGAATGATATTTAGGATGATATGAAATCGCTACAGTTCCATTTAAAACTCCAGATGCTATTGAATACTGGATTAAGTTGTTACAAAGTTCTTTAACTTCATCTCCAAATGGTACTCTTGCTACATATGCTGCTAAAGCTAAAGCCATACCAAATAAAAATCCTTTTGAAAAATTATTTGAATAAGTAAAATATTTGTCCATATTTTTCTTTATATTTTTATAATCCTTGTTTTCTTTATAGATGTTGAATTCTTGTTCATATTCTTTGAAAATCTTTTTTTCTAAATTTCTTCCTGTAAAGTAATTGTATGCTCCTAATAGACCTTCTCCTAAGATTCCAATTCCTGGCATAAATGCGCAAAGAACAGTTCCTGTAGCACTTAACTGATTCATAACTAATAGTTCAAGTTCCTTTCTTTTTTCATTGAAATCAGTGTTATTTAAATTTTCAAATTTTTGATTCAATTTATTTTCTAATTGTTCCATTTTTATCCCTCTTTAATGGTAATTTTAGGCATTGATGATAATAAAGTACTCTATTTAAATTTTATGTTTTTGAAATTCATATAATTACTAATTACAAATATTTTACAAATATTTATAAAGAAATTTTTTATTTTTGATGATGATAATATGGTTTTAGAACAGGTTTTAGAGTTGGATGAGTTTAAGTTTTATTTAAGAGATTTTGATAAATTAAAAGTAGTTCTTTATAATTACTTTTCTTTTGTAATGGAATTAGATGATTTAAAAAAGATACTAAAAAAGATGGATTTAGAGTTAAAAAATCTTCAAAATGGAAATATTGTTGTTGATAAAACAATTAGCTTTGAAGAGGTTAAACTTTTTGAAGAGTTATTTAAGTTCAAAATTTCACATTATTTTCCTTTAAAAAATGAAATCAATGGAAGAGATGCTTATTATATAACAAAACCAGTTCCCTTATTTGGAATTTTAGGTTTCGGAATTGTAGATCGTGGAACAAATATAATTGAGCTAAGACCATTGAATGGCTGTGTTTTTGATTGTATTCATTGTTCTGTTAATGAAGAAAGAACTAATTTAAAAAAAAGAGATTTTGTAGTAGATTATAAATATTTTATTGAATATACCCATGAATTTATAAAACCAAAAGAAAATAAGATGTTTCTTTTCATAAATCCTCAGGGAGAAACAATGATGTATAGTAAATTAGCTGAATTTATTCAAGGTTTAAAGAAGGATGAAAAAGTTTATAAGATTGCAATAACAACGCGTCTTCCTTTTTGGAATAAAGAGTACATAGATAAATTGATAAGTTCTGGCTTAGATCAATTTAATCTTTCTTTAGATACTTTAAACAATGATAAATATAAAATGTTAGTCGGAAAAAATTTCAATGTAAATAATGTTATTAAGTTTATTGAAGAGTATCATGATAAAGTTAATATTTTGCTAACACCAGTATGGTTTCCTGGAATAAATGATGATGATTTAGTTGATGTTTTAGAACTATGTAAGAAATATAATTTAGGTTTTGGATTACAAAATTATGTTAGGCATAAGTTTGGAAGAAAGTTAAAAGAGAAATCATGGGAAGAATTTGGTGCATTTTATGAATCTTTAGTCAACAAAGTAGGATATCGTGGAGATCATATGTTCGATGTTTTTAAAAAAGATTATAAGCCAAGGAATATATTCAATATTGGTGACATTATTGAAGTTGAAATCTTATTTCCTGGAAGAATGATGAACGAATTCATAGCAAAATATGAAGATAGAATTTTAACAGTAGTTAATAATTCATTTAAAAACATAAAAATTCCAAGTAAGCAAAAGGTAAAAATTGTTAGATTGAATGACAATATTGCTATGGCTACAATTTAAATTTAATTTTTAACTTGAAAATTCAAAAATCTTTTAAATATAAAAATCAAAGAAAATTTTAATGAAAATTGCTTTTTTTGATATTGAACAAAAAGAAATTGAGTTCTTTAAAAAAGAATTACAAGGTCAAGAGATATACTTTTTTGAAGAAAGTATAAATGAAACAAACTTAGAAAAATTTTCGTTTATTAGAGATTTAGATATTATAAGTGTTTTTATCTATTCGAAGTTAAATAAAAAAGTTATTGATTTTTTTGAAAATCTTAAATTGATAACTACAAGAAGTACTGGAATGGATCATATTGATTTAGAATATGCAAAAAGTAAAAATATTAGTGTTTTAAATGTTCCTTCTTATGGGGAGAATACAGTAGCAGAACACACTTTTGCTTTAATTCTCACTCTATCGAGGAATATTCAAAAAGCTTACATAAGAACAATTAATCAAAATTTTGATATTCATGGTTTAGAAGGATTTGATTTGAATGGAAAAACTTTAGGAGTAATCGGCACTGGAAAAATAGGAATTCATGTTATAAAAATCGCTAAGGGATTTGGAATGGATGTTATTGCTTATGATAAAGTAGAAAATTCATTAGCAAAAGAGCTACTTAACTTTAGATATGTTGAGTTAGATTATCTGTTAAGTAATTCAGATATTGTAACAATTCATATTCCTTTAATGCCTGAAACATATCATTTGATAAATTTAGAAAATATAAAAAAGTTTAAGAGAGGATCACTTTTGATTAACACTGCAAGAGGTGCGATTGTAGATACTGATGCAATTTTATACGGTTTAGAAAATAAAATTTTGGCAGGAGTTGGATTGGATGTTATTGAAGGTGAAGAATATTTAAGAGAAGAAAAAGAAATTATTAAGGATCCTAAAAAATTTAAGGAAAATCTTCAATTAATAAAAGATCATATCTTAATTCATCATGAAAACGTTATTTTCACTCCACATATTGCTTTTTATAGTAAAGAAGCAGAAAAAAGAATAATGGAAAAAACAAAAGATAATATAAAATTATTCATTAAAGAATGAAACGTATTCTTTAATTATCTCTGTTTTTTTAAGTGAGTGCGTTCCTAATAAACAACCTCCTGCCATTGTATATTGTAATACAGTAATTCCATAGTTTGTATCTATATTAAATTTATTTAGAAAATATGATGTTGCAATTCCCACAATACTTCCTATTATTGCGCCTTTTAAAAAGTTTTTCTTGTATATATCCTTTTTATTTTTTTGGTCTTCATTTAGTAATGTATTTTCAATTTTATCAAATTTATTTCCTAGATAAAGATTGTATAATGCAAAAGGTGTTTCAATCAATATAAATTCAGGTCTTAATGCAGAAACAGTAGTTATTAGAGAACTTAAATTAGTAGAAATATACTGTTTTTCGATTTCTTGTTTTGGAGTTCTTTTTCCAAAATATTTTTCTTTTGCCTCAGAAAGTATATCTTCAAATGTTTTCTTTTTTTCAAACAATTCTTTTTTATCATTTACTATTTTTTCCAAATTTTTTGAATTTTTCATTTTTCCTCACCTTTTTTAGAAGAACAAGTTCAGAACTCTTACTTTTTTGTCATTTACTTATTTTTTAAAGTTTATGAATTTCAGATTTTTTGATATACTTTTATATAATTATTTGAAAATATATATTTTAAGAATTTCATTTAATTAAATCTATTCTGATTTATTTATTACAGGAATATTATTTTTAGTTACTTAGAGATGTTAATTTTTATAAAATTATTAAAAATAAAACATTTAATCAAAAATTAAAAGTTTTTATATTTTTTATTTTATAAATAATTTTGGATTATTTCTAAATTTCTTT
>JAWBMQ010000009.1:0-11493 GCA_038828875.1 Candidatus Woesearchaeota archaeon
TCAATCAAATAAAAAGTATAATTTCATGCCTCTTTTAACATTTATTGATGTTTCAAATTATAACAAAAATGATCTAAATGAAATTCTGAGTAATTCAAGGTTAGAGAGTAATTATAGATCTTTTGCTTCTATTTCATTTGATGGTATTTGTTCATCAGTAGAAAATTTGTTTGATTCAAATAGTGGAATGAAATATACTTTTTCGGCATTTGCTTCTTTGATAACGAAGAGCGATAATACGTGTACATTTGCCTTTTATGAACTTTTAGATTTAATTAATCCATTATCTCAATATTCCTTTGTAATTTCAGGTTTCGAAGTTTTAGCAAAAGATTCGCAATATGTCCGTAGAGGTGTTGCAGTAGTTTATCCATCTGATAAAGATATTAACTTTGGTAAATTAACATCAACTTCTGTTACAGTTAGTAATGACGACTGTAAAAATTTAATAAAAAATTCAAAATTTACTGTAGAAAAAAATAAAGTAGAAGCAATATATGATAATAACGCAAAGTGGTGGAGAACTAGTCAAACATTTTACTTAACTTTCAGTGATAACATTAGTAAATGTAAAGATCAAATCCAATCAATGAACTTAACTAATATGTTAAGTGGTAACGTAGTATATTCATTTAATTTTAAGAATGATCCGAATAATCCAATTGAAGGTATTTTATCTTTCAAAGATGATGGAAATATGACGCCACAAATTTCTTCCGATGGGAAAAAGATTACTTTAGAATGGAAGAATTTTAAAGTTCCAACTAATGTGAATTATGAATTTAATAGTATAAGTTCTGATAATAAAGAGATTAAAGTAGGATATTTCTTAAACATAACTCTTTCAAATAAAGAATCAATTATTAAAGATGTTGATTTTAATATTACAAAAAATCAACAAAATAAGCAACAAAATCCGACACAAACTTCTAAAAAATGCACCTGTATAGATACATCTAAATTGCCACAATCTCAAGAATATATTCCATCTTCAGAAATAAGTTTTTTATTCACTTTAGCTAAGGAAGCTAAAGCTCCTCAAAAAATATCCATCAACCTAACGATAATAAAATTAGGAACGGATCGTTCTCCAACAAAGGAAGAATCTTTTCTTATTGATTGTGGAACGGTTAATGCGCTATCTAAAAAAATAGGTACTTTATTTGTAACGTGTTCATACGATTTAAATAACAATATTTTAAATTTATCTTTTTCAAATGTTAAAAAGAGTTATTTTAGTATTACGAGATATGATGTAGCCATAATTCCTATTTCTGCTACTATTAACTGCTCTTGTGATGAAAAATCAGAGCTTATTCAAGTTAATCTTTTTAATAGAAATTCTAGAATTTTTGAGGATTATTTGTTCATCATAGATAATGTTTATAAAATTATTAATAATATATTAGCTAAAGAGCCAAAACAATTTAGTCCTCATTCTTCTAACATCTTAAAAAAAGAGGATGATTTAAGCGGATATTTTTTATCGTTTAAAGTATCTAGAGATCGTAAAATGGCTCTTTCAATTTTTAATATTCAGGAGTTAAGATTTTCAAATAATGAGATCAAAGAATTATTTAGATATTATGATTTTTGTGTTAGGGATTCTATTGATATAAATACTTATTTTTGCTTTGATTCTCTTAGAATTATTATTCCTCGTTATTCTCCTGAAGAAAAATTGATATTTAGTAATAATATGTATTATGATAATAAATTACAGGTTCCTAAAGAATATTTATTTCATTATTCTTTTAAGATACCCAAAAATAACTTAGTAGAAATCGATAGAGGAGTATATCCTTTCTTTCAGATTGCAAGAAATCTTAATTTTTTACCGGCAGTATCAATTTTTAATATAATTTCGAATGAAGACTCTAACAAAAAAATAAATATCGATAATTTATTAAATAGTTATTTAGGTACACCAAATAATAAATATACTATGTGCAATAATTTTTGCCTAGATCCTTCTTTCTTTACTTCACTTAAAAATTTTTTTATAATGAGTTCAGGTAATTATCCAGGATTTAATATATCTGCAATCTATTTCCACAATAATTATAAAGAAAAGAATTCTAATATAGTAATAGTAAAGATGATTGAAATCTTTACGTTAACTCAACCACTTCCACAATATTATTTTGTAGTTAGTAATTATGAAAGTGTAGATCCTAGAAATGCTTACTCAAGAAGAGGAATCTTGATTTTATATCCCCAAGAAAAAGTTAATATGATCACAGTTAACGCTATAACGTGAAAGTAGAACAACACCAATGTATAATAAATAATTTAAAAAAGAAATAATTTTTATTTTCTTTAATTTTTCTAACTTTTATGATTTGGTTTCCGTTTGAGAAATTAAGACAAGGACAGCAAGAAATGATTAATGTAATAGAAAAATCTCTTCTAGAGAATAAACCGATTATGATTCATGCACCAACTGGTATTGGGAAAACAGCAGCAGTTTTATCTATCGTTTTGCCATTTGCTAAACAAAACAATAAAAAAGTGTTTTTTCTAACTTCAAGATTGTTGCATCATCATCTTATCAAAGAAACAATTTCAAAGATTATAGAAAAGTACAATGTTAAGATAAAATCTTCATATTTAATTGGGAAAAAATATCTTTGTAGTTTTGATTTTGCTTTACAAAAGAACGATTTTCACGATTTTTGTGCTAAATTAAAGAGTAAGAATGAATGTCAATACTATAATTTAACTCTAACAAAAGGACGTTTAAATCTTGAAATTTTAGACCAGTTGAAAGATTATCCTGTAATTGATTCTCAGAAAATTTACGACTTGTTTAAAGATAATTACTGTGCTTATGAAATTGTTGTTCAATTAGCTAAAGAAGCAGATATTGTGGTTTTGGATTACAACTATATTTTGAATGATTCCATAAGGAATATTCTCTTCAAGAGATTGAATTTATCTGTTGAAGATTGTATCTTTATTTTTGATGAAGCACATAATTTGCCTAAAAGAGCAACAGAAATTCTATCAGCAAAAGTAACTATGCATCAGCTTAAAAATGCAATTGCTCAGATGAAAGAATACAATTATGATATTTCTGATTTGAAATTTTTTTATGAATTTTTAGAAGAAAAGTATAAAGATTTGATGTTAAAAAACATAATTTTATATAATCAAAAATTCACTAATAAAAGTTTAGTAGATTTTCAACAAGAGTTAAAGAAAAAATCTTTTCAAGAAATTAAACAAATGTTTGAAAGAATTTTAATGGAAGAGATTGAAATTCTTAATGAATTGACATTTTCTAAAGAAGAAATAGCTAAAAATAAGGACTATTTTGATTTTATTTATGCTAAGTTAAGTGGAATAGGTTATGATTTAATTGAGAAAGTCAAGAAAAATTATGTTCTTTCCTTAGCGAAAAATTTAGAATTGTTTCTTTATTTAGATGATGATTATTTTACTTATTTTTCTTTCAGTAGAGATTCTCAGAATTATGGTTTATTTGCAGAATGTTTAAATCCAGGAATATTGTTTAAAGATTTAGGAAATAATTTGATTTTTATGTCAGGAACTTTGAAACCTCTTGAAATGTACAATAAGATATTATTGAACGGCATAGCTAATGAATTAGAGCTTAAAAGTCCATTTCCTGAAAAAAACAAATTAGAATTCATTTTTTCAGATGTTTCAACAAAGTTCAAAAAAAGAAATGAAGATGAATTTAATAAGATCTCTTCCAAATTAAACGATTTTTTATCAATAATTCCTGGAAATGTTTTGATATTTTTTCCAAGTTATCATTTGCTTTACATCTTAAAGAGGAAATTAGTAACAAATAAAGCTATTCTCTATGAAAAACCGAATATATCTAAAGTTGAAAAAGATGAATTGTTAGATGAGTTTAAAGGATATTCAAAAAAATTAAGTGGTGCAGTTTTGCTTGCAGTTTCAGCAGGAAATTTTTCAGAAGGAATAGATTTACCAGGAGATTATTTGAATGCAGTAATAGTTGTTGGCTTTCCATTAGAAAAACCAGATCTAAAAACAAAGGCAAGAATTGATTATTATGAGAAAAAATTCAAGAAAGGAGAGGAATTCGCTTACATATATCCTACAATTGCTAAAGTTATGCAAAATGCAGGAAGATGTATAAGAACAGAAACTGATAGAGGAGTAATTATTTATCTTGATGAAAGGTATAAGAGATATCACAAAATTTTTTCAAATGCGTTGATCGATGCTGAAAATTATAAGGAGTTGATTTTGAATTTTTTCAAAAACTAAATATTTAAAAAGTTGAAATTTTTCAATAATTTTCAAGTTGAAACATTATTCTTTAATTAAAAGGTGGGATTCATGGAAAATAATAAAATAGATACAATTGGTTATCATTATGTTGTTGAAGTTACTGGTGCTGATTCAAATATTTTATCTGATGCTAATTTAATAAGAGATATTTTTCTAGATGCAGCAAAAAAAGCTAAAATGGATGTTAGAGCAAGTTATTTTTTCAAGTTTTCACCGCAAGGAGTAAGTGGTATGATTATTATTTCAGAAAGTCATATTTCAATTCATACTTGGCCAGAAAATCAATATGCAGCACTTGACGTTTATACTTGTGGAGAAAGTGATCCAGAGCAAGCAGTTTATTATATCATTGAAAAATTAAAGGCAAAATTTTCACACATATCAGAAATTAAAAGAGGAATTTTTGATGATGATAACACTTATACACATATGTTTTTAAGTTGGGATGAAAAAATAAAGAAAGATTAAAAAATCTTTATATATTACTTTATTTTTCCTAAATTATCTTTTGAAAATGGATCATAGATCTGAACAAGTTATTGAAGAACTAAACGCAATATTCCAAAAAATTAGAGAGGAGAAAAGTTACAAAGTAGCAGGAGTCCCCGATGCTTCTTTAAAAGTTAAATGTAGTAAATGTCATCAAGAGGTAGAATTTGCACATTGTGTTTATGATTTAGCAGAACATAAAATAATTTGTTTTAGATGTTACGAAAGAGATTTATCAGATACTGATGATGTTCTTGAGTGGATGAAAGATTTTTCTTATGAAGAATATTTCTAATTTTTTAATCTTAATCTCTTTCAATTATTTTCTTTGATACAAGATCAATTATCTTAGATGGTTTTCCAAAAATAGGTCCTTGATAAATTATAAAACTAACATCCATTTTGAAATTATCATCTAAATCACTTAAATCTTTCATAAAAGGTTCATTAGAGATATTTACAGAAGTAGTAACAATAGGTCTTCTAGTTTCTGATAAAAATTCTAATATCTTATGATCAGGAATTCTAATTCCAATTGTATCCATATAAGAAACATTGCTTGCAATCGCTAATCTATTTTTTAATTTTAGTATAAAAGTATAAGGTCCAGGAAGTTTTGACAAATGTTTTTCAACTTCTTCATCAACTTCGCAATTTTCATATACCCATTCAATAGAAGGAGGAATAATCGATAATGGTTGTATTGGTCTTTTTTTCAATTCTCTTAATCTGTAAACCGCAGCAAAATTAGTTGCATCACATCCTAATCCATAGATTGTGTCTGTAGGATATATAAAAAGTTCTCCTCTTATTATTTTACCAATAAGTTCATATTTTCTAGCTTTTAGTTCTTCAAAAGCAATGATCTCCATTAATATTAGGAAAATAAAATAAGTTTTTAAAATTTTTTCAAAATGTTTTTTCAAATATTTTTTAAACCATAATTTCTAAAATTACTGATATATGAAAAAGTTAGCATTTTTTATAATGATTTTATTATTTTTGAAAATTTCATATTCTTTTATAATTTACAATCTTCCTGAAGAATCGTTAGTTAATTTAACTCTCACTTTTGAAGTTGAAGCTGAAAATGCAAAGGGAAAAGTTGCTATAACAACTAATAAGTATCCTAAAAGTTTATTTTATCAAGATGTTTTTTCTGAATTTAGATCTAGTTATGAATTTGAGTTAGATAAGAAAATAACAAAATCATATTCTTCATTATTAAAGCTTAAAACACAATTTCAAAAATTAAATGAAAAGATACCATATTCTCGTTCATTTCATTATGTTAATTCAGAAAATTTCTGTTACGAAGGGATTTGTGATAAAATTTCTAACATTTTATTATATTTAGTAAAAGATTTAGTTGAAGAGGATCTTTTTAAAACAATATGTAAGATCAATCATTTTGTCAATTCTTTTATAACTTACGATTTAGAGTTTTCTTCAGATCAGAATCCTACTATAAGGAGTATTTTATCACATAAGCGAGGAGTTTGCATTCACTATGCTACTTTGATGAGTGAAATTTTAAATTCTTTAGGCATAGAAAATGAAATTGTGTTTGGTTATGCTAAGAGTAGTGTTAATTCTACAAATTGGGAAGCACATGCATGGTTAAAGGTTAAGATTGGCAATGAATATTTTTTCTTTGATCCTACTTTTGATATGTGTGCATTGAACAATGTTTTACAAATCTATTTTGATAATAAGCCGTTATATTCCTCAATAACTTATTATGGTGTAAAAAAAGACATTTATTTTGCTGATTATGTTGATATTCAAGAAATCAAATCTACAGGAAAGTTTGTTCCAAACATAAGCATTAATTTCAAATTAGATCCAGAAGAGATATCTTACGATGATAAAACAAATCTGATTCTTAATGTAAAAAATTATGAAAATTTTTATGTTTACGTTTTGATAAAGCTTATTTCTACAGAAAATGTAAATTTATCAGAAGATGAACTTTTTTTAGTTCTTTCACCAAACGAAGAAAGAACAATAATTTTAGAACTTACTCACGAGTATAAAGATTCAAAATACGAATATACTGTTCCTGTTTCATTATTTTCCAGCTGGTCTCATGAAGAAACCAAATTTTTCAAAATAAAGAATATAAAGAATAATAAACAGATTGTTGAGAATAAAAATAAAGTGTTTTCTTCTTTAGAAAATAAAAAATTATTTGATATTGTTTGTCATGATGAAGAATTTTATCGTGCATCAGAAAACGTTAATCAGAGATTCTTAAAAGATTTTAATTGTTATGTAAAAAATAATGGAAATCCATTTTCAACCAAACTTATAATTAGGAATGGTGAAGAGACATATGAGGAATTTTTATTGTTATCTTCAAATGAAATTTATTACATTAACCTTTCGAAGTACGTTAAGATAGGAAAAAACATTTTAACTTTACAACTTGAAAATCAATCAAAATCAGTAACAATAAATGTAATACCTTTAAATTATAGTGTTGAGTATTATTCAAAAGAAATTATATTTTATGATTTTCAAAAAGAAAAAAAATCAGTAGAAGTTTACGCTAACAATGTTTTGATTTTACAAACTGGGTTGGATGAAAATAATTATTCATCATCTATAATAGTAAAAAAATCAGATATTTCTCGAAGATTGATGCTTCAAAAGAATGAAAAAATAAACTTAAAAATTTTAGTAAAATTTAAATCTTATGAATACTCTATAGCTCATGAAATAATCATTGAAGTAAATACCTTTGAAAAGTTAAAATATCTCTTTGAAGGCATTATTAATGCTGTAAAATCTTTGTTTAACTAAACATGGCAGATTGTATTTTTTGTGGAATTGCAAACAATACAGTACAATCTTTTAAGGTACTCGAAGCTTCAGAATTTGTAGCAGTTTTAGATATAAATCCTGCATCAAGAGGACATTTGATGTTAATTCCTAAAAGACATGTTGCTAGGTTTGAGGAATTAAATGAAATCGAGCTGAAAGAATTATCTTATCTTATAGAGTATTTAACAAAGAAGATGAAAGATGTTTTAAAATGTACAGGATTTCAGATTTACAATGCTACTGGACAACTTGCAGGTCAACGAATAGATCACTTATTGATTCATATTATTCCAGTTTATGATAAAATTCCGTTAGTTTTTAAATTCAATGAATATGATGTTAACGAAGCAAATGAAGTTTTAAAAAAGTTCAAAGATTTAAGTAAAAAATGAAACATCTTTCAGAATATATGAAGTATGTAAAGGATGCAGAAGAAAGTAAAATGGCTTCAATATTCCAATTTTTCTTAATTTTTTATGGAGTTTTACTAAACATTGTTGCAGTTTATTATTTTATGGGTACGTCATCGATCAATGAAAAGGTTATGTTGTTTTCAGTTATTGGAATTTTCTTTGTGCTTTCTGGATTTTTTTGGAAATTACTTCAAAGAAAGAAGAAGATAAATGATGATAGCAAAAGATTTTACAGTCCTATAATTGAATAAATCCTAAAAAATAAAAATCTTTTTAAAATCAAGATAATTGTATTAATTAAGATAATTGATATTTTTAATTGTTATTTATCTTTTAACCAGTTGGTGAAAATTATGCCAAGAAAAAAGGAAACAAAAATTTCTGAAAAAAATGAAAAGATAAATAAGGAAGATGAAAAAATAATGCCAGAAGAAAAAGAACAAAAGATAACTTTAAGCTTAAACAATACTGAACCTGTAAAAGTTGAGAAGATCGATAAGATTGATGAAAAAAAAATTCAGTTACCGCCTGAATTGATTCCATTATTAATCCAAAAGAACGATCCTAAAGAAAAGTTGAAAAATGCGATCTTAGCAATAATTTTAATTTCATTTTTTGCTTCATTCTTAATAAGTTTCATAGATTTCAAAGTAGGAAATGTTGCCATAATAAAAATAAAAGGAGTAATTTCTTATGATAATGAAGATCTTAATTTAGAAAAGATGTTTGATTTTCTTGAAAATGTGAAGAACAATGCAAAGATTAAAGCAATCATTTTAGATATTAACTCTCCTGGAGGTAGTGCAGTAGCTAGTCATCATTTAATGAAAAAGATCTTACAAATTAAGCAAGAAAAGAATATTACAGTTTATGCAGTTATTCGAGAGTATGGTACTTCTGGAGCATATTGGGTAGCAACAGCAGCAGATAAAATTTATGCTGATGAATTGAGTTTAGTAGGTAGCATAGGGGTATTATCATCATTCATAACTCTTGAAAAATTTTTGAAACAACACAACATTACTTATGAAAGAATTGTAGGGGGTAAGTATAAAGATTTAGGATCTATGTTTAAAGATTTGAATGAAGAAGAAAGGAAACTCTTGCTTGAAAAAGTTTTTTCAGTACACGCTTTCTTTAGAGATTCTGTAGCTAAACAAAGAAACCTTTCAGAAGAAAAAATTAATCAACTTGCAACAGGAGAATTTTTTATTGCTAAAGATGCTAAAGAATTAGGATTAGTGGATGAATTAGGAACAATGGATGATGCAATAAAAGATTTAGAGAAAAACAAATCTATAGTTGTAAAACCTATATACTATGAACCTGAAAAATCATTAATTAAATCTTTATTAGGATTAAGCAACAAAATCGGAATTAATTTTGGCAAAGGGATTGCACAAGGGATGAAAGAAGAATTAAGCAATAGTGCAAGAATAGAAATGATAAATTAAATTGCTCCGTCCGGGATTTGAACCCGGGTCACAGGCTCGAAAGGCCTGTATGCTTGACCTCTACACCAACGGAGCAAGAACAAGATTTTGAAATATGAACAATTTATAAAAGTTTTTATTCTTCTTCGTTTTCTAATTCTTCTAACTCATCAATAATTTCTCCGCTTCCTTCAAAATCTGTGTTTTCTTCTTCAATCTCTTCAATTGGCTTAATTTTTTCTAAAATTTCCTTGAGTTTGATTTTAACTTGTTCCTTATCTTTTTCACTTTTCAAATCCATAATATTGCATAACGCTTCAGAAAAACTATCAAGATACTTCTCTAGGTATTCTTTTTTCTTAAGTTGATCTTGAATGTTTATCTTTTTTTTCACATAAATAGCTAATTTTCTAGCTGCTTGTTGCAATGCTTTTTTAATTTCAGAAATAATTTCTGGATAATGAGCAATTGCTTCTTTTGCTTCTGAAGTATAAGGTACCCAAGAAGAAGCAATATGAACTACGATAACTAAAGGAGCAACAGGTAAACCGCCTTTTGGCTGAGAAATTCCATAATTATTCCAGTTAATCTCACTTATTGCTCTGGTTATTGCACATGCCCCTTTCTGATAAAGCAATGGAACTTTATTAGCAAAACGGATGATGTTAACTTCATCATTACTCAATGCACCTCCGTAAGCTAAACCAACTTCTACGATAAATGGATTTCCTCTGTAAACTTCTGGTTGCCTTGTTAACGTTACAAAAAATTCAGCTGGAATCTCTTTTCTTAAACCTTTTTCTAAATTTTCTTCTCCTATAGGACTTAAACAATCAGTAGGTGGAGCTAAAATTTGGGTTTCTTGCATAGCTTTGTAAAGTTTCTCTATCTCTAACCTTTCTAAATCTTTTGGATTTTTGTTTATATCTAATTTTGCTTTTTCACAAATTTCTTTTGCTGTTTTTTCACCAATTCTTGAAAACGAATTCATTAAAAATTGAATTATATTTAAGTATGGAGTTTCTTCTATCATTTGAATGAATCTTCCTAATTCTACGCCATAAGGATGAGGAAGAATCTCTTTAGCTTCTTTAGGCAATTCTTCAGTAGCTCTTGCAAATATTTTTTGTTCAAATTCAGGAGTGATGTATATTATAGTAGCATGAGGATTAGCAATTGCAGTATACTTTAAATAACTTTCAATGGCTTTAGCACTTCTACTGTAATCAGCTTCCATTTCCATCTCAATTTTTAATCCCGATTCTTTCTCTAATTCAATTTCAGTTTCATAGATAATTTCAGGCTCATTTTTCTTTGTGTTGATTCTAAGCTTACACATGTATGCTTTTTCCATATCTTTTGTTTTACTAACTATTGTAGTTTCTTTAGCGGTAGTTAGTTGAGAATAAAGTATACATGCAGAAATTCCAATTCCTTGTTGTCCTCGTGATTGTTTCAATCTATGAAATTTACTTCCATAAAGTAACTTTCCTAAAGCTTTAGCAACTTTATCTTTAGCAATTCCAGGACCATTATCTTCTACGATCAATCTATATCTTTTTTTATCAATTTCTATTATCTGAATTATAATTTCAGGCAAAATTTTAGCTTCTTCACACGCATCTAAGCTATTATCTACAGCTTCTTTTATTGAAGTCAAAAGTGCTTTTGTAGGACTATCGAAACCAAGTAAGTGTCTGTTCTTTTCAAAAAATTCAGCAATACTGATCTCTTTGTGCATAACTTTGTCAGACATAATTTCTTTAGTTGTAGATGAATTTAAAAATGTTTTGATAATTGATAATTCGAAAAATTTATATATGAATACAAAATTTTTGATTTTATGGCATACTCTATTTTTAAAACTTTTGATAAAAGAATTTTCGATGGTTCTAAAAATTGGATTATCGATTCTTCAAAGGAAGAAATTTATTTTTTAGTTAATTCTAAAGTTTACGATAAAAAGGTTTTATTTAGTGTTCTTTATCAGATGCAAAAATATGGTTACTTTATTGTTGATTTTGATGATAATGATTTCTTAA
>JAWBMQ010000010.1:0-10199 GCA_038828875.1 Candidatus Woesearchaeota archaeon
CAGCAATAAATTTTTCAAGAATAAATTTAGGTTCAAAAAATAGCAATCTAGGTGAATATATAGAATACACTAATAGTTTAGATATAAATCAAATATATGGTAAATTTGGAAAACCAATATATGTTTATTTTTTTAATAGATCAAATATGGTAATTATATCTTCAGTTAATTTTTCTAATAATTCCTTTAAAACAACATATCCATCGTTTAAAACAATGTTGTTCAATGAAGTGAATAATTTTGTCTTAATTAATGAATCTATTTCACCAGGATATTATTATTTCTCTAATGTAGAATTTTTCCCAGAAATAATCTTCATAAAAAATGTTACTTCAGAGAATATTATTTTAGGATATAGACATCTTTTATTATATGATGATTTTAATTTTAATTTGTTATCTAAAGATCTTATTGAATATGATCGACCATATCTTTATTTAAGAAGAATTTCATCAGAAGGAGAATGGTTAGATAATGATTATTTTGTTACAGGAGTAACCTCTCAAATAATCAAAATAGAAAAGATTACACATTTTGATTTTTTAAGATATATCATAGGGCATGAATCATTAGAATAAAAATGAAAAAATCTCAAGCTACTTATTTTATTCTTTTTGGAATTGTTATAACTTTTTTTATATTGTTTTCTTCTTATGTAGTTTTTCAGGGAAAAAAAGAATTATCTCAGAACAAACCTCTTGTTTCGTTGATAGAATCATTAAAGGAGGATCCTTTGAATTCGTATCTAAAAAAATGCAATGATTATGCACTAAGAAAAACACTATTAGATTTCGGAAAATATGCATTTTTTCCTAATTTGACATTTAATGAATATAAGGTAGAATATATCACTTCTAGAAATTCGGAATACATAGGAAGAGAAGTTCCAGTGTTGATTTCAAATATTGATAACAATTTAATATATAATCCTCCTTTGTTTCCTTTAAATTCTTTTAATTTAGATCCCTCTACAGTTGATTTATCATTATTAAATGGAATAAAAAAAAGAGGAGAGGTTCCTTTATTTTATTACGGATTGCCTAATAAAGTTCTTTTTCAACTATCTACAGTAGAAAAGAAGTATGAATTAGTAACTACAAAGATTCCTTTGCTATTGTTATTGAGTGTTCCTGAAAGTGCAAGACAAGTTTATTCGTTAGTCAAATATCCTGGATTTTTTGTTGATAATACTATTGAATATTGGTTTAATAGGAAAGCAGAAAAATATTTCGAAGATTGTTTAGATATACCAACTATAGAAAAACTTACTAATTTTGATTATGATCTTAAAAATATTACAGCTAAGGTTGTTTTTCAAGAATCGGATACTGTGTTAGTTACACACGTAGAATATTTGATAACATCATTAACTCAGAAGAATCAAATGAAAAAATCTACTGTAAAGAGTGAAATAAAATTTCCTTTTTTGCAATTATATACTGATATAGCAACAGGACTTGAGAATGAAATAAAAGATATTACGTTCAATTTTAAAAGATATTTACAAATTTTAGCAAGAAAATACAATTTAGATTTTTTATCATTTTATGATTCTTATAATTCTGCCTATATTTATGTTCTTTATGGAAAAGAAAAAATAATTTCTAATGAAAAATTTTTGCTTCATTTTGCTATTTCTGATAGACCTCCTGTTTTATTTTATGTAGGAGATGCTTTGCTTTTAAATAATCCTTTAAAAATAAATTTTAAAGCAGAAACAAACAGTTATTTTACTGTAACTCCAATAGCCATTGATCCAGATGATGGTCCAGTAAGATATCATTATTCTCCTGAAAATTTATGTTTAGGAAAGTGTTGGAAATCATCACCTGAAAATTTGTGGATGAATTCTGATTTGTACAATTCTGAATGTGTAGATGTTTCATTTTACCCTTCAAATGTAATAGAATTGATAGGAAAGAAACATAGATGTAGTAGAGTTTTTGTAAATACTTTAGATGCATACACTAATTTATCTGAAGAAGGTTCAATTTTAGGTTTAAACTCTTTTTATGTTTTAGTATATGATGAAAACAGTAAATTGGATTTCCAAAAAGTGAATGTTCTAGTAAGTTCAAAGGATTTTGAGTTTTTGAATGAAAAAATTTATGATATCTCTGAAAATATAACGTCAACCGAAGATATCTTTTTGTTTAGATTAGGCGGTGGAATTTTAGCAGATAGAATGTTTTCTAAGTTAAACATTACTTTGAAAAATCTATCTAATTCTATAGAATACAATGAAGAAATTCCTTCATATTTAGTTGAATTAGTTTTGCCTTATGATCTTTCCTATAGAGCAATAATACAAAATGCTCCTAATAAGCCTTCATTTTTTAATTTATCTATGTTAGGAAAAAAGATTTTGGATATTTCTATATTAGATGATTTAGGAAATGAAATTATAAAAGATCAGAAAGAAATTGAAATTAAACAATGTTTACCGCATAGATCATATGCATATACTTATCCATTTAATAAGTTAAGTTCAAATTTAAATATTGATAAGACCATTCCAGGTCTAACAAAGGAAGAACTTTCAAATTATTTGTCAAATCATAGTTGTTGTAATGATGATGGAACTTTCAAATCATCATCTGAGCTTTGTTTTAGCAAAAGCATTTCTGTTTGTGGTTGGGTATTAAATAAAACAAATTCATTAATTAATTTTTTAAATATAGATACGTCATTATTTTCTAGTTTTAATGTGAATTCAGTAACATCGTCAGAAAAAATATATGAAATTTATAATGTAAATATAAACTCATATTGTTCAGGAAATAGAGGAAATATTTGTAATGGAAATACTCAAGAAACTTGGACATTATCTTCGAATTTTAGAGATTCTTCGTTGATTGAACAATGTATTGGATGTGTTTTTGATGGTTCTAACTTTATTTTACATAATTTTACAGATACAACCTTTGAAGAATGGTTAAAAACTAATCAAGGAATCAATACATATCCTAAAGGAATTTGTAAGCAAAATATCATAACAAATTCAATTTTAATTTATAATAATACTCCAATAAATGGTGCATATTTGTATTTATGTAATTTAACTTGTGAAAACGGCATTTGCAACAAACCTAGAGCAAATCAGTGTATTAATTCTACGCAATATGATGTTTGTTCTGGAAATATTTTGAATGACTATTATTTTGATGTATCAACAGCATTAAAAAACATAACTATTGCTTTTGATGAGTTATGTAAAAGTGTGATGCAAATAAATGATGCAGGATCTCTAATTAGTTTAGTTTCAAATCATGGTTATGCTAGAAGCGGTGATTTTTGCTATTCTATGCAAAAATTAACTTGTTCTGATTTAGAAAATTTAAGAAATCAATATCCTAAATTAAGTGAAAACATTATTAAAGATAATTTGTGTAATTCTAAATATATTAAAGTTAATTGTGCTTTATACAGCTCAATCGATAATGTAAATTATTCAAAAGGATTTGAAAGTGGTAAGGCAATAATTAAAAAATCTGAAATAGGAAGCAATTGTAAATTTGATTGTAAAGGAGATAATTGTTGTAATGTTGCATCTTATGAATGTAATTCCTCTTCTTTAGGAAATACTCTTAGGTATAATAATAAAGATTTCTATTGTACTTATGATGCATTTAACAATTCTTTCTTGTGGGTTATTAATAAGACTTTTTCTTCAGATCCTTTTGAAAGATTATACTTAAAGCCCAAAGAATTTTGCTTAGATGGAAGAGATAATGATTTAGATGGAAAAATAGATTATAGAGATGAAGATTGTGTCTATAAACTATGTATAAAAAATAATAAATTTGGACTAGTTCTTCAAAAATCATCTACAGAATATGATTGTTTTACAGATGGTTTTGTTCAATGGATAACAACATACTCTAGAAATTTATTAGTTTATTCAAATTTATCAAATTTTTATTTAGATACTTTTACATTTAATATTTCTAATTTAGAAAATCAACTTCAACTAAGTTATGATAGTGGATTTTTAAATGATGTTAAACAATTAAGAAAAGAAAGATATGATAGTAATTTAAGTTTAGTTATTAACCTTGAATTATCATATAACGAAACTAAATTATTTGCTGAAACTAGAAAAAATATTATAAATATTGATAAAACTTTAATAACCGTTGAAAATGAAATTATTTGTTATAATTTTTCAAATAATAAAAGTGTCCAATGTTCTGATGGTTTAGCATGTACTAAAGATATTTCCACATATTTAAATAGAGAGCACAGAAAGCATGATGAAATTATTTCTGTATCTGCAGATCATTCAAGAAATGCCTATTTTTCTGCAGTAAGATCTAAATTTTATAATATTTATCAACAAAATGATTGTAAAGAGATAAAGTTTAAAAATATTTTAGGAAATCTATCTTTTAAATACTCTTCATATGAAGATTATCATGAGAAACGAAATATATTGATTTTAAAGGATACTGAATCCTCTATGATTCCTTTTGAAGTCATATTGTTTAGATATCAAATGAATCATAATTTATCTTTGTGCATTATTTATGATGATTTTATTCCAAAATCAATAGGTGTTATTAATGATACTGGATGCGTTAATGCTACGTATATAATTAAAAATGAAACGAATAAACTAATATACAATAGAAGATTAAATGTTGTAAGTGAAATACTCGCTACCTCATTAAATGTAGGAGATTATACCATAATAGATATAAATAATTTAAAAGATACAGAAATATATGCATATATTCTTCAAGGTAATAATTTGTTTTATTGTGATCAATATTCTTTTGTTGTAAAAAATGAATCTAATAAATTTGTTTGTAAAAACGAAATAGGTGAATCAGATTTATCAAAACAATGTTTATCTTACAATTGTAGAGATATATCTCAATGTAAGATATATCAAACTAATTCGGAAGGACTTGTGTTTTATAATTGTGAAAGAGTTTTGCCTTCAGGTCCATAACTACAAATCAGTAAAAACAAATATTTAAATAAAGGTAAATAATAAAAAATGGTAATGAATTTTGTAAGAAGCGGGTTAATTGTATTTTTAGTTGTATTTTTAAGTATTATTTCGATAGTTTCAATAAATGCGAAATGGTGTGCATATTATTCTTCAGAGTATTTAGGTTGTTTTGAATTAAGTGATTGTTCCGCTATTGAAGCTGTAGAGGTTTCTCAAGAAGATTGTGAAGCACCTGTTTGTTGTGTAGTTAAAGATTCTAGCAATAAAGAATACTATGGAACTGTTTTATCATTAGCTACCCAAAAAACAGAACTTTTTGACGGTGCATGTAAAAATATAAATAAAATAATTTCAACATATTCTTATGTATCTTCTACTACTTATGAAAATAGTATTTGTCAAAAATTTAATTTGTTAAATAATCCTGGATTTCATGATTTAAGTTCTTTAGGATGTTTTTTAAATGTACGATTTAGTATAAACGATGAAAAAGGACCATTGTTAGGTACTTTATTGGAGTATTTTCAGATAGAAGAAAACACAGGGAATATATTATATACCGTAAATAATCAAGTTATATCTTCATCTCAATATTCTTTAAATTATTTTATTCCAAAAAAATGTGATCAAATCAGTAGAACAATAAAATTAAAAATAAAAATAACTAAAAGTGGATATGATGATTATTTTCAAGAAATGCAATATACTCTTAGAGAAAATATAGATAAAATAGAGTTATTAGATCTTTTTAATGTAGTAATGAAGAAACAAAACAATTGGGAAGTTACTTTTAATTTTCAAGGGATTCCTCCTGATGAACTTAAAGATGGTTTTTTTATAACGTATGTTATAGGCTCCCAACGAGGACAAGTTTTTGTAAAAAGTGATACTGATTCCGCAACAGCAAAAATTCCAAAACCTTCAGAAATGTATTCAGGCAATGTTAATTTTGTTGTAAATTTACCTAAATATGCTACGAATTCTTTTTCAGAATATTTTTCCTCAAATATAGATACTTATGTAGTTAACGTTCCTCCTTTTAGGTTTCTTGATCCAATAACAAAATTAAAAATAATTTTAAGAAAAGGAGATATATCAGGATGTACAGGGTCAATAATTGGAGCAGTATCCACTTCATTTTATTATGCCTCCTTTCAATTATTATATAATTCATTATCTGATTCCTTTGAAGCTATTGTTCCTATATATAGTCAAAAATCAATTAGTGATATGACAAGTAATAATGAAAAAGAATTTACTGTAAATGTGTTGTGTCGAGAGTTTATGAGTTCTATTACTAGAATACTAGAACCTGTTGAAGAATTAACAATAATTATGCCTAAATTAGAAAATAAGTTAGCTGATTGTAGAGTTTCAAGTATTGTTTCAGGATTAGTTAATAAAGAAAGTTTATGTCAAAAGCCATGTAGAAAATATTATACTTTTAATTGTAGCACAAGTATTTGTTCTTTTTCTAATGAAGATTGGAATTTAGTTAAAAATCAACCACACTTAGGTTTGTGTGATAATGGATTTACTTGTGATGCATTGGGTAATTGTGTACCTGTTGATGATTATTGTGAGCATAAAAATTCTGTTTCTGATTGTATAAATGTAAATATTAACGATGGTTTTTATTATTGTGATGAAACAAATAAAAAAATATTTGTTAATTTAACTAAATTATATAATGATGGAAATTATGATGCTTTTGTTTTTTATTGTCAAAAATGTAGTTTTGATAATGAATGTAGAACTTGTAATAATCCAAATTCCGTCTTAGGAAATAAATTAGGAAGAGTTTGCAATGTAACTACAAATTCGATATGTAACGATAGACTTATAACAAAAGATGATTTAAACGTTATTGCAGGAGGTAGTGTTCCTAGCATTTATGTATCAAAAAATTTAAATGATGCTAAACAGTATTATGATTATTGTGTAGCTAATAATTGTGGATTATTGGATTCTGATTGTAATAAAACCTGTGATAGTTTAAGTGATATATTATCAACAGTTTTAGGTGTTTCTTTAGTTTGTGATGCAAAAGAAAATTTATCTCAAGTTTTTTTATTTGGTAATTGTTCAAGTTCTTCTTTATTTTGCGGTATTTCAAAAACTTCAATTTGTTTAGGATATCCTGTTTTGAATATTCCTACTTATGAAAATTATATTTATTTAGTAGAATCTAGAGGGGGTACAATATTAACTAATTTAGGAATTCGGTGTAGTTCAGTTCCAATTCCATTATCTTTGCCTGAAATAGGACAAACTAATAAGCCGCTGAAAGAATTGTTATTTGAGGAACTCAATAATCCAGTCAAAGAGGCACTTAACAATAATAGAGATTATTTTAATGCTAATAGAAATAAAGTATATGGTGTTTGTTATGGTCAAATCATGCATTTCAATGAAGAAAAATATTGTTGTTTTAATGGGCCCAGTTTAATTCCTTGTGAAAATCCTTTAGATCTAACAATAAATGTTACGATAAATTATAGTGGTACATTAGATAAAGGAAAAAATTTAGTTTTTAAGATAAATGATTTAAATGCTAATTCTGAATTTTTAGTAACTACAAATGATGAGGGTATTGTAAGGATGTTAATTCCTAGACGACATTATAATTTTACCGTGTTACATGATCTTTTTAATTATAGCAATAATTTTGATCTTACGAAAGTTCTTGGATCTACATATCCAATAAATATTGTTTTAAACGTGCCAGGAAACTATAGAAAATTAGAAGGTACCATTACTCATCTAACAACTGGTTTGAAAAATATAGATGTAAATGTAATTTTTGGTTATTTTAATATGTTTCAATATACAGATAATCAGGGAAAGTTTAATTTTGGCTATTTCAATTTAAGTTTATTAGAAAATGTTTCTTTCGAAGTAAATCATCAATATTCAAATCCCTTCTTTATAAGAAAAACTATTCAAAATGTCAATTTTTCAGATTCATCTACAAATCCTTTACCATATATTATAAATTTGAATACAAATGGTAATGTTAATTTATTAGGTTATGTTACTGATAATTCTAATAGGCGTTTAAACGGAATTAGAATAACCGTTTTAGGCTTAGAGCAATTAAGACCATCAACTTGGTTTTCTGATTATAAATTTAAAAATATTTCATTTAATGGTACTTATGAATTAAAAAGACTTCCATGTAATGATACTTATCCAGTTCCTTTGAAAATTTTATTTGAGCATGAAGATTATTTGCCAAAAATAATTACTTTTAATAGCAATTGTGCAATTACAGAATTAAATGTTACTTTACAAGAAAAATCTTGTTTGAAGCAAGAAGTAACTCCTGAAAATATCAATTTAAGTATTGATAATGACGGAAATTTAACAATTCGATGGAAATTTAAATGTTCTCCTTATGTATTAGGCTTTTCAATAGATATGATTTTTATAGATAGATCGTTTATTATTGCGGATTTGGTTGAATCAAATCACAGCAGATCAGAATATGAATATACTGTAAATTTAAATGATTTGGGTTTGTTGGATTATGCAGGAATTAGAAATCAAACAAAAACAATAACTATATTTCCTGGTCAAGTGAGTGTTACAGCACTATGGGAAAAGCCTTTTGTGAATAAAACCTCTAAAACAAATTCGCAATCATTATCCTTTGATTACGGATGTGTAAAAAGATTTTGGTACGATAAAGTACCAGGTCAAGTATTAAAATTTGTTTTAAATTATACTGATATTTCTTATGCTAATGAATGGACTTGTCAAAATGGAACTTATATAAATAATACAGGATATAATGCTTCTTTTTCAAAATATTTACAAAATAAAACGAATCCATATTTCTTATCAAATATTTATTTTGTAAATTTAACAGCATATCAAAATGTAAATAAATATGATATAAAATCACAATTTTGTTCAGGTCCTTTTTTAGCTTTTGGTACTTATTTTGCCGATAAGTGTAAAGATTTACCATTGACAAAATCATATGGTTTATTATATTATTATAAATCCTGCGTTAATGTAAGAAATTGTTATGATTATAATACTAAAACAGCATGTTTAGAAAATGTTTGTTTACCTTTTGAATGTGAATGGAGGATGATTTCTGAAATTAATTCATCATATGCACTTTATCCAAGCAAAGCAAGTAATTTGGGAGTTTGTGTTCCAAAAGATCCTGTTTTAGTAGATTGTTCAATTTATAATTTAGATATTGATTCAGAGCCTCAGAAATTTGATTTAGTTCCTTTTATGTTCAATAAAAATGATATTCGTTATTTGAGCGAGGAAAATCCTTATTTTAATATTTCTAGAATTGCAGAATTATTTGGTCAATCGGGGAATAAACAAGAAGGATTTAGAAGATGTATTTTTAATTCAGGAGGTGTTTTTGATAATAGTACTGCTTTACCTAAACATGTAAAATTTGTTAATAAATTTTATTATAAATCTATCGAAGATTTAAGAAATTATGTAAAAGATAGAAAGAATTATGGAATTTTTGATTATGATCTAATTTTTGATAATAATGATCAAACGTATACTTTTAATTATAATTTGTTAGATATTAATAACTCTTTGCCTAATATTGCTGCCGGTTTGCCTGGAAAAAAGTATTCATTGAGAAATATTAATGATTTTATTAATTTAACAAATTTGAGTGTTATAGTTAAGGAAGGTACTACAGTAGCTTCAGAAATAAAATCAATAATAGTGATCGATCCTGATGAGCCTTTAGTCAATAATTTGATAGTATCTTTAATTTATTATTATACAGCTCCTAATAAGCAATTTTCTTATTATGCATTAAAATTAATTTTAAATATTTCTAATGAAGATTGGGTTGTTGCTGAAGGAAAAATTACTCCTATAAAATTATTTTTACCATCTGGTAAGAAAGAATCAGGATTATCTTCTTATAAAATTTTAGATAATTTTTCCTTAGAAACAGATGGTATTTTTAATTATATTGAAAAACCCATATTTAGGATGAAATATGAAAGTAGAGAGGATATTAGTGAACTAGCAATTCGTGATTATAATTCTAAAATTGAAATGGTAAGAAGTCAATTAGGATCTGATTATGAATTAAATACGAGTTTGAATGAATTCTTGCTTGTTTCAGGAGTTTATAATTTATCTTTAACTTTAAGAGATAAATTAAATAATGTTAAAATCTATAACTTTCAAATAAATTTACCTAAAAATGGAGTATTCTTTAAAACCGGATATTATAAATATT